>NZ_CP030047.1:4800000-5500000 GCF_015291625.1 Bradyrhizobium sp. CCBAU 53421
CCGTCGATCATCGGCGTCTTCCCGGGCGCCGACTGGTTCGAGCGCGAGACCTACGATCTCTATGGCGTGATCTTCACCGGGCATCCGGACATGCGCCGCCTGCTGACGGATTACGGCTTCGACGGCCATCCGCTGCGCAAGGATTTCCCGCTCACCGGCTTCGTCGAGGTTCGCTATGACGACCAGGAGAAGCGGGTGCTGTACGAGCCGGTCCGGCTCAACCAGGAATTCCGCAAGTTCGATTTCCTTTCGCCCTGGGAAGGCGCGGACTATCCGCTTCCCGGTGACGAGAAGGCCAAGGCGGAGCCGAAGCCATGAACGAGCAGCCGCAAAATCTTCGTAACTTCACCATCAATTTCGGCCCGCAGCATCCGGCGGCGCACGGCGTGCTTCGCCTCGTGCTGGAGCTCGACGGCGAAGTCGTCGAGCGTGTCGATCCGCATATCGGCCTGCTTCACCGCGGCACCGAGAAGCTGATCGAGCACAAGACCTATCTGCAGGCGATTCCGTATTTCGATCGCCTCGACTACGTCGCGCCGATGAACCAGGAGCATGCGTTCTGCCTCGCGGCGGAGAAGCTGCTCGGCATCACGGTGCCGCGCCGCGGCCAGCTGATCCGCGTGCTCTATTGCGAGATCGGCCGCATCCTGTCGCATCTGCTCAACGTCACCACGCAGGCGATGGACGTCGGCGCGCTGACCCCGCCGTTGTGGGGTTTTGAAGAGCGCGAAAAGCTGATGGTGTTCTACGAGCGCGCTTCGGGCTCGCGCATGCACGCGGCGTTCTTCCGCGTCGGCGGCGTGCACCAGGACCTGCCGCCGAAGCTGATCGACGATATCGATGCGTGGTGCGATCCGTTCCTCAAGGTGGTCGACGACCTCGATCGGCTGCTGACCGGCAACCGCATCTTCAAGCAGCGCAACGTCGACATCGGCGTGGTGCCGCTGAAGGAGGCCTGGGAGTGGGGCTTCTCCGGCGTGATGGTGCGCGGCTCGGGCGCGGCATGGGACCTGCGCAAGTCGCAGCCCTATGAGTGCTACGCCGAGATGGATTTCGACATTCCGATCGGCAAGAACGGCGACTGCTTCGACCGCTACCTGATCCGCATGGAAGAGATGCGCCAGTCGGTGCGCATCATGAAGCAGTGCGTCCAGAAGCTGAAGGCGCCCGACGGGCAGGGCCCGGTCGTGGTCGAGGACAACAAGATCGCGCCGCCGCGCCGCGGCGAGATGAAGCGCTCGATGGAAGCGCTGATACATCACTTCAAGCTCTACACCGAAGGTGTGCACGTGCCGGCCGGCGAGATTTACGCCGCGGTCGAGGCCCCGAAGGGCGAGTTCGGCGTCTATCTCGTCGCCGACGGCACCAACAAGCCTTACAAGTGCAAGATCCGCGCGCCGGGCTTCGCCCATCTGCAGGCGATGGATCACATCTGCAAGGGCCATCTGCTGGCCGACGTTTCCGCCATCCTTGGCTCGCTGGACATCGTGTTCGGCGAGGTCGACCGGTGACGATGTCCGCATCCGAACCGCGCGCAATGAGAGTTTGATCGATGTCCGTCCGCCGCCTTGCCCCGAAGGAATTGCAGCCCGCGAGCTTCACGTTCACGGACGAGAATCTCGCCTGGGCCAAGAAGCAGATCGAGAAATATCCGCCGGGCCGTCAGGCCTCGGCTGCGATCGCGATTCTGTGGCGCGTGCAGGAGCAGCATGACGGCTGGGTTTCGGAAGCGGCGATCCGTGCCGTCGCCGACCTGCTCGAGATGCCGCATATCCGCATGCTGGAGATCGCGACCTTCTACACCATGTTCCAGCTCTCGCCAGTCGGCAAGAAGGCGCATGTCCAGGTCTGCGGCACCACGCCGTGCCGGCTGCGCGGCGCCGCCGATCTGATCGAGGTCTGCCAGCATCGCATCCATCACGATCCCTTCCAGCTGTCGAAGGACGGCAACTTCTCCTGGGAAGAGGTCGAGTGCCTGGGGGCCTGCGTGAACGCGCCGATGGTGCTGATCTGGAAGGACACCTATGAGGACCTGACCAAGGAAAGCTTCGGCAAGGTGCTCGATGGCTTCGCCGCCGGCAATCCGCCGAAGCCGGGTCCGCAGATCGACCGTCAGTTCTCGGCGCCCGCAGGCGGCCCGACGACACTGAAGGAAACCACCTGATGCGAGGCTTTCAGGTGCAGGCAATCGGGCAGGAAAATAAGGCGGGAAGGGGCGCTGCGATGAAGGCCTGGCGCACGATCGCGCTGCACACCGCTGTCGCGGCCGGCTTCATGTTCCTGCTGCAACGTTATGGCCTGAGCGCCACGCTGGAATCCAGCCTGTTGTGGGCCATCGTGTTCGGCGGCTGCGCTGCCGGGCTCGCATATTCGCAAGCCAATCGGTGATGTTCGGAAAGTTTTGAGCATGCTCGACGACAAGGACCGCATCTTCAAGAACCTCTACGGCCTCCATGATTGGGGCCTCGAGGGCGCGCGCCGCAGAGGCGCCTGGGATGGCACCAAGGGGATCATCGACAAGGGCCGCGACTGGATCATCAACGAGATGAAGGCCTCGGGCCTGCGCGGCCGCGGCGGCGCAGGTTTCCCGACCGGCATGAAGTGGTCCTTCATGCCCAAGGAATCCAAGGACGGCCGTCCGAGCTACCTCGTCGTCAACGCGGACGAGTCCGAGCCCGGCACCTGCAAGGACCGCGAGATCATGCGGCACGATCCGCATCTGCTGGTCGAGGGCTGCCTGCTCGCGAGCTTCGCGATGGGCGCGCATGCCTGCTACGTCTACATCCGCGGCGAGTTCATTCGTGAGCGCGAGCGGCTGCAGGCGGCGATCGATCAGGCCTATGACGCCAAACTGGTCGGCAAGGACAACATCAACGGCTGGCCGTTCGACATCTATGTCGCGCATGGCGCCGGCGCCTATATCTGCGGCGAGGAGACCGCGCTGCTCGAGAGCCTCGAGGGCAAGAAGGGCCAGCCGCGGCTGAAGCCGCCGTTCCCGGCCAATGTCGGCCTCTATGGCTGCCCGACCACCGTCAACAACGTCGAGTCGATTGCGGTTGCGCCCGACATCCTGCGCCGCGGCGCCGCCTGGTTCGCCGGCATCGGCCGCCCGAACAATGTCGGCACCAAGCTGTTCTGCATCTCCGGTCATGTCGAGCGGCCCTGCAATGTCGAAGAGGCGATGGGGATTCCGTTCCGCGAGTTGATCGAGAAGCATTGCGGCGGCATCCGCGGCGGCTGGGACAATCTGAAGGCCGTCATCCCCGGCGGCTCGTCGGTGCGCATGGTGCCGGCCGAGCAGATCATCGACACGCCGATGGATTTCGACAGCCTGAGCAAGCTGCGCTCGGGCCTCGGCACCGCAGCCGTGATCGTGATGGACAAGTCGACCGACCTGATCCGGGCGATCGCGCGTATCTCCTACTTCTACAAGCATGAGAGCTGCGGCCAGTGCACGCCGTGCCGCGAGGGCACCGGCTGGATGTGGCGTGTGCTGACCCGCATGGCCGAGGGCCGCGCCCACAAGCGCGAGATCGACATGCTGCTGGAGGTCACCAAGCAGGTCGAGGGTCATACCATCTGCGCGCTCGGCGATGCCGCGGCGTGGCCGATCCAGGGTCTGATTGCGCACTTCCGTCACGAGATCGAAGAGCGCATCGATCAGTATTCGCACAAGGCCGATCTCGACGATCAGGGCGTTCGTGATCCCGTCCATATGGTCGCGGCGGAGTAGAGAAGAGACATGAGCAAGATCATCGTCGATGGCAAAGAGATCGATGTGCCGCCGGAGTACACGCTTCTGCAGGCGTGCGAGGCGGCCGGCGCCGAGATTCCGCGATTCTGCTATCACGAGCGGCTGTCGATCGCCGGCAATTGCCGGATGTGCCTGGTCGAGGTGAAGGGCGGCCCGAAGCCGGTCGCGAGCTGCGCCTGGGCCGTGCGCGACTGCCGTCCAGGCCCGAAGGGCGAGCCGCCGGAGATCTCGACCCGTTCGCCGATGGTCAAGAAGGCGCGCGAAGGCGTGATGGAATTCCTGCTGATCAACCATCCGCTGGACTGCCCGATCTGCGACCAGGGCGGCGAGTGCGACCTGCAGGACCAGGCGATGGGCTACGGCGTCGACACCAGCCGTTTCGCCGAGAACAAGCGCGCGGTCGAGGACAAGTATCTCGGCGCGCTGGTCAAGACCTCGATGAACCGCTGCATCCAGTGCACGCGCTGCGTCCGCTTCTCCGCCGAAGTCTGCGGTGCGCCGGAAATGGGCGCGACCGGCCGCGGCGAAGACATGGAGATCACGACCTATCTGGAGCAGGCGCTGAGCTCGGAGCTGCAGGGTAATCTCGTCGACATCTGCCCGGTCGGCGCGCTGACCTCGAAGCCCTATGCCTTCGCGGCGCGCCCCTGGGAGCTCGGCAAGACCCAGTCGGTCGACGTCATGGACGGCGTCGGCTCGGCGATCCGGGTCGACACCCGCGGCCGCGAGGTGATGCGCATCCTGCCGCGCATCAACGAGGCTGTTAACGAGGAGTGGATCTCCGACAAGACCCGGCACGTCGTCGACGGCCTGCGCACGCAGCGCCTCGACCGGCCCTATGTGCGCGAGAACGGTCAGCTCAGGCCGGCGACCTGGCAGGAAGCCTTTGCCGCCATCGCCGCCAAGGCCGGCCGCACCGACGGCAAGCGGATCGGCGCGATCGCCGGCGATCTCGCCGCGGTCGACGAAATGTATGCGCTGAAGGAGCTGCTCGCGAAGTTCGGGTCGGTCAACCTGGCAGTGCAGGGCGGCGACGCGTTCGACGCCAAGGCGGGCCGCGGCTCCTACATCTTCAATCCGACCATTGCCGGCATCGACCAGGCCGACGCGATCCTGATCATCGGCTCGCATCCGCGCAAGGAAGCTGCCGTGCTGAACGCGCGGATCCGCAAGCGCTGGCGCACCGGCGGCCTCAAGGTCGGCATGATCGGCGCCAAGGCCGATTTCACCTATGAGCACGAGTACCTCGGCGCGGGCACTGACACGCTGGCCGATCTTGCGGCCGGCAAGCACTCCTTTGCCGATGTGCTGAAGAACGCCAAGAACCCGATCATCCTGGTCGGCGCCGGCGCCTACACCAGGCATGACGGCGCGGCGGTGCTGGCACAGGCGGCCAAGCTCGCCGTCGACGTCGGTGCGCTGAAGGACGGCTGGAACGGCTTTGCCGTGCTGCAAGACACCGCCTCGCGCGCCGGCGCGCTCGATATCGGCTTCTCGCCGGCGGCCGGCGGCCTGACCACGGCGCAGATGACGACCTTCGGCACGCTCGACGTGCTGTTCCTGCTCGGCGCCGACGAGATCAAGGTGCCGGATGGTACCTTCGTCGTCTATATCGGCACCCATGGCGACAAGGGCGCGCATCGCGCCGACGTGATCCTGCCGGGCGCGGCCTATACTGAGAAGTCCGGCATCTACGTCAACACCGAGGGCCGGGCCCAGATCGCCAACCGTGCGGCATTCCCGCCCGGTGAAGCCCGCGAGGACTGGGCGATCATCCGCGCGCTGTCCGACGTGCTCGGCAAGAAGCTGCCGTTCGACTCGCTGCAGGCGCTGCGCCAGGCGATGTTCAAGACCTATCCGCACCTGATGCGGCTCGACCAGATCGAGGCCGGCAAGGCCGATGACGTCAAGGCGCTGGCCGGCAAGGGCGGCAGCGTCGACAAGGCGGCATTCAAGCCGACCGTCGAGGATTTCTATCTGACCAACCCGATCGCGCGGGCCTCTGCCGTGATGGCGGAATGCTCGCGCCTGGCGTCGGGCCGAATGCTGACGGCAGCGGAGTGAGCGTGACCTGATGGCTGAATCCTTCGCAAGCTCGTTCTGGACCGGCTTCCTCTGGCCGCTGATCATCATGGTCGCGGAGAGCCTGTTGCTGCTCGTCGTGCTGCTGATCGCGATCGCCTACATCCTGCTCGCCGACCGCAAGATATGGGCGGCGGTGCAGATCCGCCGCGGCCCCAACGTGGTCGGCCCGTTCGGCTTGCTGCAATCCTTCGCCGACCTGCTGAAGTTCGTGCTGAAGGAGCCGGTGATTCCGTCCGGCTCCAACAAGGGCGTGTTCCTGCTGGCGCCCTTGGTCTCGTGCATCCTGGCGCTGGCCGCCTGGGCCGTGATCCCGTTTGATATCGGCTGGGTGATCTCCGACATCAATGTCGGCATTCTCTACATCTTCGCGATCTCATCGCTGTCGATCTACGGCATCATCATGGCCGGCTGGTCGTCGAACTCGAAGTACCCGTTCCTGGCCGCGCTGCGCTCGGCGGCGCAGATGGTGTCCTACGAAGTCTCGATCGGCTTCGTGATCATCACCGTGCTGCTCTGCGTCGGCTCGCTGAACCTGTCGGCGGTGGTCGAGGCCCAGAACACCCGCGGGCTCGCGCACCTGATCGGCCTGCCGCAGCTCACCATCCTGAACTGGTATGTGTGGCCGCTGTTCCCGATGTTCGTGGTGTTCTACGTCTCGGCGCTGGCGGAAACCAACCGTCCGCCGTTCGACCTGGTCGAAGCTGAATCCGAACTGGTCGCCGGCTTCATGACCGAATACGGCTCGACCCCGTATCTGCTGTTCATGCTCGGCGAGTACGTCGCGATCACCACGATGTGCGCGCTGGCGTCGATCCTGTTCCTGGGCGGCTGGCTGCCGCCGGTCAATTTGCCGCCGTTCACCTGGATTCCGGGCATCGTCTGGTTCGCCCTCAAGGTGTTCTTCATGTTCTTCATGTTCGCGATGGCGAAGGCGATCGTGCCGCGCTACCGCTACGATCAACTGATGCGGCTCGGCTGGAAGGTGTTCCTGCCGCTGTCGCTGGCGATGGTGGTGATCGTGGCCGGGGTGCTGCAGTTCGCCGGCATCGCGCCGAAGTGAGGCCGTCATGAGTGTCAATGTCAACGCAACAGCCCGCTCGCTTCTGCTCTCGGAATTCGTCTCGGCGTTCTTCCTGGCGATGCGCTATTTCTTCCAGCCGAAGCCGACGCTGAATTATCCGTTCGAGAAGGGCCCGATCTCGCCGCGCTTCCGCGGCGAGCACGCGCTGCGCCGCTATCCGAACGGCGAGGAGCGCTGCATCGCCTGCAAGCTGTGCGAGGCGATCTGCCCGGCGCAGGCGATCACGATCGAGGCCGGCCCGCGCCGCAACGACGGCACCCGCCGCACGGTGCGTTACGACATCGACATGGTGAAGTGCATTTATTGCGGGCTGTGCCAGGAGGCATGCCCGGTCGACGCCATCGTCGAGGGACCGAATTTCGAATTCGCGACCGAGACCCGCGAGGAACTCTATTATGACAAGGCCAAGCTGCTCGCCAACGGCGACCGCTGGGAGCGCGAGATTGCGAAGTCGATCGCGCTCGACGCGCCGTACCGGTGAGGTGAGGGCATGATCCTTCCGGCGCTGTTCTTCTATCTGTTCGCCGCGGTCTGCGTGGCCTCGGCGGTCATGGTGATTGTCTCGCGCAATCCCGTGCACTCCGTGCTGTTCCTGATTCTGGCCTTCGTCAACGCGGCCGGGCTGTTCATCCTGATGGGTGCCGAGTTCCTCGGGATGATGCTGATCGTGGTCTATGTCGGCGCCGTCGCGGTGCTGTTCCTGTTCGTGATCATGATGCTCGACGTCGACTTCGTCGAACTGCGCGAGGGCTTCATCCAGTACCTGCCGATCGGTATCGTGATCGGCGGCATCTTCCTGTTCGAGCTGCTGCTGGTGGTCGGCGCCTGGGTGATCAACCCGCAGGTCACCAAGACGATCACGGCGGCGATCCCGACCAATGTCAGCAACACCGAGGCGCTCGGCCTCGTGCTCTACACGAAGTACATCCATTACTTCCAGCTCGCCGGCATGGTGCTGCTGGTCGCGATGATCGGCGCCATCGTGCTGACGCTGCGCCACAAGGCAAACGTCAAGCGGCAGAACATCAACGTGCAGAACGCGCGCACGCCGGAAATGGCGATGGCGATGCGCAAGGTGGCGTCGGGGCAGGGCCTGCAGGATGCCGATGCGGCGGAGTGGGTGAAATGACCATCGGGCTAGGGCACTATCTGGCAGTCGCTGCGATCCTGTTCACCCTCGGGATCCTCGGCATCTTCCTCAACCGCAAGAATATCATCGTCATCCTGATGTCGATCGAGCTGATCCTGCTCTCGGTCAACATCAACCTTGTGGCGTTCTCGACCTTCCTCGGCGACATCGTCGGCCAGGTGTTCGCGCTGCTGGTGTTGACGGTGGCGGCAGCCGAGGCCGCGATCGGCCTCGCCGTGCTGGTGGTGTATTTCCGCAACCGCGGTTCGATCGCGGTTGAAGACGTCAATCTGATGAAGGGCTAGGCGCGCATGATCCGGAAAAGTGGGTGCCGGTTTTCCGGCAAGATCATGCGCAGTGAGAGAGTCCAATGATACAGGCAATCGTATTCCTGCCTCTGCTGGGCGCGATCCTCGCAGGCATCATCTCGCTGGTCGGCGCGCATGCGCGCTGTCCGAGCGGTGACACCGTCGATCACCACGACGACGCGCATGGCGACGCCCATGCTTCTGACGCTCATGCCTCGGCAGCCCACGACGATCACGGCCACGATGACCATGGCCATGACGACCACCATGTCTCCGAGCCGCCGGCGGCCGGATCGCGGCTGGCCGAACTGATCACCACGGGTCTCCTGTTCGTTTCGGCGGCGCTGTCCTGGTTCGCGCTGGTCGATGTCGGCTTCATGCACCATGACGCGCGCGTCGTGCTGCTGCCCTGGATCACCTCGGGCGACCTGCAGGTGGCCTGGACGCTGCGGGTCGACACCCTGACCGCCGTGATGCTGGTCGTGGTCAACACCGTGTCCGCGCTCGTCCACCTCTATTCCATCGGCTACATGGACGAGGACCCGAACCGACCGCGCTTCTTCGGTTATCTCTCGCTGTTCACCTTCGCGATGCTGATGCTGGTGACCTCGGACAACCTCGTGCAGCTGTTCTTCGGCTGGGAGGGCGTCGGTCTCGCGAGCTACCTCCTGATCGGGTTCTGGTACCAGAAGCCGTCGGCCAACGCCGCGGCGATCAAAGCCTTCGTGGTCAACCGCGTCGGCGACTTCGGCTTCGCGCTCGGCATCTTCGCGATCTTCGCGCTGGTCGGCTCGACCGACTTCGAGACCATCTTCCATGCCGCGCCCGGGCTGACCGGCAAGACCATCGATTTCTTCGGCTGGCACCCTGACGCGCTGACCCTGACCTGCCTGTTCCTGTTCATGGGCGCGATGGGCAAGTCGGCCCAGTTCCTGCTGCACACCTGGCTGCCGGACGCGATGGAAGGCCCGACCCCGGTGTCGGCGCTGATCCACGCCGCGACCATGGTCACCGCCGGCGTCTTCATGGTGGCGCGGCTGTCGCCGCTGTTCGAGCTGTCACCGACCGCGCAGGCGGTGGTGATGTTCTTCGGCGCGACCACGGCGTTCTTCGCCGCCACGATCGGCCTGGTGCAGAACGACATCAAGCGCATCGTCGCGTATTCGACCTGTTCGCAGCTCGGCTACATGTTCGTGGCGATGGGAGCAGGGGCCTATTCGGTCGGCATGTTCCACCTGTTCACGCACGCCTTCTTCAAGGCGCTGCTGTTCCTAGGCTCCGGCTCGGTGATCTACGCGATGCACCACGAGCAGGACATCCGCAACATGGGTGGCCTGTGGCGCAAGATCCCGTACACCTTCGCGGTGATGTGCATCGGCACGCTGGCGCTGACCGGCTTCCCGCTGTTCGCCGGCTACTTCTCCAAGGATGCGATCATCGAATCCGCCTATGCCGCGCATAATCCGTTCGCGACCTACGCCTACCTGCTGACGATCGTGGCCGCCGGCCTGACCTCGTTCTACTCCTGGCGTCTGATCTTCAAGACGTTCTTCGGCGAGCCGCACGACCAGAAGCACTACGAGGCCGCGCATGAGAGCCCGGTCTGGATGCTGGTGCCGATCGGCGTGCTTGCAGCCGGCTCGATCCTGGCCGGCCTGCCGTTCAAGGAAGTGTTCGCCAGTCCGCATGGCGTCGAGGAGTTCTTCCGCGAGTCCGTCAAGATGAACCCGCACATCCTCGAGGACATGGAGCACATGCCGAGCTGGCTCGCGCCGCTGCCCACCGTGATGATGGCGCTCGGCCTCTTCGTATCGTACCTGTTCTACATCCGCAGGCCGTACCTGCCGGTCGAGCTCGCGAACCAGCAGCCGATGCTGTACCAGTTCCTGCTCAACAAATGGTACTTCGACGAGCTGTACGACTGGATCTTCGTGCGCCCGGCGAAGTGGCTCGGCTACACGCTGTGGAAGAAGGGCGATGGCTTCGTCATCGACGGCTTCGGTCCGGACGGCGTCTCCGCCCGCGTGCTCGACGTCACCCGCAACGTCGTGAAATTGCAGACCGGCTACCTCTATCACTACGCGTTCGCGATGCTGATCGGGGCGGCCGGATTGATCACCTGGTTCATGTTCGGCTTGGGAGGCCAGTAAATGACAACCTGGCCCATCCTTTCCGTCACGACCTTCCTGCCGGCGGTCGGCGCGATCCTAGTCTACCTCCTGGCGCGAGGCGGCGACGAGACCGCGAGCCGCACGGCGCGCTGGATCGCGCTGTGGACCACGCTGATCACCTTTGCGGTGTCGCTGATCCTGGTCGCGCGCTTCGACCCTGCACAGACCGACTTCCAGTTCGTCGAGAAGACGTCCTGGCTCACCACCGGCATCACCTACCACATGGGCGTCGACGGCATCTCGCTGCCGCTGCTCATCCTGACCACCGCGATCATGCCGCTCTGCATCGTCGCGAGCTGGAGATCGGTGACGCAGCGCGTCGGCGAATACATGATGGCGTTTCTGATCCTGGAAACGCTGATGATCGGCACCTTCTCGGCGCTCGACCTCGTGCTGTTCTACCTGTTCTTCGAGGGCGGCCTGATCCCGATGTTCCTGATCATCGGCGTCTGGGGCGGCCCGCGCCGGGTCTACGCGTCGTTCAAGTTCTTCCTCTACACGTTCCTCGGCTCGGTGCTGATGCTGCTCGCCATCATGGCGCTGTACTGGAACGCCGGCACCACCGACATCCCGACCCTGATGCACACCGCGGTGCCGCGCTCGATGCAGACCTGGGCGTGGCTGGCCTTCTTCGCCTCGTTCGCGGTGAAGATGCCGATGTGGCCGGTGCACACCTGGTTGCCTGACGCCCACGTCGAGGCGCCGACGGCGGGCTCGGTGATCCTGGCCGCGATCCTCTTGAAGATGGGTGGCTACGGCTTCCTGCGCTTCTCGCTGCCGATGTTCCCGCTGGCCTCGCACGACTTCGCGCCGTTCGTGTTCACGCTGTCCGTCATCGCCATCATCTACACCTCGCTGGTAGCGATGATGCAGGAGGACATGAAGAAGCTGATCGCATACTCCTCGGTCGCGCATATGGGCTTCGTCACCATGGGCATCTTCGCGGTGACCACGCAGGGCGTCGCCGGCGGCATGTTCCAGATGGTCTCGCACGGCATCGTCTCCGGCGCACTGTTCCTCTGCGTCGGCATCGTCTACGACCGCATGCATACCCGCGAGATCGCGGCCTATGGCGGCCTCGTCAACCGGATGCCGCTCTATGCGATGACCTTCATGGTCTTCACCATGGCCAATGTCGGTCTGCCCGGTACCTCGGGCTTCGTCGGCGAGTTCATGACCTTGCTCGGCACCTTCAAGATCTCGCTCCCGACGGCGTTCTTCGCCACCACGGGCGTGATCCTGTCGGCCTGCTACGCGCTCTGGCTTTACCGCAAGGTGGTGTTCGGCGCGTTGGTCAAGCCGTCGCTGATGTCGATCAAGGATCTGACCTTCCGCGAATGCGTGACGCTGTTCCCGCTGATCGCGCTGACCATCCTGTTCGGCGTCTATCCGAAGCCGGTGCTCGACATGTCGGCGGCCTCGGTGCAGCAGCTCGTCAACAATTACCAAACCGCCGTGACTGCCGTGAAGGCAGCCGCGCTGACCGTCCAGTAAGGCCCTCGTCATGAGCTTTTCCAGTGCAGGTTATCAGTTGCAGCCGGTGCTGCCGGAGCTGGTGCTCGCGGTCGGCGCCATGGTGCTGTTGATGATCGGAGCCTATCGCGGGCAAGGGACCACACGGCTGATCACCGCGCTCGCGGTACTGCTGCTGGTCGTGACCGGCGTGCTGGAGCTCTGGCTGCCGGCCGGCAAGCTCGTCACCTTCGGCGGCAGCTTCATCGTCGACGACTTCGCCCGCTTCCTGAAGGTCCTCGCCTTGATCGCCTCGGCGGCGACGCTGATCCTGTCGACCGAGTACCTGTCGCAGCCGTCGAGCCGCAACTTCGAGTTCTCGATCCTGGTGCTGCTGTCGACGCTCGGCATGATGGTGCTGATCTCGGCCGGCGATCTGATCTCGCTCTATCTCGGCCTCGAGCTGATGAGCCTTGCGCTCTACGTCGTCGCCGCGAGCCAGCGCGACAATGCCAAGTCGAGCGAAGCCGGCCTGAAGTACTTCGTGCTCGGCGCGCTGTCGTCGGGCATGCTGCTCTACGGCGCCTCGCTGATCTACGGCTTTACCGGCACCGTCAGCTTCGCCGGCATTGCGGCGGCGGCCACCACCGGTAGTATCGGCATCGTGTTCGGCCTGGTCTTCCTGCTCGCCGGCCTCTGCTTCAAAGTCTCGGCGGTGCCGTTCCACATGTGGACACCCGACGTCTACGAGGGCGCACCGACGCCGGTGACGGCGTTCTTCGCCTCAGCTCCGAAGGTCGCGGCGCTCGCCGTGTTCACCCGCGCGACGCTGACCGCGTTCCCGGGCATCGTCACCCAGTGGCAGCAGATCCTGGTGTTCGTGGCGATCGCTTCGATGGCGCTCGGCTCGTTCGCCGCGATCGGCCAGACCAACATCAAGCGCCTGATGGCCTATTCCTCGATTGGCCACATGGGCTTCGCGCTGGTCGGACTCGCCTCCGGCACCGTCGAGGGCGCGCAGGGCGTCCTGATCTACATCGCGATCTATGTCGCGATGACGCTTGGTTCCTTCAGCATCATCCTGGCCATGAAACGCAACGGTGTGGCGCTGGAGCAGATCAGCGATTTCGCCGGCCTTTCCCGCACCAACCCGCTGATCGCCTTCATCTTCGCGATGCTGCTGTTCTCGCTCGCCGGCGTGCCGCCGCTCGCCGGCTTCTTCGGCAAGTGGTACGTGTTCGTCGCCGCGATCAAGGCCAACCTGTTCACGCTCGCGGTGATCGGCGTGCTGACCAGCGTGGTGGGCGCGTTCTACTATCTGTCGATCGTCAAGGTGATGTATTTCGACCAGCCGCTCGGCAAGCTCGACCCGGTCCGCGTCGAGCTGCGCACCGTGCTGGCGGTCGCCGGCATCATCAACATCTTCTACTTCGCCTATCCGGGCCCGCTCGTCAGCGTGGCAACGGCGGCGGCGAAGTCGTTGTTCTAGCGCATGGTTCCGAAAACACGACGCTGGCTTTCGGAACCAATCATGCGCATAAGTTCGACATGACATTCACGCTCGGACCCCGGGCCATCGCGGCGGGCTACAGGCTCGCCGCTTTCGATCAGATCGGCTCGACCAATGCCGAGGCGATGCTGCGCGCCCGCGACGGCGAGCAGGGGCCGATGTGGTTCGTGACGCCGGAGCAGACCGCGGGCCGCGGCCGGCGGCAGCGGGTCTGGGTCGCGCCGCGCGGCAACCTCGCCAGCAGCATCCTCGAAGTGACGGACGTTCAGCCGGCAGTGGCGGCAACGCTCGGCTTTGCCGCCGGGCTGTCGCTCGAGGCCGCGCTGCAGACGGTCGCCGTCGAGGCGGCGCTGCGGCTCGGGCCGGACAGTCCGAAATTCACCCTGAAATGGCCGAACGACGTGCTCGCCAATGGCAAGAAGCTCTCGGGCATCCTGCTGGAGGCCGAGGCGGTCGGGAGCCGCCTGGCGGTCGTCGTCGGCATCGGCACCAACGTCATCGCCGCGCCCGAGGGGACGCCGACGCCGGCAGTATCGCTCGCCGGGCTCGGCATCCAGATCAGCGCGGAAGAGCTGTTCGCCGCATTGTCGGACGCCTGGGTTGAGTTTCGCGGCATCTGGGATGACGGCCGCGGCTTCCCAGAGATCCGCAGGCTGTGGCTGGAGCGTGCCGCCGGGCTCGGCGACAAGGTCGCGGTCCAGACCGGCACCGCGACCCTCGAAGGCACCTTCGATACCATCGACGACACCGGCTGCCTGATTGTCCGTACCGCTGATGGAGAGCGGATGCCCGTGACGGCCGGTGAGGTCTATTTCGGTACCGCAGCCTCAGTGAGGGCGAACTGATGGCGCGACCTGACGAGCTCACCTTTGCACCGCTCGGCGGCGTCGGCGAGATCGGCATGAATTTGTCGATCTATGGCCTCGGCAACCGCCACCAGCGCTCCTTCCTCGCGGTCGATCTCGGCGTCTCCTTTGGCGACGAGGAGCATCTGCCGGGCATCGACCTGATCATGCCGGACGTCCGCTTCCTCGAGAAGGAACGCAACAATCTGATGGGCCTCGTGCTGACGCACGCCCATGAGGACCATTTCGGCGCCATCATCGATCTCTGGCCGAAGCTCGGCTGCAAGATCTACGCGACCCAGTTCAGCGCTGCGCTGTTCGAGGCCAAATGCGCTGCAGAGCGCAATCCGCCGAAGATCCCGGTCACGGTGATCCCGTCGGGCGGGCGGGTCGATATCGGCCCGTTCAATGTCGAGTTCATCCCGGTCGCGCATTCGATTCCGGAATCGCACGCGCTGGCGATCAAGACCGATGTCGGCACCGTGCTGCACACCGGCGACTGGAAGATCGATCCGACCCCGATCATCGGCCAGCCGACCGACGAGCGGCGGCTGCGCGAGCTCGGAGACGAAGGCGTGCTGGCGCTGGTCGGGGACTCCACCAATGCGGTGCGCGACGGGCGTTCTCCCTCGGAGACCGAGGTCGCCGCTACCATCAAGAAGCTGGTCAAGGCGGCCAAGGGCCGGGTCGCGGTCACGACCTTCGCCTCCAACGTCGCCCGCGTGAGGGCGGTGGCGGACGCCGCTAACGCCGCCGATCGCGAGGTGGTCGTGGTCGGCCGCGCCATGGAGCGGGTGGTGCAGGTCGCGCGCGAATGCGGCTATCTCGACGGCTCGCACAAGTTCCGTAGCACCGACTATTACGGCCATTTCCCGCCCGACAAGGTGCTCGCGCTGTGCACCGGCAGCCAGGGCGAACCCCGCGCCGCGCTGGCGCGGATCGCCAACAACGATCACCCGCAGGTGACCCTCAACAGGGGCGACACCGTGATCTTCTCCTCCCGCACCATTCCCGGCAACGAGAAGGCGGTCGGCGGCATCATCAACGGGCTGGTGACGCAGGGCGTCGAAATCATCACCGATCGCGAGCATCTGGTGCACGTCTCCGGCCATCCGCGCCGCGACGAGCTGCGCGACATGATCTCCTGGGTGCGGCCGCAGCTCCTGATCCCCGTGCATGGCGAGGCGTTGCACCTCGCCGAGCACGCCAAGCTGGCGCGTGCCGCGGGTGTCCCAAAAGTCCTGACCTGCCGCAACGGCGACCTCGTCAAGCTCGGTCCCGGCGAGCCCGGCGTCGTCGGCGAAGTGCCGTCGGGCCGGCTCTACAAGGACGGAACCATCCTGGAGGACTCCAAGTCGCGCGCCGTGGTGGAGCGGCGCCGGATGGGTTTTGCCGGCTGCGCCTTCGTCGCGATCGCCATGACCGCGCAGGGCGAGATGGTCGACGATCCGGAGGTTGATCTGGTCGGCATGCCGGAGAACAATGCGGCGGGCGAACTGCTCGACGACATCGTGTTCGATGTGGTGGTCTCGACCATCGAGGGCCTGCCGAAGCCGCGGCGGCGCGATCCGGATGCGCTGGGTGAATCGGTGCGGCGGGCGGTGCGTGCGGCGCTGAATGAGCAATGGGGCAAGAAGCCGATCTGCGTCGTGCACGTTCTGACGGTCTGACGCGAAGCATGATCCGGAAAAGCGCCGAAGCGGTTTTCCGAAAAGATCATGCTCAATTAAAAGGGAGAGACACATGCTGGGCCGGCTCAATCACGTCGCCATCGCGGTCAAGGACGCCAAGCAGGCCGCGAAGATCTACGGCACCGCCTTCAACGCCGAGATTTCAGACGCGGTGCCGCTGCCGGAGCATGGCGTCATCACCGTGTTCGTGACGCTGCCGAACACCAAGATCGAGTTCATCGAGCCGCTCGGCGAAGCCTCGCCGATCGCAAAATTCGTCGAGCGCAATGCCGACGGCGGCATCCACCATGTCTGCTACGACGTGCCCGACATCATCGCGGCCCGCGACCGCATGATCGCCGAGGGCGCGCGGGTGCTCGGCGACGGCCAGCCGAAGATTGGCGCGCACGGCAAGCCGGTGCTGTTCTTCCACCCGAAAGATTTTTCGGGCGCGTTGGTCGAGATCGAACAGGCCTGAGGCCAGTATGGCGTATCAGATCTCCACCGGGCTTGCGATCTACTTCGTCCTTTGGTGGCTCGTACTGTTCCTGACGCTGCCGTTCGGCATACGCAGCCAGCACGAGGACGGCGTTGGCGCGCCCGGCACCGACCCCGGCGCGCCGATCCTGGCGCGGATGGGCCGCAAGCTGCTGTTGACCACGCTTATCTCGGCCGTGATCTTCGCGATCGCGATGTGGGCCTATTATTCCGGCTATCTCTCGATCGAGCGGCTGTCGAAGCTGATGGGGATGCCGTTCTAGAGCATCGGGCTCGTGAGCGGCATGCTTAGGTTTGCTCCGGCCGAAACCACAGGGGTGACGGGCCGGCGATCGCCTCGACCTCGGGCACGAAGCTGTGATCGAGCGCGGCGACGAGCGTTGCCAGATTGTTGACGATCTGCGTCCACCGCTCGGCGTTGCCGATCGGAAACTGGCTCGGCAACTCGACCCCTCTGACTTCGCCGCGGACTGCGTGGCGCGAGGCATGGAGCGGCACCGTCGCCTTGAAGCCGTGCCCGTTCACCATGCCGATCACCTGCATGAAGGCCGCAACCGAGCTGCTCCAGCTGCCGACATCGACCTGGAGCCTGACGGTGAGATTGCCCGGTGTGCGCCGCTGCAGCCTGAACGATCCGCTCTCGCCGCGGCAATCGTAGCCGAGCGGCGCAAAGGCGCGAACGAGGTCAGGCTTCTTGGGGCCGGTGCCCGGGCTTTCGCCGGTAGGCGTCGCTGCGACGTTCTCGACCTGATGCGGCAGATCGTGCGGAAGGCTGTCGAGCAGCGCGGTCATCCTGGCCCGATGGGCGCGCACCACCGTGCGGATGGCCTCGTCCATCTCCGGAGCCAAGCCGCCCGACGGCGCGGCAGCCGCTGCCGGGGCCGCGGGCGCTGTGACCATCGGGACCTGCACGGTCTTTCGAACCTTGCCGCAGGCCGAGAGCAGGGCTGCGATATCGGCCGGAGGTGCCGGCAATTTCTTCGCCTGCGGATCGGCCTCGACAATCCGCAGCGCCGCGAGCGACCGCTGCCGCCCGTTCACCCACCACTTGTCGTGCACGCTGATGCCGGGCGAGGTCGGATGGCCGGCGCCGATGTCGACGCCGGCGCGCATCAGGCCCCTGAGAGTCTGAAGGTCGGGCTGGGCGGGCAGCTGCGGACCGTCCGAAAAGCCGGGCACCGAGAAATGCAGATCGATGGCGTGGCATGGAAATGACTTCGGGACGCCCTGGGCGATCTCCTTCAGGATCGCGAAGTCGATCGCCTCGACGGTGCCGCTCTCGGTCACGTTCGACATCACCCGCGCTTCCGCCCTGCCGGGGCCAGCCGAGCCGGTCGTCCGCACGAAGCGCTCCAGCTCCGGCCAGCGCTTCATCACCCTGGCGATGCTGGAAATGCGCTTCGTCCCTGCGATCGCCTGCACGGCGGCGATCTCCGTGGTGAGCGGGGGATCGGACAGCCTGAGGCGTACCGTCGGTTCGCCCAGGCCGGCAGCAAGGAAGCCTGCGTGCACCTGCTCGACCATGTCGACGAGCGCGTCCTTGCGGCTGGCGGCAAATATCGAGAACACGGCGACGAACATCGGAACGTCCTCCACTCGAAAATCTATCGTCTGAAATAACGCCGGCGGAATAAGCTCTGATCGATCCGTGGCTTCGGGGACTTCGTCGGGGGCATTGCGGCGCGTCCCGTCGCCTGCGATTGTGGGCGTCGAACCGGACCGTGAGCAGCTGCTGCAACGTGCCCGGAATAGCACAACGCGCGGCCAATGGCTCCGTTTGAGTCTTGGGGGAGGCGACCACGATGAACCTGCAGGCACAGCCGGGCTCCGCCCAGAGCACCTATCGAATCCTGCGCGAAGCCGATCTGCGGGACTATCTCGCGAGCCTTCCGGCCGTCGTCACGCAACTCGGCGGCGCGCCTGCGGACTGGTCGATCAGCGAGGTCGGCGACGGTAATCTCAACCTCGTCTTCATCGTCAAGGGCAGTCGCGGCGGCATCGCGGTCAAGCAGGCGCTGCCATATGTGCGGCTGGTCGGCGAGAGCTGGCCGCTGCCGCTGTCGCGGGCGCACTATGAACATCTGGCGCTGGTACATCAGGCAAGGCTGGCACCGAGGCTGGTGCCGGCGGTGCTGCACCATGATGCGCCGCTCGCGCTCACCGCGATGGAGCTACTCGAGCCGCACATCATCATGCGCAAGGGCCTGATCGGCGCCACGAGGTATCCGCGCTTTGTCGAGGATATCTCGACCTTCCTGGCGCGGACGCTGTTCTTCACGTCCGATCTTGCGCTCTCGGCCGCGGAGAAGAAGCAGGGGATCGCCGATTTCGCCGGCAACCACGCGCTGTGCAAGATCACCGAGGACCTGATCTTCACCGATCCCTATCGCATCGCCGAGCAGAACCGCTGGACCGAGCCGCATCTCGACGCGACGGCCGCCGCCTTCCGCGAAGACCTCGACCTGCATGTCGCGATTAGCAGGCTCAAGCTGAAATTCATGGCGAGCCCGGAAGCGCTGCTGCACGGCGATCTGCACACCGGCTCGATCATGGTCACCGACAGCGAGACTAAGGTGATCGATCCCGAATTCGCGTTCTACGGTCCGATGGGCTTCGACATAGGCGCCGTGATCGGCAATCTGCTGATGGCCTATCTGGCCTCAGCCGGCCATGAGCGCACGCCCGGCGAGCGGGCTTCGTTCGAGGCGTGGCTCTTGGAAACGATCGAGGGCGTCTGGGGCGAGTTCTCGCGCAAGTTTCTCGCGCTGTGGCGCAGCGAGGCGAAGGGCGACGGCTATCCGGTGTCGTTGTTCGCTGGCGAGGCGGGTGCCGCGCGGCTGGAGGCGGAACGGCAGGCTTACATGGCGCGGTTGTTCCAGGACACCGTCGGCTTCGCCGCGGCCAAGACCATCCGGCGTATCCTCGGCCTCGCGCACAACATCGATTTCGAATGGATCGCCGACGAGAAGCAGCGCGCGATCTGCGAGGCGCGCAGCCTCAAGCTCGCGCGCAACATGATGCTGGAGGCGGCGTCCTACACGACGATGGGCGCAGTCACCTACGCCGCCCGCGAATTGCGTCACTGGCAGCCGGATTTTGCCAGGTGATCGTGGAGGATTAACTTTCGGCCGGACGCACGAAGCAGAGAATGCCGGCCTCGGGCGTGAAACAGACCACGGCGCGGTTCGTCGGGTTGTCGGTTCTGTTGATGATCCTGTTCGGCGGGACCCGCAGCCAGAAGGGCGCCGACAATTTCCAGCGACCATCGATCAATACCTCGTAGCCGTCCCGGTCCTGTCGGAACTCTACCGTTCTGCAATCCGCAATCGAGCAGCACGACGCACCGGTGCCTGGTTGCTTCAGGCTCTCGAACCATGGTGCGAGCGCTGGATTTGGGCTATCGGGCGGCGCTGCTACCGCGGCCTGGCTCAGAGCAAGTCCGATGGCAACGGCGATCGTCCAGCCAATCCTCCCAGCTACCTCGCGATATGCCGTCGATGCTGACAAAAGGGTAACCCTCCGCTGTCGGCCGGAGATTAGCGCCCACTCGGCTGTTCGGAAAGTTTGACGCAATTGGCGCAGCGCAGGTGTGGAAGTGTGACACCGGAACCGCGCAACGCATTCGATGTCGTTCCTGCTTTCGCAGGAACGACAAATGGAGAGGGCTCCCCGCTAATCTGCCGCCTGCTCGCGCAGCCGCTGTGCGTAGACGTTAATGATCAAGGCCGCGAGCAGGATCAGGCCGCGGATCAGGATCTTCAGGAAGCTGTCGATATTGACGTGGTCGAGGCCGTTGTTGAGCACGCCGAGCACGAACAGGCCGACGATGGTATTGCCGATGCCGCCGCGGCCGCCGAACAGGCTGGTACCGCCGACCACCACGGCCGCGATCGAATCCAGGAGGTAAGTATCGAACTCGTTCTGCTGCGCGCTGCCGAAATGCGCGACGCCGAGCATGCCGCCGATCCCCGAGCACACCGCCGAGATCACCATCACGCTGCCGAGAATGAGCTTGACGTTGAGGCCGGCAAATTCCGCGGCCTCGCGGTTGCCGCCGACCATGTAGACGTAGCGGCCGAACCGCGTGTAGGTCAGCACCAGGTGGCCGCCGAGCAGCATCACCGCGGCGACGATCACGATCCAGGGGATGCCGCCGATCGAGCCCGAGCCGAGCGTCGTGATCAGGTCCGGCACCTTGTAGGCGATCTGGCCGCGCACCAGGAGCGCGGAGACGCCGGCCGCGATCTGCATCATGGCCAGCGTCATGATGAAGGAGGGGATGCCGATCAGGGTCAGCCCCAGCGCGTTGACGAGGCCGAGCAGCGCGCACAGCGCCAGCGCCAGCGGGATCGCGGCAAAACCCGGCATCGGGACGTTGGCGATGTTGACGTAGGATTCCTGCAAAGTGAAATACGCCACCGCGATGCCGGTGACGTTGGCGGTGCTGGCGATCGACAGGTCGATCTCGGCGCACAGGATCACGAAGGTGAGGCCGACCGCGATGATGCCGGTGACCGATACCTGGGTCAGGATGTTGCCGACATTGTCGATGGTCGCAAACGACGGGCTGGCGATCGCGAAGAAGGCGCTGAGGAAGATCAGCGTCAGGAACGGCGCGATGTTGCGCATCTGCGAGCGCAGGAAGGGCGCCAGCCCGCGCGGCCGCTTGTGATCCGCTGGCGCTGTCGCGCTGTCACTGCTTGCCATGATGACTCTCCATTACGCGGCTTCGAGCAGCCGATCCTTGCTGACCGCTTCGCCCGCGAATTCGCGCACCACCGCGCCGCGCTTCAGCACCAGGATCCGGTCGGCTAGCGACAGCACCGTCTCCGGCTCGGTCGACAGCACGATGATCGCCAGTCCCTTGGCGCGGAGGTCGCGCACGATGTTGATCACGTCGTTCTTGGCGCCGACATCCATGCCGCGGGTCGGCTCGCACAGTACCAGGAGGCGCGGCGGGTAGGTCAGCCATTTCGCCAGCGCCACCTTCTGCTGATTGCCGCCGGAGAGCATGCCGAGATCGAGGCCCACCACCGGCGGCCTGATCTGCAACTGCTCGACCTGGCGCTGCGCAATGGCACGCTCGCGCACCGGCTTGAGCAGCAGCGCCGAGATCCGCTCGAGGATGCTGATCGAGATGTTCTTGTAGACCGGCTCCTGGTGGAACAGCATGGCACGGCGGCTCTCAGGCACAAGCGCGATGCCGGCGCGCCGGGCGGCCGCCGTGCTGCGGAAGGTCTTCGCGGAGCCATCGACAATAAGCGTGCCGCCGTCCGGCCTGAGCTTGCCGAACAGGATGCGCGACAGCTCCAATTGGCCGCAGCCCATGAAGCCATAGATGCCGAGCACCTCGCCGGAGCGGGCCTCGAACGAGACGTCCTGCAGGGTGCGGCCGAGCGACAGTTGGTTCACCTTCAGGACGGTCGAGCCGCCGCTCGATTGCGGGAGCATGAGGTCATCCGTGTAGCTGTGCTCAAGCGCCTCACCGCCGCGGCCGATCATGGCCTCGATCAGCGCGCCCTTGGTGGTATCAGCGGATGCGGTCTCGGCGATCTTCCGCCCGTTGCGGAACACGGTGACGACGTCGGAAACCCGCAGGATGTCCTCGATGAAATGCGAGATGAAGACGATGCTGGTGCCTTCGTCACGGAGCTTGTGCAGCGTCGCGAACAGACGCTCGACCTCGGGCGGGGAGAGGGCAGAGGTCGGCTCGTCGAGGATGATGATGCGCGCGCCGGAGAACAGCACGCGGGCGATCTCGATCAGTTGCTGCAGGCCGATCGGCAGGTCGCCGAGCCGCGTCATCGGATCGACGTCGATGCCGAAGCGGGCGAGCTGCTCGCCGGCCTCGCGCGCCATCCGCCGCCAATGCACGAAGCCGAGGCGGTTGGTCGGCTGGTTGCCGAGGAAGACGTTCTCGGCGACGGTCAGATCCGGCGCGACGCTGAGCTCCTGATGCACCATGCCGATGCCGGCGGCGTGCGCGTCGCGGGTGGAGCGGAAGCGGGTTTCCTTGCCGTCGAGCATGAAGCGGCCGGAGAACTCCGGATGCACGCCGGCGATGATTTTCATCAGCGTGCTTTTTCCGGCGCCGTTCTCGCCGACGAGACCATGGATCTCGCCGGCGTTCAGCGAAAAGTCGACCCCACGAAGGGCTTCGACACCGCCGAAGGCCTTCGTGATCTGGTTCAACTCGAGGATCGGGGAGCGTCCCTGCGACATGAGGACCGCTCAGATCAGGAAGTGATCCTCCATCCATTGCATGCCGGCGGCGTTGGCCTTGGTCACGACGGGACCATCGGTCACGACGTTCTTCGGAATGCCCTGGCCACTCTTCTCGCCGCCGACCACGGCGGCGACGCCCGCCACGATCGCACCGCCATGGATGCGGCAGGACGGATTGCGGACGGTGGCGAACATGCGGCCTTCGCTGACCGCCTGGATCGCCGGCGGCATGGCGTCGACACCGCCGATCAGGATGTTGGTGCGGTTGCGCGCCTTCATGATGTTGTAGGCGGCGAGCGCCATGTCGTCATTGTGGAAGAACGCGGCGTCGATCTGCGAATATTTCGTCAGATAGGTTTCCCAGAGCCGGGCGGTCTTGGAGACGTCCCAGTCGGCGGGCTGGGTATCCAGCACCTCGATGTTCGGGAACTGCTTCACGACGGAGTTGAAGCCCTTGGCGCGGCCTTGCGCGCCGGTGTGGCCGAGCGCGCCCTGGGTCATGATGACCTTGCCCTTGCCACCGATCGCGTTGCACAGCGCCTGCGTCACCGAGGCGCCCATGAACTCGTTGTCGGGTGCCAGGAACGAATGGACGTTGATCTGGTCGAGCGGTGCAATCAGCGTGTCCATGTCGATCACGGGGGTGCCGGCGTCGATCATCTTCTGCACCGGCTGGGTCAACGTGCCGATCCCGAATGCCTGGATCGCGACGAAGTCCCATTTCTGCGAGGCCATGTTATCGATCGCGGCGCGCTGCTTGACGGCATCGAGCTGGCCGTCGAACCAGGTGACCTCGACGTTGAACAGCTTGCCCCAGAACTCGGCGGCCTGCTTTCCCTGCGCACACCATGTCGCTTGCAGGCCGGCGTTGGAGAATGCGGCCTTCAGCGGCTTTTCCGAACGTCCCATTTCGGCTGCGAGCGCGGACGTCGTCACGCCCATTCCGCCGAACAGGCCGGCCGCAGCGCCACCTGCCGCCGCCATCTGTAGAAGGTCGCGCCGCGTCGTCGACGCCTTGTCCATCCCCTTGTCGGTCTCTGGCATTGCTTGCTCCCTCTTCATTTTTTCTCTCCGTCGGCGTCAGTTGCACGCGCCGCGGATAAAGCGAGTGTGTCACAATCGGGACGGTGGCGCTACGCCCTGTCGTCCACGAGATGTTTCTGTTGCAGCACGATTGCCTCGATGTCGCGAAGCAGCTTGTGCCACGCAGCATCGATCTCCGTGGACCATTGCTCGCCGAGAATGTCGCGCAAACAGTCCGCGATCACCGCGAAGAACGCCACGAACAGTTCGCGCGGCGTGCCATAGGCGTCGTGGGAGAACACTTCGGATTCGATCAGGCGAAAATGTCCACGACGCTCGCCTGCGAAATCGAGGATGGCCTCGATGGTCAGTGCCAGCATCGAGCCTTTCACCGGCTCGCTGCCTTCGGTGCGAAACATCGCCTGCGCTTCGGGACGTTCGCGAAACAGGCGCTGGTACACGCGTGGTGCCAGATCATCGCAAGCCGCTGCTGCGAGTTCGAAACTACGTTCGATTGGATTCGATGATGAGGTCATTGCACGATGCGATCATCACACAAAAAAAGAGCAGGGCTCCAAGCCCTGCTCCAAAAATTGTGTCGACCCTATTTGCCCCAAAAATTCGATTTGATCTTGATTGATGGGGTGACGCTGCTTGTGCGCGTCGGGCTCCTCCCGAGACTTGGACCACCAGGACACACCTCGCGGCTGGCCTGAGCCCGAATTGGTAGACTATCTTTCCAGCCTTGTCATCATTTTCGGCAACGATTGTTCAAATTTCGAGCAATTTGCGAAATGATTGGGATGGCGCCACCGGCGGTTGCGAAAGTGAGCTGAAAACACGTGACGGGTTAAGGGGATACGAAGGGCTGGTGGTGTGGCTATGACGCAAGTGTCACGCCCGGCTATTTCCGTCAGCCGGAAGAAAGGAGCGAGGCCGATGATCTCGACTTCCAACGCCTGTGGTGGTTAGTTCCGATCCGGATGGTTTTGCGATGCGTCGGCGGCTGAAGAATTTTCTGCCCATAGTCCTGGTTGCCCTGCTGGTGCAGATTTTTGCACCGATCGGGGCCTGCTGGGTGGCGAGCCTTGCCGCGTCCGACCCACGCGCGGCCGCCACCATCTGCCACGGCAATGCCGGCTCCGGCTCCGGGAAGGGTGACCAGACCGGGCATGATGCCCATGACGGTTGTTGCTCCGCATGCAGCGTGCTGCAAACCGGTGCGCCCGTTGATAACCCGGAGATCGCGGCTCACGCCGTCGAGCGACCTTCAACGCGCATCGCCTGGCTCGATTTCGCCTCCGAACTTGGTTGTTCGCCGGCTGGCCTGTCGGCACAAGCGCGCGCACCGCCGCTGTTTTCCTGACGAGATTGCCGCTGCTGGTGCGTTTGCGCGCCGGCGAGTGCTCATGAGCAAGCCGGCCGGAGCGCCGGTGTCGGGATTCACCCATGTTCCGGTTTCATGCCACCCGTGGCGTGAGCATTGCAGCCATCCAGGCCGCGTTACTGGCGTCGGCCGACATGGCGTACGCGCAGAGTGGCGGCCAGGCGGTGCTGCCACCCGTCACCGTCGAGGTGCCGCAGCCGGCGAGGCCGGCCGCGCCCAAGCCGGTCAATCGTGCTGCCGTCGCTGTCCGGCGGCGGGCCGTGCCGTCGGCCGCGGCGAACCGGCCGGTCGTGGTCGTCACCACGCCGGGGGAGGGCGCCAACGCATCGCTCGGGACGCCGCCGGCCGTGGCCCGGTTCCAGCTGCCGGAGAAGGCCTTCAGCATCACCGCCCGGCAGGTCGACGAGACCGTCAACCTCAAAGACCCCGAGGACGCGGTCAAATACATGCCGAGCCTGTTCGTGCGGAAGCGCAACGACGGAGACACTCAGGCCGTGCTGGCGACCCGCAGCTGGGGCGTCAATTCGAGCGCGCGCTCACTGATCTACTACGACGATCTGCTGGTGTCGGCGCTGATCGGCAACAACAACACCAGCGCCTCGCCGAAGTGGAACCTGATCTCGCCGGAGGCGATCGGCCGGATCGATTACCTGAACGGCCCGTTCGCCGCGGCGTACCCCGGCAACTCGATCGGCGGCGTGCTGCTGATCTCCTCGAAGATGCCCGACAAGCCGTTTGCCGTGGCCAATGAGACGGTCTCGGTGATGCCGTGGAGCCAGTACGGCACCAAGGACACCTATGCGACCAGCCAGACCAGCGCGGCCGCCGGCAAGCGCGATGGCAAGCTGTATTCGACCCTCAACAACGTGGATGTGATCTCCCACGTCTATGGCGCGTTCGACAATTTCTTCGTCGTCGACATGAAGATCCACTACAACGCGACGGCAAATTTCGCGTTCGACTTCGGCATCTCTTCAACGTGCAATGTTTCCTATTCCACCCCTTCCCGGGCAGAACCTTTGTTCTGGCCGGGAAATACACCTTCTGAGCCTGCCGCCTGCCGGCAACAACACAAAGGAGCTTCAACATGAGAAAAACACTGGCTGGGCTTGCTGCAATCGTCACGCTCGCGCTGATCGCGCCCGCCGCGGCCGAAGACATCAAGGCCGGCGACCTCGTGATCACGCAAGCGTGGACGCGCGCGACGCCGAACGGTGCCAAGATCGGCGGCGGCTATCTGACGATCGAGAACAAGGGGACGACGCCCGACCGGTTGGTGTCAGGCTCCGCCGACGTCGCCGGCAAGGTCGAGGTCC
Source organism: Bradyrhizobium sp. CCBAU 53421 (assembly GCF_015291625.1). NCBI lineage: Bacteria > Pseudomonadati > Pseudomonadota > Alphaproteobacteria > Hyphomicrobiales > Nitrobacteraceae > Bradyrhizobium > Bradyrhizobium sp. CCBAU 53421. The sequence continues at coordinate 4,826,455 of NZ_CP030047.1, forward strand.
ACGAGATGTCGATGGACAACGGCGTGATGAAGATGCGCGCGCTCGATAAAGGTCTGACCATCGATCCGGGCAAGACCGTGAAGCTCGCGCCCGGCGGCTATCATTTGATGATGTTCGACCTGAAGAACCCGCTGAAGCAGGGCGACAAGGTGCCGGTCACGCTCGAGTTCGAGAAGGCCGGCAAGGTCGCGGTCTCGCTGGATGTGCAGGCCGTCGGCGCGCAAGCCCCCGGCAGCGGTGATCACTCCGGCCATGGCGACCATTCCGGTCACATGGACATGAAGAAGATGTGAGGAAGCCATGCGATCGAACACGCTCCTCATTGCCGCAGCGGCGCTGCTTGCGGCGTCGCCCGCGGTCGCCCATGTCACGCTCGAAGGAAAGCAGGCGCCGGTCGGTTCGTACTACAAGGCGGTCTTCGCCGTGCCGCATGGCTGCGCGGGATCGGCGACGATCAAGATCCGCGTGCAGATTCCGGAAGGTGTGATCGGGGTCAAGCCGATGCCGAAGCCCGGCTGGTCTCTCGATACGGTCACCGGCAAATACGCCACCCAATACGACTTTCACGGCGCCAAGCTGTCCGAGGGCGTGAAGGAAGTCGCCTGGAGCGGTGGCAAGCTCTCCGACCAGAACTACGACGAGTTCGTGATGCAGACATTCCTGACCGATACGCTGAAGCCGAACACCACGTTGTATTTTCCCGTCGTCCAGGAATGCGAACAGGGCGTCAGCCGCTGGATCGACGTTCCGGCCGAGGGGCAGGGCGGCGGGCACGACCGCGGCAGCAAGACGCCGGCGCCCGGCGTCAAGCTGCTGCCGAAGTCGTAAGCCGTGCGGCCGGTCGCAAGTCATGTTGTGGCGAGTCTCGTGGCGCTGCTGCTGGCGCTGTGTCTTGCGACCTCGGCCCATGCGCATGCCGTCCTGATTGCCGCTGAGCCTGCCGATGGCAGCGTGGTCACGGAGGCACCGAAGACGGTGGTGCTCCGCTTCAACGAAGCGGTGGCGCCGACCGCGGTCAGCCTGCTTGACGCTGCGGGCAAGCCGCGCGACGTCGCGATCCGCGCCGTCGATCAATCGGTGATGGTGACCCTGCCTGCGGACCTGCCCCAGGGCACGCAGGTGGTCAGCTATCGTGTGGTGTCGCAGGACGGCCATCCGGTTGCGGGTTCGCTGCTGTTCTCGATTGGCGTCGTCACGGGCTCGGCGGCGCCGTCCGGCGAGGGGCTGCTGCACACGCTGATCTGGCTGGCGCGGCTCGGGCTCTATCTCGGGCTGTTTGCCGGCGTCGGAGGCGTGTTCTTTGCTGCGTGGATCGGGCAGGGCCCGGCCGGCGAGCGGCTGATCATGTGGTCGCTCAAGATCGGCCTCATCGGCGCGATCGCCTCGCTTGGCCTGCAGGGCGTCGACCTGCTGAACTTGCCGATCACCGGCGTCCTGACATGGGCGGCGTGGGCAAGTGCCGCCGGCACCAGCCTGTTTCCTGCGCTGCTGCTGGCGATTGTTGCAATGCTGATCGCGGCGATTGCCTGGCGCAGTCCGTCATTCAGCGCGGCGTTCATACGCACCGCGATCGCCATGATCTGCGTCGGGCTGTCGTTCGCGGTGAGCGGCCATGCCGCCACGGCCTCTCCGCAATGGCTGACGCGGAGCGCGCTGTTCATCCACGGCGCTGGTCTGGCGTTCTGGATGGGCGCGCTCGCGCCGCTGGCCGTGCTCGCCTGGCAACGCAAGGATTCGCTGCTGCGGGTGCTCCGGCGCTTTTCGATGCTCGCGGTGCCGGTCGTCGCGCTGATCGCTCTGTCGGGCCTCGCACTTGCCGTTGTTCAGCTCGAAAGCTTTGGCGCGCTGATCGACACCGGCTATGGCAACATCCTCCTCGCGAAACTCGTGCTGGTGTCGCTGTTGCTCACATTCGCTGCGCTGAACCGCTTGGTGTTCACGCCGGCCATCGCGCGCGAATTTCACCGCACGCGGCCGCTGCAGCGCTCGATCGCGCTCGAGTTCGTGCTCATGATCGCCATCCTCGGTCTCGTCGCGCTATGGCGCTTCACGCCGCCGCCGCGCGTGCTGGCAATGTCTGACGATGTCCCGCTCGCGGTCCACATCCACACCGATGCCGCGATGTTCCAGGTGCTGATCGCGCCGGGCAAGGTCGGGCAGAACGATTTCGTGCTGCAGCTGATGAACGGCGATGCCAGCCCGTTCGCGGCCAAGGAGGCGACGCTGACGCTGAGCCTGCCGGATCGCGGCATCGAGCCGCTGGAACGCAGTGCCGCGCTGGGTCCCGACGGCTATTGGCACGTGAAGAAGGTGCCATTGCCGATCCCGGGCCGCTGGCACATGCAGATCGATGCCCTGGTGACCGATTTCAAGAAAGTGACGCTGGAAGACGATTTCGAGGTCAGGTAAACGCACGATCAGCGCGCCGGGCAGGTTGTCAGGACGCAATTCGTTCAAATGGCCGAAAATCGCCTGATTTGAAGGGTTTTTGTCATCTGGCGGCCTTGTGTTTTCACAGCCGATCCGGTTTCACTGCAGCTCTTCCCACGCTTTCCTGATTCCCGAGTAACGCCATGCGATTGTCGCGGTTTTTCCTGCCCATCCTGAAAGAAAACCCGAAAGAGGCGGAGATCGTCTCGCATCGGCTGATGCTGCGCGCGGGCATGATGCGGCAGGAGGCGGCCGGCATCTATGCTTGGCTGCCGCTCGGCTTCCGGGTGCTGAAGAAGATCGAGCAGATCGTTCGCGAGGAGCAGGATCGCGCGGGTGCGCTCGAGCTCTTGATGCCGACGCTGCAGCTTGCCGATCTCTGGCGCGAAAGCGGCCGCTACGACGCCTATGGCCCGGAGATGCTGCGCATCCTCGATCGTCACAAGCGCGAGCTCCTGTACGGGCCGACCAACGAGGAAATGATCACCGAGATCTTCCGCTCCTACATCAAGTCCTACAAGAACCTGCCGCTGAACCTCTACCACATCCAGTGGAAGTTCCGTGACGAGCAGCGTCCGCGTTTCGGCGTGATGCGCGGCCGCGAATTCCTGATGAAGGATGCCTATTCGTTCGACCTCGACGAGGCCGGCGCGCGGCGCTCTTACAACAAGATGTTTGTGGCCTATTTGCGCACCTTTGCGCGGATGGGCCTGAAGGCGATCCCGATGCGGGCCGAGACCGGCCCGATCGGCGGCGACCTCAGCCACGAATTCATCGTGCTCGCCGACACCGGCGAGTCCGGCGTCTTCATCAATCGTGATGTGCTGGACCTGCCGGTGCCGGGCGAGGACGTCGATTATGACGGTGACTTGACGCCGATCATCAAACAGTGGACCTCGGTCTATGCTGCGACCGAGGACGTGCATGAGGCTGCGCGCTTCGAGCAGGAAGTGCCCGAAGCGAAGCGGCTGAACACCCGCGGCATCGAGGTCGGCCAGATCTTCTATTTCGGCACCAAATATTCCGACACCATGAAGGCGATGGTGGCGGGTCCCGATGGCGTCGACGTGCCGATCCATGGCGGCTCCTACGGTGTCGGCGTATCGCGTCTGGTCGGCGCGATCATCGAGGCCTGTCATGATGACGCGGGCATCAAGTGGCCCGAGGCGGTCGCGCCGTTCCGTGCCGCGATCCTCAACCTCAAGCAGGGCGATGCCGCGGTCGACGGCGCCTGCGAGCAGCTTTATCGCGAGCTCTCGGCGAAGGGCGTCGACGTGCTTTACGACGACACCGATCAGCGCGCCGGCGCCAAGTTCGCGGCGGCCGATCTGATCGGAATCCCCTGGCAGATTCTGGTCGGACCGAAGGGGCTTGCGGAAGGCAAGGTCGAGGTGAAGCGCCGCAGCGACGGTTCGCGCGAGAACATGAGCCCCGCCGACGTGGTCGCGAAGCTCGCGGGTTAAAGTTTATTCACGCCGTGCGATCGGCGGGGTAATCCGGCCACATTTGGCCCGAATCATGGGATTATCGAGAGATGGATGAGACCATGAACGAGCCAGTCCGTACCCCGCCTTTTGCGCCATTCGAATGGCTGCTGTCCGGACGCTATCTGCGCGCGCGCCGCAAGGAAGGATTCATCTCGGTCATCGCCGGTTTCTCGTTCCTCGGCATCATGCTTGGCGTTGCCACGCTGATCGTGGTGATGGCCGTCATGAACGGTTTCCGCAAGGAATTGCTCGACAAGATCCTCGGCCTCAATGGACATATTCTCGTGCAGCCGCTGGAATCGCCGCTGACCGACTGGAAGGATGTCGCCGATCGCATCAGCCAGGTGCAGGGCATTCGTCTCGCCGCGCCTGTCGTGGACGGGCAGGGGCTGGGATCATCGCCGTTCAACGCCGCCGGCGTCTTCATCCGCGGTATTCGCGCCGACGACCTCAACAACCTCACCTCGATCGCCAAGAACATCAAGCAGGGCACGCTCGAGGGCTTCGATGAGGGGCAGGGCGTTGCGATCGGCCGCCGCCTCGCCGACCAGCTTTCGCTGCATGCCGGCGACATGATCACGCTGGTCTCGCCGAAGGGGGCGGTGACGCCGATGGGCACCACGCCGCGCATCAAGCCCTACAAGATCACCGCGGTGTTCGAGATCGGCATGTCGGAGTACGATTCGACCTTCGTGTTCATGCCGCTGACCGAGGCGCAGGCGTATTTCAACCGCAACAACGACGTGTCCTCGATCGAGGTGTTCACCACCAATCCGGACAAGATCGAAACCTTTCGCAAGCTGGTGACGGAGGCGGCCGGCCGGCCGGTCTTCCTGGTCGACTGGCGGCAGCGCAATTCGACCTTTTTCAACGCGCTTCAGGTCGAACGCAACGTGATGTTCCTGATCCTGACCATGATCGTGCTGGTCGCGGCGCTCAACATCGTCTCCGGACTGATCATGCTGGTGAAGGACAAGGGCCAGGACATCGCGATCCTGCGTACCATGGGCGCCTCGCAGGGCTCGATCATGCGGATATTCCTGATCACCGGTGCATCGATCGGCGTGGTCGGGACCTTGGTCGGTCTGCTGGTCGGCCTGCTGATCTGCTTCAACATCGAGACCATCAGGCAATTCCTGTCGTGGCTCACCAACACGGAATTGTTCGATCCCACGCTCTATTTCCTGTCGAAGCTGCCTGCTGAAATCGATTTCGGCGAGACGCTCGCTGTCGTGATCATGGCGCTGACATTGTCCTTCCTCGCGACGCTCTACCCGTCGTGGCGCGCGGCGCGCCTCGATCCGGTCGAAGCGCTCCGGTACGAATAGGAGCGCACATGGCTGAGGGGGCGGAAGACGTACCGGTCGTCTATCTTCATGATATCAAGCGGGAATACAGGCAGGGTGAGGCGACGCTGACGGTCCTGAACGGCGCCAAGCTCGCGCTGTGGCCCGGTCAATCGGTGGCGCTGGTGGCACCGTCCGGATCCGGCAAGTCGACGCTGTTGCACATCGCGGGCCTGCTGGAGAGCCCCGACGACGGCGAGGTCTATGTGGCGGGCACGCCGACCTCGCAGATGTCGGACGTTGACCGCACCCAGATTCGTCGCTCCGATATCGGCTTCGTCTATCAATCCCACCGGCTGCTGCCGGAGTTCTCGGCACTCGAGAACGTCATGCTGCCGCAGATGATTCGGGGTCTCAAGCGATCCGAGACCGTGAAACGGGCGACCGAGATCCTGGCCTATCTCGGGCTTGGTGATCGCATCACCCATCGTCCCGCCGAGCTCTCGGGCGGCGAACAGCAGCGGGTGGCGATCGCGCGCGCAGTCGCCAACGCACCGCGGGTGCTGTTTGCGGACGAGCCGACCGGGAATCTGGATCCGGGAACGGCCGATCATGTTTTCAACGCGCTGATGCAGCTCGTGAAGGCGACCCGGGTCGCGATGCTGATCGCAACCCACAACATGGACCTCGCCGCGCGGATGGATCGCCGGGTGTCGTTGTCGAACGGGCAGGTCGTCGAGCTCGAATAGCGGGCGAAACGGGTCGTGGTTCACGTGAAGAACGCGCGCTAAGCGAAAGAATCTGGTGGCTTTTCCGCCCTGCTTCAATCGGAGCTGAAAGGGCTTGTACCCTCAATAGAGCGGGCGAGACCGTCTGCCAGGCTGGCTCGGCCGACGGTCGGTCGGCGGCCCGGCATAATAGGGATTGTTGATGCACATCGCCGCCAAGCCGGACGCCGAGGCGCGGCACTGCTCCAGTGACGTGTAGCCGCAGTCGGTATCCTCACCACCCCATCGGTAGTTGGTCTTGCAGACCGGCGAGGTCGAATAGTACTTCTGGGCGTTTGCTGGCGCAGTCGCGATGGTACTGAGCGCCAAGATCGCCGGAACCAGTGCCAGAATCAGGTTGCGCATCAGAAGCTCCAGTCGGTCTGGCGCCGGCAACGCTCGCGCAGAACGTGCCGCCGAATAGGCGCCTGCGTGGGGAAGTGATCAACTCACGTTTCCGCGCCGGGCGGGCGTCAGTGAATGAACAGATCGAAGAAATTGCCCTCGCGGCGGTCCCGCGGGGGGATATGCAGATACGAGCGCGGGTCGTTGTCGCCGGCATAATAGGGGTTGGCGATGCAGTTCTGGCCGATGCCCGAGGCGGTGGCCAGGCACGCCTCGTAGGACGGATATGAGCAGTTGCTGAGACCGGGATAGCGGTCGCCCTGGATGCAGAACGGGTAGCGTACGCCGACGGCATGCGACGGCGCCGTACCAAGCGCAGCGAGCGCGACTACAGACGCCGCGGCAGCAAGAATCATCGTCCGCATGTGCATTCCTTATCGCTGCGAGGATTCGATCTCGGTGACGATCCAAATCGGACAAGCCGGTTCCGGTCAACACGATCTTACACGCAGTTGCGCGGGCAGTTCCGAATTGTGAAAATTGTGCGGCGGCTATGTGGCAAAAGTTCCAGGAAGCGCTTGTAACGCAGTATTAACTTCAAATTTGAGCGAAGTCGTTTGGGCCTGCCTGTTGCAGCGAAGTTACAGCAATTCCGATGAGGGCTGCTATGACGGTGTCTCGCGGCCTTGGGGGCCTGTAGAAAAAGTTGGAACGGGAAAATGAAAAAGATTTTGCTTGTCACCGCCAGCATGCTCGCGCTCAGCGCGACCGCTGCCTCTGCGGCTGACCTCGCGGCTCGCCCTTACACCAAGGCTCCGCCGCCCATGGTTGCCGCTGTGTATGATTGGACCGGCTTCTACATCGGTATCAACGGTGGTTGGGGCCAGAGCCACGACAACCGTTCGGTCGACGGTATCGGCCAGGCTGGCAGCTACGATGCCAACGGCGGCACCGTCGGCGGCCAGATCGGCTACCGCTGGCAGACCGGCGGCTGGGTCTGGGGTCTGGAAGCTCAGGGCAACTGGGCTGACTTCACCGGCAGCACCGGCAACCTGCTCGTCCCGGGCGGCACCGTTCGCTCGAAGACCGATGCCTTCGGCCTGTTCACCGGTCAGATCGGCTACGCCTGGAACAACGTCCTGCTGTACGCCAAGGGCGGTGCTGCGGTCACCGATCGCAACTACCAGTTCCTGGCACCCGGCGGCGCGCTGGCGTCCCAGACCGGCTTCGACACCCGTTGGAGCCCGACGGTCGGCGTTGGCCTCGAATTCGCCTTCGCTCAGGGCTGGTCGCTCGGCGTCGAATACAACCACATCTTCGAAGACACCCACGGTGCGACCTTCGTCACCCCCGCCGGTGTTGCGGTGGCTGGCTTCCACACCGGTGGCGACACCGACATGGTCCTCGGCCGTCTGAACTACAAGTTCGGTGGCCCGATCATCGCGCGTTACTGATCGCTCGCTTGATCCAAGCAGCATCGAAAACCCCGGGCTTCGGCCCGGGGTTTTTTGTTGGTCTGGCCGATTTCATCGTAGGCGGTGAAGGCGGCCGCGGGCTTTCTGTGGCTCACCGGGTTAGCAGTTCGGTCGGGCAGGGGTTTCCCGGCGACGAGCAATGGCGCATGATCGGCGGCATGACGGAACCACGGCTGATCTCCGAACTGACGTGCCCAAGCTGCGGCCATGTGTCTGCCGAGACGATGCCGACCGACGCCTGCCAGTTCTTCTATGATTGCAAGGGATGCGGCATCCGGCTGAAGCCGAAAGCAGGAGATTGCTGCGTCTATTGCTCGTATGGAACCGTGCCATGCCCGCCGATGCAGGTCGGGAATTGTTGCCGGTGACGAGCCACGCGCGCTCTAATCGAAATCAGCGAAGTCGAGCCCGGCGTTGGTCTTGGATGCATCGTTGATGCAGTCCGAATATGCGCGCCACCTTTCGACGGAGCCGTAGCCCTTGGCCTGTTGAGCCGCCTTCGCCTTGCATTCGGCCTTGATGTGCCTGACGACAGCCTGCTGTCGCTTGGACATCTTTTCTGCGCTGGCGGGCGTCAGGGGCGCCTCGCTTGAATGGATCAGAGGGAAATCGCAGGGCTGGCTGCTGAAGAAATGGTCTCCGGCCGGAACAACGCCCGGCAGCCGCTAGGCCGCCGGGCGGTAACTGTCTCGTCCATGTTGCCCACGTATCTAAACATTTCCAGCTGACATCAGCCTTACGGCTGATCCGATCGGCCGCGCAGTTAACCAAGCTCGTTGTTTCGGGGCTCGGGGTTCAAACTGACTCACCAGCGCTGCTTGACTCATAGAACAAAAAAGGAACAATGTTCTGCATACGTTCCAGTTCAGGGAGAGCGGCCATGTTGAAGATTTTCGTGCAGGAAGCTGCAGCGCTGGCATCGATCACGCTGTTCGTCGGGATGATCGCGGTTTGGGCCCAGCTGATCACCCAGTTCTGAGAATCTGCCCATGGGGCGCAGGGGCATCGGTTGCTGCTGGGGATAAGCAGGAGGAGCTGCCGCCGCGCCGCCTTCGGCGTGGACTTGGTAGGGCCGAGGCCCCACGATGGGAGTGCGAGTCGGGTCCGATGCTTTCGAGCTGCGGCCTTGGCACTCGCTCCATCCCTGACTTCGAAAGACCCCGTAAGCAGCCATGCCGAATGCCGGATTCGTTCATCTTCACGTTCATTCCGCCTATTCGCTGCTGAAGGGCTCGATCAAGATCGCCAAGCTCGGCGAGCTCGCCAAGGCCGACCGCCAGCCGGCGCTGGCGCTCACCGATACCGATAACATGTTCGGGGCGCTGGAATTCTCCGACAAGATGGCGGGCTACGGCATCCAGCCGATCGTCGGCTGCGAGCTGGCGGTGGATTTCGGCGACGTCGACCCCAATACGCGGAGCATTCTTGCGACGACGGGGCCGGCGCGAATCGTGCTGCTGGCGGCGCGCGACCGCGGCTACCAGAACCTGATGCGGCTGAACTCGCGGGCGTTCCTGGAGACACCGGTCAACCAGACCCCGCACATCAAGCTCGACTGGCTAACCGATAATGCTGAGGACCTGATCGCGCTGACCGGGGGTCCCGACGGGCCGATCGCGCTGGCGCTGCGCGCCGAGCAGGCCGCGCTGGCGGCGACCCGCTGCGACCGGTTGGCGAGCCTGTTCGGCGATCGTCTCTACATCGAATTGCAACGGCACGGCATCGACAAGGAGCGCCGCACCGAAGGCGGCCTGATCGATCTCGCCTATAGCAAGGGCCTGCCGCTGGTTGCGACCAACGAGCCGTATTTCGCCAGCAGCGACGACTACGAATCGCATGATGCGCTGCTGTGCATCGCCGGCGGCCATTTGATCGCCGAGACCAACCGCGAACAACTGACCCCGGATCACCGCTTCAAGACCCGCGCGGAAATGGCGGTGCTGTTCGCCGACATTCCGGAGGCGCTGGCATCGACGGTCGAGATCGCCGAGCGTTGCTCGTTCCGCCCGAAGACTCGCAAGCCGATCCTGCCGTTCTTCACGGTTGGTGGCGCCGCCAGTGCCGATGCCGCCGCGGACGAAGCCGCCGAGCTGAAGCGCCAGGCCGAGGAGGGGCTCGCCAATCGCCTGCGGGTGCACGGTCTGTCGCCGGGCATGACCGAGGAGGATTACGCCAAGCGGCTCGCCTTCGAGCTCGACGTCATCACCCGCATGAAATATGCGGGCTACTTCCTGATCGTCTCGGACTTCATCAAATGGGCCAAGGCGCAGGGCATTCCGGTCGGACCGGGCCGCGGCTCGGGCGCCGGCTCGCTGGTCGCCTGGGTGCTCACCATCACCGACCTCGATCCGATGCGCTTCGCGCTGCTGTTCGAACGCTTCCTCAATCCGGAACGCGTCTCGATGCCGGACTTCGACATCGACTTCTGCCAGGACCGCCGCGGCGAGGTGATCCAGTATGTGCAGGAGCGCTACGGCCGCGACCAGGTCGCGCAGATCATCACTTTCGGTACGCTGCAGGCGCGCGGCGTGCTGCGTGACGTCGGGCGCGTGCTGCAGATGCCGTACGGCCAGGTCGACAAGCTGACCAAGCTGGTGCCGCAGAATCCTGCGGCGCCCGTGACGCTGGCGCAGGCGATCGAGGGTGAGCCCAAGCTGCAGGCGTTCCGCGACGAGGATCCTGTGGTCGCGCGTGCGTTCGACATCGCGCAGCGCCTCGAGGGGTTGACGCGCCACGCCTCGACCCACGCGGCAGGCATCGTGATCGGTGACCGGCCGCTGAGCGAGCTGGTGCCGATGTACCGCGATCCGAAATCCGACATGCCGGTCACCCAGTTCAACATGAAATGGGTCGAGCCCGCCGGCCTCGTGAAGTTCGACTTCCTCGGATTGAAGACGCTGACGGTGCTCGACGTCGCGGTGAAGCTGCTCAAGCAGCGCGACGTCCATGTCGACCTCGCGACGCTGCCGATCGATGATGCGCCGAGCTACCAGATGCTGGCGAGGGGCGACGTCGTCGGCGTGTTCCAGGTGGAAAGCCAGGGCATGCGGCGCGCGCTGATCGACATGCGGCCGGACCGCTTCGAGGACATCATCGCGCTGGTAGCGCTGTATCGACCGGGCCCGATGGCCAACATCCCGACCTATTGCGCGCGCAAGCACGGCGACGAGGAGTCGGAATATCTGCATCCGATCCTGGAGCCGATCCTGAAGGAGACGTTCGGCGTCATCATCTACCAGGAACAGGTGATGCAGATCGCGCAGCAGATGGCGGGTTACTCGCTCGGCCAGGCCGACCTGCTGCGCCGCGCGATGGGCAAGAAGATCCGCGCCGAGATGGACAAGCAGCGCGACATCTTCGTCGCCGGCGCGATGAAGAACGGCGTGTCGAAGGGGCAGGCGGAAACGATCTTCGAGCTGCTCGCCAAGTTCGCCGACTACGGCTTCAACAAGAGCCACGCGGCGGCCTATGCGCTGGTGTCGTACCACACCGCCTATATGAAGGCGCACTACCCGGTCGAGTTCCTCGCGGCGTCGATGACGCTCGAACTCAACAACACCGACAAGCTCTCTGAATTCCGCTCCGAGGCGCAGCGGCTCGGCATCAAGGTCGAGGCGCCCAACATCAATCGCTCCGGGCCGACCTTCGAGGTCAGCGGCAACACGATCTACTACGCGCTCGCCGCGCTGAAGGGTGTCGGCATCCAGGCGGTGGAGCAGATCATCGAGGAGCGCAACAAGAAGGGCGCCTTCACCTCGCTGGCCGATTTCGCCGCAAGGGTGAGCCCGCGCGCGGTCAACAAGCGGATCATCGAGAGCCTGGCTGCGGCCGGCGCCTTCGACACGCTGGACCCGAACCGGGCCCGCGTCTTCGCTGGCGCCGACGCGATCCTCGCCGCATGTCAGCGCAGCCACGAGGCGGCGACCTCGGGCCAGAACGACATGTTCGGCAGTGCGCCGGATGCGCCCAGCATCACGCTGCCGCAGGTCGAACCATGGCTGCCCGCGGACCGGCTGCGGCGCGAATATGATGCGATCGGCTTCTTCCTGTCGGGGCATCCGCTCGACGACTACGCGACCGCGCTGAAGCGGCTGCGCGTGCAATCCTGGGCGGAATTCTCGCGCGCGGTGAAGACCGGCGCCACGGCGGGCAAGGTCGCGGCAACCGTGGTGTCGCGCATGGAGAGGCGCACCAAGACCGGCAACAAGATGGGCATCATGGGCCTGTCGGATCCGACCGGCCATTTCGAGGCGGTCTTGTTCTCCGAGGGCCTCGCGCAATACCGCGACGTGCTGGAGCCCGGGGCGGCGGTGCTGTTGCAGCTCGGCGCCGAGCTGCAGGGCGAGGACGTGCGGGCGAGGGTGCTGCACGCCGAGCCGCTGGATCACGCTGCGGCCAAGACGCAGAAGGGCCTGCGGATCTTCGTGCGCGACACCAAGCCGCTAGAGTCGATTGCGCGCCGGCTCAACATGCCGGAAGCCGCGCCGGCGCCGGGCGCGCCCGCAAAGGCGCCGGTCGTGAAGCAAGCCGCCGCGCCGCCGCCCGCGGCCGGCGCCGATGGCGACGTCTCGCTGGTGATGATGCTGGACCTCGAGACCGAGGTCGAGATGAAGCTGCCCGGCCGCTACAAGGTCTCGCCGCAGATTGCCGGCGCGATCAAGGCGGTCGCGGGCGTGGTCGACGTGCAGACGCTGTAAACGACGATCGCGCCGACGCAGCGGAAAGCGGGTGGCTTCGGCTTAAGCACTATTGCAACCACACCGTGCTTCTTTCTATGGTCACCCCTGCTGGGAATTTCGGGGGCGGGATGTTTGGACGTTACGCGGCCTTGCTGGCCGGTGTGTTGATGGTGTCGGGTTGCGTGAGCGATGGTGTCGGCACCGACTATGCGGCGATCTCACAGAAGGTCGGGCCGCCGAAGCCGGGACAGTCCCGCATCGTCGTGTTGCAGGAGAAACGCAAGGGTCTGAGCATGGCGATTTGCGCCTGCGACATGAAGCTCGACGGCGAGCCCATCGGCAAGGTTTCGTTCGGGACCTACGCGTTCGCCGATCGCCCCGCCGGCCGGCATCAACTGGTCGCGAGCGAGGTGATGTTTCCCGGCGACACCACCCACAACTTCGCAACCGAGCCGGGCCGCACTTATTTCTTTCTGGTGAGATCGAGCGAGCGGCATGATTCCGTCACGGGGGTGACGATGGTGGGAGGTTTGGTCGGTGCAGTCGTCGCCTCGGCCGCAACCGCGAACGCCGGCAATCCCGGACCTGCCGATCTCGTTGCCCTGGACGAGCCGACCGCCCGCGCCACGCTCGCGGACCTGCAATTGGTGCAGTAGGGCGCCCTGCCGGGCCAGATCGGGCCAATCCGGGCCGAAACGAGCTGGTTTTGGGGGACGAAGGCCCGGAAGCGCCGGCAAAACCGGCCGTATTTCCTTGCTTCTGGCGTAAATCGCGCTATATAGCGCGCCATCTCACACGGAAACATGGCTCTCAAAGGCCGTCCGGTGGCAACCGGGCCATTCAGGCGCGTTTGCTCACACGTTTCCGGAGGAACCAACCGGAGAATTAGATCTATGTCGCTGCCCGAATTCAACATGCGTCAGCTTTTGGAAGCTGGCGTTCACTTTGGCCACCAGGCCCACCGCTGGAACCCGAAGATGCAGGATTACATCTTCGGCGCCCGCAACAACATCCACATCATCGACCTCGCGCAGACCGTGCCGATGCTGCACCGTGCCCTGCAGGCGGTCAGCGATACCGTCGCCAAGGGCGGCCGCATCCTGTTCGTCGGCACCAAGCGCTCGGCCCAGGACGGTGTTGCCGATGCGGCCAAGCGTTCGGCCCAGTATTTCGTCAACTCGCGCTGGCTCGGCGGCACGCTGACCAACTGGAAGACGATCTCGGCCTCGATCAAGCGCCTGCGCCATCTCGACGACGTGCTGTCGTCGGGCGAAGCCAGCTCCTACACCAAGAAGGAGCGGCTGACGCTGCAGCGCGAGCGCGACAAGCTCGACCGTTCGCTCGGCGGCATCAAGGACATGGGCGGTCTTCCCGACATGATCTTCGTGATCGACACCAACAAGGAAGACATCGCGATCCAGGAAGCCCAGCGGCTCAACATCCCGGTCGCCGCGATCGTCGACACCAATTCGGACCCCAAGGGCATCACCTATGTGGTGCCGGGCAATGACGACGCCGGTCGCGCGATCTCGCTGTATTGCGATCTCGTGGCGCGCGCCGCCATCGACGGCATCTCGCGTGCTCAGGGCGATTCCGGGATCGACATCGGTGCGTCGGCTGCGCCCGTGCAGGAAGACCTCCCGGCGGCTGCGCCGTCCGGCTTCCAGGGCCTCGCTGGTCCGCGCGGCACCGCCGACAACCTCAAGAAGCTCACCGGCGTGTCCGGTGCGATCGAGAAGAAGCTCAACGACCTCGGCATCTTCCACTACTGGCAGCTCGCCGAGCTCGACCACGACACCGCGCACAAGATCGGCGAAGAAGTCGGTCTGCCGAGCCGTGCCGACGCCTGGGTCGCCCAGGCCAAGACGCTCGCCGAAGCGGAATAAAAGTTACGCGGCGTGGCCGGGCCTCGCCCGGCCGCCGCTTCTATTCCACGAACAACGATTTCCCTGTCGCTGACAGCGGCGCCATCGGGCGCCGCGGTTTCTGTACAGGCAAGAAGGACATTGAACGATGGCAACGATCACAGCAGCGATGGTCAAGGATCTCCGCGAATCGACCGGCGCGGGCATGATGGATTGCAAGGCGGCGCTGACCGAGAACAACGGCGACATGCAGGCCGCGCAGGATTGGCTGCGCAAGAAGGGTCTGTCGAAGGCCGCCAAGAAGGCCGGCCGCGTGGCGGCCGAGGGCCTGATCGGCGCGCTGACCTCCGGCACCAAGGGCGTGCTGGTCGAGGTCAATTCCGAGACCGACTTCGTTGCGCGCAACGAGCAGTTCCAGGGCCTGGTCAAGATGATCGCGCAGGTCGCGCTGCATAACGGCGCCAACGTCGAGACGATCAAGGCGGCCAAGGTCGGCGACGTCACCGTCGAGACCGCAATTTCCGACGCCATCGCGACCATCGGCGAGAACATGACGCTGCGCCGCGCCGCTTCGCTCGAGGTGAGCAAGGGCGTGGTGTCGAGCTACGTCCACAACGCCGTCGTCGAGGGCGCCGGCAAGATCGGCGTGATCGTGGCGCTGGAGTCCGCCGGCAAGACCGACGAGCTCGCGGTGCTCGGCCGCCAGCTCGCCATGCACGTCGCGGCGGCAAAGCCCCTGGCGCTCGATCCGGCCGGGCTCGACCCGGAAACCGTCAAGCGCGAGAAGGACGTGCTGGCCGACAAGTACCGCCAGCAGGGCAAGCCGGAGAACGTCATCGAGAAGATCGTCGATTCCGGCCTGAAGACCTATTACAAGGAAGTCTGCCTGCTCGATCAGGCCTTTATCCACGACAGCGGCAAGTCGGTTGCCCAGGCGGTGAAGGAAGCTGAGGGTAAGGTCGGCGGGCCGATCAAAATCGCTGGCTTTGTGAACTATGCTCTCGGTGAGGGAATCGAGAAGCAGGAAAGCGACTTCGCCGCCGAAGTCGCGGCCGCCAGCGGCAAGAAGTAACCGCTGACACCAGGCGTCCGGCGTACGCGCCGGAGGCCTGCCTGCGCGGGATAAGAAAGCGATCGCATCATGGCCGAGCCGATCTATCGTCGCGTGGTGATCAAGCTGTCCGGCGAATATCTGGCCGGCTCCCACGGGTTCGGTATCGATCAACCGACGGTGGATCGCATCGCCGACGACCTGATCGCGGCCCGCAAGCTCGGCATCGAGGTCGCCGTCGTGATCGGCGGCGGCAACATCGTCCGCGGCGTCGAGGTGTCCTCGCGCGGCGTGTCCCGGCCGACCGGCGACACCATGGGCATGCTTGCCACCATGATGAACTGCCTCGCGCTCGAAGCGGCGATCGAGCGCAAGGGAAGCCCGGCGCGGACCCTGTCGGCCTTCGTGATGCCGGAGATTTCCGAGCTGTTCACCCGTAGTGCGGCGCACAAATATCTTGCCGAGGGACGCATCGTCCTGCTCGGCGGCGGAACCGGCAACCCGTTCTTCACCACCGACACCACCGCCGTGCTGCGCGCGGCGGAGATCGGTGCGCAGGCGGTGCTGAAAGCCACCAATGTCGACGGCGTCTACAGCGCCGATCCGAAGAAGGACCCCAAGGCCAAGCGCTTCGACCGCCTGACGCATTCGCAGGCCATCGAGGGCGGCTACAAGGTCATGGACGCGACCGCTTTCGCACTTGCCCGCGAGACGTCGCTGCCTATCATCGTGTTCTCGATCGCGGAGCCCGGTTCGATCGGTGCGATTCTGCGCGGGTCCGGACACGGCACGGTCGTCGCCGGCTGATTGCCGCGCCTGCGGGTCCAGACCTTGGACCCGAGGGCGTCGACAGCCGGTTTCTAGTGAAGGGAGAAGCGTCATGGCCGCAGCTGGTTTTGACATCAACGACGTGAAGCGCCGCATGCAGGGCGCCACACAATCGCTCAAGCACGAGCTCGGCGGTCTGCGTACCGGCCGTGCCGCGGCCTCCATGCTGGAGCCGCTCCAGGTCGAGGCTTACGGCTCGCATATGCCGCTCAACCAGGTTGCGACCATCAGCGTGCCCGAGCCGCGCCTGCTGTCAGTGCAGGTCTGGGACAAGACGATGGTGAAGGCCGTGGAGAAGGCGATCGTCGACTCCAACCTCGGCCTTTCGCCGGCAACCGAAGGTCAGGTGCTGCGCTTGCGGATTCCCGAACTCAACGAGGAGCGCCGCAAGGAGCTCGTCAAGGTCGCGCACAAATACGCCGAAGCGGCCAAGGTCGCGGTACGCCACGTGCGCCGCGACGGCCTCGACGTGATCAAGAAGCTCGAGAAGAATCACGAGATCTCCGAGGACGATCAGGAGCGCCTGTCGAACGAGGTGCAGAAGGCGACGGACGGCGTGATCGCCGAAGTCGACCAGCTGCTTGCCGCCAAGGAAAAGGAAATCCTGACGGTCTGAAGGCCCACGGGAACGAGCCGATGTCGAATGCCGCCGCCCCAGCAACTGACGGACCGGATCGCTCCGGCAGTCCGTTGCATGTGGCTGTTATCATGGACGGCAACGGGCGCTGGGCCGCTTCGCGCGGCCTGCCGCGCGTCGAGGGCCATCGCCGCGGCGTCGAGGCGCTGCGCCGCGTGGTGCGTGCGGCCCATGAACTCGGCATCGTCTACCTCACGATCTTTTCGTTCAGCTCGGAAAACTGGTCGCGGCCGGCCAGCGAGATCGGCGATCTGTTCGGCCTGCTGCGCCGCTTCATTCGTAACGATCTGGCGACGCTGCACCGCGACGGCGTGCGGGTGCGCGTGATCGGCGAGCGCGCCGGGCTCGACCCCGATATCTGCGCGCTGCTCAACGAGGCCGAGGAGCTGACGAGGAACAACGTCAAGCTCAACCTCGTTGTTGCCTTCAACTACGGTTCGCGGGCGGAGATCGCTGCCGCCGCGCGGCGCCTTGCGCGCGAGGTCGCCGACGGCAAACGCGACGCCAGCTCCATCGATGCCGACACGCTCGGGCAATATCTCGATGCGCCCGACATTCCGGACCCGGATCTGATCATCCGCACCAGCGGCGAACAGCGGCTGTCGAACTTCCTGATGTGGCAGGCCGCCTATAGCGAGCTGGTGTTCGTGCCGATTCACTGGCCGGATTTCGACAAGGCGGCGCTCGAGGGCGCGATTGCGGAATACGGCAAGCGTGAGCGCCGGTTCGGCGGCCTCGCCGCGAAAACCGGCTCGTGAGCGAGGGCGAAGCCGCACCGGCGGCAGCAAGCGAGCAGTCGCCGACGGCAGCAGGCGAGCAGGGGTCGCGCAACCTCGCGATGCGCGTGGTTGCGGCGCTGGTGCTGGCGCCGGTCGCGATCGCTCTGGCTTATCTCGGCGGCATCGCCTGGTCGCTGCTGGTGACGCTGGCGGCTATTGGATTGTTCGCGGAATGGCTGATGGTCACCGGACTCGGACGCGAGTTCCGCGTCATGGTGCCCGGTATCGTCGCGCTGTTGCTCGCCGGATTTGGCCTGATGGCGGGCCGCATCGATGCGGCGCTGGTGGTTCTCGGCGTCGGTGCGGTTGTTGTGGCGCTGACCTCGGGCGTGCGGCGCAACTGGGCAATCGCAGGACTGCTCTATGCCGCAGCCGCGGAGATCGCGTCGGTGCTGCTGCGGCTCGATCCGGCGAAGGGCTTTGCCGCGCTGATGTTCGTGTTGCTGGTCGTGTGGGTCACCGATATCGGCGGCTATTTCGCGGGCCGCAGCATCGGCGGACCAAAGCTTTGGGTGCGGATCAGCCCGAAGAAGACATGGGCCGGCGCGGCCGGCGGTTTCGTTGCGAGCCTGCTCGTCGCGGCCTGCTTTGCCGCCTTCGAGATCGGCACGGCCGGGCCGCTGCTCATGCTCGGAGCCGTGTTGTCGGTGGTCTCGCAACTCGGCGATCTCTTCGAATCCGCGGTGAAGCGGCGGTTCGGGGTGAAGGATTCGAGCCACATAATTCCCGGCCATGGCGGCCTCTTGGATCGCCTGGACGGCTTCGTCGCGGCCGTCATTGTGGCGGCGATTTTCGGCTTTCTCCGTGGTGGCGCCGATGGCGTCGGACGCGGTCTTATGGTTTGGTGATGAGATGAGCGCAGTTCCGTTGCGTAACAACAAGGCCGTGGCGGCATCGGCCGCGCGGACCGTGACCGTCCTCGGTGCCACCGGCTCGATCGGCGACAGCACGATGGATCTGCTGCGTGGCGCGCGCGACCGCTACCAGGTCGAGGCGCTCACCGCGAACAGCAATGTCGAGGGCCTGGCCAATCTCGCCAAGGAGTTCGGTGCGCGGTTTGCCGCCATCGCCGATCCGGCGAAGCTTTCCGAATTGAAGGACGCGCTGGCTGGAACCAGGGTCGAGTGCGGGGCCGGGGAGAGCGCCATCATCGAGGCGGCCGCGCGGCCGGCCGATTGGGTGATGGCGGCGGTCAGCGGCGCCGCCGGATTGAAGCCGGCGCTTGCCGCGGTCGATCGCGGTGCAACCGTCGCGCTCGCCAACAAGGAATGTTTGGTCTGTGCCGGCGATATCTTCATGGAGCGGGCCAAGAAGGCCGGCGCCTGCATTCTGCCAGCGGACTCCGAGCACAATGCGCTGTTCCAGGCGCTGGCCTCCGGCAACCGCGAGGAACTGACGCGGGTCATTATCACTGCATCCGGCGGGCCGTTCCGTACCTGGGCTCCCGCCGACATCGAGCAGGCGACGCTGGAACAGGCGCTGAAGCATCCCAACTGGAGCATGGGGCAGAAAATCACAATCGATTCCGCCTCGATGATGAACAAGGGCCTTGAGGTGATCGAGGCGTCCTATCTGTTCGCCCTGGCGCCCGACGAGATCGACGTGCTGGTGCACCCGCAGTCGATCATCCACGGCATGGTCGAGTTCTCCGACCGCTCGGTGGTCGCCCAGCTCGGCACGCCCGACATGCGGATCCCGATCGCGCATTGCCTCGGCTGGCCCGACCGCGTCGTCGGCCCGTCCGCCAAGCTCGATCTCGCCAAGATCGGACAGCTCACCTTCGAGGCGCCGGACTTCCAGCGTTTCCCGGGATTGCGGCTGGCTTACGAGGCGTTGCGGCGCGGGCATGGCGCGACGACGGTCTACAACGCCGCGAACGAGATCGCGGTCGCCGCGTTTATCGCCGGCAAGATCAAGTTCGGTGCGATCGCCCGGCTGGTCGAGGCGACGATGAACGATTGGATCAGGTCCGGGAATCAGCCACCACTGCACTCGGCGGATGATGCGATTTCCGTTGACCATATCGCGCGAAATAAAGCTGCCGCCCTATTGCCTCAAATTGCCTTAAAGGCAACCTAGAGGGTTGGGGACGGAGCCTATGGCTCTTGTCGAGGGGAATTCGGATGCCCGAGTATTTTCTTCATAGTATCAATGCGTTGAGCCATGGGCTCCTCGGCTACATCGTTCCCTTTCTCTTCGTCCTGACCATCGTCGTTTTCTTTCACGAGCTTGGCCATTTCCTGGTCGCGCGCTGGGCCGGCGTGAAGGTGTTGACGTTCTCGCTCGGGTTCGGGCCGGAGCTTGCCGGCTTCAACGACCGGCATGGCACGCGCTGGAAGATCTCCGCGATTCCGCTCGGCGGTTACGTCAAGTTCTTCGGCGACGACAGCGAGGCATCGACGCCGTCGACGGAGACGCTCGCCGCCATGACGGCGGAGGAGCGCGAAGGCAGCTTCCATCACAAGACGGTTGGCAAGCGCACCGCGATCGTCGCGGCCGGTCCGGTGGCGAACTTCATCCTCGGCGCCCTGATTTTCGCGGGCATGGCGCTCTATTACGGCAAACCCAGCACGATCGCCCGGGTTGACGGCCTGGTCGCCGAAAGCGTCGCGGCGAATGCCGGCTTCAAGATCGGTGATGTCGTCGTTGATATCGACGGCAGCGCGATCCAGAGCTTTGCCGACATGCAGCGGATCGTAGCTTCGAATGCTGGTTCAGAACTTGGCTTCAAAGTGAAGCGGGATGGCGCGATTGTTGCGCTGAAGGCGACGCCTGCGCTGAAGGAGGTCAAAGACCCCTTCGGCAATGCCCACCGAATCGGCGTGCTCGGAATCGAGCACAAGGCTCAGGTCGGCGAAGCATCCAGCGCTCCGGTCGGCGTGCTGGAAGCCATGAAGATCGGCGTCGAGCAGGTCTGGTACATTATCTCCAGCACATTCAAGTTCCTCGGGTCGCTGTTCGTCGGGACCGGCAATCCGGCGGAGGTGAGCGGGGTCATTGGAATCGCGAAGCTTTCGGGCCAGGCCGCGAGCGCCGGGTTCCAGTTCGTTATCAATCTTTGCGCCATCCTCTCGGTTTCGATCGGGCTGTTGAACCTGTTTCCGATCCCGCTTTTGGATGGCGGACACCTCTTGTTCTACAGCGCGGAAGCGCTCCGTGGACGCCCGCTGTCGGAGCGGACGCAGGAGATGGGTTTCCGAATCGGGCTGGGTTTGGTTCTGATGCTGATGGTGTTTGCGACGTATAACGACATCCTCAGAATCGCCGGGTCTTGAAACCGGGCTTTTCTGTGGCGTTGCCGATGGGCAACGTCTTGGTATGAAAATGGAAATGTTCGGCTGTAGTAAGTTTGCCCCCTTGGCAAATTTGGCTACAAGCTGAGCGGCAGGTTGGGAATCTGTCGGGTCGTTGGGGAACGGTCCGGCATTGCTAAGATAAGGGCGCGTTGCGCATGATGTTTGGAATGCGAGTGAGGGGGGGGCTGTTCGCCGCCTTGGTCATGTTCGCCGCGCCGGTGGCGGCCACTTTGGCGGCCGTTGCGGTCTCTGCGCCTGCGCAAGCGCAGACCGTTGATTCGATTACGGTGGAGGGGAACCGCCGCGTCGAGCTCGAAACCATCCGCTCCTATTTCCATCCCGGACCGGGCGGTCGGCTGGGCCAGGCCCAGATCGATGACGGCCTGAAGGCGCTGATCGAGACCGGCCTGTTCCAGGACGTCCATATCGATCAGCGGGGCGGGCGCCTCGTCGTGGTCGTGGTCGAGAACCCGGTGATTGGCCGCGTTGCCTTCGAAGGCAACAAGAAGGTCAAGGACGAGCAGCTCACCGCCGAAGTCCAGTCCAAGCCGCGCGGCACCTTCTCGCGTCCGATGGTGCAGTCGGATGCCCTGCGCATCGCCGAAATCTACCGCCGCTCCGGCCGTTACGATGTGCGGGTCAATCCGCAGATCATCGAGCAGCCGAACAACCGCGTCGACCTGATCTTCGAGGTCAATGAAGGCGTGAAGACCGGTGTGCGGTCGATCGAGTTCGTCGGCAACAATGCCTATTCGGCGTCCCGTCTGCGCGACGTCATCAAGACCCGCGAATCGAATCTCCTGAGCTTCCTCGGCGGCAACGACGTCTACGACCCCGACCGGGTCGAGGCCGACCGTGACCTGCTGCGCCGTTTCTACCTCAAGAACGGATATGCCGACGTTCAGGTCGTCGCCGCGCTGACCGAATACGATCCCGACAAGAAGGGCTTCATGGTCACCTTCAAGATCGAAGAGGGCCAGCAGTACCGCGTCGCCGCCGTCAACTATACCTCGTCGATCGCAACGCTCGATCCGAACGCGCTGCGCTCGTTCTCGCGCGTCAACGTCGGCTCGCTCTACAACGCCGAGGCGCTGGAGAAGTCGGTCGAGGAGATGCAGATCGAGGCGTCGCGCCGGGGCTATGCGTTCGCGGTGGTCCGTCCGCGCGGCGATCGCAATTTCGACAATCACACGGTGTCGATCACCTTCGCGATCGATGAAGGTCCGCGCACCTATATCGAGCGCATCAACATCCGCGGCAACAGCCGCACCCGCGACTACGTGATCCGCCGCGAATTTGATATCTCGGAAGGCGATGCCTACAACCGTGCGCTGGTCGACCGTGCCGAGCGCCGGCTGAAGAACCTCGACTTCTTCAAGACGGTGAAGATCACCACCGAGCCCGGGTCCTCCAGCGATCGCGTCATTCTGATCGTCGATCTCGAGGAGAAGTCGACCGGCGACTTCTCGGTGTCGGGTGGCTATTCGACCACCGACGGCGCGCTGGCTGAAGTCAGCGTCTCCGAGCGCAACCTGCTCGGCCGGGGCCTGTTCGCGAAGGCGTCGGTGACCTACGGCCAGTATGCCCGCGGCTATTCGCTGTCGTTCGTCGAGCCCTATCTGCTCGACTACCGCGTCGCGCTCGGCCTCGATTTCTACCAGCGCCAGCAACTGTCCAACAGTTACATCGCCTACGGCACCAAGACGCTCGGCTTCAGCCCGCGCCTCGGCTTCAGCCTGCGGGAAGACCTGTCGCTGCAGCTGCGCTACTCGATCTATCAGCAGGAAATCACGCTGCCGTCGACGCTCAACAACTGTAACAACAATCCCTTCCTGGCTGACGGTGTAACGCCCAATCCTGCGTTCAATCCGAGCCCGGCCTATGCGAATCTGAACGGCATCAGCCTGGTGTCGACCAACGGTCTGGGTTGCTTCTATGACGGTGAAGCCTCGCTGCCGGTTCGCAAGGAACTGGCGGGCGGAAAGACCCTGACCTCGGCGCTGGGCTACACGCTCAACTACAACACGCTCGACAATAACAAGAACCCGACCGACGGTCTGATCATCGACTTCAAGCAGGACTTTGCCGGCGTCGGTGGTGACGTCAGCTACATCAAGTCTGCGATCGATGCGAAGTACTACACCCCGCTGGTCTCCGACATCGTCGGCGTGATCCACGCTCAGGGCGGCATCCTGAACAAGCTGGGCAGCCAGGACCTGCGCATGCTGGACCACTTCCAGATGGGCCCGAACCTGGTTCGCGGCTTCGCGCCGAACGGCATCGGTCCGCGTGACATCAATCCCTACGGCACCCAGGACGCCATCGGCGGCACCAAGTATTGGGGCGTGTCGGCGGAGCTGCAGATGCCGTTCTGGTTCCTGCCGAAGGAAGTCGGACTCAAGGGCGCCGTCTATGCCGACGCCGGCGGCCTGTACGACTACCAGGGCCCGACCTCGTGGGCGGCGACGGGCGAAGTCAACCAGCCTGGCTGTATCAAGCCGACGAACAATCCGCCGTCTCCGGGTACCTGCCTTGGCCTGAGCTTTGACGACAGCAAGGTTGTCCGTACCTCGGTCGGTGTTGGCCTGATCTGGCAGTCGCCGTTTGGTCCGCTGCGCTTCGATTATGCCGTACCGCTGACCAAGGGTGCGTATGACCGCGTGCAAGAATTCCGGTTTGGCGGCGGTACGACTTTCTAAGTCAGCTGCTCGACCGGACTGCGACGGATGGAATGGCGCAGCCGATCTTCTTCAAAAGTCCTCCTTCGTCATCGCTGGCTGAAATCGCCGCGCTGACGAAGGCGCAACTGGTCGACCCCGAAAGGGGGGCGCTTCAGATCAGGGGGCTGGCCTCGCTCGACGAGGCCGGTCCGATGCATCTCGCCTTTTTCGACAATCTCAAATACGCCGACCAGCTTGCCGCGACCAAGGCCGGCGCCTGCCTGGTCAGCCCGCGCTTCGAGGCGCAGGTGCCGAAGGGCACCGCCGTGCTGCGGGCCGCGAAGCCGTTCCAGGTGTTCGTCGAGCTCGCCCGCGAATGGCACGCCGATGCGCTGCGGCCGCAATCCTGGTTCGATACCGAGGGCATCGCCCCGTCCGCCATCATCGATCCGACCGCGCGCCTCGAGGACGGCGTCATCGTCGATCCGCTGGTGGTGATCGGCCCGCGGGTCGAGATCGGCTCGGGCACCATTATCGGCGCCGGCGCGGTGATCGGCGCCGACGTCAAGATCGGCCGCGACTGCAATGTCGGCGCCAAGACCACCATCCAGTTCGCGCTGATCGGCAACAACGTGCTGATCCACCCGGGCTGCAATATTGGCCAGGACGGCTACGGCTTCATCTTCTTCGGGCCGAAGGGCCACGTGAAAGTGCCGCAGACCGGCCGGGTGGTGATCCAGAACAATGTCGAGGTCGGTGCCGCCTCCACCATCGACCGCGGTTCCCTGCGCGACACCGTGATTGGCGAGGGCACCAAAATCGACAACCAGGTCCAGATCGGCCACAATGTGACCATCGGCCGGCACTGCCTGCTGGCAGCCCAGATCGGGCTCGCCGGCAGTCTGACGATCGGCGACAACGTCGCGCTCGGTGCCAAGGTGGGCATCAACAACCACCTCAAGATCGGCGACGGCGCCCAGGTGACGGCGATGAGCGCGGTCAAGGACGACATTCCGGCCAATGGTCGCTGGGGCGGGCATTTCGCCAAGCCGACCAAGCAGTGGTTCAGGGAAATTATCGCGGTGGAGCGCCTGGTGCGCGAGAACGAAGCCAAAGGCAAGGAACAGGAGTGATGGAGGAGTCACCGGTCAAATTCGAGCTCGTGGATATCAACGATATCCTGAAGACGCTCCCGCATCGTTTTCCGATGTTGCTGATCGACCGCGTGATCAAGATCCGCACCGACTACAGCGGTATCGGCATCAAGAACGTCACCTTCAACGAGCCGCCGTTCCAGGGGCATTTCCCGGATCGCCCGGTCTACCCCGGCGTCATGATGATCGAGGCGATGGCGCAGACCGCCGGCGTGATCGGCATCAAGTCGGTGGAGGGCACCGAGAAGCCGCGCGCGGTGTATTTCCTCACCATCGACAAGTGCAAGTTCAGGAAGCCGGTGATGCCCGGCGACACCATCGAGTACCACATGCGCTCGCTTGGCCGCCGCAAGACGATGTGGTGGTTTCACGGCGACGCCAAGGTCAACGGCCAGGTCGTTGCCGAGGCCGACGTCGGCGCGATGCTGACGGACTAATGATTCAAGTCACGACGTCCTGCAGGCATACCGGCCGTCCGCGCCGGCGATCCGCAGCACGCGATTGAGAAAGACGCCCATCGATGGCGCGATCATCAGCGCGTCGTAGGTCTCCGTGGGCACGCCGCAATAATGCTGGTAGCTGCCCCTGACCGCGACCAGCAGCGTGCGCTCGCTTGCGCTATAGCAGACCCGCTGCACGACCGTGCTGCGGTTGATGTCGCGGCAGTCGAAGGTCGAGAGATCGACGCTCGTGCTGTTGCCGAGATCGATGGTCTCCGGGCCGACCGGCGCGGAGAACAGGCTGAGGATCAGCGCGGCGGCCCGGACCATGGATCAGGTTGCGACCTTCTCGTTTGCAACAGGCGGTCATGATACGTCACTGGACAGGGCGGGCAAAGTCGCGCTAACGACCGCCCAAATCGACTGATAGCACCTTGGCGCCATTAACGAATTCCGGACCGTAACGACATGAGCATGATCGACCCCACTGCGCGGATTGCGGATGGCGCTGTGATCGGGGCCGGCACCGAGATCGGTCCGTACTGCATCATCGGCCCCAACGTTGTGCTCGGCGAGAACTGCAAGCTGATCGCGCATGTCACGATCAGCGGGCACACCAAGATCGGCGCCGGCTGCGTCATCTCGCCGTTTGCCGCGCTCGGCGGGCCGCCGCAGGATCTCAGCTATCGCGGCGAGCCGACCCGTCTCGAAGTCGGCGAAGCCTGCACGATCCGCGAGGGCGTGACGATGAACGTCGGCACCGTCAAGGGCGGCGGGCTCACCCGCGTCGGCGATCGCGGCTTCTTCATGAACAACAGCCATGTCGGCCATGACTGCATGGTCGGCAATGGCGTGATCTTCGCGACCTCGGCGACGCTCGGCGGCCACTGCGAGATCGGCGACTTCGTCTATATCGGCGGCCTGTCGGCGGTGCACCAGTTCACCCGTGTCGGCTCGCAGGTGATGATCGGCGGCGTCTGCGGCGTGCGCGGCGACATCATCCCGTTCGGCCTCGCCAACGGTCAGTACGCGGTGCTCGAAGGGCTCAACATCATCGGCATGCGACGGCGCCAGTTCACCAAGGCGCGGCTGGCTGTGGTGCGCGCGTTCTATCAAAAGCTGTTCCACGGCCCCGGCATCTTCGCCGAGCGGCTGGCTTCGGTGCAGACGCTGGCGGGTGAGGATCCGGCGATCGCGGAAATCCTCGCCTTCATCGAGGGCGGCAAGCTGCGGCCGCTCTGTCTTCCCGCCGACGCCAATTGAGCAGGGGATGGCCGCCAGGATGACGTCAGCGGCTTCCTCGCTTTCTTCCCCGGTCGGCGTGATCGCCGGCGGCGGCGCCATGCCGTTCGCGGTTGCCGATCAGCTCACCGCGCGCGGCATCACGCCGGTGCTGTTCGCGCTGCGCGGCGCCTGCGATCCCGCACGCGCGCAGCGGTTTCGTCATCGCTGGATCTCGGTCGGCCAGCTCGGGCGGGCGACCCGGCTGTTCCGCGACGAAGGCTGCCGGGACCTGATCTTCATCGGCACCCTGGTGCGCCCCGCGCTGTCGGAAATCCGGCTCGACTGGGGCACGCTGCGCCTGCTCGGCCATGTGGTGCGCGCTTTCCGCGGCGGCGACGATCATCTGCTGTCGAGCGTCGGCCGCATCCTCGAGCAGCAGGGATTCCGCATGGTCGGGATCAAGGATGTCGCGCCCGATCTGCTGATGCCCGAGGGCGCCGTGACGCGCACGGTGCCGGACAGCGCTGCACTCGCCGACATCGCACGCGGACGCGGCGTGCTCGACGCGCTCGGCCCGTTCGACATCGGCCAGGCGGCGGTGGTGATCGACGGCCACGTGGTCGCGGTCGAGGACATCGAAGGCACCGATGGGCTGCTGGCGCGGGTGGCGCGGCTGCGCGCCGAGGGCCGGATCCGCGCCAAGGCCGGCCGCGGCGTGCTGGTGAAGGCGCCGAAGAGCAAGCAGGATCTGCGCTTCGATCTGCCGACCATCGGTCCACGCACTGTCGAGGGCGCGGCAGCGGCGGGCATCGCCGGGATCGCCGTGATCGCCGGCAACACACTTGCCGCGGAGCCGCAGGCTCTGATCGAGGCCGCCGACGCCAAGGGGCTGTTCGTCATCGGATTGGCGGGCTGATGCAGGTGGATCGTCCCACGAGCGGCCGCAAGATATTCCTCATCGCGACCGAGGAGTCCGGTGACCGCCTCGGCGCGGCGCTGATGAAGGTGCTGCGCCAGCGCCTCGGCGATGCCGTGCAATTTGCCGGCGTCGGCGGCCGGCAGATGACGGGCGAGGGCATCGATCCCCTGTTTCCGATCGAGGAGCTCTCGATCATGGGCTTTGCCGCCGTCGTGAAGCAATTGCCCAAGATATTGCAATTGATCCGCCGCACGGCCGACGCCGTGCTCGACGCCGCGCCCGACATGCTCGTCATCATCGACAGCCCCGACTTCACCCATCGCGTCGCCCGACGTGTCCGCGCGCGCAACCCGCACATTCCGATCGTCGACTACGTGTCGCCATCGGTCTGGGCGTGGCGGCCGGGCCGGGCGCGCGCGATGCGGCGCTACGTCGATCACGTGCTCGCGCTGCTGCCGTTCGAGCCGGAGGAATATCGCAAGCTGCAGGGGCCACCCTGCAGCTATGTCGGCCATCCCCTGACCGAGCAGCTCACTTCGCTGCGGCCGCACGAGGAGGAGCAGAGGCGGCGCGATGCGCAGCCGCCGGTCCTACTCGTTCTGCCCGGAAGTCGGCGCAGCGAGATCAGGCATCATCTGGGGCTGTTCGGCACGGCGCTCGGCCAGCTCAGCAAGCAGACGCCATTCGACCTCGTGCTTCCCACCATGCCGCATCTCGAGGCCATGGTGCGCGAAGGCGTGGCCTCGTGGCCCGTGGTGCCGCGGCTCGCCGTCGGCGAAGCCGAGAAGCGCGCGGCATTTCGGGTGGCCCGCGCGGCGCTGGCAAAGTCGGGCACGGTGACGCTGGAGCTCGCGCTGTCAGGGATTCCGATGGTGACGGCCTATCGCGTCGGCGCCGCAGAGGCATTCATCCTGCGCCGTGCGATCCGGGTGTCGTCGGTGATCCTCGCCAATCTCGTGATCGGCAGCGATATTATCCCTGAGTTTCTGCAGGAGAACTGCACGCCGGACAAGCTCGCGCACGCGCTAAGCGATGTCCTCGCGGATTCACCCGACCGTCTGCGCCAGCTCGTGGCGTTCGCGACGATGGACGGTAAGATGTCGACCGGCGACCAGCCGCCGAGCGTCCGCGCCGCCGACATTGTGCTCGCGGAGATGGACCGGCGTTCGAGCCAGGTCAATTGATCATCGTGCTGTCGCAGCGACATGCGGCCGCAACGGTTCCGCTTGCCCTGGAGATTTAGTCTGTACTAATATTAGTAATAACTAATATTGATGCGGAGAGCCCTCATGAAGATCGATCCCGTCGCCTACGCCGGCGCTGTTGTCCGCGAAGTCGCCGTCCGGGAACGCGATGGTAAGCCGGCGCGGGCGGTGATCGCGACGCGCAGCTACGACACCGACATCGCCGATCTCTGGGACGCGCTGACCAATCCAGAGCGCATTCCGCGCTGGTTCCTGCCGATCGCCGGCGATCTCAGGCTTGGCGGCCGCTACCAGTTCAAGGGGCAGGCGGGCGGGGAAATCACGACGTGTGAGCCGCCGCGCCGGCTCGCCGTGACCTGGGAGGCAATGGGTTCCGTCAGCTGGGTCACCGTGACCCTGGCAGACGATGGCGCCGGCGGCACGCGGCTCGAGCTGGAGCATCTTTCGCTGATCGAGGGCGACTTCTGGGATCGCTACGGACCTGGCGCGGTCGGCGTCGGCTGGGACCTCGCTCTTATCGGGATCGCGCTTTACGTCGCCGCGGGCCCCGGTGGGCAGTTCGACCGGGCGGCGGCCGAGGCGTGGCCCGGCTCCAAGGACGGCAGGGACTTCATCCGCCGCAGCAGCGCGGACTGGTGCCGGGCCTCGATCACGGCGGGAACCGACGAGGCGGCGGCACGCCGTGCTGGGGCCAATACGACGGCGTTCTATTGCGGCGAGCCTGAGCCGGGAGGCTAGTGCGATGCACGCCTTCGACATCCTCGGCGATCCCGTCCGCCGGCGCATCCTGGAACTGCTCGCGACCGGCGAGCACAGTTCGGGCGATGTCGTCGCGGTCGTGCAGCGCGAGTTCGGCATCACCCAATCGGCGGTCTCGCAGCAGCTGCGGATCCTGCGGGACGCCGGCTTCGCGTCGGTGCGCGCCGATGGCACGCGGCGCATCTATGCCGTGGAGCCGCAGCGGCTCCGCGAGGTCGATGACTGGCTCGACCGGTTCAGGGCGTTCTGGCTGCCGCGTCTCGATGCGCTCGCGACCGAGGTCGCGCGCGGCAAACGAAAACGGCGCCATCAGGAATGATGGCGCCGTCTCGGCTCGGATTCTCTTAGAGAAGAAGCTTACTTGCGCTTGTCGATCGCCACATAGTCGCGGCGCGCGACGCCGGTGTAGAGCTGGCGCGGACGGCCGATCTTCTGCTGCGGATCCTCGATCATCTCGCTCCACTGGCTGATCCAGCCGACGGTGCGGGCGACCGCGAACAGCACGGTGAACATCGAGACCGGGAAGCCCATCGCCTTCAGCGTGATGCCCGAATAGAAGTCGACGTTCGGGTAGAGCTTGCGATCGATGAAGTAGGGATCGCTGAGCGCGATCTTCTCCAGCTCCATCGCGACCTTGAGCATCGGATCGTCGCCGTGGCCGGTCTCCTTCAGCACCGCGTGACACATCTTCTGCATGATCTTGGCGCGCGGATCGTAGTTCTTGTAGACCCGGTGGCCGAAGCCCATCAGGCGAACTTCGCTGTTCTTGTCCTTCACCTTGGCGATGAAGTCCGGGATGTTTTCGACCTTGCCGATGCCGTAGAGCATGTTGAGCGCGGCCTCGTTGGCGCCGCCATGCGCCGGGCCCCACAGGCAGGCGATGCCGGCCGCGATGCAGGCGAACGGATTGGCGCCCGAGGAGCCGGCGATGCGGACCGTCGAGGTCGAGGCGTTCTGCTCGTGGTCGGCGTGCAGGATAAAGATCTTGTCGAGCGCGTCGGCGAGCACCGGATTGATCTTGTACTCCTCGCAGGGCACCGCGAAGCACATGTTGAGGAAGTTCTCGGCGAACGAGAGCGAGTTCTTCGGATAGATGAACGGCTGGCCGATCGTGTACTTGTAGGCCATCGCCGCCAGCGTCGGCACCTTAGCGATCATCCGCATCGAGGCGATCATGCGCTGCCGCGGATCGTTGATGTCGGTGGAGTCATGGTAGAACGCGGCAAGCGCGCCGACGGCGGCAACCATGATCGCCATCGGATGGGCGTCGCGGCGGAAGCCCTGGAAGAAGCGCGCCATCTGCTCGTGCACCATCGTGTGATGGATCACGCGATGGTCGAAGTCCTTCTTCTGCGCCGGGGTCGGAAGCTCCCCGTAGAGCAGCAGGTAGCAGGTCTCGAGGAAATCGCCGTTCTCGGCGAGCTGCTCGATCGGGTAGCCGCGGTATTCGAGAACGCCGGCGTCGCCGTCGATATAGGTGATCTTCGACTGGCAGCTGCCGGTCGAGGTGAAGCCGGGGTCGTAGGTGAACACCCCGGCCTGGCCGTAGAGCTTGCCGATGTCGATGACATCAGGCCCAACCGTGCCGCTCAGGATCGGGAAATCGTAGTTCTTGTTGCCGATGGTGAGTGTGGCTGTCTTGCTGGATTTTGCGTCCATCGTGATATCCCCGATGAATTCGTTGCGAAAACCGACCTTGCCCAGTCGCTAATTTGCGGCCCATGGCGGGGCGGAACGGCTTATTGAGAAGGCGTCCGGGGATGGGTAGCTCATTGCAATGTGCGCTGCAAGATGGACCCTGGAGGGGGTCCATGCAGGATCACGCCGCCTGATCGGCGAGACGGGCGAGACACTCCTGGCGTCCCAGCACGGCCAGCACGTCGAATATGCCCGGCGACGTTGTCCGTCCGGTCAGCGCCACCCGCAGCGGCTGGGCGATGGCGCCGAGTTTCAGATTGTTCTGCTCGGCGAAATTCCGCATGGCGGTCTCGGTGGTTTCCGCCGTCCAGTCGTTCACGGCTTCCAGCGCGGTGCGCAGCCGGCCGATCAGCGCGCGCGTTTCCGGCGTAAGGAGCGCCGCCGCTTTCGGATCGAGCTCGAGCGGCCGATCGGCGAAAATGAAGTAGGCGCCCGCGATCAGCTCGATCAGCGTCTTGGCGCGCTCCTTCAGGCTCGGCATCGCCCGCAGTAACTGCGCGCGGGTGACGTCATTGAGCTTGGCCTTCAGCGCAGCGCCTTCAGGAACATAATCCAGCACGCTCTCGAACTGGGTCACGAGGGATTGATCATCGCTCTGCCGGATATAGTGACCGTTGAGGTTCTCCAGCTTGGCGAAATCGAACCGCGCCGCCGAACGGCCGATGCCCGGGAGGTCGAACGCGTCGATCATCTCTCGGGTCGAGAAGATCTCCTGGTCGCCGTGGCTCCAGCCGAGCCGGACGAGGTAGTTGCGCAAGGCGGCCGGCAGGTAGCCGAGCGCGCGGTAGGCATCGACGCCGAGCGCGCCGTGGCGCTTCGACAGTTTCGAGCCGTCGGGACCATGGATCAGCGGAATGTGGGACATGCTCGGCAGCTCCCATTCCAGCGCGTCGTAGATCTGCTTCTGGCGCGCGGCGTTGATCAGGTGGTCGTCGCCGCGGATGACGTGGGTGACGCCCATATCGTGGTCGTCGACCACGACCGCGAGCATGTAGGTCGGGGTGCCGTCGCCGCGCAGCAGGACGAGGTCGTCGAGGTTCTCGTTCTGCCAGACCACGCGGCCCTGGACCTGGTCCTCGATCACGGTCTCGCCGGTCTGCGGCGCCTTGAGGCGGATGGTCGGCTTGACGTCCGAAGGGGCGGTGGCCGGATCGCGGTCACGCCACATGCCGTCATAGAGGCGGGTGCGGCCCTCGGCGCGCGCCTTCTCGCGCATCGCGGCCAGCTCCTCCGGCGTGGCGTAGCAGTAATAGGCGCGGCCGGCGGCGAGCAGGCCCTCGGCGACCTCGCGATGCCGGGCGGCGCGGCTGAACTGGTAGATCACGTCGCCGTCCCAATCGAGCTCGAGCCATTTCAGGCCGTCCAGGATGGCGTCGATCGCCTCCTTGGTCGAGCGTTCGCGGTCGGTGTCCTCGATCCGGAGCAGCATCTTGCCGCCGAGCTTCCTGGCATAGAGCCAGTTGAACAGCGCGGTGCGGGCACCCCCGATGTGGAGGAAGCCGGTCGGCGAGGGGGCGAAGCGGGTAACGACGGAATTGGTCATGATCGAGTGCGACGTATGCTGGAATGGGCGGTGGTGTATATCAGGAACCGGACATAACTAAAGCCCCGGCTGACCTTTTGCAGGCCAAACCAGGCTCTGAAACCGGACTCTGAAACCAGGCTTGGCCGGGCGGCGCGAATTTGGCAGAAGGTTAAGCTTAATCCTTCAGGGAACCCTTTGATGACGACTGACACGACGGCAGAGGCAGGGCGCGACTTCATCCGCGACATCGTCCAGGCCGATCTCTCCTCCCACAAGCACAACCGGATCGTGACCCGCTTTCCGCCGGAGCCGAACGGCTACCTGCATATCGGCCACGCCAAGTCGATCGCCCTGAATTTCGGCATCGCGCAGGAATTCGGCGGCCAGTGCAATCTGCGCTTCGACGACACCAATCCGACCAAGGAGGAGCAGGAGTACATCGACTCGATCCAGGCCGACGTGCATTGGCTCGGCTACGATTGGGGCAAAAACCTCTTCTATGCGTCGGACTATTTCGAGCGCCTGTACGATTGGGCCGAGGGCCTGATCAAGGCCGGCTACGCCTATGTCGACGACCAGTCGCAGGAGGAGATCCGCACTTCCCGTGGCACGTTGACTGAGCCCGGCAAGAACTCGCCGTTCCGCGACCGCTCGGTCGACGAGAACCTCGATCTGTTCCGCCGCATGAAGGCCGGGGAATTTCCGAACGGCGCGCGGGTGCTGCGCGCCAAAATCGACATGTCCGCCGGCAACATCAACCTGCGCGACCCCGTGCTGTACCGCATCCTGCACGCCCACCATCCGCGCACCGGCGACAAATGGTCGATCTATCCGAGCTACGACTACGCGCATGGCCAGTCGGATGCCATTGAAGGCATCACCCATTCGATCTGCACGTTGGAGTTCGAGGATCATCGTCCGCTCTATGAGTGGCTGCTCGACAAGCTGCCGGTGCCGTCGAAGCCGCACCAGTACGAGATGGCGCGCCTCAATCTGACCTACACGCTGCTGTCTAAGCGCGTGCTGACCCAGCTCGTCCGCGACGGCCATGTCGCAGGCTGGGACGATCCGCGGATGCCGACGGTCGCGGGCCTCAAGCGCCGCGGCGTGC
Organism: Bradyrhizobium sp. CCBAU 53421; assembly: GCF_015291625.1. Classification (NCBI taxonomy): domain Bacteria; kingdom Pseudomonadati; phylum Pseudomonadota; class Alphaproteobacteria; order Hyphomicrobiales; family Nitrobacteraceae; genus Bradyrhizobium; species Bradyrhizobium sp. CCBAU 53421. The sequence goes on from NZ_CP030047.1 coordinate 4,860,075, forward strand.
CGCCGGCCGCGGTGCGCGAGTTCATCAAGCGCATCGGCGTTGCCAAGGCCAACAGCGTGGTCGATGTCGGCATGCTCGAGTTCTGCATCCGCGAGGAGCTGAACCGCACGGCGCTGCGCCGCATGGCGGTGCTGCGACCGCTCAAGGTCGTGATCGAGAACTATCCGGAAGGCCAGGTCGAGGAGATCGAGGCGATCAACCATCCCGACAATCCGGAAGCCGGCACCCGCAGGATCGCCTTCGGCCGCGAGCTCTATATCGAGCGCGACGACTTCATGGAGAACCCGCCGAAGAAGTTCTTCCGCCTCTCGCCCGGCAATGAGGTGCGGCTGCGCTATGCCTACTTCATCAAGTGCACCGGTGTGGTGAAGAATGACGCCGGCGAGGTCGTCGAGCTGCGCGCGACCTACGATCCCTTGACCAAGGGCGGCAACGCCCCTGACGGCCGCAAGGTGAAGGCGACGATGCACTGGCTACCGGCGACGCAGTCGAAGCCGGCGGAAATCCGCATCTACAATCAGCTGTTCGCCAATCCGAGCCCGAACGCCGCCGATTTCGCCGCCGATCTGAACCCACAGTCGCTGGAAGTGCTCAGTGATGCGCGGGTCGAGCCTGCGATCGCCGAGAGCAACTCGCTGGACGCGATGCAGTTCGAGCGGCAGGGCTATTTCGTGCGCGATGCGGATTCGACGCCGGACAGGCTGGTGTTCAACCGCACCATCGGTCTGCGCGACACCTTCGCCAAGGAAGTCGGCGGCAAGGGCTAGCGCAATCCGCGCGGACAAAAGACGGAGGCGATCGATGCCTGACGAAGCCGACGAGATCGTCTCCGCCATCATCGCACGATGGTCCGCAGGTTTCGGCGAGCTCAATGCCGATGCGCTTGCCGCGCTTTATTCGCAGCACGCGTTCTTCTTCGGCTCGAACCCGACGCTGTATCGCGGCCGCGATGGCGTCAAAGCCTACTTTGACGGCCTGCCGCGCTGGCAGGGGCCGCGCGTTCGGTTCAGCGATGTCAGGGCCGCGCGGGTGAATGCCGATCTCGTCAACATGGCTGCTATCGCGTCGTTCTTCCTCGACGGCGAGGCGCCGTCGCTCGCCGTCAAGATCACCTGGGTGATTACGCGCGAGGACGGTGACTGGAAGATCGCCTGCCATCATGTCTCATCGCAGACGCCGTTGATCTAGGCTTAGCCCTGGAGCTGACACAAAAAGTCGAGGGCCGGCGGGCCCTCGTAGTCAGGGAGAGTGCATGGGCAGTGCTCGGGGCCGAGCGTCATGCGCCTCGCGGCTGCCGCTCATCCACGCGCTCTTGCACCCAACTTGGAAGCTATCCGGATCTCGCTGCATCGCGAGGAGGGACCAAGGTCGTAGGCCGTGGAGAGCGGCTTCCGGGCGGACGGACGGCAGCACGGTCGTCGGCTTGCGGATCATCAGCGGCAATCGCAGGTCGGACCGATGCATTTTTGTCCCCGCCACACCATGTCTTCGAAAGAAGGAGGTGAGGATCATGCGGATTCAACACTGGCAGGATGCTGCCAGCCTGTTGGTGGGCGTCTGGCTGGTCGCGTCGCCGTTTGCACTGGGCTTCTCCGGGGCAGCTCTCTGGATCTCCATCGCGCTCGGATTGGGCGTCGTGCTGTTTGCCGTGGAGGCATTCATCATTCCGTCCTATCTGGAGGAATGGGGTGAGATGCTGATGGGGGTGGCTCTGGTGTTGGCACCCTGGACGTTTGGCTACCAACAGGGATCGGCCACGACGAGCAGCGCTCTCGCCGGCATCGTGGTGATCGTGCTCGCTTGCTGGGAGCTGACGGTGGATCGTGATTTCGCCACTTGGTGGCACGATCGCTGGCATCACCGAGCTGGCTGAGAGGAAGCCGACTGAAACGTTGGTCTGACCGCCGACCACCGGCGGCGGGAGAGCTTGCAATTGCGCGAAGCTGCGTCCCCTCCAGGCCGCGTTGATGGAACACGCACGCAGCCTTTGCAGAGAAATCACGCCGGCGACCGCGAGCGGGACGATAGAGAAGCGTCGTCCCGCACTTGCGGGAAAGCGGCTATCGCCGTCGCTGCAGGGGTAGAGCGCTTTCGAGCGAAGTGGAAACCGGTTCGCGTAAAGAAAACGCGTCAAAACGAGATTCTAGAGCCCCGTTCCGATTCCATCGGAACGGAAACGGCTCTAGTCGCCCCTCGGCCACGTCACTCCGTCACGATGCAACTCTTGCCTCGATCTGCTCCCAAATTCTGGTCTTGCGTGTCTCCGGCATGACAAGGAGGGCGATCACGAAGCACACCGCGGGGACGACAATCGGGTAGATTAGCGCGTAGCCGATGCTGCCGGTCGCTGCGAAGCCGGCTGATGTGATGAACGGCACCAATCCGCCGCCCCAACCATTGCCGATATGATACGGCACCGAGACCGAGGTGTACCTGATCCTGGCCGGGAAGAATTCCGCCAGGAACGCTCCGACCGGCCCGTACACCATCCCGACGTAGCAGACGAGGATGAAGATGATGAAGACGGCGACCGGATAGTTGATGTGTCCCGGCTGCGTGACCGTGCCGAGCCACAGATACAGGGGATAGTAGGTGATCGCGGCAAGCAGCATCCCGCCGAGGATCACGGATTTGCGGCCGATCTGATCCGACAGCCAGCCAAAGAAGATCAGGCTCGGCGTTGCGATCAGCAGTGCGGTTCCCACGATGTAGGCCGAGGTCACCGGATCGACCTTGGAGACCTGTTGCAGGAAGTATAGTGCCCAGAATTGACCGCTGTACCAGACCACGCCCTGTCCGATCAGGACGACGATGGCGATCAGGATGTACTTGATGTTGGGGCTGAGGAAAGCTTCGCGCCAGGGATTCCTGGTCATTTGTCCGCGGGCCTTGATCTCCTGGAAAATCGGCGTCTCCTGGAGCTGGAGCCGGATGTAGATGGCGATGGCCACCAACAGGAACGAGACCAGGAACGGAACGCGCCACGCCCATTCGTCGAAGGCCTGATTGCCGGCCCAGGTCCGGGTCAGGACGATCACGGCCAGCGACACCACGATCCCGAGCGTCGGCGAGGTTTGTAGCCAGCCTGTGTAGTAGCCCCGGCTGTCGTCCGGAACATGCTCGGCGACATAGGTGATGGCGCCGCCATATTCGCCGCCCAGGCATAGACCCTGGATCATCCGCAGGCCGAACAGGACGAATGCGGCCGTCACGCCGATCGACTGATAAGTTGGGATCAGTCCGATCGCGCCGGTTCCGAGGCCCATTCCGCTCAGCGTAATGAGGAACGTATATTTGCGGCCGACCCGATCGCCCATCCATCCGAACAGGAAGGCCCCCAATGGACGGATCAGGAATCCCGCAGTGAACAGCGCGATCGTGCTCAGCAGGGCCGCGATGGGGTGGGACTGTTCAAAGAACTTGACCGACAGAACTGCGGCCAGGCTGCCAAAGATATAGAAGTCATACCACTCAATGATGTTTCCCACTGACGCAGCGACAATCACGCGACGAAAATCGCTCGGTACTTGAATTGCCATGTGCGGCTCCTCTCAAATGCAAACGCTACGCCTCGCGTTTTTCAGCGATCGATCCGCTCGCGGCGTGCGCGTGGTGCGCGGCGTTGCAGGCGAGATTTGCGAGTTCGTCCGCAACGCCTGGTCTCAGGGGGAGTTGTGGGCCACCTGAGAAGAGCTCCAGCGGCTGTCAGGTGCCGCGAGCCGTCACTGCCTCGTCCCGTCTGTCCGGGGGTGGAGGCATCGGGTTAGTCTAGTCCCAATGGGATCGGTACCTAATGAGACTTTCGGCTTGATCGGTTTGACGCAGGCTACATCTGGGCCTGGCGCGGGGAGCCGCGACAAAGGTCGGTCCTGGTATCCCGGCCTTGCCCGGCGGTATTCTGCATCCGTTCTGCTAGCAGTGAGGTCACAACTTCCGGTAGCTTCGCAGCCCGGCAGGGATCGCGAGCGGAATGGCGGAGCAGGGCACAACGCCGGGCGGCAGACGCGGCTACGCGGGGACGTGGCCGCCGCGCGCGGCTATGCCAGCCGGCGGCTATGTTCCGGCGCGCGCCAGCATCTGGCGGCCTCTCGTCGAGACGCTGCGGCAATGGGCGCGTGCGGAGGCGGGCGCCGGGCGGCTGTTGCCCTGGGTGCCGGTGGCGTTCGGGACGGGCATTGCGTTCTATTTTGGGGCCGAGCACGAGCCGGTGCTGTCGGTCGCCGCCAGCGTCGCCGTCGCGCTCTGCCTGCTGGCGCTGCTGCTGCAGCGGCGCAGCGTGTTTCCCGCCATCGTGATGCTGGCTGCGGTCGCTGCGGGCTTTGCGACGGCGACCTGGAAGACCGCGCGGATCGCCCATGGCGTGCTGGCGCGGCCGCTATTTTCCGTGGCGCTGACCGGCTTTGTCGAGACGCGCGACATCAGGGAGAAAACCGACCGCTTCGTACTGCGCGTCGTGTCGATGGAAAGCCAGCGCGAGGTACCAAAACTCGAGCGCGTCAGGCTCTCAGTGAAGAAGGGCACCGCGCCCGATGTCGGCAGCTTCGTCGAATTGAAGGCGCGGCTGATGCCGCCGCTCGGGCCGCAGCGTCCGGGCTCCTATGATTTCGGCCGCGACCTCTATTTCCAGGGCATCGGCGCCTCCGGCTTCGTGATGGGCGCGGTCAGGACAAAGGAGCCGCCTGCGACCGGCGGCCTTGCGCTGCGTTATGCCGCCTTCATGCAGTGGCTGCGCGACGCCATCGACGCGCGCATCCGCACCACGCTGGACGGCGATCAGCGCGCGATCGCGACGGCGCTGCTCACCGGGCGGCGCGATGCGATCACGACGCCGGTCAACGACGCGATGTTCATCTCGGGGCTCGGCCATGTGCTGTCGATCTCCGGCTACCACATGGCCGTGGTCGCCGGCGTCGTGTTCTTCACGATCCGCGCGCTGCTTGCGCTGTTTCCGGCGCTGACGGCCGGACACCCGATCAAGAAATGGGCGGCGGCGGCCGCGCTGGTCGCGGCGGCGTTCTATCTGCTGCTGTCGGGGGCGGAGGTTGCGACCCAGCGATCGTTCTTCATGACGGCCGTGGTGCTGATCGCCGTGATCGTCGATCGCCGCGCGATCACCTTCCGCACGCTGGCGGTGGCGGCGCTGATCGTGCTCGCGATCGCGCCGGAATCGCTGGTGCATCCGAGCTTCCAAATGTCGTTTGCCGCGACGCTCGGGCTGGTGGCACTGGTGCAGATCGGGCTGCCGAACCTGCTGGCGTCGCCCGACCATTCCGCCACCGCGCGGGTCGCTCTGTGGGGCGGGCGCGAGCTCACCATGCTGATGCTGGCCTCGCTGGTGGCTGGGCTCGCGACCACGCCCTACGCCGCGTTCCATTTCCATCGCGTGACGCCCTACGGGCTGCTGGCCAACCTCGCAGCGATGCCGGTGGTCTCGGCGGTCGTGATGCCGGCCGGCCTGCTCGGGCTGCTTGCGATGCCGTTCGGCTTCGACGGCGTGTTCTGGGCGATCATGGGGTTTGGCATCGACTGGATGATCCTGGTGACGCAATGGGTCGCCGCGCTCCCCGGCGCGGTCGGCCGGATGGCGGCGTTTGGGGCCGGGCCGATGATCATGGCCAGCGCCGGCCTGATCCTGCTCGGGCTGTTGCGCACGCCGCTGCGTTGGTCGGGGGCGGTGCTGCTGGTGGCGGCTTCGGTCTGGGCGGTGCGGGTGCCACAGCCGGACGTGCTGGTCTCCGCCGACGGCCGCAATGTCGCGGTGCGGGGCGGCGACGGCCGGCTGCATCTGATGCACAGCGCCAAGGACGCCTTCCTCATCAAGGAGTGGCTGGCGGCGGACGCCGATGCGAGGACCGCTATGGACGCCTCGCTCGCCGAGGGTGTTTCCTGCGATCCGGGCGGCTGCGTGACGCAGGGGCCCGGCGGCGCCTTCGTCGCGCTGGTGAGCCGGCCCGAGGCGCTGGCTGATGATTGCGAGCGCGCGGCGCTGATCGTGACGGCGCGGCCGGCGCCGAAGGATTGCGCGGCCTCGGTGATCGACGCCGAGCGGTTGCGGCGCCACGGCGCGCTGGTGCTCCGGCGTATCAGGGACGGCTACGCCGTCGATGCGGTCAAGCCCGGCGGGATCGACCGGCCGTGGTCGCCGGCGGTGCCCGGTGATGGCGAGAGCGAGACCACGCTGCGCGCGCCGGCTGCCGCGCCACGGCCCGCCGTGGATGCGACGCCGGCCGAGACCGATCTGCAGGGCGAGGATTAGCCGTTGTCGGGTGAGGGTCCGGTCGGCAGCTCGAACAGGCCGAGATGGAACTCGTCGGAGTCGGGGCCGGCATCGGGCTTCTTGACGAGGGTGAAGGAAGCCTCCGGGAATTGCTCCCAGACCTTCAGGTCATCAGCCGTCACGGTCAGCCAGCCGAACCGGAACATGTAGCGGCCCGGCTCCGTGACGCGTCCAGCCTTTTGCCATGTGACCTTGTCGACCACTGAGCAGGTTTCCGTTGAGCAGGTTTCCGTGAGTGCACGTCCTCCGTGCCCAATGATGCGCCAAGCCGGCCGCCGACGCAAATCTCCTGCCGCGCCCCGGAACCCGGCGTCCGGGGTCGCTCGAAATCGCTCAAGGTCACCCGCCGCCGGATCGCTCATTCCGCGGCGACGATGCGCTCAACCCAAAAACAGCGACGCAAATGCGGAGGGCCGCCGCTCCACAACCTTCGGCTTCTGCTCGACCGGCGGATGCAGTGCCGGCAGTTGCAGCACGCTGACGCGTTGTCCCTCGACCAATTGGGTCACCAGCACATGGCTGCCGTCGGGGAATTCGACCGCGTCGTGATGGCGATCGGGAACGTCGGGCTCGACTTCGTTGAACACGCCGACGCGGAAGTTCATCGTCTTGGTCCAGATCCAGCGGCTGTCGTAGCGAACGTTCTCGGCGAAAGCGAGCTCGGTGCCCGGCAGCATGCAGACCGCGACCGTGGGATCATTCTCCGAAGCAAAGCCGCGGGTCGACGTGCCGCGGAAAGTCGTGGTGATCAGCGTCTCTCCAACAATGGCGGGGCGCGACGCCACGGCGTGCAGACTATAGTCACACATCGGATGGCTCCTCTGTTCGAGGGTAGCGACCCGTGCCTCTCCTTGAGGCATAGGGCCTCTACCAGAGTGGACGATAACGAACGAGTGTCTCCTCGTTTCTGGGCGATTGTACGACTGCTCGACGAACGCCCCGATCACAAACACGCGACGCTGCGTGGGAGGTATCGGAGCGCATCGGGCAGGCGGCACGTTACGCCATCTATCAAGGAACGATTCCGATGTGTTGCTCGTTCCTCGCCGCCGCAAGTATTTGAAATCAGTATTTGCGATAGAGGCCGATCAGCTTGCCCTGGATGCGGACCCGGTTCGGCGGCAGGATGCGCACCTCATAGGCGGTGTTGGCCGGCTCCAGCGCGATCGATGCACCGCGGCGGCGAAAGCGCTTCAGGGTGGCTTCCTCCTCGTCGATCAGCGCCACCACGATGTCGCCGGTGTTGGCGACGTCGTTGCGCTGGATCAGCGCCATGTCGCCGTCGAGGATGCCGGCATCGACCATCGAGTCGCCGCGCACTTCCAGCGCATAATGCTCGCCGGCGCCGAGCATGTCGGGTGGTACGCTGATGGTGTGGCTGCGGGTCTGCAGCGCCTCGATCGGCGTACCGGCGGCGATCCGGCCCATCACGGGGACCGCGACCGGACGGTTGCCGTCGTCCTCGGCAATCGGCGGCGTGCTGGTGCGCTTGCCGAGGGTGCCTTCGATGACGCTCGGCGTGAAGCCGCGGCGGCCGTTGCTGCCGCCGGCCGACAGCTCGGGCAGCTTGATGACTTCGATAGCGCGGGCGCGGTTGGGCAGGCGGCGGATGAAGCCGCGCTCTTCCAGCGCAGTGATCAGGCGGTGGATACCGGACTTCGAGCGCAGGTCGAGCGCATCCTTCATCTCGTCGAAGGAGGGCGGCACGCCGGCCTCTTTCAGACGTTCGTTGATGAAACGCAGAAGTTCGTACTGTTTGCGCGTGAGCATCTCGAGTATTCCCCCGGTTGATAGCGTCGTTCGATTCCGAGACTCTTCAGGTGGGACCCGCAGGCGGGGCTGACCTCAGGAGCGCGGTGCTCGTTGCAAGCGCTCCCTGGTGGTCTCCCGTTTGTAGACACCAGTACTCGAAACAAATCATGAACGGACACTATATGTTCGATATGTGTTCCGCAACCACTTAATTTCAGGTGAACGCGTTCTGCAACGCGCAATCGGCGAGCCGCGAAAGTCTCATTCGGGCAGCGTCAGGATCTCGCATTCGCTGCCTTGAACAGCGGCCGGCGCAAACGGCGGACGCACGAGAAGTGCCCGTGCCGCAGCGAGATTCCCGAGCAGCGACGAGTCCTGCTGCATCACAGGCGTTGCGATCAGCGTGCCGTCCTCGCGCGTCTCGAGACGCGCGCGCAGATAGTCCTCGCGCTGGTCGTTGGCAGCGAGGTCGCGGCCGAGCAGGGCGCTCGCGCGGCGATGATGAATCATTTTTCGGCCGCTCAGCGCCCGAATCAACGGCACCAGAAACAGGAAGGCGCAGACATAGGACGACACCGGATTGCCGGGCAGGCCGATCACCCGCAGCGCCCCTAACCGGCCATGCATCATCGGCTTGCCGGGCCGCATCGCGATCCGCCAGAACGCCATATCGACGCCTTCGGCCTCCAGCGACTGCTTGACCAGGTCGTGGTCGCCGACCGAGGCGCCGCCGGTCGTGATCAGGATGTCGGCGCCGGTTTCCCGCGCCCGGCGGATGCCTGCGGTGGTGGCGTCCACCGTGTCGGCGGCAATCCCGAGATCGACGGTCTCGGCGCCCTCGGCGCGGGCCAGCGCCCGCAGCGCGTAGCCGTTGGAATAGACGATCTGGCCGGGGCCGGGCTGCGAGCCCGGCATCACCAGCTCGTCGCCGGTCGCCAGCACCGCGACCTTCGGGCGGCGGCGCACCGCGAGCTCCGCATAGTTCATGGCGGCCGCAAGCGACAGCGCGCGGTCGGAGAGGCGGCTGCCGGCGGCGAGCAGCACGTCGCCCTCACGGAAGTCGACACCGGCCGGGCGGATGTGCCGTCCGGCGGCAGCTAGCTCGGTGATCGTGATGTGGTCGCCCTCGACGGCGGTGTCTTCCTGGATGATGACGGCGTCGGCCCCGTCAGGGATCACGCCGCCGGTGAAGATCCGCACCGCTTCGCCGGCGCCGACCGTGCGCTCGAATGGCCGTCCGGCCGCGACTTCGCCGATCACCCGGAGGCGGGCCTTCAGGTCAGCCGCGTCGGTCGCGCGCACGGCATAGCCGTCCATCGCCGACATCGGCTGCGGCGGCTGGGTGCGGCGCGCGGCGAGGTCGCGCGCCAGGGTGCGATGGTAGGCGGCATCGAGCGCGACCATCTCCTCCGGCAGCGGTTCGGCGCCGGCGAGGACGGCGGACAGGGCATCGGCAACCGGCATCAGGGCCACGCTCGGAGCTCCTCAATTCCTAATGTTCAATACCAAGTGCAGTCAGAGCCCTCGCCACGTCATCCGTCGATGTCACGTGGATGGCATGAAGGCCGCGCGCCCGCGCGCCTTCGATGTTGGCGGCCAGGTCGTCGAAGAACAGCATCCGCGACGCCGGCACGCCGATGGCTTTTACCACATGATCGTAGGCCTCGGCGTCGGGTTTGCGAAAGCCGATCGTCGAGGACAGGAAGACGGTGCGGAAATGGCTGAGCAGCTCGGCATGGAGCACCGAGAAATGCGCGACGTGGGCCGGATTGGTGTTGGAGAAGGCATCGAGCGGCATCCGCTCCGAGGCCGCCGCGAGCAGGCGCGCAATCCCCGGCATCTCGCCGGTGAAGATCGCATTCCAGCCTTCCAGGAACTGCGCGTCGGTGATCTCGATGCCGAGCGTCCGGCGCAGGTTTGCGAAGAACGCCGCGTCGTCGATCCGGCCGATCTCGTGATGCTTGAAGCTGTCGTCGACCACAAAGCGCGTGGCGAGGTCGGCCGGCGCGCAGCCGGCTTGCTGCGCCCAGTGCGCCATCGCCTTCTCGAAGTTGATGTCGAGCACGACGCGGCCGATATCGAACAGCAGCACGTCGACGGAATCGGGAGAGAGTTGCGAGGTCATTGCGTGGAACCGTGTACGAAAATTGCAGGCGGCCGGCAATGTCCTCGATTTGTGCGGCAGGCATGCGACGGAGCGAGATGCTGTCGTCCCGGCGAGAGCAGGGACCCATGACCTCAGGAGTGTATTGTCAAAGAGGGCTGTGGCCCCAGCGTCGCACAACAATCGGCATTTGTGATTGTGGGTCCCAGCCTGCGCCGGAACGACACGCAATGCGTTGCACCGGTTGGGACCTTACGGGCTTTTGGTGCGCAGCGACTTGCCGGCTGCCGGGCGCACCTCTCACATCCTGGAAAGCGCCAGGCCGAGGTAGGCGATCAGCGCGCCGGTGCTGAGGATGATGACGACAAGCGCCTGCTCCGAACGTGCTTGCAGGGTTTTTCGGGTCACGGCGATGACGCTCCATCCTTCAACATCATGCTGTCCAACTCACGTCGGTTGGCATCCGTTCCGGTTCCTGCCCGGGAACTTTCGTCAGTGTGTCTGCGCCGCGGTCGTGTCTCGTTGCAGGCCAGAAACGATCAACGCCGCCCGCATTGAAATACGACGGACGGAGTTGGTTCTAGCCCCAGGAGGAATGGCAAAATCCTGACGTGATGGATACGGGCGAGAGAGCAATGAGGTTCAGTCTTCGGCTCCGTACGATTCCGGTACTCCCAACGAGCAAGGGAAAGTGTCGGGGCAAGGTCTAGGATTGCGTGACCAAGTTGCTCTGGCCTCAGCGTGTACCCCCTCGCTGGGGCCTTTCTTTGAGCGCCTGCGATGAGTGCGGCTGGCAATGCGAGCCGGCTCCCGCCGCGGGCCTACCGTTCGCCGAGATCGATCTGCGTCAGGATGCCCTGCCGCAGCGCGAGGCGGACCAGCTCGATATCCGTGCCGACGCCAAGCTTGTCCTTGATCAGGGAATGCAGGTTCGCGACCGTCTTGGGGCTGAGGTGCAGCGCCTCGGCGATCTCGTCGGTGGTCTTCTCCGCGAGCAGCATGCGCAGCACCTCGAATTCCCGCGCGGTCAGCAGATCCGCTGCCGCGGTCTCGCCGGCGAGGCGGCTGAGCGCGAGCTCGTGGTCGATGTCCGGACTGATCGCGATCCTGCCCGCCAGCGCATCCATCACCGCGTGCACCAGCGTCTCCGGCGGGCTGGTCTTGGTGACATAGCCGCTGGCGCCGGCGCGGATCGCCTGCACGGCAAAGGCCGCGTTCTGGTGCATGGTGAACACCAGGATCCTTGCCCGCTTGTCCCACTGCCTGAGGCGCCGGATCGCCTCGATGCCGCCGATGCCGGGCATCGACAGATCCATGATGACGAGGTCGGGTCCGGTCTCCTTGTAGAGGCGGTAGGCCTCGACCCCGTCGGAGGCCTCGGCGACGACCGAGAGGCCGGGCTGCTTCTGCAGCATCGCCCGGTAGCCCTCCCGAACGACGGCGTGATCGTCGACCAGCATGATGGTTCGCGCCGTCGTGCTCATGCCGCGCGTTCCACGGGGGCGGTGTCCGGACCGGTGACGACGGGAACGGTGACGCGGAGCGACGAGCCATTGGGCTGACCGGCCGCGAAGCTCAGCCGCCCGCCCAGCGCCGCGACCCGCTCGCGCATGCCGAGCAGGCCCATGCCGGACTTGAACTGGGGGTCACTCGGCCCGCCATCATCGTCGATCGCGAGCACGATCTCGCTATCGCCGCCGTCCGAAGTCGCCTCGCGCATCTGCAGCCGCAGCAACACGCGCGTGGCGCCGGCGTGCTTGGCTGCGTTGGTGAGCGCCTCCTGCACGATGCGGTAGAGGTTAGCGCCGGCAGAGGCGGGGATGCGTTCGAACGATCCCGACATGGCGATCTCGAACCGCGGCTGTCCGCGGCTACGGCCGTTCCAGCCGGCGATCAGGCCCTCCAGGCTGGCCGCCAGTCCAAGTTCGTCGACATCGGGCGGGCGCAACCTGAACAGGGCGCCGCGCAACGTCTCCATCATGTCGGTCGCGGTCCGCGCGATGCCGTCGCATTCGGCGAGCAGCGGCGGGCAATCCTGCGCCGCGGTCAGGCGCGCCGATGCGGCGAGCGCGCGGATCGCCGCCAGCGACTGCCCGAACTCGTCGTGCAGCTCGCGCGCAAGATGCCGCCGTTCCTCGTCCTGCACCACGATCAGTTTCTGCGTCAGCGCATTGCGGTCGGAGAGCGCGGCAGCGAGGCGCTCGGCGAGCTGGTTGAAGACGTCGCCGATCGCCGACAATTCCGCGAGGTCGAACGGCGGCAGGCGCGCGGCGAGGTCGCCGGCGGCGATCCGCTCGAGCCCGTCGCGGATCAGCCGCGTCGGACGCAGCGCGCGCGACAGCGCCGCATAGACCAGCGCGCAGAGCAGCGGCAGCGCGATCATGAGCACCGCCATCAGGCGGCCGGCATCGTGCCAGGCTTGCGCGGTCAGCACGGCCGGATCGACCCAGACCACGGCTTCGCCGATCGCCTGACCGCGCGACAGCACCGGGCGCACGGCCTCGCGGCCGGGATCGAACAGGCGGCGATAGAGCGCTGCGAAGGCCTGCGGCGGCGCAGCCGTATCGGTCTGCGTGCCGCCGCAGAAGCGCTGGCTGATCTCGCCGCTGTTGCTGCGAAAGGCGAGGCACAGGCCCGGCGCCATGACCGAGCCGGCAACGCTGTCGAGATCGGGGAATTCGGAGCGCGGATTGTTCAGCCATTGGATCTTGCTCTGCTGCAACTCCAGCGTCCTGGCGGCGACATCGGCAACGGCAGCGATCCTGGCGCGCACCGAGCGGTCGGCATCGATCAGGAAGTAGCCGGAGATGGCTGCAAAGCAGAGCAGCGCCACCGCCGCGACGCGCAACGTCAGCCGCAGCTTCAGATCGCTTCCGGACCAGTTCCACATCGGCGTATCCTCAGAGGTCGCAGACGAGCCTCGGCGCCCAGTTCGCGGGCAAGGCCGTCACGCCCATTAAACGGCAGAACACAAGCGTCGAGAAGCGTCGCCTTGAGTGCGGACCACGGTCGTGAGATTTTCCCGGCTCCGGCCGGGAGGCGCTCCGCTGCGGCGCGGATGCCGGCCAGCCTAGGCTGCGATCGAACCGACCGCGCCAGCAGCCAAAGGTCCAGATCATGCGCCAGTCCCGCCTCGTTTTGCACGCCCTCGCGTTGATCGGCCTTCTGGCCGGACCTTGTCCGCTGCGCGCTGAAACCGGCGCCGCGGCGGCATCCCCGCTGGGCGTCAGCATCGATGATTTCAGCTATGTCGACACCTCGGGCGAGGTGATCGACCAGACCGCCGCGCATCAGAAGCGGCTCGATGCGTTCATGGCTGCGCTGCGTGCCGATGTCGCCGCGGAGCCGCGCTATCGCCTGGTCGCGCCCACGGCGCCCGCAGGTGAGGCCCGGATCAAGGTGGTCGGCGGCGTGCAGAAGATGAGCACGCTGATCCAGTGGGCCAAGGTCGCGGTCATCGATGCCGAAGCGAGCCGTGTGCTGTACGAAAAGCTCTATACGTTCCGCGGCGACAATGACGAAGCATGGGACCACGCGCGGATGTTCGTGTCGCGCGAGGTGCGCGCCGTGCTCGCCGCCGCGCTGCCGGCGGCACAGACCGCCGCCGTGGCGCCGATCGGGCTCGCGGTGTTCGAATTCGAGCTCGAGGACAATTCCGCGGCACCGTCGTCCGGCCTTGCCGGCTCGGACGCCGCCACTCTGGCCGACGTTACAAGGGGCGTCCGCGACCGGCTTGCGCAGTCGGGCCGCTACCGCCTGGTCGACACCGGTGGCGCAACCGCCGGGCCCGTCAAGGCGCGGGCGCTGCGCGACTGCGACGGCTGCGAGGCGGCGATCGCACAAAAGCTCGGCGCCGACCAATCGCTGATCGGCGTGATCAGGCGGGTCAGCCGGACCGAATACACGGTCGGCTTCCAGGTGCGCGACGCCCGCAGCGGCGCGGTCGTCTCACGCGGCGACAGCGGCTTGCGGATGGGCGCCGATTATTCCTGGACCCGCGGCGCGGTCCACCTCGTCGGAGACCGCCTGCTCGAGGGCGGGACGCAACATTAGCGATCCGGGTGCGGAGGCCGCGTGGTTGCGGTCACAAGCTCGGCAAGCGGACCATAGCAAACCGCGATAGCTGATAGACCCATCGTCTTCTATCGCCGGGCCTGTGTGTGGGCTATCACCGCCATCCGATCACCGCACAGGAGCCGCCGATGCGTTTGCCCGCCGTCCTTTTCGCTCTCGCGCTCGCCGCAAGCCCCGTGGCAGCCGAGGAGCCGTCGGGCACGCTGCAGAAGATCAAGGAGACGAAGAAGGTCACGCTGGGCTTTCAGGAGGCCTCCGTTCCCTTCAGCTATCTCGATGACAATCAGCGCCCGATCGGCTTCGCGCTCGATATCTGCCTCAGGATCGTCGATGCCGTGAAGAAGGAGCTCGGCATGCCCGACATTGCCGTCGACTATCTCCCGGTGACCTCGTCGAACCGCATCCCGCTGATGGTCAACGGCACGATCGACCTGCACTGCTCGGCGACCACCAACAGCGCCGAGCGCCAGAAGCAGGTGACCTTCACCAACTCGCACTTCCTGAGCGCGACGCGCTTCGCCGCCAAGAAATCATCCGGCATCAACACCATCGACGACCTCAAGGGCAAATCGGTGACCGCCGTTGCCGGCTCGGTGAACCTCACGCAACTCATCAAGGTCAACACCGAACGCAAGCTCGGCATCAACGTCCTGCCGGCCAAGGACCAGGCCGAGGCGTTCCTGATGCTGGAGACCGATCGCGCCCAGGCCTACGCGCTCGACGACGTCCAGCTTGCCGTGGCGATCGCGCGGTCCAAGCAACCTGCGCTCTACATGATCAGCGAGGAGGCCTTCTCGAAGGCCGAGCCGTTCGGAATCATGCTGCGCCGGGAGGACGCGCCGTTCAAGGCGCTCGCCGATCGTGCCACGGCCGAGCTCTACAAGAGCCCGGAGATCGAGGTCATGTACAGGAAGTGGCTGGAGCAGCCGACCCCGCCGAACGGCATCAACTACAACGTGGCGATGTCGCCCGCGCTGCGCAACGCGTTCGCCCATCCGAGCTCGAGCTTCGATCCTGATGTGTACGAGGTTGCGAAGTAACGCGGCTGTCGTCGTCCGATATGGATTTCCGTGCCGAACGGCCAATCCTTGGAACGGCTTTTCGCGCGCGCGGCGAAAAACGAAATAGCGTCTCATATACATCGGCGATTTTTCTCCTAAGCTTGCGGCAGTTTGTGACTGCTGATCAGGAGCCTAACGCCGGTGACTACGCCCCCTCTCTCTCGACGTTCCGCGCTCGGCGTTCTCGCCGGAAGTCTGGTTGCTGGCAATGCGCGCGCGCAAACCGGGGCGGGCGCAGGTCCCGACCTCGGCGGCGTCACCTTGCGGGTGGCGTACTACAAGGGCGGCTGGCGTCCGCTGCTGCAGGCGGCCGGCGAGGACAAGACGCCCTACCGGATCGAATGGAAGGAGCTCAACAACGGCGTGCTCCACATCGAGGCGCTGAACGGCGACGCGCTCGATGTCGGCTCGGGCAGCGAGATTCCGGCGATGTTCGCCGCGCGCCAGAACGCCAAGGTGCGCTTCATCGCCGTTACCCATGAGGATCTCAACATCCAGGTCACGGTGGCGGCGAAGGACGCGCCGATCCATTCGATCGCTGACCTCAAGGGCAAGCGCGTCGGCTATGTGCGCGCGACCACGGCGCATTACTTCCTTGCCAAGCAACTCGAGGAGGCAGGCCTTGCGTTCAGCGATATCGAGGCGATCAATCTGACGCCGTCGGACGGCTACTCGGCGTTCGCCTCCGGCAAGCTCGATGCCTGGGCGATCTACGGCTACAACGGGCAGCTCGCTATCGCGAAGCAGGGCGCGCGGCTGCTCAAGACCGGCGTCGGCTATCTCTCGGGTAATTTCCCGATCTACGCCAATCCGAAGGCGGTCGACGATCCGCTGCGCCACGCGGCCGTCAGCGATTTCCTGCTGCGGATCCAGCGCGCCTATGCGTTCGCCAACAAGAACTTTCCGCTCTATGCGGCGGCGCAGGTGGCCGAAACCCATCTGCCGCTGCAGGACATTCTCGACCAGTTCGCGCGTCGCAGCGACGACTTCTCGCTCGCCGGCGTCAGCCCCGACGTGCCGGAGACCCACCAGAAGGTCGCCGACACCTTCCTCAAGCTCGGTGTGCTCGACGCGCGCGCCGAGGTCGGAAAATTCTGGGATACGAGCTTCAACGACGCGATCGCCGCGGGCGCTGCGAGGCTTGCGCGGAGTTGACGGCGGCCGGCGGGTTACGCTTCGCGAACCCGCTCCCCGTGCTGTATGGTCGTCCTCGCTGACGGCGAGGCGCAGCCCCCTGCGCGCGAAGCGCGTCAGCCGAGCGCCAGGGGAGCCTTGTCCATGCCACGGTCGATCGCCAGCGTCGCGGTTTTTTGCGGCTCGAATTTCGGCGACTCCGACGCCTATGCCGACGGTGCGCGGCGGCTCGGCCGCGCGTTGGCGGAAGCCGGCATCACCATGGTGTATGGCGGCACGACCAAGGGGCTGATGGGCGTCGTCGCCGATGCCCTGATCGAGGCGGGCCGCACGGCCCATGGCGTGATCACCGAAGCGCTGCGCCTGAAGGGCCACACGCACCCCGATCTTCACCGCAGCGAGATCGTCGCCACCTTGCGCAAACGCAAGGAGCGGATGGCCGAACTTGCGGATGCCTTCATCGCGATGCCGGGCGGCAAGAGATGATGGAAGTCTGGACCATGAACCAGCTCGCGGAGATCGACAAGCCGGTCGGTCTGCTGAACGTCGCGGATTTCTACCGGCCGTTCCTGGCCTTCATCGACCACATGGTGACCTGCAAATTCGTGCCGCCCGCGCACCGGCATTCGATCTGCGTCGATCCCGATCCTGCCGCGCTGATCGGCCAATTGCGCAACTTTGTCCGCAGCGACGTGCCAAAATGGCTGTGAGCGCGATCGCTCATTGTGCGTGCCATGTGAAGGATTTACGGCCCCAGCGTGACGGCTGGGGCCGCAGGAGGTGTTGTGCCTCTGGGGCAATGATCAGAGCACAGCCACCGAACGGCACACAGATGAGAAAGTTCCAACGTGGCCGGCTGTGCCGTGCTGCTATGCAGACCGGAAAGCTTGCAGGCTGCTACAGGGCCGTACCATGATGCTGGTGACCGGATCGAATGCGAGTCTCGGCCCGGGCACGAGCCCCCAAAGGGGGCCGGCCCACTTTTATTTGTAGCTGATTGTCTTGCCTTATGCTGATTGCCGTTCGGAGCTGAAATTGAATCACGACACGCTGGCCAAGCTCACCGTCACCATCATCGTCCTGGCCGCGCTGCTGGTGTGGCGTGTCGCCGACCAGAAGAAAGCGATCGCGTGCGGGACAAGCTGCCCGACCGACCTGTCGGCGAACCGCAAGCCTGCTGAGTAGGATCGGAACGGCTCGGCAGCGCAATTCAAGAGAGGCCGATCAGGCTGGTCGGTCGACGTCTCTCCCATTCAGCACGCAAGGCATTAGCGCTTCGCGGGTTCGCCGCTCTTGTTGCCAGGCAATCCCTTGATGTTGGAAGGGTCCTGTTGCCGGACGTGCTGGTTCTGCGAGCTTGAGCCCACCGTGCTTTCTCCTTTGGCGGGCGGCCCGCTCTTGTTGCCCGGAGCTCCGCTGATTCCGGTCCCGGAATTCTGGGCGCTCGGAGACGTCGCGGCATCCGTGGAACCGGTGCTTGCATCGGGGCGTCCCGGAGGCGTCGCGGCGGCGCCGGGGCGGTCCTGATCTCCGACATAGCCGGATTCGCCGGAGTTCCGTGTCTTGGCGCCCTTATCGGCCTCATTTTGCAGGTTCTGGGCGGCCGCGTGTTGAACCAGCACTGGCCCGACGGCCATGACACCGGCGATGAGCAGTGCGAGTGTACGGGTCCTCATGAGTGTCCTCCTCAAGATAGTCTCAGGACACACAACACGCGCGGCGACCAGCATTTCCTAGCCGCATCGAAAAAACGTTGCGACGGAACTGATGTGGCTGGCGAGGGGTACCTTCGTCTGCGATACCCGGCTGCTTGCGGCTCACAGCCCGTGACGGCGGTTGCGCTCGGCACGCAGCGAGCTGCCGACGAAGCCGACGTCCTCGATCCCACGGTAGATTTCCTTCGAGCAAAGCAGCAGCGTCACCGCGACGGCGCCGACCGCGACCAGTGTGGTCACCAGCAGGGGATTGTCGCAGAACGCATTGAGCAGGTTCTCGAGCGGGCCAGGCCCGCCTGGTCGGCGTGCGACACAGACCGAGGTCGTTGCCAGCGTCCAGCCGCCGAGTGTCACGCAGGCCGCGTTGACGCTGGCGAGTGCGATGATGACGACGGCGAGGCCCTTCCTGATCGACAGCGCGAGATCGACCAGCTTGATCACGGCGCAACATGCGACGACAAATCCCGTGGCCAGGATCCATCCCGGCATGCCTGCCGCCGGAGGCTGCACCCGAAGGCCCCACAAGCCGAGCGCGGCCACGCCAGTGAGCAGCGCGAGATTGAGCTTCACGGCCTCCGGAAACCGGCAGCGAAGCACGTAGGCGTTGAACTTCTCGATGAGGTCGAGCAGCGCGCAGCCGATCAGGCCCGCTGCGAAGCCGCCGAGATGCACGCCCCAGTCGATCCGCGAATTGCTGATCGCGAGCGCGATGTTCAGCCCGATGTTGATGGCGAAGAAGTCGAAGCGGACATCGAGCTTGCCGAGGATCCACAGGCAGAGCAAAGCGCCGAGAATGCCCGAGGTGGCGCCGGAAGCGCCGACCGTCAGGTAGGGCGTCGTGTGGGTCGCATTGCCGACGATGGCGCCGAACACCATCGCGCAAAGATAGATGATAACGAAGTAGGTCGGCCCGACCCGCCGCTCGAGATGCCCGCCCCACAGCACGAGACACAGCATGTTGGTGGCGAGATGAATGAAGTTGACGTGCAGGAAGCCGTAGGCGAACAGCCGCCAGTATTCGTGCCGTGCCAGTGCGGCCGTGTACATGGCGCCATCGCGGAACAGCAGCTCGGCCGGCGCCGATGCGCCGCCGGCCTGGATGAAGCAGAACCCCGAGGCCAGAACGGTCACCGTCATCAGCGCGTAGACCGCTGCGTGCGGGGTTTCGAAGAAGCCGGGGCTTGTGCGGTAAGCGGCCATGATGACAGCCAAACGAGGTGGGTTCCACAGCGTAGCGAAGCAGTCTGAAAATTGCTACTTCCGCGTGCTTCGCCGTGCCTCTATCGGCCATCGCGTGGTGCGTATATCGTCGCTGCCAAATCGAAGATCGGCCCGGCGTGCCGGGTCGTGACGTTATGTGGGGATGCGATGTCCGACATGCTGCTGTTTTCGCCGCTGACCATCCGCGGCGTCACGTTGAGGAACCGCATCGTGGTGCCGCCGATGCATCAATATTCGGCCGAGAAGGGCTTTCCGACCGACTGGCATCTGATGAATGCCGGCAAGTTCGCCGCCGGCGGCGCCGGTCTCGTGATCGTCGAATCGACCAAGGTCGAGCGGCGCGGTTGCGGAACGGTCGGCGATCTCGGCATCTGGGACGACAAGTTCGTCGCGCCGCTCGGCCGGCTCGTCAGCTTCATCAAGCAGCAGAACGCGACAGCCGGCATCCAGCTCGGCCATTCCGGCCGCAAGGCGCGCGCGAGCCGCCCGTGGGAGGGCGACCGGCCGCTCGAACGCAGCGCCGAGATCGAGGATTGGGATGCCTGGACGCCGGTGGCGCCGAGCGCGATCGCCCATAGCGAGCGCTGGCCGGTGCCGCGCGCGCTGGAGGCCCATGAGGTGAAGGACCTCGTCGCAGCCTGGGGGCAGGCGGCGCGGCGCGCGCACGACGCCGGATTCGATGTGCTGGAGCTGCACGGCGCCCATGGCTATCTCGTGCACGAATTCCTCTCCGCGCGCTCGAACCAGCGCAGCGACGAATATGGCGGCTCGGAAGCCAACCGGATGCGCTTCCTGATCGAGGTGACCGAGGCGGTGCGCGCCCACTGGCCGGATCACAAGCCGCTGTTCGTGCGGCTGTCAGTCGAGGACAATGCCGGCTGGGGTCCGGAACAGAGCGCGCGGCTAGCGGCGATCCTGAAGGCGAAGGGCGTCGACGTGATCGACTGCTCGTCGGGGGGAATCAGCGAGATGGCGCCGATCCTGGGCAAGGAGATCAAATACAACTATCAGGTGCCGCTGGCGGAATATGTCCGCCGCAATGCCGATATCATGACCATGGCGGTCGGCTTGATCATCCACGGTGACCAGGCCGAGCAAATCCTGCGTGACAAACAAGCAGATTTGATCGCGGTCGGCCGGGAAATCCTCAATAACCCCAATTGGCCGATGGATGCCGCGCTAAAACTCGGGGTTGAAGGGCCATTTCGCAATGTTCCTCCGCAGTTTGGCTATTGGTTGGGCACCCGGGCCAAGCGCGGATTCGGGACCCGGCCGTCGACCTGGCAGAACGGGTTGCAGGAGGATGGCCAGCGGCCGACCGGGATCTGACTTGAGGCTGACCTGGCGCTGATTAAATGCTGGTTTTGGGCTGACCAGGGCATCCTGACGGGACCGTAATGGTCCGGTGACAGGGCGGCCTTGATCCGACCAAAAAGCCGTTGTGTGGTGCCCCGCGTCGGGGTGAGGCGGGGCATATGTTGCGAAACGTTGCCGGCCGCTAGCGAAGGGATCACGGATAATGCGCAAACATGTTGGCTTCTTCCTCGGGACGGTTGCGGGTGCGTGTCTCACCCTGCTCGTGGCCTCGCCGCAGGGGGCGCATCTGTTCGCCGTCGCCAATGCCGCCGCGCATTCCGACAACACCTATTCGCAGCTCAATCTGTTCGGCGAGGTGTTCGAGAAAATCAAGACCGACTACGTCGAGAAGCCCGAGGACTCCAAGCTCGTCGAGGGTGCGATCAACGGCATGATCTCCTCGCTCGATCCGCACTCCCGCTACATGAACGAGAAGGGCTGGGCGGAGATGCAGGAGACCACGCATGGCGAGTTCGGCGGGCTCGGCATCGAGGTCACGATGGAGGACGGTTTCGTCAAGGTGGTAGCGCCGATCGACGACACGCCGGCCTCGCGCGCCGGCATCATGTCGGGCGACGTGATCACCTCGATCGACGACGAGCAGATCCAGGGCCTGACGCTCGACCAGGCCGTCAACAAGATGAAGGGCGCGCCCAACAGCTCGATCCGGCTGAAGATCATCCGCAAGGACGCCGACAAGCCGATCGAGATCTCGATCGTCAGAGAAATCATCCGCGTCCGCCCGGTGAAGTATCACGTCGAAGGCGGCGACATCGGCTATATCAGGATCACCTCGTTCAACGAGCAGACCACCGAGGGCCTGCGCAAGGCGATCGCGGAGGTCCAGAAGCAGGTCCCGCAGGACAAGCTCGCCGGCTATGTCGTCGACCTCCGCAACAATCCCGGTGGCCTGCTCGACCAGGCGGTCTCGGTGACCTCGACCTTGATGCAGCGCGGCGAGGTGGTCTCGACCCGCGGCCGCAATCCGGAAGAGACCCAGCGCTTCACCGCCCATGGCGGCGACATGACCAAGGGCAAGCCGCTCGTGGTGCTGATCAATGGCGGCTCGGCCTCGGCCTCCGAGATCGTCGCCGGCGCGCTGCACGACCACAAGCGCGCGACCCTGATCGGCACCCGCTCGTTCGGCAAGGGCTCGGTGCAAACAATCATTCCGCTCGGCGCCGGCAACGGCGCGCTGGCGCTGACCACGGCGCGCTATTTCACCCCATCGGGCCATTCGATCCAGGCGCTCGGCATCAAGCCCGACATCGAGGTGCTGCAGGACGTGCCTGACGAGTTCAAGACCCGTTCCGAGATCAAGGGCGAGGCCTCGATGCGCGGCCATCTCTCCGCCGAGGGCGCCGAGCAGACCGGCTCGCAATCCTACGTGCCGCCGGACGAGAAGAACGACAAGGCGCTGGCCGCGGCGTTCAACCAGCTGCGCGGCGTCACCGTGAACGCCGACGCCAAGAACGCGGACAAGGCCGCGCAGAAGCGGCCGGTGCCGAACTAGAACCTGATCCATGTAGCCTGGATGAAGCCATCGGGCGCGTTCGCGCGACCCGTTGGTTCCATCCGGGCGACGCAGCCGCCAAAATATCGAAAACAACCCCATGCAAAGTAGCCGGCGGCGGCTGGCGCTCGACCTGGCGATTTGACATGTCGGGCCTTTTCAGGGTATATTTCTAATATTCCGAAATCGTGAGGACGCCCCCCTCGAACTCCCGGCGTCCGAGAAGCCTTACGCCGCCCCGGCGACAGGCTTGCGCCGGCGCGCGGTGCCCGGGCCCGCGGCGGGGCCACGGCGATGTCCGGCCAGGAGCTCGCGGATCTGCGTGGCCGGCTTCGGCGGGCTGAACAGATAGCCCTGCATTTCCGAGCAGCCGAGCTCGCGCAGCAATTGCTGCTGCTGCGCGGTCTCGACGCCTTCCGCGGTCGTGGTCATGCTGCGCTCGGCGGCGATGTTGACGACGGCCTCGACGATGCCGGCCGAGCCTTCCGGGTCGGCGATGTCGGTGACGAAGCAGCGGTCGATCTTGATCTTGTCGAACGGGAAGCGCTTCAGATAGCTCAGCGACGAATAGCCGGTGCCGAAATCGTCGAGCGCGATCCTGATGCCGATGGCGCGGAGCTGGTGCAGCGCGGCCAGCGCCGTCTCGTCGTCGCGGATCAGCACCGCCTCGGTGATCTCGAGCTCCAGCCGGCCCGCCGACAGGCCCGATGCCGCCAGCGCCGCGATCACCTTGAGCGCCAGCGTGCCGGTCCGGAACTGGACCGGCGAGACGTTGACCGCGAGCCTGATGTGATCGGGCCAGTTCACGGCTTCCTTGCATGCCGTCATCAGCACCCATTCGCCAAGCTGGTTGATCAGGCCGGTCTCCTCGGCGATCGGCACGAACTCGGCCGGCGAGATCATGCCGCGCACCGGGTGGCGCCAGCGCACCAGCGCCTCGCAGCCGGTGATCTCGTTGCTGCGCAGGTCGACGCAGGGCTGGTAGTACACTTCGAGCCCGCTGCCCGCGGCGATGGTCTGCCGCAGCTCCATCTCGAGCTCGCGGCGGGCGCGGGCATCGGCGTCCATCGCCGGCTCGAAGAAGCGCGAGACGCGCCGGCCGGCCGACTTCGCCGCATACATCGCAAGGTCGGCGTTCTTCATGATCTGGTCGAGATCGGTACCGTCCTTCGGCGCCAGCGCGATTCCGATGCTGGCATCGGTCGTGACCTGGTGGCCGAGGCATTGATAGGGCGAGCGGATCACCTCATAGATGCGGGCGACGAGGTCGGTGACCTCGACCTCGCTCTTCACGCCGGTCTGCACGATCGCGAATTCGTCGCCGCCGAGCCGCGCGACGAAATCGCCGTCGCCGATCACGCCGCTTAGCGTCCGCGCAACCGACTTGAGCAGTTCATCGCCGACCATGTGGCCGAGCGAGTCATTGACGCCCTTGAACTCGTCGATGTCGATATAGAGCACCGCGAGCTGGCTGTCTGATGTGACATGCGGCAGCTCGCGCTTGATCTCCTCGTGGAACAGTGCGCGGTTCGGCAGGTCGGTGAGGGCATCGTAGTGGGCAAGATGCGTGATGCGTTCCTCGGCGCGGCGGCGCTCGGTGACGTCCTCGTGGGTCGCAAGCCAGCCGCCATCGGCCAGCGGCTCGTTGACGACCTGGATCGAGCGCCCGTCGGGCGTCGCGATCACCATGGTGTTGCGGATCCCGACGTCGCGCAGCACGAGGTTGACGTAGCGCTCGACGTCGCCCTGGAACGAGCCGGTCAGGTGGCGATGCACGATGACGTCGCGGAAGCTGCAACCCGGCTGGATGACGTCGGCGGACAATCCGTACATCTCGATATAGCGCTTGTTGCAGATCACCAGCCGCTGCGCGGCATCGAACAGCAGCAGCCCCTGCGTCATGTTATTGACGGCGGTGTCGAGCCTGAGCTTCTCCAATGTCAGGCGCTGCTGCTGTGTACGGTGCTGCTGCAACAGCTTGCGCACCACCAGCGTCAGCAGGATCGCGATCGCGAGCACGGATGCCGCGGTGATCGCGATCAGGATGCCGATCTGCTCGCGCCAGTTGGCGAGCGCCGCCTCCGTGGTGGTCGTGGCCACGACGACGATCGGGAATTTGGTCAACGCCCGGGACGACACCAGGCGATCCTTGCCGTCCACCGGGCTGGTCATCCGCGAGGTGCTCTCGGGCAGCTCGAACACCTGCTGCTGGTTGGCCGGGCCGGTGCGGAAGTTCTTCCCGATCAGCTCCTCGACATGGGGATAGCGCGCCAGCAGCGTGCCGTCGCGATGGTGCATCGAGATCGCAGCACCTTCGCCGAGCGCAACGGTCGAGAAGAATTTCTCGAAAGTCGCCGGCTCAATGCCGCGCCCGACCACGCCCAGGAACTCGCCATGCGGGCCCATAACCTTGCGGACGATCGCGGTGGTCCAGTTTCCGCTGACGCGGCTGACCACCGGCGCGACCATCATGTCGGGCGAGTAGGGGCTGGACCTGAAGATATTGAAGTAGTCGCGGTCGGCGATCGAGGCCTGCGGCAGCGGCCAGGCGCCCGAGCTGTTGATCAGGAGACCGTCGGCGTCGAACACGTTGAGGCTGCCGACATTGGACAGCGCGTCCATCTTGGACTTGAGCATCGCATGGATGTCGACGGAGGACATCCGGCGCTTGTAGTTCTCCGGCGTCGCGATCCCGTTGTCGCGCATGAACGCGATCAGGTCACGCTGGACGACTTCGAGGTCGTCGAGCTGCTGGTCGAAATGCCGCGCCAGCAGCAGCACGGTGTTCTCGAGCTCGCGCTCGCTGTTGTGCAGGGCGCGCTCGCGGAAATTCTCCGCCATCAGGGTGGCGCCGATCGCGATCGCGGCCATCAACACGGCGCCGCCAAGGATCAGCCAGCGGATCGGACCGCTGCCGATCACCGAGGCGACGTTGAACGAGGCACTGCCGTTTTGATTCATCTGACGCTATCGCTTCCAGGCGTTTCGCCCGGAAGTAGCTTTCGCGCACCTCCGGCCCGCGAAAGTCGTATCCAAACGAAATGGAGCGCCGGTTAGCGAGATTGGTTAACGAATGGTTGCGGATTTGCGCGAAAGGCGCCCCGCTGAGCATCAGTCGCGATCACTCGCCGGTGCGATAGTGTCCCGACTTGCCGCCGATCTTCTCGACGAGATGAATGCCCTCGATCCGCACGCCGCGCTCGACCGCCTTGATCATGTCGTAGATCGTCAGGCAGGCGACCGAGACCGCGGTCAGCGCCTCCATCTCAACGCCGGTCGGGCCCGTTACCTTGACGCTGGCGCGGACGATGCAGCCGGGCAGCTTGCGGTCGGTTGCGATATCGATCGTGACCTTGGTCAGCGCCAGCGGATGGCAGAGCGGGATCAGTTCCGAGGTTCGCTTGGCCGCCATGATGCCTGCGATCCGCGCGGTCGCCAGCACGTCGCCCTTCTTGGCCTGGCCGGTTTCGATCAGCGCCAGCGTTGCCTTGCTCATCAGGACGCGGCCTTCGGCGACCGCGGTCCGTTCGGTCGCCGGCTTGGCCGAGACGTCGACCATGCGCGCGTCGCCCTTGGCGTCGATATGGGTGAGGGTGGTGCCCGAGCCCGACGGCTCGGCTTTGGTGATAGCCTTGCTCTTGGCTTTGGTCTTCCGCGCCATCGGGTCAGCGCGTGCCGGTGGCGCGCGGCGCGGCCTGCCGCGTCAGTAAGGCGCGGGTGGCCGCGGTAACGTCCTGCTGGCGCATCAGGCTCTCGCCGACCAGGAAGGTCGACATCCCGACGCGCTCGAGCCGGGCGAGATCCTCGGGCGTGAAGATGCCGCTCTCGCCGACCATCAGGCGGTCGCGCGGGATCAGCGGCGCCAGCGCCTCGCTGGTCGCGAGCGTGGTCTCGAAGGTGCGCAGATTGCGGTTGTTGACGCCGATCATCGGCGAGCGAAGCTTCAAGGCACGATCGAGCTCGGCGCGGTCGTGGATCTCGACCAGCACGTCCATGCCGTGGCCGAGCGCTGCGTCCTCGATCTCGCTTGCCGCCGTATCGTCGAGCGCGGCCATGATGATCAGGATGCAGTCGGCACCATGGGCGCGTGCCTCCGCCACCTGGTAGGTGTCGAACATGAAATCCTTGCGCAGCACGGGTAGGTTGGTCGCCGCGCGGGCCGCGACCATGAAGTCGAGATGGCCCTGGAACGAGGGCGCGTCGGTCAGCACCGACAGGCACGCCGCGCCGCCGGCCTCATAAGCCTTCGCGAGATCAGGCGGATCGAAGTCGGCGCGGATCAGCCCCTTCGAGGGCGAGGCCTTCTTCACTTCCGCGATCAGCGCGTAGTCGCCGCGTGCATGCTTGTCCTTCAGCGCACGGACGAAGCCGCGCGGGGCCGAGGCCGATTTCGCCTGCGCCTCGACCTCGGCGAGCGGACGCGCGCGCTTCGCGGCGGCGATCTCCTCGCGCTTGTAGGCCTCGATCTTGGTCAGGATGTCGGACATCGCTTAACGCCTTGCTTAACCATTCGAAACCGCGACCAGATGCTTCAGTCGCGCAGCGGCAGCACCGCTGTCGAGCGATTGCACTCCGATCGCTACGCCCTCTTTGAGGTCCTTGGCGCGGCCGGCCACGATCAGCGCGGCGGCCGCGTTGAGCAGGGCGACGTCGCGATAGGCGCTCGGCTTGCCCTGGAGCACGCTCGACAGCGCGATCGCATTGGCATCGGCGTCGCCGCCCTTCAGCGCTTCGCCGCCGACGCGGCCGAGGCCGGCATCTTCCGGCGTCACTTCCGACGTCCTGATCTCGCCGTTCTCGAGCGTTGCAACGAAGGTCGGGCCGGTGAGGGTGATCTCGTCGAGGCCATCGGAGCCGTGCACGACCCAGACCTTGTCCGAGCCGAGGTTCTTCAGCACCTGGGCCAGCGGCTGCACCCATTGCCGCGAGAACACGCCGACCATCTGCCGCTTGACGCCGGCCGGGTTCGATAGCGGCCCGAGCAGATTGAAGATGGTACGGGTGGCGAGTTCGACCCGGGTCGGGCCGACATTCTTCATCGCCGGGTGATGCGCGGGCGCGAACATGAAGCCGATGCCGGCTTCCTTGACGCAGCGGCCGACCTGCGAAGGCGTCAGGTCGAGCTTGACCCCGAGCGAGGCCAGCACGTCGGCGGCGCCCGAACGCGACGACAGCGCGCGATTGCCATGCTTGGCGACCGGCACGCCGGCGCCGGCCACGATGAAGGCCGCGCAGGTCGAGACGTTGACCGAACCGGAGCCGTCGCCGCCGGTGCCGACGATGTCGACGGCCTCCGCAGGTGCGGTGACCGGCAGCATCTTGCTGCGCATCGCGCTCACCGCGCCGGTGATCTCCTCGACGGTCTCGCCGCGCACCCGCAGCGCCATCAACAGCCCGCCCATCTGCGAGGGGGTGGCCTCGCCGGACATCATGCTGTCGAAGGCGGACGCCGCCTCTTCACGCGTCAGCGTGGCGCCGGTGGCGACTTTTCCGATGATCGATTTCAGGTCGTCCATTCGCTGGCTCAGGGTCTGTTGTTGGAGCTTGATCCCGCACGGCGCGTCGCCGCGCCGTCCCGATCATGCTCAATTATTTGCGCCTGTCACCTGTGCGAAGGCTGCCTGGTTGACGCTCACGCCGATGTCGGTCTCGATCTTCGCGACATATTGCGCGACCTGCTCGTCGCTGAGCGAGCGCCGCAGCGCCTCGGTGAGCTGCTTGACCTCGTTGGAGGCGAAGTCGACCGGAGGCACCGTCACGTCGGTGACGCGGAACACCACCCACTGGCTGCCGCCGGCCGCCGAGGTCTGCCCGTCGCCGTCCTTGGCGGTGCGGAATGCGGCCGCGATCACGCCGGCCGGTACGTTGGGCAACGTGGCCTCGCGGCGGAAGTTCGCGGCGGTCTCGACCTTGACGCCGGCCGCCGTGGCTTCGTCGGCGAGCTTGGCGCCGCTGTCGAGCTTCTGGACGATCTCGGTCGCCTTGGCGCGCAGCTTGGCGGAAATCTGGTCCTCGCGCCACTTGGCCTCGACCTGGTCGCGGACCTCGTCGAGGGTGCGCTCGCGCGACGGCGTGATGCCTGTTACGTCGTACCAGACATAGCCGTTGTTGAACTGGATCGGATCGTTGTCGACGCCGACGTCGCTGTTGAAGGCCTGCGACACCACGTCGAGGCCGCGCGGGATGTTCGACGCGACCTGGCCGTTCGGCAGACGCCCCGAGCGATCGATGGCGTCGATGGTGACGGCGGTCAGCTTCAGCTTCTGCGCCGCGTCGAGGACGCTGGAGCCGCCGCCGCGCTCGTCTTCCATCTTGTCGCGGAGCTCGGCGACCTTGGCGCGGGCGCGCTCGGTCGCGATCTCGCTCTTCACCTGCTGCGCAAGGCTCTCATAGCTCGGGGTCGTGCCGGGCTCGATCTTGCCGACCTTGACCAGCGCGACGCCGAAGCGGCCCTGCACCGGCTGGCTGACTTCACCTGCGGGCAGGGAGAAGGCGGCGTCGCCGACGGCCGGATCGAGGATCGCAGACTTCGCGACCAGGCCGAGATTGACGTCGGCGGGATTGAGCTTGCGCTCCTTGGCGATGTCGTCGAACGAGGTGCCCGAGGTGATGCGGGCGCGGGCCGCCTGCGCCTCTCCGGCGTCCGGAAACACGATCTGCGAGACCTCGCGCTTCTCCGGCTTGCTGAGCCGGTCCTTGCGCTCCTCGAAGATCTTTCTGGCATCGTCGTCGGACACGGTCTCCCACTTGCCGATTTCTTCCGGCGTGATCGCGACGAAGGCGATCTTGCGGTACTCGGGCGCCCGGAACTGGACCTTGTGATCCTCGAAATAGGCGGCGAGCGCCTCGGGCGAGGGCGGATCGATGGTGCCCGCCTGCGCGGCGCCGAGCGTGACGAAGTCGATCGAGCGCTGCTCGTTCTGGAAACGGGTCAGCGCCTCGACGATTGCCTTGGTCGGCTCGATCCCGGACGAGATGGTGCCGGCGATCTGCCGCCGCAGGCCGACGCGGCGCTGCTCGGCGATGTAGCGGCCCTCGGTGTAGCCGAAGTTGCGGATCACGGACTGGAAGCGCTGCGGATCGAACTGGCCGTTGAGGCCCTTGAAGTTCGGATCGTTGTAGATGGTGCGCAGCACCTCGGCATCGGACTGGTTGAGGCCCATGCGGCGCGCTTCCTCGTCCAGCGCGGCCTCAGCCAGCGTCTGCTGCAGCACCTGGCGGTCAATCCCGAAGGCGCGCGCCTGCTCCGGGGTCAGCGGACGGCCGAACTGGCGGCCGAGCTGCTGCAGGCGGTCGGTATAGATCTGGCGGAACTGCTCGGCCGAAATCTCGGTCCCGCCCACCTTGGCGAAGGTCGACTGGCCAAATCCCCTGAAAATGTCGGCAATGCCCCAAATTCCGAAACTGACGATCAAAACGCCCATCACGACGGCCATAATCGTCTTGCCGAGCCAGTTTGATGAGGCTTTCCGCATTCCTCGAAGCATGGGTCCAACTTGTTTTGCAGGTGGGGAACCGGTTCGTGCCCAAGAGGGAGCAAAGGTCGAGACCTTTTGTCCAGCAACAGGGCGTCACCGAATTGAAAACGCTTATAAAGTGGCTCGTGTCCCCCGGCAACCTCGGGCGCGCGGGCGGAAGCGTCGCACGGTGGACGCGAAGGCGTGCTCTGGAAGTCGCCGCCCGGCTCTGGTAGCGCAAGACGACGCTTGAATGATGGGAAATCCGACATGACCGACGCCATCCGGCCGCTGATCGCCGGCAACTGGAAAATGAACGGCCTGAAATCCTCTTTTGCCGAGTTCGACGCGATGCTGGCCGGCGCCGGCGACGTCGCCGGAAAGGCCGATCTCCTGGTCTGTCCGCCGGCGACATTGGTCGGGGCCTTTGCCGACAAGGCGCGCGGCTCGAAGGTCGCCGTCGGCGCCCAGGATTGCCATCCGAAGGCCTCGGGTGCCCACACCGGCGACCTCTCGGCCGAAATGTTCAAAGACCTCGGCGCGGTCGCCATCATCGTCGGCCATTCCGAACGGCGCGCCGACCATGGCGAGACCGACGCCCTGATTCGGCAGAAGGCGGAGGCCGTCTGGCGCGCCGGCCTGACCGCGATCGTCTGCATCGGCGAGACGCGTGAGCAGCGCGACGCCGGCAAGACGCTCGATGTCTGCGGCACCCAGCTTGCGGGCTCGCTGCCCGATGGCGCGACCGCGGCCAACCTGGTGGTGGCCTATGAGCCGGTCTGGGCGATCGGCACCGGCCTGACCCCGACCGCCGGGGATGTCGAGGAAGTTCACAGGTTTATCCGAGGTCAGCTCACCGATCGCTTCAAGGGCGAGGGAAACCGGATCAGGATCCTCTATGGCGGCTCGGTGAAGCCGTCGAACGCGGCCGAGCTGATGGCCGTCGCCAACGTCAACGGCGCGCTGGTCGGTGGCGCCAGCCTGAAGGCCGCGGACTTTTTGGCGATCGCCGCGGGCTGCTAGGCGGGGCGCCGAGCTCTCACACCGTCACCCTGAGGAGCGCGCAACGCGCGCGTCTCGAAGGGTCGACGGCCCGGCCAGTGGCCGATTCATCCTTCGAGGCTCGCTCCGCTCGCACCTCAGGATGACGGGGGTGCTGCTGCTTCACGCGGTCGTCGCCGTCGCCCCAATCCGCTTCCAATAGATCATCGTCCCGGTGAGGCCGCCATGCGGCTTCAGCGCGTAGTCCGGAATGATGCCGCTGAGCTGAAAGCCTTGCTTTTCGTAGAGCGGTGCGGCGCCGTCGTCGACGGCGGTGTCGAGCACCAGCAGGGTGCGTCCGTGCTCGACGGCGAGCTGCTCGGCGGCGCGCAGCAATGCGGTGGCGACGCCGCGATGGCGGTGAGCGAGACGCGTCATCATCTTGGCGATCTCGGCGCGGTGCGGCTGGTTCGGCGGCAGCTTCAGCAGCAGCGTCACGGTGGCGATCAGGTCAGTGCCGTCGAACGCGCCGAGAACGATTCGCTCGCCGCATGCGGCGGCAGCAAGCGAGTCCTGCCAGAATGCGTCGGCTTCCTCAGGCGACAGCGGATGCATGAAGCTGACGGAGCCGCCGCTGGCGACGGTCTCGATCAGGAGCTCGCCGAGCGCACCGCGGATCTCGGGTCCATCGGTGAGCGGCTTAATGGCAAAATGCGACATGCATCAGCTCCGGGCCAGGGCGACCACGTAGCTGCACCCGGCATTGGTTTCATTGGCGAAGGTCGTTTCCGCCGGCGGGCCGAAGCCGAGGCAATCGCCGCCCGCGAGCACGTGGCGCGCACCGCCTTCGGTGATGACGAGGCTGCCGCTCAAGACCCAGACCAGCTGGCGGATATGCGCGTAGGACGAAGCGGGCAGGGTCACGGATTGCTTCGGCGGCAGCTCGACCCGCACCAGCTCAACCGGATGATCGGGACGGCTGAACACCTGGCGGCGCAGATAGCCGGTTTCGGGATCGCGCCAGACCGGCTGTGTGGTGGCGCGCGACAGCCGCTCGCCCTGGCCCTCGGCGCGCAGCATCAACCCGGCCAGCGTCAGATCGAAGGCCGAGGCGAGCCGTACCAGCACCACCGCGGTCGGGCTGACCTCGGCGCGCTCGATCTTGCTGATGGTTGCCTTCGAGACGCCGGAGCGTTCGGCAAGCTCGGCCAGCGACCAGCCCCGGCCGTCGCGCTCCAGCCTGATTCGCCGTGCCAGGCGTTGGCTCAGATCGTCTACTAAAATATCCATATGTCTATTATAGTGGAATTTTCCGATTCCGATCAAGGCTCGGGCTGGTGCAATCGGCGCCGCTTGTGATGTCGGCCATTGCGACTATCTCGGGGGTGACAATGCCCGGTCCAATCGTGTAACAGGGCGCGACTTCACGAAAACCCGTAAAGCCGATAGCGCCGTTTGTCTGGCCGCTTGGCGGCTTGTGACGGAAGGCTTGCGATGCAGACTGTCGTTATCATTGTTCATCTCATGATCGTCGCCGTCATGATCGGCGCCGTGCTGTTGCAGAAATCAGAAGGTGGTGGCCTTGGCATGGGCGGCGGCGCCGGCTTCATGTCGAGCCGCGGCACCGCGAATCTGCTGACCCGGACCACCGCGATCCTCGCGGTCGGCTTCTTCCTGACCAGCCTGTTCCTTTCCTGGTACGCGGGCTACGACCGCAAGCCGAGCTCGATCATCGGCACCGGGGCACCGGCGCAGACCCAGCCGGCCGGCGGCGCGCCGCTGACGCCTCCGACCTCCGGCGGCATCCTCGATTCGCTGAAGAAGACCGACGAGCAGCAAGGGCAGCAGGCCCCGAGCGGCCCGCAGGCACCACGGTCGCAATAAAGCAGGGTGGCCATGCAGGATGCACCGCTGGCATCCTGCATCCAAAACCCCCATTAATGCTCTGAAATCGCTCTCAGTTTAACGAAACCCACAGCCCGGTGATTTGTTTGCCGGGAACGGCCGATTCGTTTTGCGAATCGCAGGAAGCGGATTAAAGGTAAAGTCCCATGGCGCGGTACATATTCATCACCGGCGGCGTGGTCTCCTCGCTCGGCAAGGGTCTGGCTTCGGCGGCGCTCGGCGCTTTGCTGCAGGCCAGAGGCTACAAAGTCCGCCTTCGCAAGCTCGATCCCTATCTCAACCTCGATCCCGGAACGATGTCGCCGTATCAGCACGGCGAAGTGTTCGTGACCGACGACGGCGCCGAGACCGATCTCGATCTCGGCCATTACGAGCGTTTCACCGGTCGTCCGGCCACCAAGGCCGACAACATCACGACCGGGCGAATCTATCAGGACATCATCACCAAGGAACGTCGCGGCGATTATCTCGGCGCCACCATCCAGGTGGTCCCGCACGTCACCAACGCGATCAAGGAATTCGTACTGTCGGGCAACGATGACTACGATTTCGTGCTGGTCGAGATCGGCGGCACCGTCGGCGACATCGAGGGCCTGCCGTTCTTCGAGGCGATCCGCCAGCTCAAGAACGAGCTGCCGCGCGATCACGCCGTCTACATTCACCTGACGCTTTTGCCGTACATTCCAAGTGCCGGCGAACTCAAGACAAAGCCGACGCAGCATTCGGTGAAGGAGCTGCGCTCGATCGGCATCCAGCCGGACATCCTGCTGTGCCGCACCGACCGCGAGATCCCGAAGGAGGAGCGGCGCAAGCTCGGCCTGTTCTGTAACGTGCGCGAGAGCGCCGTGATCGAGGCGCGCGACGTCGACAACATCTACGCCGTGCCCGAGGCCTATCACGCCGCCGGCCTCGATGACGAGGTGCTGGCCGCGTTCGGCATCACCGCGAAGATTCCGCCGGCGCTGCAGAGCTGGAACGTGATCAACGAGCGCGTCCGCAATCCGGAAGGCGCGGTGACGATCGCGATCGTCGGCAAGTACACCGGCATGAAGGACGCCTACAAATCGCTGATCGAGGCGCTCTCGCACGGCGGCATCGCCAACAAGGTCAAGGTCAATCTCGACTGGATCGAGAGCGAGGTGTTCGAGAACGAGGACCCGGCGCCGTTCCTCGAGCATGTCAACGGCATCCTGGTGCCCGGCGGCTTCGGCCAGCGCGGCGCCGAGGGCAAGATCCGCGCGGCGCAGTTCGCGCGCGAGCGCGACGTGCCGTATTTCGGCATCTGCTTCGGCATGCAGATGGCCGTGATCGAGGCGGCGCGCAACCTGGTCGGCATCGAGGAGGCCAACTCGACCGAGTTCGGCCCGACCAAGGAGCCGCTGGTCGGCCTGATGACGGAATGGCTGCGCGGCAACGAGCTCGAGAAGCGCTCGCAGAGCGGCGATCTCGGCGGCACGATGCGGCTCGGGGCCTATCCCGCGGCGCTGAACCGCGGCAGCCGCGTCTCGCAGGTTTATGGCGGCGCGACCGAGATCTCCGAGCGGCACCGCCATCGCTACGAGGTCAACACCGCCTACAAGGATCGCCTCGAGCAGCACGGCCTGCGCTTCTCCGGCATGTCGCCTGACGGCGTGCTGCCCGAGATCGTCGAATACGAGGACCATCCCTGGTTCATCGGCGTCCAGTTCCACCCCGAGCTGAAGTCGCGGCCCTTTGAACCGCATCCTCTCTTTGCGTCCTTCATTGAGGCCGCGGCGAAGCAGAGCCGGCTGATGTAAGCTGCGCCGTCACACGGCGGCGCAGTCCTCGCGAGCTTTACGTTCTTCTTTCTTGACTGGCGAGACGCCTGCATCGGCCGCGGGCGTGACGTCGCGCGTGATCAGTTTGTACTGCGGGCGCCGCGTCAGCCGGTAGACCGCGGCGGGCGGCACGTTGAGGATGGCGCGATCGACCAGCGTGGCGCGCAGGCCGAGCCGGTCGAGGATCGGCCGCGGCACCGGGCAGCGCATCCCATAAGTGAATTGATAGAACGCGCCGCCGGGACGCATGTAGCTGAAGGCGCCGCTGACGATCGAGATCACCTTGCGCGGCGACATGTTGAGCAGCGGCAGTCCGCTGACGACGGCGCCGACCGGCGCGCCCTCATACAGCCGTTCGGAGGCCAGCCGCGCCGCGTCCATCCACAGCACGCGCGTACCGGGAAAGCGCAGCTGCAACAGCCGCATGAAATCCGAGCCGTATTCGATCAGCGTGAGATCCTGCTGGCGCACGCCGCGCTTCAGCAGCTGATAGGTGAAGGCGCCCGTGCCCGGGCCGAGCTCCAGCACCGGACCGGTATTGGCGCTGATGTCGCGTGTGATCAGTTCGGCGAGCGCTGTGCCCGACGGCGCGATGGCGCCGACGCGGCCGGGGGCTGCCATCCACGCCGTGAAGAAAGACAGGAGATCATGTGCCATTGGAATTCCCAGCAAGGTGTCGTCGCGCCTCGACTCGATTGCGCGGCGCGATCTCTTCTTTGCGGGAGCTGCATTGCGACAACATTGCGCGATGTTGCGCGCATCATGGTACGAACGGTGCCGGCGGTAACGTGAGACGGAAGCACGCGCCGCCTTTCGGTCCGTCAAGCACGGAGACGTGACCGCCGTGCAGCCTTGCGATCTCGCGCACCATGTTGAGTCCGAGGCCGGCGCCGCGGTCGAGTGGCGCGAGCCGATAGAACGGATCGAAGATCCGCGCGCGCTCATGCTTCGGAATCCCGTCGCCTTCGTCGGTGACGTCGATGGTGGCGGCATGGCCGACATGGATCGTGATGGTGCCGCGGCGGCCGCCATGCTGGATGGCGTTCTGCACAAGATTGGTCAGCGCGCGCTCCAGCGCGGCGCGGTCGCCCAGCGTCTCGACCCGATCGGTCGCGGTATCGAGCGACAGTTCGTAGCCGGCCGCGATCGCGAGCGGGGCGAGATCGGCGGCGACATTGCGCGCGACCGCGACGAGATCGACGCGGCCGAACGGATTGCGGCACTGGTCGAAGCGCTGGATGTCGAGCAACTGCTCGGCGAGCGTTGCAAGCCGCGCCGAATCCTCGAGCAGCCGGGTTTTCTCCGGCCCCGGTGGCAGCGACTCCAGCCGCGTGTTGAGGATCGCGATCGGCGTGCGCAACTCGTGCGCCGCGTCAGCGACGAAGCGCTGATGGCGCGAATAGCCGTCGTCGAGCCGCTTCAGCGCATCGTTGACGGCGCTCACCAGCGGCGCGACTTCGAGCGGCAGATGGTCGGCCGACAGCCGGCTGCCGCGCTGGCGGAAATCGATCCGGCGCGCCTCGTCGGCCGCGGAATCGATGCCCGCAAACGCGCGCCGCACCACCATCGGCGTCGCCACGAAGGTCGCCGCCGCCATCAGCATGAGGCCGGGCAGGGCGACCGCGAGAAATGCCAGCGAGGTGGCGAACACCGTCTTGGCGCGCGACATCGGCCCTTGCGTCGCCGTCATCACCTGCACCGGGCCTGCATCGGTGCTGACGCGCTTCATGCGCGCCGGCGGTTTGCGCGGATCGTCCTCGAACATCTGCCAGCCGAGCCGCGCCTGGCTGATCTGGTCGAGCGCGTCGCCGATCCTGGCAAACTCGCCCGGCACCGCGCCTTCCGACAGCGAGTGGCCCTCCCGGTCGCGCACCACGAACCACAGGTCGCGCGTGGTCTCGCGCAGCTCCTTCAGATCCGCCGTCGGGCGCAGCATCAGGCCGCCCTGCGCATCGCGTGCGAGTGCACCCTGCAGGATGTCGATGACATGGTCCTCGTCGCGCGGGACGAGCAGGATGCCGGAGGCGCATAGCCCTGCGATCAGCAGGACGACCAGCATGGCCAGCAGCGCAGCCTGCAACGTCACCAGCCACCAGCTCAATTTCGAGCGCAGGCAGTAGTGATCGGCGGTTTCGCTCATGACACCTGCTTCAGCAGGTAGCCCACGCCCCGGATGCTGTGAATCTCGACGCCGGCGCCGGAGTCGGTCAGCTTGCGCCGCAGCCTGGAGACGTGAGCGTCGAGCGCGTTGGACTGGATCTCGTCCTCGAAATTGTAGACGGCTTCCTCCAGCGTCGCGCGCAGCACGGTGCGGCCCATGCGGCGCAGCAGCGTCTCCAGCACCAGCAGTTCGCGCCGCGGCAGGTCGAGCGGGCGGCCATTGACGCTGGCCTCGCGATGGCTGCAATCGAACGCCATGCGGCCCGCCTTGATGATGTCGAGCTGCAAGCCCGCCGGACGGCGCAGCACGGCGCGCAGCCGCGCCAGGAGCTCCTCGACCGCGAACGGCTTGGCCAGATAATCGTCGGCGCCGCTGTCGAGGCCGGTGATGCGGTCGGCGAGGTCGCCGCGCGCAGTCAGCACGATGATCGGAACGCCGTCGGCCTTGGCGCGCAGCTTCGGGATCAGCGCGAGGCCGTCGCCGTCGGGAAGCTGGCGGTCGAGCAGGACGGCGCCGTGCACGTCGGCGGAAATCGCTTCCTCGGCCTCGGCAAGGGTCGGCACATGGTCGACGACCATGTCGTAGCCCTTCAGCGCCTGTGACAGCGCCGCCGCCATCTCGGCCTCGTCTTCGACCAGCAGTATCCGCATGCCGCAAAATCCGGTTTCAAGCTGCAGGTTCTAGGGGCAGCAACATTGCAGCAACATTGCGGGTGCCGGACTCACGGCTAGCAGTATCGGGGTATGGTGCGGCTTGGAGACGCTGCGCGGCCCTTAAATCAGTGGGCGACCGCGCCCGGCTTGGCCGAGGTCGTCGCGCCCAGCTTCTTCAGACGGTCGAGCTCGAATGCGGCGCAGTCGTTCTCGACATAGTCGATCACGCCGATATCGCGCGTCTTCTGGAAATACGCCTGCGCCTGCTTGGTATCGCCGAGCGCGAGGTTGCGCAGGCCGATATAGAAATAGGCCTCGGCCAGTGCCATCTGGCGCTCGTCGCCGGCCTTTTTCTCGAGCGATTTGAGCATGTCGTCCGGCGACATCAGGCCCGCCAGCATGGCGAGGCCGGCACGCGGCCAGTCACCTTGTGCTTCGGCCCCGGCGCGCTTGACCATATCGGCAGGGACCGGCTTGCCGAGGCGACCGTAGGTCGCAATCAACCACATGTCGCTGTAGAGCCGGGCTTCGCGGTCGCCGAGCTCGCTCGCCTTGGCGAAATCCTCGATGGCCTCCTGCATCCGCCCGGCATAGACCCGCGAGACGCCGCGCCAGCGGAAAGCGATGCCGTCGGCGCCGCCGCCCAGCGCGATCGCGTTGGAGTAGTCGGTCACGCTCTTGTCGAACTGCCCGGACCGGAAATAGACGCTGGCGCGGCACGTCAGGATGTTCGGGGCGGTCGGCGCAAGGCGCACGGCGGTGTTGGTGTCCTGCAAGGCCTCGTCAACGCGGTCGAGGTCGGCCCTGGCATGGCCGCGCAGGCAATAGCTGTTGGCCAGATCGCTGCCGGTGAGCTTGCCGCCATCGATGCTCTCGGTCGTCTTCTTGATGACCTCCTCGTGCTGATCGTGCAGACGGTGCGCGATATCCGCCTTGGTGGCGTTGTTGTTGAGCATCGCCTTGTTGACCGCAAAGGCGCCGCCGATCGCCTTGTTTAGCGAACGCAGGTCCTCGGCATAGCCGGGGTAATCCGCCGGCTCGACCGACGGCTGCAGGGTCTTCAGCTCGACGGTCTTCCTGGCATTGCTGCCGCGAAAATATTCGGTGACAGTGGCGTTGAAATACTTGTTGGAGATGGTGTGCTCGCGCGGGTCGATGCTGGCGCTGACCTGCTCGGGAAAGCTCATCTCGAAACTGTATTTGCCGTGGAACGGGAAGCCTGGAATCCGCAGCGGCGTAGTGCGGTTCGCCGACTGCGAGGCGATCAGGACGTTCTGCATGTTGTCCAGCGCGTAACTGACGACCCAGTTCGCTTCCACCTCCGTCGCGAGCTTCGGGACCCGGTAATGCGCCGAGATCGAGAGCTCGTTCTTCACGGTGTCGTTCTGCACCACCGGCTCGCCGACCAGCGTCGCGCCTGGATAGCGGCGTTCCAGGGCATCCCTGACGAACCTGGAGGTCTGCTCGCGCGATGCCCGTTCAAGCACGACACGGAGTTGCTCGGCGCCCAGCCCACGCCAGACGCGCCGGACATCGAGCTGGCCCTCTTCGCCGAACTTGGCCAGCGTTGCGCGCTCGGTGATTTCGTTGCCGACGACATCGCCGGTGTCGGCGGGAACGCGCGAGATGGCATCGGTCTCGCGTGCCGCGACGAGGACCTGGACCCCGCTATGCGCCTGGCCCGCCCGGTCGAGCTCGCCATGCTGTCCGAGCCGCGTCGGGTCGAGGAAGTAGGGCTTGCCGTCGACCATGGCCTCGACGATGGCATGATCGAAGAACTGCGGGCTGGGCAGGATTTTCTCCAGTCCGCCATGGCGTCCGATCTGCAGCAGCACGGGCCGGCTCTTGATGCCGAGCTCGTGCAGCATGGTGACCAGCAACAGCGACTTGTCCTTGCAGTCGCCGTAGCGGCGCCGCAGCACCTCGTCGGGTTGGGTTGGCCGGTGCGAGCTTTCGCCGAGCGCCACCGAGAAATACCGGATCTGGGATTGCACGAACTCGAGCGCGGCCATGGCGCGGGCCGGCTCGGACGGCAACGCCTTGATCCGCTTCACGACGTCCTGAAACTCGCCGTCCTTTGGCGCGGTCGCCTCGAACAGGTTGCTTGCCCAGCCGGCGACATCGCTCCAGCTCGCAAACTCGGTGAATTGCACGAAGCGGAGCCCGAAGAAATCGGGCGGAGCCATCGTCTCTCCGGGAAATCCGGGCAATGGCTGCTGGTCGAAGCTGACGCGCCGAAATCCGTTGCGCGCGGACTCGGCCGGAAGGAGCGGCGGCAGCGGCCGGTCGCCGACCACGCGCCAGGCGATCGATCGGTCAGTTGGATAATTCAGAACGACCCGCCGCCGTAGGGTCGGTGCGTTCTGGTCCCACGGCGCCGCGCCGAAGGCCTTGCCGCCGAACACCGGATTCTGACCTGAGCTCGTATAGGCGATCTCGAGCGTATCGCCGACGCGCAGATCGTCGATCAGGATCGAGGCGGTCACCCGGCCGCTGTAGACGTTGCGCTCGAGATCCTGTTCGCGCTGGAGGAAGCGGATGTTGGACGTCTGCGTCCGATCGAATTGTTCCTGTCCTCGATAGATGCGGATCGTGTGAAGCTGGACGTGCTCATATTCAGGGGCGAATGCGATCGAAAGGCGTCCGGCCGCCGTCAGCGCCGCGGCATCGTTGATTTGCATCGCGCGCCGGAAGTAGAGCTCGGGAGTCTTTCCAAGCCGGTACTGACTGTCGGCGAGACGGATGACCACCGGCAATGACGCGGTCTTGGGGACCTCGGGGATCGGCAATTGCTCGACCCAGTCCGGCACCGGATCGCCCAGGGTAAACGCATCCTTGCCGAGCTGGACTTCCTTGAGCCCGTTATCGGTCACCTGTTGGGCCACGGCGCCATGACATCCCAAAAGACATCCGAGTGCAGCCACCAGCAACAAGCCAGCGCGCAACCATCTCATGAGATACATTCGCCACCTCGTTCACTTAGGAGTTGTATAGAGGATGGCGGCCGGGCCGGCAATTATTGCAAGCGGCCAAGTTTGTCGGCGAGGTGAAGCTGGTGTGAAGGTGTGCGGCGCCTGCGGATGGGCCATGCCGGCGGCGAGGGGCTGAACCACGTCAATTTGACTTGGCGCTTTCGATTTGGCGATTTCGATTTGGCGATTTTGACTTCACGCGGGTTTGTTGTCAGAACTTGCGCCCTTTCGCGAACAATATCTGGGAGTATCGCCGATGATCTACGAGACCCGCGTCTATCGTTGCCTGCCGGGCCGCCTGCCGGCGCTGCTCAAGCGCTTCGAGACCATCACGCTGAAGCTCTGGGACAAGCATGGCATCAAGCAGGCCGGCTTCTTCACGACGCTGGTCGGCGAATCCAACCAGGACTTGACCTATCTGCTGGCCTGGGAATCGCTCGCCGAGCGCGAGAAGAAGTGGACCGCGTTCACGACCGATCCGGAATGGATCAGCGCGCGCGCCAAGTCCGAGGAGGACGGCCAGATCGTTCTCACCATCGAAAACCAGCTTCTGGTGCCGACCGCGTTCTCGTCGGTGAAGTGACGCGGGTGCCGCTCAGGGGCGTGACGACGAGGCCTCGTCGCGCCCGACCACCGGACAGTTATTGCGGGCAGCCCGAGGTCTGATCGCCTTGGGTCACCATCGGCTTGCCGTTGATGAAGACGCCGTGGCTGCCCGAGGTGGTCTTGCCGCCGCAATGCGTGCGATCGCCCATCACCACCGCTGGCTTGCCGTTGATCAGGACATTGGGCACGCCTTCGACCAGCGCGCCACCATTGCTGGTGGTGTCGCCGCTGCGCGCCGCCGGCTTGCCATTGACGGTGACGCCCGCGGCGCCGCCGGTGACGACCCCGGGCTGGCTGCTGGCCTGGCCATGGGCAAGACCCGACATCGCCGTCAAGGCGGCGACGGTTCCGATCAGCAGCGAGATGCGCATGTCGTCCTCATTGGGAATCTGTTCCGCGCAAGTGTATAGGGGCGGTTAGGGCAGGATTGTGATAGCACGGCGCACCCACGGCGTCAGCGCAACCCCCTCATCGTGCGGCATGGCTTGATCCATCCCGCGCGGGATTGCATGGTCGCCCGCAAAAGGATGCAGCATTTTGACCAACCAGGTTTCCGCGCCAGCCGCCGCGCCGATCGTTGCCGTCGGATCGGCCAAATTCGGCAACGCCTTGCCGATCTCGATCATCGCCGGTCCCTGCCAGCTCGAGAGCCGCGCGCATGCGCTTGAAGTGGCCTCCGCACTGAAGGAGATCGCGGCCAGGCTCAAGATCGGCCTAGTGTACAAGACCTCGTTCGACAAGGCGAACCGCACCAGCGCGTCGGCCGCGCGCGGCATCGGGCTGAAGCAGGCGCTGCCGATCTTCGCCGAGATCCGGTCGTCGCTCGGGCTGCCGGTGCTGACCGACGTGCATGAACCCGACCAGTGCACTGAAGCGGCGCAGGCGGTCGACGTGCTGCAGATCCCTGCCTTCCTGTGCCGGCAGACCGATCTCTTGCTGGCCGCGGCCGCGACCGGCAAGGCCGTCAACGTCAAGAAGGGCCAGTTCCTGGCACCGTGGGACATGACCAACGTGGTCAGCAAGATCACCGGCGCCGGCAACGCCAATGTGCTGGTCACCGAGCGCGGTGCCTCGTTCGGCTACAACACGCTGGTGTCGGACATGCGCGCGCTGCCGATCCTGTCGCGCACGACAGGCGCGCCCGTGATCTTCGACGCCACCCATTCGGTGCAGCAGCCGGGCGGCAAGGGCACCTCCTCGGGCGGCGAGCGTGAATTCGTGTCGGTGCTGGCGCGCGCCGCGGTCGCAGTCGGCGTCGCCGGCGTGTTCATCGAGACCCATCCCGATCCGGATCACGCGCCCTCCGACGGTCCCAACATGGTGCCGCTCCGCGATTTCGAATCCCTCGTCAAGCGGCTGATGCAGTTCGACACGCTGGCCAAGACGGCAGCCTGACCGGCGGATAATGACATGACCGCAAGCAGCGGCATGCCGCCGGCCCTCAACGTCATCACGCTGGCGACCTTCGCGGCGAGCCTGTCGGTGCGGGCGCTCGATCCGGTGCTGCCGCATGTCGCCGATGATTTCGGTGTCAGCATCGCCACCGCGGCGAGCTTTGCCGCGGTGTTCGCCTTCACCTTTGCCGCGGTGCAGCCGGCGATCGGCGCCGCCGCCGACCTGTTCGGCAAGGCGCGGCTGATGACGATCTGCCTCGGACTGCTCGGCGTCGCCAACATCCTCGGCGCGCTCTCGACCTCGTTTCCGATGCTGTTCGTGACCCGCATCCTTGCCGGCATCGGCTCGGGCGGGGTGTTTCCGGTGGCGCTGTCGCTGACCAGCGATCTCGTCGGTCCCGACAAGCGGCAGCTCGCGATCGGGCGAACGCTGGCGGGCTCGATGACCGGCAATCTGCTCGGCGCCACGGCGTCCGGGCTGATCGGCGATCTGCTCGGCTGGCGCGGCGTGCTCGCGGTGCTCGGCGGCCTCGTGATCCTCGTCGCGCTTGCGGTTGCGGCCGGCTTCCGCCGATCTGAACCGTCCGCCGCGCACCAGCCTGAAGGCGCTGCGCCACGGCTATCGCACCATCTTCACCAATCCGAATGCGCGGATCTGCTACTCGGCGGTCTTCGTCGAAGGCTGCTGCGTGCTGGGGCTGTTTCCGTTCGTCGCCTCGTTCCTGTTCGAGCTCGGCGAGACCTCGCTGTCGATCGCCGGGATCGTGATCGCGGGCTTTGCGATCGGCGGATTGCTCTACACGCTGACGGTCGGTCGCCTGCTGCCGTGGATCGGGGTGAGGGGCATGATGATCGTCGGCGCGACACTGGTCGCTATCCAGCTGGTCGGCGTCGCCTTCGGGCCGCACTGGAAGTGGCAGATGGCGGGCCTTCTGGTGATGGGCCTCGGCTTCTACATGATCCACGGCTGCCTGCAGGTGTTCGCCAGCGAGCTGTCGGTCGAGGCCCGCGCCACCGCGCTGTCGCTGCACTCGTTCTTCTTCTTCATGGGCCAGACCGTCGGCCCGATCGCCTATGGCTTCGGCCTGCAACACGCCGGCAAGACCGGGACGCTGGTCTCGGCCGCCGCCGTGATGGTCGTACTCGGATTTATCTGCGCGAGATTCCTCAAGCAGACGCGGCCGGCGGATGCCGCCGCCCGGCCGGATGTCGAGGCGTAGCGATCCTTTTAGGTACTCATAAATCGTCGGCTTCTGGAGCAAAACAGAAGATCGCGAGCCTGCCATTATCGTCGGCCTTTGACCCGACGGGTGACCTGACCCCAGACTTGTTGCGCTGGGCAGCTTGCGTCATAGTCAAAGGCTATTGAACGTTGTTGGCTAGAACATTAGCCGGAATATGGTTCGATTGACGTTCGCCGCTGGGGCGGATTTTGGAAGATTTTGGAGAAGCGACCTAATTAGCTTTCATTGATTTTGCGAGGGAATATGGCGAGTTTTGTCGCTGGTCGTTTTGCCCAAGCAGCCGTATGGCTCGATTTGCGGTTCGATGATGCTGCGTTTGAGCTCGAATATCAGCGTGACCGTCAGGCGCGAACCGCTCGTTTCACCGCAAATGCAATAGCTTTCAGTGCACTGCTCTGGGGCGCATTCGGGGTCTGGGATTCGGCTACGAATACCAACTCGGTTGAACTGACTCGCTTCCGATTCATGGTAGCCATCCCAATCCTGCTAGGCTTTTTTGCTCTAACATTCACGCCTGCCTTTCGCCGCTGGCCAAACCTTTGCCTGCTTTTGTTCGTCACCGCGGCAAGCTTGCTTGCGATCAAACAGCTTCTCGAGTACGGCGAGGGAAATCCCTATTATTTGTCCTCAGGTTCGAGTGCACTCAATTTCGCGTTGATTCTTGTCTTTTGCATTGGATTATTTCCGATAAGTGTCGGTTGGTCTTGTGCCGTTGGTGCGATAATCATTCTGGTCTACGGAGCAGGTGTGTCCGTATTCACGAAAATCGAGTTCGCCGAAGTTTCCTCTTACCTTTTCAACCTGACCCTTATCTTTCTGATCCTCATCTTTACGAGTTATGGGCGCGAGCGCTTTTCGCGCGAGGAGTTTGCCCGGCAGATTCTTCAGGAAAAGGAGCGCAATAAGCTCTCGAGTTTCTTATCCTCTTACATTCCCCTCAATTTGGTAGCTGATCACGCCGATAGGAGTGCTGAGGCGTTCGGCGAAGTTACACTCCTCTTCTCGGATCTAGTTGGCTTCACGACTCTAACGGAGCATCTTGCCCCCAAGCACGTGCTCGAAATTCTGGACATGATTTTTACGGAATTCGACGAAGCTGCCGATAAATATGGAGTCGAAAAGGTCAAGACAATCGGTGACGCCTACATGGCAATTGCCGGGAAATCGGCCAGCTCAGTTAACCACGCGAAGGCGATGGTCGAATTCGCCTTGCATACTATTGATATCGTGAGACGCGTGGCAGAGAAGACCGGCTATCCGTTGCAGATCCGAGTTGGGATCCATACGGGATCGACGATCGGTGGCGTTATCGGGCGCCATAAGATGACCTACGACTACTGGGGACGTACTGTAAATCTAGCGAGTCGGCTTGAGTCGCTTAGCGAGCCGAATCGCGTCCACATATCTGAAGCTACGTATTGGCGGGTGAGAGATTTCTTTAAGTTCGAGGAGCGTCAGGCGGTTGAGGTTCGAGGCTTTGGATTGATGCGCAGCTTCTTCGTTTCTCCAAGTGATGCATCTGGGAAAGGCGACGTTCGGTCCGGCTAGTTCAATGTGAG
The DNA here is from genome assembly GCF_015291625.1 of Bradyrhizobium sp. CCBAU 53421. Taxonomy (NCBI): domain Bacteria; kingdom Pseudomonadati; phylum Pseudomonadota; class Alphaproteobacteria; order Hyphomicrobiales; family Nitrobacteraceae; genus Bradyrhizobium; species Bradyrhizobium sp. CCBAU 53421. The sequence continues at coordinate 4,905,013 of NZ_CP030047.1, forward strand.
CGTGGGTGGCTAACGCCCGCTCTAGCCCCTTCCGCGATACGTCGCGACGCCCTGATCGGGAACCCAGAGGCCCTTTGGCAGCCGGCCAGTCTGGAAGAACACGTCGATCGGAATGCCGCCGCGCGGGTACCAGTAGCCACCGATACGCAGCCATTTCGGCTTGATCTCGTCTGAGATTCGCCGGCCGATCATGACTGTGCAATCCTCATGGAAGGCGCCGTGGTTGCGGAAGCTCGCGGCGAACAGTTTCAGCGACTTGGATTCCAGGAGCCAGCGGCCCGGCACATAGTCGATCACCAGATGGGCGAAGTCCGGTTGGCCCGTTACCGGGCAGATCGAGGTGAACTCCGGGACCGTGAAGCGTACCAGATAATCGGTACCAGCTTGCGGATTGGGCACGCGGTCGAGCTGCGCCTTTTCCGGCGCGTCGGGCCACTCCACCGCACGGCCGAGTTGCAGGCCGGGGGAGGTCGTTGATTTGCTGGATTTCTTCGCCATGAGGGGTCTCCGTGGCGCTCTCTTAGCCAATGCCGAGGGGCCCGTCACCCGGCCTTTTCCCCCTCGATGCATTGCGCTAGAAGCACCGCCATCCGACCCCCTCACTGCCATAAGAGGCTCTCATGACTGACATCGTCGACATCATCGGCCGCGAAATCCTGGACAGCCGCGGCAACCCCACCGTCGAGGTCGATGTGGTGCTGGAGGATGGGTCAATCGGTCGCGCGGCGGTGCCGTCGGGCGCCTCCACCGGCGCCCATGAGGCGGTGGAACTGCGCGACGGCGACAAGTCGCGCTATCTCGGCAAGGGCGTCCAGAAGGCGGTTGCCGCCATCAACGGCGAGATCTTCGAGGCGCTCAGCGACCAGGCGGTCGAGGAACAGGTCGCGATCGACCAGATCATGGTCGATCTCGACGGCACGCCGAACAAGAGCCGGCTCGGCGCCAACGCCATCCTCGGCGTCTCGCTGGCCTGTGCCAAGGCCGCCGCCGAATCCTTCGACATGCCGCTGTATCGTTATGTCGGCGGCACCTCGGCGCGGACGCTGCCGGTGCCGATGATGAACATCATCAATGGCGGCGTGCATGCCGACAACCCGATCGACTTCCAGGAATTCATGATCCTGCCGGTCGGCGCCACGTCGTTCGCCGAGGCGCTGCGTTGCGGTTCGGAAATCTTCCACACGCTGCGCGGCGAGTTGAAGAAGGCCGGCCACAACACCAATGTCGGCGACGAGGGCGGCTTTGCGCCGAACCTGCCGTCGGCCGACGCCGCGCTCGAGTTCGTCATGAACGCGATCGGCAAGGCCGGCTACAAGGCGGGCGACGACGTCGTGCTCGGCCTCGACTGCGCCTCCACCGAATTCTTCAAGGAAGGCGCCTACGTCTATGGCGGCGAGAACAAGACCCGTTCGCGCTCGGAGCAGGTGAAGTATCTCGCCGATCTCGTCGGCCGCTATCCGATCGTCACCATCGAGGACGGCATGTCGGAAGACGACATGGACGGCTGGAAGGAGCTGACGGATGCGATCGGCAACAAGTGCCAGCTGGTCGGCGACGATCTGTTCGTCACCAACGTCACGCGGCTTGCCGACGGCATCAAGAACGGCCGCGGCAATTCGATCCTGGTCAAGGTCAACCAGATCGGCACGCTGACCGAAACGCTCGCGGCGATCGAGATGGCGTACAAGGCCGGCTACACGGCCGTGATGTCGCATCGCTCCGGCGAGACCGAGGATTCCACGATCGCCGACCTCGCGGTCGCCACCAATTGCGGGCAGATCAAGACCGGCTCGCTGGCGCGCTCCGACCGCACCGCCAAGTACAACCAGCTGCTGCGCATCGAGCAGCAGCTCGGCACGCAAGCGAAATATGCGGGCAGGGCGGCCTTGAAGGCGCTGGGCTAGCGCCCCAACTGATCGGAACTCAACGTATGTAACAAAAAAGGGAGGTCGGGATGAGTGACGGCAAGAGCGGTCTGCAGTTGCGTTCGCTGCTCAAGAAGGACGGCGAACTGGAGATATCGCTGGTCAATGTCCCGACCCCCGAGCCCGGTCCCGACGAGGTCGTGGTCCGGGTCGAGGCGACCCCGATCAACCCGTCCGACCTCGGGCTCCTGATCGGCCCGGCCAACATGGCGGCGGCCAAGGTCTCCGGCAGCAAGGAATTGCCCGTGGTGACCGCACGCGTGCCGGAAGCGGCCTTGCCGGGCCTCGCCGCGCGGCTCGACGAGTCGATGCCGGTCGGCAACGAAGGCGCCGGCGTCGTGATCCGGACCGGATCGTCGGACGCGGCGAAAGCGCTGATGGGCCGCACCGTCGCGATGATCGGCGGCGCGATGTATGCACAATACCGCACGCTGCGGGTCGGCGAGTGCCTGCCGCTGCCCGACGGCATCACGCCGGCGGAAGGCGCATCCTGCTTCGTCAATCCGCTGACCTCGCTCGGCATGACGGAGACGATGCGGCGCGAGGGACACAAGGCGCTGGTGCACACCGCGGCGGCGTCGAACCTCGGCCAGATGCTGAACAAGATCTGCCTCAAGGACGGCATCGGCCTCGTCAACATCGTGCGCAACAAGGAGCAGGCCGACATCCTGCACAAGATCGGCGCCAAGCATGTCGTCGATTCCAGCGCGCCCGATTTCATGGACAAGCTCACCAATGCGCTGGTCGAGACCGGCGCCACCATCGCCTTCGATGCGATCGGCGGCGGCAAGCTCGCCGGCCAGATTCTGGTCGCGATGGAGATCGCGATCAACAAGTCCGCCAAGGTGTACAGCCGCTACGGCTCGAACACGCACAAGCAGGTCTATGTCTATGGCAGCCTCGACACCCGCGAGATCGAGCTGCCACGCGGCTTCGGCATGGCCTGGGGCATCGGCGGCTGGCTGCTGTTCCCGTTCCTGATGAAGATCGGTCCGGAGGCCGGCAACAAGCTGCGCCAGCGCGTGGTGGCCGAGCTGAAGACGACCTTCGCCAGCCACTACACCAAGGTGGTCTCGCTGCAGGAGGCGCTGCAGCTCGACAACATCGCCGTCTACAACAAGCGCGCGACTGGCGAGAAATTCCTGATCAACCCGAACAAGGGCGCGTAACGCGCCCTCGTTACTCGCGCTCGAATGCCAGCTTCCTGGAGCGCTTGTGACGCTCCAGGGCGTGGCCGATCAGGACATCCATCAGCTCGGATTGCGGCAGGCCGCTGGCCTCCCAAAGCCGCGGATACATGCTGATGTTGGTGAAGCCGGGCAGGGTGTTCGCCTCGTTCACGAACGCCTGCTCGCCGTGCAGGAAGAAGTCGATCCGCGCCATGCCCTCGCAGCCGAGCACGCCGAACGTCTTGATCGCGAGCTCCCTGATGGTGTCGGCGACGGCAGGCGGGACGTCGGCGGGCACCTGAAGCAGCGCGCCGTCCGCATCGAGATACTTCGCGTCGTACGAGTAGAAGCCGTGCTTGTCGGAGGGAACGATCTCGCCGAGCTGGGAGGCGCGGACGCGGCCTACGGCATCCTCGAGCACGGAGCATTCGACCTCCCGGATCGGCGCGACGCAGCGCTCGATCAGGATCTTGCTGTCGAAGCGGAACGCCAGTCTGCAGCCGGCCTCGAACTCCGCGGCGGTGCGCGCCTTCGAGACGCCGACCGATGATCCCATGTTGGCGGGCTTGACGAAGACCTCCTGCGAGCCGAGTGCGCTCACCGCATCGTCATAGCCGATGGGAGCCGCGGCCGACATCGCGACAAACGGGACGATCGGTAATCCCGCCTCGCGCATGAGGCGCTTGGCGATGTCCTTGTCCATTCCGGCCGCCGAGCCCATCACGCGCGACCCGACATAGGCGACATCGGACAATTCCAGCGCACCCTGTACAGTGCCATCCTCGCCGTTCGGGCCATGCAGGACCGGGAAGACGACGTCGAACGCCGGCAATTCCGCCGGCCCCGCCGCTCCCTGCAGCACCACGACGCGGCCCTGTCCGCCCGGCAGCAGAGCGAGCTGCGGCGCCTGGTCCGGAATGGTCAGCGCGCCGCTCCCGGTGCCGGCGCCGTTTCCCGCATCGGTGACCATCCAGCGGCCATCGCGGGTGATGCCGATCGCGGTGGCGTCATAGCGATCCGGATCGAGCGAGCGAAGCACATTGGCGGCCGACGCCCGCGAGACGTCGTGCTCGGCCGATCGCCCGCCAAACAGGATCGCGACCCGGATCTTGCGCTCTGCCATAGGCTGCTCTTCGGTTGGCCCGGTGCTGCGTTGAATGCGACAGTATGTTTCGAGGAACGTGTCGACAATTTGCCGCCGGTTGCGCCGCCCGCAGCTTTCGGGCGGAATCGCGTTCTCTGGCGGCGAACGGACGGCACTTGAGCGGCGCAGTTTATGGCCGTTGGTACAAAATTCGCGAACGCTGCGTTTCCGGAATTGGACGATCCATGCACTTGCATCTTTCTCGGTGTGCCGGTAGGTGAAGTGCAGCAGTCAAACGCGCAACCCGAGGGGAATTCTGCAATGGCCTATAACATCGTCACCATCGTCGGCAGCATCCGCAAGCAGAGCTTTTCGCTCAAGATCGCCAATGCGCTGGCCAAGCTCGCGCCGGCCTCTCTGAAGCTCGATGTGACGACCCTTGAGGGCATTTCCTTCTTCAACCAGGATCTGGAGGCCGCGCCTCCGGCGGACTGGCTGGCGTTCCGCGAGAAGCTGCAGAAGTCGAACGGCGTGCTGTTCGTGACCCCCGAATACAACCGTTCGATCCCGGGTGTGCTGAAGAACGCGATCGACGTCGCCTCGCGGCCTTACGGCAAGAGCTCGTTCATCGGCAAGCCGGTCGGCATCATCTCCAACTCGCCGGGCCCGCTCGGCGGCGTCAGCGCGGCGAAGCACCTGCAGAACATCCTGCCGGGCATTTCCGGCCCGATCCTCGGTCAGCCGGAAACCTATCTCAACGGCATCGGCGACGCCTTCAACGACAACGGCGAACTGACCAAGGAGTCGCTCAAGACGGTGTTGCAGCAGTACCTCGACGCCTTCGCGGCTTTCGTCGCGAAGCAGAACGGCTGACAACATGATCCGGAAGAGTGCGCAGCGGTTTTCCGAACAAGATCACGATCAAATAAGAGCGTTTTAGCTTTCCATTAACCCCATGGCCGCATCTTCGCGGCCATGGTTTCCCGCACGCGCCTCAAATCGATTCTGACCGGGCTCGCCCTCTACACGCTGGCGGCGCTGATGGTCGGCTATTTCGGCGTCAACGCCTATACCGGCAAATACGGTCTGAACGCGCGGCAGGAACTCGACCAGGAAATCATCGCGCTGACCTCGGAGCTGGCGCGGCTGAAGAAGGAGCGGGCCGAGGGCGAGCAGCGGGTGTCGCTGCTGCGGTCGGATCGGGTCGATCCCGACATGCTGGACGAGCGTGCGCGCTTCCAGCTCGACTACGTCAACCCGCGCGATCTCGTTCGGATCAACAAGGCGAACTGACGTCGGCAGTTATTTTAGGACAGCTGCATGTCCGAAAATAACTGGTGCCTGTTCTTCAAATTTCAAAATTGATTGATCCGTATCACAAAAATGTCGCGCCGCGTTGCAGTGCGGCATAGCAAAATTCCATCGGGCGAACGCAATCCTTCCAAGGCGATTTGAGTTGGGTTAGAGAGGGTTCTCCGACTTCTCTCACCCGGAATTGCCATGGCCACACCCAAGAAAACCGCCGCAAAGGAATCAGGGCAGGAGAAGGCTGGCTCTCCACCCGAATTCTCCAGGGAGCAGGAGCTCAAGGCGCTGCGCGACATGCTCCTGATCCGGCGCTTCGAGGAGAAGGCCGGTCAGCTCTACGGCATGGGTGCGATCGGCGGCTTCTGCCATCTCTATATCGGCCAGGAAGCTGTCGTGGTCGGCATGCAGATGGCGTTGAAGCCGGGCGACGAGGTCATAACGGGCTACCGCGACCACGGCCACATGCTGGCGTGCGACATGGAAGCCAGGGGTGTGATGGCGGAGTTGACCGGACGTCGCGGCGGCTATTCCCGCGGCAAGGGCGGCTCCATGCACATGTTCAGCAAGGAGAAGCATTTCTACGGCGGTCACGGAATCGTGGGCGCGCAGGTGTCGCTCGGCACCGGCCTTGCGTTCGCCAACCGCTATCGCGGCAATGATAACGTCAGCGTGACCTATTTCGGCGACGGCGCGGCCAACCAGGGCCAGGTCTACGAAAGCTTCAACATGGCGGAGTTGTGGAAGCTGCCGGTGATCTACGTGATCGAGAACAATCGCTATGCGATGGGCACCGCGGTGTCGCGCGCCTCGGCGCAGCAGGACTTCTCCAAGCGCGGCGACTCCTTCAACATTCCCGGCAAGCAGGTCGACGGCATGGACGTGCGCGCGGTCAAGGCCGCGGCCGATGAGGCCACCGCATGGTGCCGGGGCGGCAACGGTCCGATCATCCTGGAGATGCAGACCTACCGTTACCGCGGCCATTCGATGTCCGATCCGGCGAAGTACCGCACGCGCGAGGAGGTCGAGAAGGTTCGTCACGACCAGGACCCGATCGAGCAGGTGCGCAACCGCTTGCTGGCATCAGGCGTGAGCGAGCAGGACTTGAAGGCGATCGACGCCGAGGTGCGCGAGATCGTCAACGAAGCCGCCGATTTCGCGCAGCACGATCCGGAGCCGGATCCGTCCGAGCTCTACACCGACATCTACCGCTGACCCCACCCGCGCAGAAGAATCTCAAGACCGATTTCGGGAGCTGATATGCCCATTCAAGTGCTGATGCCTGCGCTGTCGCCCACCATGGAGAAGGGCAACCTCGCCAAATGGCTGAAAAAGGAAGGCGAGACCATCAAGTCCGGTGACGTCATCGCCGAGATCGAGACCGACAAGGCGACGATGGAGGTCGAGGCGACCGACGAGGGCACGCTCGGCAAGATCCTGATTCCGGAAGGCACCGCCGACGTCGCGGTGAACACGCCGATTGCCACCATCCTGGCCGACGGCGAAAGCGCCGCCGACCTCGCCAAGGCGCCTGCCGCTCCCGCGCCGCAGCCGAAGGCCGCGGAGGCTCCCGCTGCGGAAGCCAAAGCGGAAGCGCCGCAGCCCGCGGCGAAGGCGCCGGCCGCGCCGGTCAGCGAAGCGTTGCCCGACCCGGAAATTCCGGCGGGCACCGAAATGGTCACCCAGACCATTCGCGAGGCGTTGCGCGATGCGATGGCCGAGGAGATGCGGCGCGACGGCGACGTCTTCATCATGGGCGAGGAGGTTGCCGAGTATCAGGGCGCCTACAAGGTGACGCAGGGCCTGTTGCAGGAGTTCGGCGCCCGGCGCGTGATCGACACGCCGATCACCGAGCACGGTTTTGCGGGCGTCGGCGTCGGCGCGGCGATGGCGGGGTTGAAGCCGATCGTCGAGTTCATGACCTGGAATTTCGCGATGCAGGCGATCGACCAGATCATCAACTCCGCGGCCAAGACGCTGTACATGTCCGGCGGCCAGATGGGATGCTCGATCGTGTTCCGCGGCCCGAACGGCGCTGCCGCGCGCGTCGCCGCCCAGCACAGCCAGGACTACGCGGCGTGGTACTCGCAGATCCCCGGCCTCAAGGTGATCGCGCCGTACTCGGCCGCCGACTACAAGGGCCTGCTCAAGTCTGCGATCCGCGATCCCAATCCGGTGGTCTTCCTCGAGAACGAGATGCTGTACGGCCACACCGGCGAGGTGCCGAAGCTGCCCGATTTCGTGATCCCGATCGGCAAGGCGCGGATTGCCCGCGCCGGCAAGGACGTCACTATCGTCTCCTGGGCGATGGGCATGTCCTATGCGCTGAAGGCCGCCGATGAACTCGCCAAGGAAGGCATCGAGGCGGAGGTGATCGATCTGCGCACCATCCGTCCGATGGACACCGAGACGATCATCAATTCGGTGAAGAAGACCGGCCGCGCGGTCACGGTGGAGGAGGGCTGGCAGCAGAGCGGCGTCGGCTCCGAGGTCGCCGCGCGCATCATGGAGCACGGCTTCGACTATCTCGATGCGCCGGTCGCGCGCGTGTCGGGCAAGGACGTGCCGATGCCCTATGCCGCGAACCTGGAAAAGCTCGCTCTGCCCTCCGTCGCCGAGGTGGTCGCGGCCGCCAAGGCCGTGTCTTACCGGTAACGCCGATGGCCGGTCCCAAGGAGCAGCCGCTGCCGCCTGACGTGATGGGCCGCGACGACGCCATCGAGGTGCTGCGTGCCTTCGTCGTCGACGGCGGCCTGTCGATCGCGTTCCAGCGCGCCTTCGAGGAGCCGGACATGTGGGGGCTGATGCTCGTCGACATCGCCCGCCACGCTGCGCGCGCCTATTCGCGCGAGAGCGAATACACCGAAGACGAGGCGCTCGCGCGCATCGTCGAGATGTTCGAAGCCGAAATCGCCCGGCCGACCGACATGGGCCAAACCAAACCGCGGTCGCAACAAGGTCACTGACAATGCCGATCAATATTCTCATGCCCGCGCTGTCGCCGACGATGGAAAAGGGCAATCTCGCCAAGTGGCTCAAGAAAGAGGGCGACAAGGTCAAATCCGGCGACGTGATCGCGGAGATCGAAACCGACAAGGCGACGATGGAAGTCGAGGCGGTCGATGAAGGCACGATCGCCAAGATCCTGGTGCCCGAAGGCACCCAGGACGTGCCGGTCAACGACGTCATCGCGGTCATGGCCGGCGACGGCGAGGATGTGAAGGCGGCAGCGAGCGCCGGAGCCGGCGCTGCGCCGGCCGCCAAGCCCGCCGAGGCCCCGAAGCCCGCCCCCCAGGCCGCGCCTGCCGCGGCGCCAGCACCGGCCGCTGCTCCCGCAGCGCAGCCGGCCGCAGCAGCGCCCGCCGCCGCGCCGCAGGCTGCTGCACCGGCCGCACAGGCCAATGGCCACGCCCGCGTGTTCTCCTCGCCGCTGGCGCGCCGGCTGGCAAAGGAAGCCGGCATCGATCTCGCCCGCATCACCGGCACCGGTCCGCATGGCCGGGTCATCGCGCGCGACGTCGACGACGCCAAGTCCGGCAAGGGCCTGAAGGCGCCTGCTGCCGCGCCCGCCGCCGCGGGTCCCAGCGTCGCGCCGTCGATGTCCGACAAGCAGATCCTGGCGCTGTTCGAGCCGGGCTCCTACGAGGTCGTGCCGCATGACGGCATGCGCCGCACCATCGCGCAGCGTCTCACCGCCTCGGTGCAGAACGTCCCGCATTTCTACCTCACGATCGACTGCGATATCGGCAAGCTGCTCGCCGCGCGCGAGGAGATCAACGCGGCTGCGCCGAAGGACAAGGAGAAGAAGCCGCTCTACAAGATCTCGGTCAACGACTTCGTCATCAAGGCGATGGCGGTCGCGCTGCAGAAGATCCCGAACTGCAACGTCAGCTGGACCGAAGGCGGCATGCTCAAGCACAAGCATTCCGACGTCGGCGTCGCGGTGGCGATGCCGGGCGGACTGATCACGCCGATCATCCGCAAGGCCGAGACCAAGACGCTGTCGACCATCTCCAACGAGATGAAGGATTTTGCCGCCCGCGCCCGCGCCCGCAAGCTGAAGCCGGAAGAATACCAGGGTGGCACCACGGCGGTCTCCAACCTCGGCATGTACGGCATCAATCACTTCACCGCCGTGATCAACCCGCCGCATGCCTCGATCCTCGCGGTCGGCACCTCGGAAGAGCGTCCGGTGGTGCGTGGCGGCAAGATCGAGATCGCGCACATGATGAGCGTGACCCTGTCGTGTGATCATCGGGCGATCGACGGTGCGCTCGGTGCCGAGCTGATCGGCGCCTTCAAGCAGCTGATCGAAAACCCCGTGATGATGATGGTGTGACGGGCATCCGCCATGTACGCGATCTACGGTCCGTACGTCCTGCTCGTCGCCCTCGTCGTCGCGTTGCTGGTCGCGGTCAACCGCGACCTGATTTCAACGATCCAGTTCAGGATCATGATGATCGGCGCCGCCGTGCTGGCGCTGGCCTGGTCCATCTTCCTCGGTGCGGTATGGCAGGAGTACCGATAGATGGCCGGCACGGTTCGCACGCGCTGGCCCTGGATTTCGTTGCTGATATCGGCCGCTCTGGTGTGCAATCCGGTCGGGTTCGATTTTCTGCATTCCGCGTTCTTCGCCGGCGAACAGCTGGCGCGGAATATCGCCCAGCCGATCGTGCTGACGGCCCTGGCCATCATGGCCCTGGTGATCGGGCTCGAATGGCTGGTCAGGTCCTTGATCGCAAGAAGCCGCGCCCGCGGCGTCACACGTTGAGTTGAACGGGAGCCGCTATGGCCGACACATCCTTTGACGTCATCATCATCGGCTCCGGCCCCGGCGGCTACGTGACCGCGATCCGCGCCGCGCAGCTCGGCTTCAAGACCGCGATCGTCGAGAAATCCTACCTCGGCGGCATCTGCCTGAACTGGGGTTGCATCCCGACCAAGGCGCTGCTGCGTTCCGCCGAGATCTACCACTACATGCAGCACGCCAAGGATTACGGGCTGTCGGCCGACAACGTCTCGTTCGATCCGAAGGCGGTGGTGCAGCGCTCGCGCGGGGTCTCGAAGCGGCTCAACGATGGCGTCGGCTTCCTGATGAAGAAGAACAAGGTCACGGTGATCTGGGGCGATGCCACGATCGACGCGCCCGGCAAGATCACGGTGAAGAAGTCGGCGGTCGAGGCGCCGAAGGGCGCGAGCGGCGAGGGCACCTACCAGGCCAAGCACATCATCGTCGCGACCGGCGCGCGGCCGCGCGTGCTGCCCGGGCTCGAGCCCGACAAGAAGCTGATCTGGACCTATTTCGAGGCGATGGTGCCGGAGCGGATGCCGAAATCGCTGCTGGTGGTCGGCTCGGGCGCGATCGGCATCGAGTTCGCCTCGTTCTTCCACACCATGGGCTCGGACGTCACCGTGGTCGAGGTGCTGCCGCAGATCTTGCCGGTCGAGGACGCCGAGATCGCCGGCCTTGCGCGCAAGCGGTTCGAGAAGATGGGCATCAAGATCATGTCCTCGACCAAGGTGACAAAACTCGAAAAGAAGGCCGACAGCGTGGTCGCGACCATCGACGACGGCAAGGGCCAGCCGCAGGCGAAGGAGTTCGAGCGGGTGATCTCGGCGGTCGGCGTGGTCGGCAACATCGAGAATCTCGGGCTGGAGAAGCTCGGGGTCAAGACCGACCGCGGCTGCATCGTGATCGACGGTCTCGGCAAGACCAATGTCCCCGGCATCTACGCGATCGGCGACGTCGCGGGCCCGCCGATGCTCGCGCACAAGGCCGAGCATGAGGGCGTGATTTGCATCGAGGCGATCAAGGGCCTGCATCCGCACCCGATGGACAAGCTGATGATCCCGGGCTGCACCTATTGCAACCCGCAGGTCGCCTCCGTCGGCCTCACCGAAGCCAAGGCCAAGGAAGGCGGCCGCGAGATCCGCGTCGGCCGCTTCCCGTTCGTCGGCAACGGCAAGGCGATCGCGCTCGGCGAAGACCAGGGCCTCGTCAAGGTGGTGTTCGACAAGAAGACCGGGCAACTGCTCGGCGCCCACATGATCGGCGCCGAGGTCACCGAGCTGATCCAGGGCTATGTCGTGGCGATGAATCTGGAGACCACGGAAGAGGAACTGATGCACACCGTGTTCCCGCATCCGACCTTGTCGGAGATGATGAAGGAAGCGGTGCTCGACGCCTACGGGCGCGTGCTGAATATCTAGTCTCAGCTCCGTCATCCTGAGGAGCGCGGAGCGCGTCTCGAAGGATGCACGGCCCGGATCGTGCAGCGGGGCTCGTCGCCCTTCGAGGCGGCCGCTTCGCAGCCTCCTCAGGGCGACGGGTTAGACAGCGAAGAATTCACAAAGAACAAGAAAGATCAGAGCCAGTGAAAGACAACGACAACCTCACCATCGAACGTCCGACCTTCGTCACCCATCTCGAATGCGCGATGGAGGGCGATCATTATGCGGCCGACCAGGTGCACAACCTGTCGAAGGCCGGCAAGCCGCTCCTGGTGCGCTACGATCTCGCCGGGGTGAAGAAGGCGCTGACCAAGGCCGCACTGGCCGAGCGCCCCGCCGATTTGTGGCGCTACCGCGAGCTGCTGCCGGTACGCAAATGCAAGGACATCGTCAGCCTCGGCGAAGTCACGACGCCGCTGATCCGGCTGCCGAAGCTTTCCACAAGGCTCGGTGGCGGCGAGATCATCGTCAAGGATGAGGGGCGGCTGCCGACCGGCTCGTTCAAGGCGCGCGGCCTCGTGATGGCGGTGTCGATGGGCAAGGCGCTCGGCATCAAGCACATGGCGATGCCGACCAACGGCAATGCCGGCGCGGCGCTGGCGGCCTACGCGACCTCCTGCGGGATCAAGACCACGATCTTCTGTCCCGCGGATACGCCGGAGGTGAATGTCAGCGAGATCGAACTACAGGGCGCGACCGTCTATCGCGTCAACGGCTACATCGACGACTGCGGCAAGATCGTCGGCGAGGGCAAGGCCAAGGTCGGCTGGTTCGATACCTCGACTCTCAAGGAGCCGTACCGGATCGAGGGCAAGAAGACGATGGGCCTCGAGCTTGCCGAGCAGCTCGGCTGGGACGTGCCCGACGTGATCTTCTATCCGACCGGCGGCGGCACCGGCCTGATCGGCATGTGGAAGGCGTTCGACGAGCTCGAGAAGATCGGCTTCATCGGTTCCAAGCGCCCGCGGATGGTCGCGGTGCAGGCCTCCGGCTGCGCGCCGATGGTGCGCGCCTATGAGGCCGGCACCGAGCATGCGGCGCGCTGGGAGGACGCTCACACCATCGCCTCGGGCATCCGCGTGCCGCAGGCGATCGGCGACTTCCTCATCCTGCGCGCGGTGCGCGAGAGCAAGGGATTTGCGATCGCGGTCGAAGACGACAAGATCACCGCCGCGCTCAACGAGGTCGCGCGCGAGGAGGGACTGTTGCTGTGTCCCGAGGGCGCTGCGACCTATGCCGCCTACAAACAGAGCCTTGCCGACGGCCGCGTCACCAAGACCGACCGCGTGATGCTGTTCAACTGCGCCAGCGGGCTGAAATATCCGCTGCCGCCGGTGACCCGCACGCTCGACCGGCACAAGCCGATCGACTTCTCGCAGTTCTGACGCTTCTACTGCGTCGTCATTGCGAGCGTAGCGAAGCAATCCATCGGACCGCCTGCGCTGAAGCATGGATTGCTTCGTCGCTTCGCTCCTCGCAATGACGGCCAGAAATCTTTGGAGAGGTGGGAATGATACGTAGTGCAATTGTGACTGTGTTGGCGATGCTGGCACTTACAGGTATTGCGCCTGCGGAAACCTGGCCCGCGCACCCGATCACCATCGTCGTCCCGTTCGCCGCCGGCGGGCCGTCGGATGCGATGGCGCGCATCCTCGCCGAGCGCATGAAGCAGTCGCTCGGCGAGGTGGTTCTGATCGAGAACGTGACCGGCGCGGGCGGCTCGATCGGCGTCGGCCGCGCGGTGCGCGCGGCGCCCGACGGCTACACCGTCTCGTTCGGCCATCTCGGCACCCATGTCGCGAACGGCGCGATCTACAAGCTCGGCTACGACCTCGTCGATGACCTCGAGCCGGTGGTGCTGCTGCCGAGCAATCCGATGATCATCGTCAGCAAGAACGCCGTGCCGGCGAAGTCGCTGAAGGAGCTGCTGGACTGGCTGAAGTCGCGGCCGGCGCCGCCGACCGCGGGCACCGCCGGTGCCGGCAGCGGCAGCCACATCGCCGGGCTCTATTTCGAGAAAGTCTCCGGCATCAAGCTGCAATACGTGCCCTATCGCGGCACCGGGCCGGCGCTGAACGACCTCGTCGCCGGCCAGATCGACATCATCGTCGACCAGACCTCGAACTCGATCAACCAGGTCCGCGCCGGTACCATCCGCGCCTATGCGGTCACCGATTCCAAGCGGGTCGCGAACGCGCCTGAGGTCCCGACGGTCGACGAGGCCGGCCTGCCGGGCTTCCACATGACGCTGTGGTCGGGACTCTGGGTGCCGAAGGGCACGCCGAAGGAGATCGTGGACAGGCTCAACGTCGCGGCGATCCAGGCGATGAACGATCCCGCCGTGAAGAAGCAGCTTGAAAATCTCGGCTTGCAGATGCCGCCAAAGGACCAGCTCAAGCCGGAAGCACTCGGTGCGTGGCAGAAGGCGGAGATCGCAAAATGGTGGCCGGTGATCAAGGCCGCCAATGTGAAGGTGGATTGAGGTAAGGTCCTCGTTCTCGCCCGGCGAGGGAGGCCTATGAAGAATCTTGCTCTCGCGTGGCTGGTGCCCAGCGCCGCCTTCGCAGTCGTCTTTGTCGGCTGGATGGTGCCTTGGACCACGACACCCGGCGTGCATACTTTGTACTGGAGCGACGATCTTCGCCTGTTCCTGATCGTGCTGGCGGCTGCTCTGACGTTCCAGCTGATCTACGGCGGGCTGGTTTATTTCATTCTCACCCGGCTTGGGCTCTGGAGCATCTGGACTGTCGGGTTCGCGTATCTGTTACCGGTCTTTGTCGCCGACCGCTTCGGAATCGACCCTTCCGGGGAGGCTCACGCGATGATGGCCTGGATCGCATTCGCATGCCTCGTCGCCGGCGTGTTTTGGTTTTTCGCGCGTGCAGAGGTGCGGCGCGACGCCAATTCGCCTTAGGTCAGCACGTCGAAGGAAGACATCGCCGCTTATCGCAACAGCAAGGCCGCGTTCGTCGAAGCGACGACAGCCCGGGCGCTGGCCGGCCTGGAAGACGGCGTGAGGCCAATGATCCCGCGGTCGCGCGCATTCGCGCGACCGGGCCTGCAATGACGCCGGCGTTTACTGCGCCGGCGCAGCATTGCTCTCCTGTGTCACGACGCGCTCGCCGCTCCCGGCTATCGCCGTGCCGGCATCCTCGAAGCGCGCCTGATAGACCGCGAAGTTCTCCATCACGCGCTGGACGTAGTTACGCGTCTCCGAGATCGGAATCCGCTCGACCCAGTCGACCGGATCGACCTTGGGATCGCGCGGGTCGCCATAGGCCTTGATCCAGTCGCGGACGCGGCCGCGGCCGGCGTTGTAACCGGCAAACGTCATGATGTGGCAGTTGCGGTATTCGGACAGCAGCGCACTCAGTTCGGCGGCGCCCATCTGGGTGTTGTAGACCGGATCGGACACCATCCTGCTCCAGTCATAGCTGACGCCGAAGCGCTTGGCGGTGTCGCGTCCGGCTTCGGGCGTCACCTGCATCAGGCCGACGGCGTTGGCCGCCGACTTGTCGCGCTGGTCGAACGCGCTTTCGGTGCGCGCGATCGAATAGGTCATGCTGCGCCCGATATCGGGGGCGATCGGGGTATGCTTGGGAATACCGATGACCGGGAAGGCGTAATGGTCGAAGGCAAAGCCGCGCGCGAGCGCGATCTTGCCGATCTGCAGCATGGCGCGGGCATCGCCATGGCGGCCGGTGAGCTCGCCGAGCGCCTCGAGCATCCCGACGTCGGTGCTTTCCTCGGCGAGGTCGGCGGCGAAATAGAGCACGATGTCGGGCTCGCCGATCGCATAGAGCATGTCGGCGGCACGCACGCGCTCGTCGGCCGCCATGCTGCCGGCGCTGGCCGCCGGCGTGGGCGCGCGCAGCTCGATCCCGTCGCGGCCGAGCTTGGCGAGCGCGAGCTGCCCGTAATAGGCGGTCGGGTAGCGCGCCGCGGCCTGGTAGTCGGCCCGCATCGCCGCGGAATTACCGAGCGCCTCGGCGGCGCGGCCACGCCAATAGGCGGCGCGCGCCAGCACGGTCGGGTTGGTCTGGCCCTCGTCGATGTGGGCGAAATGCGCCGCAGCGGTCCCGGCATCGTCGAGATAGCGCAGCGCGATCCAGCCGCGCATGAAGTGCATATCGGAGCGATAGTAGGGATTGTCCGGCGCCGCCGCGGCGCGGATTACGTCATAGGCTGCCTGGTATTCCCCCTGGTCGAGCAGCTTGCGGGAGAGGATGCGACGCTCGCGCCACCACTGGTCGGTGTCCTGCTGCGCCATCGTCTCGGGCGCCGCCGCAATCGTCACGCGCGCCGCATCGTCGATCCTGTTCTTCGCGAGCAGCCACTGGATGCGGCAGAGCGTGTAGCCGAGGTCGCTGCGGGCATCCGACGGCACGTCGTTGAGCGTATCCTCTGCCTTGCTGGATTGGCCGCGCACCGCGCCGCAAGCCTTCACGATGGCGAGCTCGTCGCTGCCGAGATGCTGTGCCGCGCGCCTGGCGCCGGCGAGGTCCTTGGCGCCGATCCGCTTGTCCATGCGCGCGCGATGGTCGTCGCGCGTGAGCAGGTCCTTGAATGCATCGTAGGCGTCGCTCTCGGTACGGTCCAGCAATTCTTCCGAGCGCCATGCTTCGCGTACCAGCCGCGTGGCGCCGTCGCGATCGCCTTCGGCGAGCAGCGTGCGGGCGAGGGCGAACTTGCCCTTGGCGCTGATCGGCTGATCGAGCGTGAAGCCGTGCACCGTGGCGGGATCGCTACGCTCCTGCCACATCCGCGCTTCAGCCCGCTTGCGCAGCAGCGTGACGCTCGGCCAGTCCGGGTTGGCCGTGACGAATGCCGCATAGCGGCTGAACGGCGCATTCGACTCGGAGTGGCGCAGCAGATACCACTCGACGAGCTTGCGCCCGACCGGGTCGGTGATCTTTGCCTGGATATCGGTCGCGTCGTTGGTCTTGCCCCGGCGCGCGGCGGCGATCGCGTCCCTGACCGTGGCGAGGTCGCCCGACAATTGCGGCCCGGCGGGTTTCTCCGGCTCGGGCGCCTTCGCGGCCTCAGTGGATTTGGACGGAACGGATTTGGCTTTCGCGGATCTGTGTTTGTCGGCGCCGTGCCTGGCATGCCGGCGCTTGCCGGAGGCGCCGTCGCGTGCAGCCTTTGTACCAGCTCTGGCACCATGCGCCTTCTTGTCGCCGTGGCCACTCTTGGCCTGATGCTGGTGATGCGGCTTGGCGGTCGCCTGGACCGGAAGCAGCGCGAGCGCGGCGGCGGTGGCGAAACACGCCAGCGGACGTAGGCACCGGTTCATTCCCTGGTCCCCCCTGAGAAACCACGAGGCACAAACAGAACGCGTCATACGGCGGCACAACCGCCGCAGGCTATCACTACCCTCGATTCTCGAGTGTTAATGCTGCCGCAACTCAACAGGGAAAACGCGGCAAAATATGGCATGTGGCGTGTGGAACCCGGGGGAACCGGGGTTTTGCGGGCATTTTGTGGGGGGCATAGCCTCCAATTTGACCGGCCCCGGCGGCGATATATCCTCGCTGCAACGTGCGGCGGGGGACGCTCTCATGTCGGATCAACTCAAGACCATCCTGGATGGCGGCCGCTATTTCGAGGGCCCGCGCTGGCACCGCGGGCGGCTCTGGTTCGTCGACTGCATGGCGAGGACGCTGCTCAGCATCAGCCCGTCAGGCGAACGTCAGGAGCATGCTGTCGTGACCGACGACACGCCGTGCGGTCTCGGCGTCCTGCCTGATGGCGACATCATCGTGCTGACGATGTTCAGGAAGCGGCTGCTGCGGTTTTCCGGCGGCGCGCTGTCGCTGTATGCCGATCTCTCAGCGGTCGCGACCGGCACGATCGATGACATGATCGTCGACGGGCAGGGGCGGGCCTATGTCGGCGATCTCGGTTTCAATCTGCCGCCGCCGGAAGGCCGCGGCGCCGTCGGCCGCATCATCCTCGTGATGCCCGATGGCAGCGCCCGCGTCGTCGCCGACGGCTTGCGCTTCCCCAACGGCATTGCCGTCTCCTCCGACCATCGCCGGCTCGTGGTCGCGGAAATGGATGGCGCGGGTCTTGCCGATTACGACATCGCGCCGGACGGCGGCCTGAGCCTTCGCGGGCGGTTCGGTCGCGTCAATGATCCCGACGGCATCTGCCTCGACGGCGATGGCGCGGTCTGGCTCGCATCCTTCACCGAAGACGCGTTCGTCCGGATCGGTCGCGATGGTGTGGAGTGTGCGCGCATCGCGGTCCCCGGCCGCCGCGCACTCGCCTGTGCACTCGGCGGCGCGGACCGCAGGACGCTGTTCTGCCTGAGCGCGGAGACGTCCTACGAGGAGCTGCGGAAGGGCAAATCGGTGTCGCGGATCGACGTGATCGAGGTCGATACGCCGGGTGACGGCTATCCCTAGAGCGTTTTCGAGCGAAGTGGATACGGTTCGCGTGAAGAAAACGCGTCAAAACAAAAATCCAGAGCCCGGTTCCGATTCAATCGGAGCGGGATAGGCTCTAACCGGAGCGGGACTGCTTCTTCTTTTTCTTCTCTTTCTTCTTCAGGATCTCGGCCTGGCTCCTGAAGGCGTGGGCGAGGGAGCGCATCTGGTTGGCGACAAATGCGTCGGCCGTCGTCGATGCGACCCGCTCCGCGGTCTGCGCCTGCTTGCGAATTGCCTTGGCCATTTTCATGAAAGAGCCAATCGCGCTGCGCCGTTCTGGTTCCCGCGGCAGCGACCGCATCTTTGGAGGCCTTGAGTTTTGTTCTTGTTTCGTTCATAGTCGCGCTCCCGGAGAATGCCGCCATGGACGCCGAGCGAGACCGCGAAATCATCAGGCTCTGGAACGAACTCCGCCGGCTGCAGCGCGAGGGACGTCCGACGGCGTTGCTGGTCCGCCGGATCGAGAAGGCGCTGGCGGAACGAGAGCAGGAGGCCGCCTGAGGCTCCGTTTGACGTGTTTGCTTCAGGCGAACCGGCTCTAGCGCCCGCCGTCCGGGCCCATCACCAGGTTCGGCAGCGAGGTCGAGATCTCCGGGAAGAAGCACAGCATCAGCACGGCGAACATCATCAGCAGCACGAAGGGCAGCGTGCCCCAGATCACCTCGCTCAAGGGGATGTCGGGCGCGACGTTGCGGATGACGAAGATGTTGAGGCCGACCGGCGGGTGGATCAGGCCCATCTCCATCACGATGGTCATCACGACGCCGAACCAGATGATGTCGAACTCGGCCGCGCGCAGCGGCGGCAGGATGATCGGCGCGGTCATCAGGATGATCGAGACCGGCGGCAGGAAGAAGCCGAGCACGATCACCATCACGAGGATCGCGAACAGCAGCTCCCAGCGCGGCAGGTGCATCGCGACGATCGCTTCAGCTGCCGACTGCGAGATGTGCAGATAGCTCATCACGTAGGAATAGAGCAGCGACATGCCGATGATCAGCATCAGCATGGTCGACTCGCGGATGGTCGATTTCAGGATCGGCGACAGGTCGCTCGGCTTCCACACGCTATAGATCACGGCGATCAGCCCGAGCGCCAAAAGGCCGCCGAGGCCGGCGGTTTCCGACGGCGTGGCGTAGCCACCATAGAGCGCGATCATCACGCCGGTCAAGAGCAGCACGAACGGGATCACGCGCGGCAACGCGCTGAAGCGCTCGGCCATGGTGAATTCGTCGCGCTGCAGGATCGCGGCATCCTTGCCGGTCGCATCATAGGCGGCCTTGGCCATCGCGTATTCCTTGCGGAAGCGGAACACGGCGTAG
The DNA here is from genome assembly GCF_015291625.1 of Bradyrhizobium sp. CCBAU 53421. Classification (NCBI taxonomy): domain Bacteria; kingdom Pseudomonadati; phylum Pseudomonadota; class Alphaproteobacteria; order Hyphomicrobiales; family Nitrobacteraceae; genus Bradyrhizobium; species Bradyrhizobium sp. CCBAU 53421. The sequence continues at coordinate 4,924,483 of NZ_CP030047.1, forward strand.
AGGCCGAACAACGACACCAGCAGCAGTCCGGGACCGATGCCGGCGAGGAACAGCCGGCCGAGCGACTTCTCGGCCGCGACGGCGAACAGGATCATCGTGATCGAGGGCGGCAGCAGGATGCCGAGCGTGCCGCCGGCGGCGATGATTCCGGCGGCAAAGCCGCCGGAATAGCCGCGCTTGCGCATCTCGGGGATGCCGGCCGAGCCGATCGCCGAGCAGGTCGCGGGCGAGGAGCCGGCCATCGCCGCGAACAGCGCGCAGGCGAACACGTTGGCGACGCCGAGGCCGCCGGGCACGCGGTGCAGCCAGGCATGCAGCGCCGAGTAGAGATCCTGGCCGGCGCGCGATTTGCCGATCGCCGCGCCCTTCAGGATGAACAGCGGGATCGACAGCAGCGTGATCGAGGCCATCTCCTCGTAGACGTTCTGGGTCACCGTATCGAGCGAGGCCGCCGGCATGTAGATCGCCATGAACACGACCGCCACGGCGCCGAGCGCGAATGCGATCGGCATGCCGGAGAACATCGCAAACAGGGTGGCAAGCCCGTAGGAGATGCCAATACCAAACACGGTCATCGGCGCGCGCCACCGGTCAACGGAATCAGGATCTGCAAAAGCAGCTGGACGCAGAGCAGCGTCATGCCCAGCGCCATCAGCCCATAAGGGATGGCAAGCGGCGGCGACCACATCGAGTTGGACACCTGGCCATCGACATAGGCCTCGTGCGCCAGGGTCCAGGACTTCCAGGCGAAGAAGGTGCAGAACGCGAAGCTCGCGACGTCGACCAGCCACAGCCTGATGCTGTTGGCGCGGGCCGAGAGCAGGCCGACGAACGCCTCGATGCTGACATGGCCGCGCTGGCTCTGGACATAGGCCGAGGTCATGAAGGTGGCGCCGACCAGCAGGAACACGGCCGCCTCGTCCTGCCAGTAATTCGGGCTGTGGAACAGGGCGCGGCCGAGCACGCTGTAGCTCAGGATCACGCAGGCCGCGATCAAGGCGAGCGCGGCGAACACCACGATGACGTTGTTACAGACGGACAGCGCGCGCCCGAGCAGCGCCACGGGTGTGTTGCCCGTGGCCATGCTTGGGGTTTCGGCTTGATCCGCGACCGGACCATGCATCATGCGGCGACGTCGCTTGCGAGCTTCAGCAGGTTGGCGGCGGTTGCGGTCTTGGCACCGTAGTCCTTCCACGCGGTGTCGCGCGCGATATCGCGCCACTTGCCGACAATGGCGGCGTCGAGCGCGCTGACCTTGGCGCCGGCCTTCTCATAGACCTTGGCGACTTCGGCATCGTCGTCCTGCGCACCCTTGCGGCCGAACGCCTCGAGCTCGGCGCCGACGGCGAGGATGATGTCCTGCTGGTTCTTCGGCAGCTTGTCGAAGATCGCCTTCGACATCATCAGCGGCTCCAGCATGAACCAGTAGGACGCGCCGGCGCCCGAAGTGAGCGACTTCGCGACTTCCTCGAGGCGGAACGAGATCAGGCTGGTGGAAGAGGTGATGCCGGCATCGCAGGCGCCGGTCTGCATCGCGGCGTAGATCTCGTTGGAGGGCACCGACAGCACGGCGGCGCCGGCGGTCTGCAACACCATGTCCATCTCGCGCGAGCCGCCGCGCACCTTGAGGCCCTTGGCATCTTCGGGCGCCACGATCGCCTTGGAGCGGCTGGCGACGCCGCCGGCCTGCCAGACCCAGGAGATCAGCAGAATGCCCTTGTCGGCGAGGAAGTCGCTCAGCGCCTTGCCGACGGGCTCCTTCTTCCAGCGCAGACCCTGGTCGTAGGTCGTCACCAGGCCCGGCATCAGGCCGATATTGGTCTCCGGCAATTCGCCGCCGGCATAGGGCATCGGATAGAGGCTGAGGTCGAGCGCGCCCTTGCGCATCGCCGAGAACTGCGCGTTGGTCTTGATCAGCGAGGAGTTCGGATAGACCTCGGCGGTGAGGTCGCCGCCCGAGCGCTTGGCGACCTCGGCTGCGAACATCCGGCACAGCCGGTCGCGGAAGTCGCCCTTGTCGATGGTGCCGCCTGGAAACTGGTGCGAGACCTTCAGCGTGGTCGCGGCATGCGCGGTCCCGACACCCATCCGCAGGACGGCTGGTGCGGCGAGGGCGGAAGCGAGGACGTGGCGGCGTGTGAGCATGGTTGTTCCCCTGGAGAGCTTCTTGAGTGGCTGTTAGGCCGGCGCGGAGCTTCAGCTTAGCCGGTCTTCGCGTGAATATTCTCTAGTCTGATAGTTCGAGGCGCCCTGATAGTGCTGGCCGACAGGCGGTCGCAAGTCTCGTCGTTCAAGTCTTGCCGTTGCTGCGGCGCACACACTTCGCCGACACTCGCTCCTCGCGCGATGTGCGAGGGGCGTCCGCGCCGGCATGCTTCAAGAATTTGTTATTGGAGGTAACAACCGGCGGCGCAAGTGCGTCGAGGAGAGAGCGGCAAGTCGTCGCGCTCACATTTGACCACACAAGGGATCATCGTCATGACCACCAAGACCCGCCTCGGCCTTTCCGCCGCGCTGCTCTCGTTCAGCCTCGCGCTGGCGCCCGCCGCCTTCGCTCAGGACAAGATGGGCAAGGACGACGCGATGAAGAAGGAGGACACGATGTCCAAGGATGCCATGAAGAAGGATGGTGGCATGATGAAGAAGGACGACGCCATGAAGAAGGACGGCGGCGCGATGATGAAGAAAGACGACGGCATGAAGAAGAACTGACCGCCGCCACGGCTCATCCTGCGCAGGCCCGCCGTCGTGGCGGGCCTGGTTAGGCCTCAGCGTTTCTTCTTGCCGCGCTCCTTGCGCGCCGCGTAGCGCGCGTCGCGCTTGGCCTTCTGCTCGGCCTCAAGCGCGGCCAGTCTCGCCGCTTCTTCTTCCTGCTCGCGCACGATGCGGGCCGCTTCGGCTGCGGCGGCTTCTTCCTCACGCCGCTTCTGCTCGGCCTTCTCGATTTCACGGGCTTCCTTGGCCTTGGCGCGGCGCTCGGCGATCGCCGCGCGCTCTTCGGCACGTGCCTTTACACTGGGATCGTCAGCTCCCGGCTGGGCGCGAAACTTGTTGAGGAGGTTTTGCCGCGCCTGCAGGGCCGCCTTTTGGCGGTCGGCAAAACCCGGTTCCTTGAAGCCACTCATAGAGGAAGCCTTGCTGCTTTCTGTTCGGGTGATGGATGGGGTTGGGTTCGGCGCTTCAATAAGTGAACGGCGCGGAAATTGCCAGTGGCGAACGGTGGGTTGTGGAGCAAGGGAGATATGAGCGCACAGCAAACGGCGGACGGCAGTGATCGCGCCCGCCTGGCCGCCGGCCTGGTGAGTGGTTGGTCACCGGACCTGTGGATAAGGTCTAGCCGCGCTGGGATTGCTCGCGCCGGCCGTTGCCCGAGATCTTTGTGCCGAGCACCTTGGCGACGGTCTCGGCGGTCATCGCGCTCCGGTCCGAGGCGCGCTGGGCTTCAAGCCTGTCGCGCGCCTTTTCGGTGATCAGGAGGCTGATCAGGCGCAGCCGGCTGGTCTCGTCGACAGCCTCCGAGAGCAGCTGCCTGTAACGCTGATAATCGTAGGTCGCTTCTTGTTCACTCATCGGCACGCCCCGCACACGCGCTGCTCGTCAGCGCGCAGTTTTTCGCGAGTCGCGGGAGCCCGCAATGGATTTGCAGGACCGATCGCCGCCGGCGCGCATTTCATTGTGCGACTGTTGCAGAATTGATCGCACGCAACCGTGCAAACGGTCATGATGCGGGCGACGGCAAGAGGGAACCGAAGCGACCATGAGCGAATCCGAAGACGGAGGCAGCCGCCGAGGGGCGCTGATCGGACTGCTGGTCGCGGTGGTCATGCTCGCGGTCGGGCTCTGGCTTGCGCATGACCTGACGGCGGCGAGCAAGATGCAGGACTGCCTGATGTCGGGCCGGACCAACTGTAATGTGATCGAGCCGGCACGCTGACCCAGCCTTGCGGCAGTGCAATATCGCTCCCACATCGAGCCCAAAGACTCGGGCTGAACTGTTTGGTCCCGGTTGTGATTCCGGTCACACGCGGACGGACGGGCTGCCTCGACTCCCAGAAATCGGCGGGAACCAAGGCCATGATGTCCAAGCTGTGGTCCGGAACGGGCGCGGCACTGGCTGCCGCAGGCGCGGCGGGTGCCGTTTTGGTAGCGTATCTGTCCCTGACGCTGGCGTCGCCAGAACCGGTGTCGAGCGCGGCGCTCGGGCCGGAGTGGCAATGCAGCAGGGTGGCTTTCGTGCTGACCACCTGCATGCGGGCGGGCGAGGACGAGCGCGAGGCCAAAGTTGAGCGCGAGGTCAAGACCGAGGGCGAGGTCAAGACAATCCCGGTGCGGGCGAAGGACGATTGTCCGCCGGAACCCTAGTTTCCGGTTTCCGAGGTCACGTCTTCACGCGGACCGGCACCCACTTCGCGCGAAAGCGCTACTAGCCGGCCGGGCTGCGGCCGCATTTCAGACTATTTCTTGGTGGCGCCACGGGGCTTGATGGAGAGGCCAAGGCGCATCGCCATCTTCTTGATTCGCTCCGGCGAACGGCCGGTCGCCTTCACGACCTCCTCCAGCGACTTGGAGGAGCGCGCCAATTCCATCAGTCGTCGGTCCTCCTTGAACGACCACCGCGGCTTTCGGGCCATCTTGTTGGTATCCTTGTGCATTGCTGGCAACAAAGCCGCCAGGCGGGGTCGCCTGGCGGCCTTGCCGGTGTGGGCCCGGACCTTGGGGAAATGTCCGGTGGATAAGCAATACTGCTTCCGGATAAGGTCGCAATTGAAACCGGAATTTAACCTAACCCATCAAGGTTACTTGCAAGGTTAGTTGGATCGAGCGTGGCAGGAGGCCTTATGTGCAAGGTCGCCATTTTGAGTGCCGCAGCATTTTTACTGTCCGGTTGCTGGTCCGACCCGGAGGTCACGGGATCAACCAACAGCTGCGCGGCCAATCTTTACAGTCAGTACAATCCCAAGGTCATGGATCAGTGCGTCAACGCCTGCATCAAGTGTGACCACGGCAACGTCACGACCTGCACGACCTCCTGCACGCTGAAGGGCGCGCGGTAACCGATCCGCGTATTCACCGATGCGAACAGGGCATGGCGACGGCAAGCACGCGCGATTGCGCGTTGATGGCTTGCCTTGCGCGGCGTCATGATCGCCGCTATCGCCTCTGGTCAGCGGCGCCACTGGCAGCCGGAAACCAGGAGTGTGGAACAGAGCGCGATGAGCGGGCCTTCCTATGTCGCGGTCGATTGGGGCACCAGCAGCTTCCGGCTCTGGCTGATGCGCGCTGGCGGCCAGGTATTCGGCGAACGCCGCAGCGACGAAGGCATGACGGTGGCGGCCGGCACCGGCTTTGCGTCCGTGCTGCAATCGCATCTCGACGCGCTGGGCGTGGCGGCCGATCTGCCGGTCGTGATCTGCGGCATGGCCGGCGCGCGGCAGGGCTGGGTCGAGGCCGGCTATGTCGACACGCCGGCGCATCTCTCCGAGATCCTCAAGGGCGCCGTCGTGGTCAACGGACAGCCGCGCGATATTCGTATCCTGCCCGGGATTGCGCAGCGCGATGCTGCGGCCCCCGATGTGATGCGTGGCGAGGAAACCCAGTTGCTCGGCGCGCTCGGCCTGGATGCGCCGGGTGACGCCCTCGTTTGCATGCCGGGAACCCATTCCAAATGGGTGCGCCTGCGCGGCGGGACGGTCGAGCGCTTTGCGACCTTCATGACCGGCGAGTTGTTCAGCGTGGTCGCGCGCGACACCATCCTGTCGCATGCCGTCGCCGGTGCGGAAGCGGCAGTCGATGCCGATGCGTTCCGCTCGGCCGTCGCCGAGGCGTTCGCAGCGCCGGCGCTATCAGCCAACCTGCTGTTTCGGGTGCGATCCCGGCAGTTGCTGTTCGGCGGCAGCGCGCAAGCGGGGCGTGAGGCGATCTCGGGCACATTGATCGGTGCCGAGCTGGCGGCCGGCCTTGCGGAGCGGGAGCGAGCAACGCCGGTGACGCTGATTGCATCGGGCCGCCTGCAGCTTCTCTATCAGATCGCGCTTGAAAGCCTTTCGATTCCGCTCAACGTCATGGATGCGGAGGAGGCGGTTCGCCGTGGCCTCGCGGGCGCCGCGGCGGCGATCTGGAACGACTGAGGGATCAACCCATGAGCATTCCGTTTCCTCCGATGAAGCGTCCGCTGGTCGCGATCCTGCGCGGCGTCAAGCCGGACGAGGCCCTGGGCATCGTGAGCGCGCTGCTCGAGGCTGAGATGACCGCGATCGAGATTCCGCTGAACTCGCCCGATCCGTTCCGCTCGATCGAGATCGCGGCGGAGCGGGCGCCGGCCGATGTCCTGATCGGCGCCGGCACGGTGCTGACTGCAGGAGACGTCGACCGTCTCCATGATGTCGGCGGACGCCTCATGGTGTCGCCGAACGTCGACGTCGACGTGCTGGCGCGCGCCCGGCACCACGCGATGGTCACGATGCCCGGCGTGTTCTCGCCGACCGAAGCGCTGCTCGCCGCACGCGCGGGCGCCTCGAGCCTGAAATTTTTCCCGGCGAGCGTGCTCGGCGCTTCCGGCATCTCGGCGATCCGCGCCGTGCTGCCGCCGGATGTGATGCTCGCCGCCGTTGGTGGCGTCTCGGACCAGAATTTCGCGGAGTATGTGAAGGTGGGCATTCGCGCCTTCGGTCTCGGCAGCAGTCTCTACAAGCCGGGCATGACGGCCACGGATGTCGCGGCCAGGGCGAAAGTCACGATCGCGGCATATGACAGGGCCGTGCAGGGCGCGAGCTAGAGGCGGTTTGTAATCCCTGTCGGCGGGCTAATCGTCGCGCTTGCCGCCGTCGATCACCCTGAACAGCGGCGCGGCCTCGCGAGGATTTTCGAGCAGCTCGTCGACCATGGCGATCGCGGCCGCGACGTATTTCCCGGTCGCGGCGTCCAGCGGCCGTTCGGCTTCGTCTGCGAGCGCGAGCTTGGCGCCTTCGAGCAGCTTGCGGGTACGGATGGCGGACTCGTCACCTGCGGTGAGGGCAGCACGGGCGATCGATCGCAACACGAACAGCTCGCCCTCCAGCCGCAGCAGGCGGTCGTTCAGCTTGCTCAGCACAGTATTCAGGTTCCGCATGTCGTGCTCTCCGGGCTTGGCCCGTCTTCCATACACGGTCATTCCTGACGAAATTCTTGTGCCGGCCGCACTCCATTTGGTTCGTTGAACGGCGTCGCCGGCCTCCTCATGGTTGCGGCGGGCCGTCGCAGGCACGGCCACCCGGCGGAGCGATTTGTGGATCACGGCGAATAGCCCTAGTAGACTGACGGCAGGGCTGGGCGCCATGCGCCCAGCCGCTTCAATCAAGGAACGACGAAGGAACGCATATGAGGATTGCCGTCGAAACGATCGTTGCCGCGCCGATCGCGGATGTCTGGCGCGCCTACACCACGCCGGACGACATCAAGCGGTGGAATGCGGCTTCCGACGATTGGCACACCACCGCTGCGACCGTGGACCTGCGCGCCGGTGGTGCATTCTCGTCGCGGATGGAAGCCAAGGACGGCAGCATGGGGTTCGATTTCGCCGGCACCTACACCAAGGTCGAGGCGCCGCGCCTGCTCGAATATGCGTTCGGCGACCGCACCGCGCAGGTTGCGTTCACGCCTGAAGCCGGCGGCATCAAGGTGCAGGTCAGCTTCGACGGCGAGGATACTCATTCGGTCGAGCAGCAGCGCGGCGGCTGGCAGGCGATCCTGGATAATTTCAAGCGCTACGTCGAGGCAAGGCCGCGGTCCTGATCCAGCCACTGGAGGCGATGTGATCGATGCAGCAAGGGTCTGGCAGCTTGGTGCTGCCAGCGAGATCGAGGGACGGACCACCGGATCGGAGACCTCGGTGATCGTCGTCGACATGCCGCCGGGGCCGGGACCGGCCTTGCACCGCCATCCCTATGCCGAAACTTTCATCGTGCTCGAGGGGCGCGTCCGATTCACGATCGAGGGCAGGGACGTCGAGGCTGGCGCCGGCTCGGTCGTGGTGGCGCCGGCGCATGCGGCCCACACCTTCAGCAATCCCGGGCCGGGTCGCCTCCTGCAGGTCGACATCCACGCCTCCGATCGCTTCGTCACCGAATGGCTGGTACCGGAGGCGGAGCGCCCGCAGGGCCAGGTCGCAGCTCCGCGCGAGACGAAGGCGTGATGCTGAAACGACCGCGCGCAACAATGCCGGCGGGTATCCGTCGTGAGCTCGATGCGATCGGCCTGATGGCGGCGTGGAACGCCCGGCGTATCAACGCAACGACTATCTGCATTGGATCGGCCGCAGCATACGGGATGCAACAAGACGCAAGCGGATCGACCAGATGCTGGAAGAATTGAAAGCCGGCGGGGTCTATATGGGAATGGCGCACCGGCCGAATAAACAGGCGAGGTGATCGTTGTCTCGGCGCGGTCGCGGTGGCCGTCGGGAGCAGATGCGATGCGTTGTGTCTTGGCACTGGGTCTGTTGGTCATGCTGTGCGCGTCGGCGAGCGCTGCACCGCGCCGTCACTCCCACACACGCCAACCCGCAACTGTTCGTGCGCCTGCGGATGTGACGCCGTCGGTGCGCTTCGCCGTTCCAGGCTGGAGCGACGAATCGACGCGCCAATGGCTCGACCGCGCGTCGGAGAATGTCGGCCGAGGCGGATAGTGCGGTAGCCCCTGGCGCCAAACTCAATCGGTGCCGTCGTCTTCGCTTCCCCGATATCTCGATGCCGAGCGCCCGCCGTATTGCCGAGGAGCGGCTGCAGCCCTTCTCGGGCTCGCGCCTTCACTCTCGCGCAGTTCCTTCCGTGCGCGCCGCGCAGTTCGCATCGCGCGCTTGATGTTTGAATCGTGCGAGTCCTCGTCGAAGAAAAGGACGGTCTCGCAGCTTGGACACTGCCGCGAGTAACCGTTCTGCAGCCGCTTGGCGCGATCGCGAAAGACGTTCTTGCAGCGTGTGCAGCGGATCTGGACGGAATCTTCCATGATGGTCCTGAAAATCGACGAACGGCGCGAACGCTCACAATCCCCGTGAGCAAGCAGTTCCGGATTAAGAAATCGCGAAGTGCGCGCTTTGCAATTACGGCAACTTGCAACCTCGCGAACGGGGCGCGTCCGCCAGCGCAGGCGTCATCGGAACTTTGTTCACGCACGGAGAACTACGGAAGCGTTTCGTGCGCTGAATGATAAAAAACAAGACGCGATCTCGGAGCGGAGCGTGAGCATCAAAAAGAAAAGGCCTCAGCGCGTGGGCCACGCCGAGGCCAAGTTGACACTTTGGTCGTGAGGCACCGTCACCGGTGCCTCGGTTGTTAGCCTACCTTCGTTTCTCTCCAGCCAAATGGCCCATATGGGCCATGAACGTTGGCACAAGACGTGCAAGCTTGGAGCTGTCAGGATTTTGCATCACCTTCCTGGGGCTAGGAGCAGCGCCGTCCGCGTATATTTCAAGCGGGCGGCGTTGTGCATTTTGTGCCAACGCTGATCGCTACCGTCGCCCGGTGCCGTTACCAATTGCTGCTCTCGACGTCATCGAACGGCGTGCTCTATCTGCGACTCCTGGGCCGCGGCACGACGAACCTCATTGCATCGCGTACAAGGCCGGCGCGTTGACGGTGCTGGTCGCGCCATTGCTCCATCTCGTGGAGCGCCCAGACGAGACAAGCGCCGAGGCAGCTACACAACAGCATCAGCGCGAATGCTGGTCCGGCGCTGTCCATGACGTCAGGGAACGAGAACGCCAGGCATCGGCTTCGTCGGCAACGGAACAAACGTGTTCGGCTGGCCGCGCAGCATTGCCAGAACAGCAAACACCGCTACGGTGACTGCCAAAAGTTTCGTCATGAAATTCGTCAGCAAAAATGATCGCAAGAATTCCCGTAGCGTAGCACCCGAATTGCGATGCGACTGTGAACCCTCTCACATCGACGAAGTGCGCGTGAATTCAGACGGCCCGCCGGATGTTGATCATGCCGCAATTCTCGGCAATCTGACGCTTGATTGTGCTTCAGGGATCCATCGGCCGGATTTCGAGGCTCTCGACTTTGACCGGTGCAGTCGAGGGATCATCCTGTTTCAGTGGATGCAGCGTGATCGAAGTATTCGTGCCGCCGGTGAGGACATTGTCGCCGGCGCCGCCGGCATGGCCGTAGCTGCCGACGAATTCGTCGCGCGAGAGCCAGGGCACGGGCGCCATCACCTTCCAGGTCAGTGCGACTTCCTGCTCGCCGATGAAAACGCCGAGGTTGGGAATGGCTGCGACGTAGCGAGTATCCGGCGCGCTGTCGGCGTGCAGTACGCAATCGAGGTTGGTCACAGGGCCGAGGATGAAACCGGTATCCGGGCCGCCAAGACACGCGAGCGTTCCCGCTTGCACCTGTTGTGCTTCGGCGGTTGCGATGGGCGTGGCGACAACAGCCGCGCCAGACACCGCAAGCACGACCCAATGACCGGTTATACGCATGGCGCTGTACAACGCGGATGAAGGCGCGATCGGTCCACGATCCCGCGCGGGCCTGCGCTTGTGGTTAAGGGATTGTTGGAAAGATTCTTGGAATTGAGGGCGCCAACTCTTGGGCAGCGACGTCTGGCGGTGTCCGGATCAGTGACAGTTTGGCTGTCTCGAAACTACGCCGCCGGGCTCGAAATGGGTTGTCCCGGCGGCGCCCTGTTCCAATCTGGGCCCGCAATCCCAGTGATGTTCTGTCTGCAAGACCGGCGCCAAGGTTCGAGCACCCCGTATTCATACGGGCACTACCGTCTTGCGACCGTCTGGTGCTGGCTGTTGACCTTCTTGTGCCCCGGCGCGGGTCCGATGGTCGCCCAAACCATCGCCGCGATCACCACCGCCGTCAGTATGACGCCGGTCAGGGGCTGATCGCTGTCCATGCTCCGCGCCCGTTCAGATATGATGCTCGAGCTTCCGCATCTCCTGCAGACGGGCCAGGCAAAAATCCCGATACAATTCGTTGATGAAATCCCACATGACCGAATCCCCTTTGGTCCAATGCTGGGACGCTACCCGCGCTCTGTTTCCGGCCGGCTTCGCGGCGCGCGGAAAATGGTTTCATTGCAGGGAGCGGCTTGGCGATCCCGGCAGGACATCTCGCAGCGAACAAAATCAATCCTAGCGCTCGGTCATGTTGCTAGCCATGACGCGATAGACCCACCAGTCGTGACCTGGGTCAAATGCGATCTGATGCGGAAGCGCTGGATTGAGGTGTGTTGGAAACGCTTCCTCAACCCGTGGATGTTGTAAATTTCTCAACCACATCCAAGGAGCGGAACGTCCAGATGGGAGCCTCGATTGGCGACACCGCCTCCACAATCCTGTCGATCACGCTCTTTGTTCTGGGGTTCGTCGCAACGGTCCTGTGGCCCGGCGACGACGTTGAGGCCCCGTATATCTTCAAGCTGGTCGGCATCGGGCTGATCGTGTTCTTCTTGATCGCGATCACCTTCAGGCTCATCTGAACAAAACCCCTGGCGTGCGGCTCCGGCGGGCTCGCTGGGTGCTGCCGCGACACGGCCGGGATCGCGCCGCGCGATGGGCGGCCCGCGCTGCAAGGTGACGGCATGTCCAAAAGCAAACGGCCCGCCGAGTGACGGGCCGTTGATCGGTCGGGCACGTCCTAGAACGACGGCCGAGGATCGCCGCCGCTGCAAACTTCTACCTGTCCAACATTCTTGTGCGACTCGATTCGACAGCCCGGTTTGACCGGCCTGCACCCTCCCGCCGTGCATAACATTTGCCCTGCCGCCTGAGGTTTTGGCTTTGCTTTTGCGCTCTGAGCATGCGCGGCCCCTTCAACCAAGCTGCCAAACGCCGCCGAAAATCCGATCACTCCAACAAGCAACAAAGTGCGCATAATGCCTCCCTTGAATATTGATTGGACCAAGGGTTCCATTGTTAGCACGGCCGGTCCGTGCGGCACCAGAATCTGCCACCGATTCAAGCGGTGGCGGGAAGCTGAGGAGGTCTGGGACAGGCCGGGCGATCAGAGGCTTGGTCGACGGGACGAAAGGCAAGGTGACGAATGGCACTGTCGGGGCAGGGGATTACGTCGCCAATATCGACGACCGTTGAGTCCTCCTGCTGGAGACCGATCAGATGCTTGACGCCGCTATAATGCTGAGCGCAACGGCCTCGGTGCTACTTGTTGCGATCGTGATCTACCGGGACAAAGATGCCGTGAAACGTCACGTCGGCGATCACGAATAGTGAGGCCGCGCAATCGGCGCGGCCCTTCGTCGAGATCGAGCAGGCGAGGGATCAGGCGGCGATCATGCGCGAGATCGCGGTGGCCGTGTAGCGCTTGCCATCTTTCGCGACGTGACCTGCCGCCTCCAGCTCGGCCGCGATGTCTCGCAGCGAGCGGTCGCCGTGCCGGCGCGTACGGCAGAGGGCAGGCGGGCCAAGGTCGAAGTCCTGTTGGCTTGCGCCATGCCCGCCGACTGGCGAGATCACGATGACGCGGACCGGGATGTAAAGATGGCACGCGATCTTGTGTTCGAGTTTGTCGGACGAGAGCAGGGACTGCGACGCCGGGACCAGTTCAGCGTCTGATCGTCCCAAGAAAAGACGCCGCCGGTCTCACAAATACACGCCCGGCGGCGTTTTCTTCCTGAACTGGGACGCTGAAATCCCCAGCCTCAAACGTACTGCACCGTCTGTGCCATGGGGCTTCATGACCGGCGACGCCGAAGGCCTTTGAGGGTCTGAGGGAGATCGGCGACGATCCGGGTGAGCAGCCACGCAAGGCCGGCGCCGATCATTGCCGCAAGGTAGCCGTTCGGCGTCCAATGGTAGGCAATGTTCGAGGCGATCACCGCGAAGATCACGAGCGTAGAGCCAGCCCTGCCACGACCAGCACTACCGCCAGCACGAGCACTATTCCGATGATGGTGAGCGCAATCATATGCTCGCCCCCATGAACAGACTGCGAATCTCCGTGTTGCACTCGTGTTGCGCGGACCCGTTTGTAATGGCTGGTAAGGTATTGAAATTTCTGTCAGCCGCTCGCAACGGCGCGCAACACGGATTGGCTTCAAGAACGAAGCCACAACGCGTCCAAGGTTTTGATTTGCGAGGGGAAAAGCTGGCGATCCCGGCAGGATTCGAACCTGCAACCCGCGGAGTAGAAATCCGCTACTCTATCCAGTTGAGCTACGGGACCGTGGCCGCCTTGTAGCACCCGCAATATGAAAAATCCGCCTTTCCGCCAAGTCCGTCCGAACCGATTTTTGTGGTCGGACGACAAAGGCGAGCAGGGGTCCCGTCCTGCGTTGGCCTGACCAGCCCGCCGAGCCGGCATTATGCTGCCGTCGGGGCTGGTCGAAGGAATGTCGGCAATGCGATCTGCGACGTTTTCGTCCGTTCATGTCAGCGCCTTCACTCCGTCACCTTTCGCGCATTTTTTAGCCCCAACGCGGCGATCGACCGCGGGGCGTTCAGGAGCTCCATCATGATCGGATTGGTTCGTGCGGCCGCAATTTGCGCCACGCTGGCGCTCGGTCTGGTGAGCGCCCAGGCTGCCGACAAGGCCTTCAGGCGCGACGATCTCGCCGATTCCGCGATCAAGCTGGAGGCGCAGATCAAAAGCGAGGCGGGCGCCGTCAACAAGTCGGCGGCGACCTTGCGCACCGATGCGGACGCGGCATTCAAGCGCAATGATTTCCGCGGCGGGCTCACGATCCTCGGCCAGATCGCGGCAACCGCGCCCGAGGACGGCGCCAACTGGCTGCGGCTTGCCAAGACCGTGTTCCAGATCCGCTCGGCAAGCTCCAGCGAGCAGACCTTCCTGATGGAGCGCGCCTCCACCGCCGCCTACATCGCCTATCAGCGCGCCGGCAATGCCGGCGAGGAGGCCGACGCGCTGGCCGTGCTCGGCAGGGCGTTCGCCGAGCGCAAGCTGTGGCGGCCGGCGCTGGATTCGCTGCGGCTGTCGCTCGACCTGCGCGAGGTCGCCGATGTGCGGGGCCAGTACGAGAAGATGCGCGACGAGCACGGCTTCCGGCTGCTCGATTATACCGTCGATTCCGACGCGGCCTCGCCGCGCGCCTGTTTCCAGTTCTCCGAGGAGCTCGCCAAGCGCGTCGACTTCGCGCCGTATCTCGCACTGGCCGGCACCGACAAGCCGGCTTTGTCGGCGGAAGGCCAGCAGCTCTGCGTCGACGGGCTGAAGCACGGCGAGCGCTACAACATCAATTTGCGTGCCGGCCTGCCTTCGACCGTCAAGGAGACCCTGCCGAAATCGGCCGAGTTCAACATCTATGTCCGTGACCGCAAGCCGTTCGTGCGGTTCACCGGGCGCGCCTATGTGCTGCCGCGGACCGGGCAACGCGGTATCCCGGTGGTCAGCGTCAACACGCCGGCGGTCACGGTCGACGTGTTCCGGATCGGCGATCGCAATCTGATCAACACCGTGATCGATTCTGACTTCCAGAGCACGTTGAGCCGCTACCAGCTCTCCGATCTCGGCGGCCAGCGCGGCGTCAAGGTGTGGTCCGGCGAGCTCACCACCGCCACCACGCTGAACCAGGACGTCGTGACGGCATTTCCGGTCGACCAGGCGCTCGGCGATCTGCAACCGGGCGTCTACGTCATGACCGCCGCGGCCAAGGGGCCGGGCAGCGGCGACGATGATGGCACGCTGGCGACGCAATGGTTCATCGTGTCCGACATGGGCCTGTCGGCGTTCTCCGGTAACGACGGTATCCACGTCTTCGTCAACTCGCTGGCCTCGACCGAAGCGGTCGCCAATGCCGAAGTGAAGCTGGTCGCGCGCAACAACGAGATCCTGGCTACCCGCAAGACCGATGCGGCGGGCCATGTGCTGTTTGAGCAGGGGCTGGCGCGCGGCGAGGGCGGGCTGTCGCCGGCGCTGCTGACGGTGACGGGCGAGAAGGCCGACTATGCCTTTCTGAGCCTGAAGACCAATGCCTTCGACCTCACCGACCGTGGCGTCGCGGGCCGTACGATCCCGGCCGGCGCGGACGCCTTCGTCTATGCCGAGCGCGGCGTCTACCGCTCCAACGAGACCGTCTATCTGACGGCGTTGTTGCGTGACGGACAGGGCAACGCCCTGACCGGAACGCCGCTGACCATGGTGATCGAGCGGCCCGACGGCGTCGAATTCCGCCGCACCGTGCTGCCCGACCAGGGCGCCGGCGGCCGGACGCTGGCGGTGGCGCTGAACTCCGCGGTGCCGACCGGCACCTGGCGGGCGCGAGTCTTCACCGATCCAAAGGGCTCGTCGGTCGGCGAGACCACCTTCATGGTCGAGGATTACATCCCCGAACGAATCGAATTCGACCTGACTAGCAAGGAGAAGGTGATCAAAGCTGAAGTTCCAGTGGAACTTCAGGTCTCCGGCCACTTCCTCTATGGCGCGCCGGCCTCGGGCCTGCAGCTCGAAGGCGACATGCTGGTCGCCCCCGCTGCGAACGGCCGGCCCGGCTATGCCGGCTACCAGTTCGGCGTCGACGACGAGCAGACCGCGAGCAACGAGCGCACCCCGATCGAGGACCTGCCGGAGGCCGATGCCAACGGCGCGGCGACCTTCCCGGTGAAGCTCGACAAGGTCCCGGCCTCGACCCGGCCGCAGGAGGCGCAGATCTTCATCCGTATGGCGGAGAGCGGCGGCCGCTCGGTCGAGCGCAAGATCGTGCTGCCGGTGGCTCCGGCCGCCTCGCTGATCGGCATCAAGCCGCTGTTCGGCGACAAGAGCGTGGCCGAGGGCGATAAGGCCGAGTTCGACGTCGTGTTCGTCGCACCCGACGGCAAGCAGCTGCCGCGGAGCGCGCTGCGCTACGAGCTGTTGAAGCTGGAGTCGCGTTACCAATGGTACCGGCAGAATTCGTCCTGGCAGTATGAGCCGGTCAAATCGACCCGCCGCGTTGCCGACGGCGACGTCAACCTCGCCGCCGACAAGCCGATGCGGTTGAGCCTCCAGCCGCAACCCGGCCGCTACCGGCTCGACGTGAAATCGACCGACGCCGACGGCCCGGTGACCTCGGTGCAGTTCGATGTCGGCTGGTATTCCGACGGCAGCGCCGACACACCCGATCTGTTGGAAACCTCGATCGACAAGCCGGAATATTCCTCGGGTGACACCATGACGGTGTCGGTCAATGCGCGCACCGCGGGCAAGCTCACGGTCTATGTGCTCGGCGACCGCCTGCTGACGACCCAAAGCGTCGACGTCAAGGAGGGCACCCAGCAGGTCAAGCTCCCGGTCGGCAAGGACTGGGGCACCGGCGCCTATGTCATGACGACGCTGCGCCGCCCGCTCGATGCCGCCGCCGGGCGTATGCCGGGCCGCGCGATCGGGCTGAAATGGTTCGGCATCGACAAGAAGACCCGCACGCTCGCCGTCGAGCTGTCGCCGCCCGCATTGGTGCGGCCCGGCACCACGCTGAAGATTCCGGTCAAACTCGGCGGGCTCAATCCCGGCGAGGACGCCAAGGTGGTGCTGGCCGCGGTCGATGTCGGCATTCTCAATCTGACCAACTACAAGCCGCCGGCGCCGGACGACTACTATCTCGGCCAGCGCCGTCTGACCGCCGAGATCCGCGACCTCTACGGCCAACTGATCGACGGCATGCAGGGCACGCGTGGCCAGATCCGCAGCGGCGGCGATGCCGCCGGTGCCGAGCTGCAGGGCTCGCCGCCGACACAGAAGCCGCTGGCGCTTTATTCCGGCATCGTCACGGTCGGTCCCGACGGCACGGCGGAAGTCAGCTTCGACATCCCCGAATTCGCCGGCACCGCGCGGGTGATGGCGGTGGCGTGGAGCGCCACCAAGCTCGGCCGCGCCAATGTTGACGTGACGGTGCGCGATCCCGTGGTGGTGACCGCCACCTTGCCGCGCTTCCTGCTGACCGGTGACAAGGGCACCATCAGCATGGATATCGACAATGTCGAAGGCGCCGCTGGCGACTACAAAGTCAGCGTCAAGGCGAGCGGCCCGATCAAGGCCTCGGGCAATCCGACGACAACGGTGAAGCTCGCCGCCAAGCAACGCAGTTCGCTGTCGCTCGGCCTCGAGGCCGGCGGCGCAGGTCGCGCCGAGTTCGACGTCGACATATCAGGGCCGAACGGGCTGACGCTGGCGCGGCACTATGCGCTCGACGTCAAGCCGGCCACGCAAGTGCTGGCGCGCCGCTCGATCCGCACGCTGGCGAAGGGCGAGAGCCTGACGCTGACCTCGGACATGTTCTCCGATCTGGTGCCGGGTACCGGCAGCGTCTCGGTCTCCGCGAGCCTGTCGACCGCGCTCGATGCGGCGAGCATCCTGAAGGCGCTCGATCGCTATCCCTATGGCTGCTCCGAGCAGATCACGAGCCGCGCGCTGCCGCTGCTCTACGTCAACGATCTCGCCGCCGGCGCCCATCTGGCGATGGACACCGCGGTCGACCAGCGCATCCGTGACGCGATCGAGCGTTTGCTGGCGCGACAAGGCTCCAACGGTTCGTTCGGGCTGTGGTCGGCGGGCGGCGATGACGCCTGGCTTGACGCCTACGTCACCGATTTCCTGACCCGCGCCCGCGAAAAGGGCTTTGCGGTGCCGGACGTGCTGTTCAAGAACGCGCTCGACCGCGTCAGGAACTCGGTGGTCAATGCCAACGAGCCCGAGAAGGACGGCGGCCGCGATCTGGCCTACGGCCTCTATGTGCTCGCGCGCAACGGCGCAGCTCCGATCGGCGATCTGCGCTATCTCGCCGACACCAAGTTGAACAATCTGGCGACGCCGATCTCCAAGGCGCAGCTTGCCGCCGCGCTGGCGCTGGTCGGCGACAAGGCGAGGGCGGAGCGGGTCTACGGTGCCGCGCTCGATGCGCTGAACCCGAAACCGGTGATCGAGTTCGGCCGGGTCGATTACGGCTCGGCGCTGCGCGATGCGGCGGCGCTGGTCTCGCTTGCCGGCGAGGGCAACGCACCGCGCACCACGCTGACGCAAGCCGTGCTCCGCGTCGAAGCGGCGCGGGGCCTTTCGTCCTACACCTCGACGCAGGAGAATGCGTGGATGGTGCTGGCGGCGCGCGCGCTCGCCAAGGAGACGCTGGCGCTCGACATCAACGGCCAGCCGGTCAAGACCGCGGTCTATCGCAGCTACAAGGCCGAGGAGATGACGGGCCAGCCGCTCAAGATCACCAACACCGGCGATGCACCGGTGCAGGCGGTGATCTCGGTGTCGGGCTCGCCGGTGACCCCGGAGCCCGCGGCCTCCAACGGCTTCAAGATCGAGCGCAGCTATTTCACGCTCGACGGCAAGCCGGCCGACGTCACCAAGGCGAAACAGAACGACCGCTTCGCGGTTGTCCTGAAGGTGACGGAAGCCAAGCCGGAGTTCGGTCACATCATGGTCGCCGACTATCTGCCGGCCGGGCTTGAGATCGACAATCCGAACCTGGTGTCGTCAGGTGATTCCGGCACGCTCGATTGGATCGAGGATGGCGTCGAACCGAAGAACACCGAGTTCCGCGACGACCGCTTCACCGCGGCGATCGACCGCGGCGCCAACGACAAGTCGGTGTTCACGGTCGCCTATGTCGTGCGCGCGGTGTCGCCGGGCAAATACGTGCTGCCGCAGGCCTATGTAGAGGACATGTACAACCCCTCGCGCTACGGCCGCAGCGGCACCGGTGCTGTCGAGGTGAAGCCGGCGAAATGAGTGGAATGTTGAGGACAGCACCGTTACGCGGGTCGCGCTGGCGACGGATCAGGCCAATCCTGGCGATCTGTGCCGTCGCGACGCTGGTTGCAGCCGGCGCCTTCGCCGCCTGGGTCGTGTCGCTCGGGCCGCTGCCGCTCGCCGGGGCGCAGCAGGTCTCGACCACGGTGGTCGACCGCAACGGCAAGCTGTTGCGCGCCTATGCGATGGCGGATGGACGCTGGCGGCTTCCGGTTGACGCCAGGGCATCGGTCGATCCCACCTATCTGAAGCTGTTGTTCGCCTATGAGGACAAGCGCTTCTACGAGCATCACGGTATCGATCCGCTGGCGCTGTCGCGCGCGGGCTTCCAGCTGCTCACAAGCGGCCATATCGTCTCGGGCGGCTCGACGATCACGATGCAGCTGGCGCGGCTGATCGAGCCGCGGCACCAGCGCTCGGTCTACGCCAAGCTGCGCCAGATGGTGCGCGCGGTCGAATTGGAGCGGCAGCTCTCGAAGGACCAGATCCTCGATCTCTATCTCGCGCTGGCGCCGTTCGGCGGCAATCTCGAGGGCGTCCGCGCCGCCTCGATCGCCTATTTCGGCAAGGAGCCGAAGCGGCTCTCGCTCGCCGAGGCTGCACTGCTGGTGGCGTTGCCGCAATCGCCGGAGCGGCGGCGGCTCGATCGTTATCCGGAAGCCGCCCATGCCGCGCGTGACCGCGTGCTCGACCGCATGGTCGAGGACGGCGTGGTGTCGAAGGACGATGCCGCGCAGGCAAGGGCTGCGGCGGTGCCGAAGCTGCGCAAGCAGATCCCGATCCTGGCGCCGCATTCCTCCGATCAGGCGATCGCGACGGTGAAGGATACCCCCGTCATCAAGCTGACGCTGGACGCGACGCTGCAACGGAACCTGGAGGCGCTGGCGCGCGATCGCGCCATCGCGCAGGGGCCTGACGTCTCGGTTGCGATCGTCGTGGTCGACAATGAGACCGGCGACGTGCTCGCGCGCGTTGGCTCCGCGGATTATTTCGACGAGCGGCGGGCCGGGCAGGTCGACATGACCCGCGCGGTGCGCTCGCCGGGCTCGACCTTGAAGCCATTCATCTATGGCCTCGCCTTCGAGGACGGCTTTGTCCATCCCGACAGTCTGATCGAGGATCGGCCGATCCGGTTCGGTACCTATGCGCCGGAAAATTTCGACATGACGTTCCAGGGCACGGTGCCGATCCGCAAGGCGCTGCAATTGTCGCTGAACGTGCCGGCGATCGCGCTGCTCGACCGGGTCGGCGCCAGCCGGCTGTCGTCGCGGCTGAAGCAGGCCGGCACCAATCTCGTGCTGCCGAAGGACGAGGCACCGGGACTTGCGATGGGGCTCGGCGGCGTCGGCGTCACGCTGCAGGATCTCGCCCAGCTCTATTCGGGCCTGGCGCGGCTCGGTGCGACCAAGCCGCTGCGTGAGATCATGCAGGACAATGACAGCCGCGACACGATGCGGCTGATGGATCAGGCGGCGGCCTGGCAGGTCGGCAATGTCCTGCTCGGCACGCCGCCGCCGGAGAACGGCGTGCACAACCGGATCGCGTTCAAGACCGGCACCAGCTACGGCTATCGCGATGCCTGGTCGGTCGGCTTCGACGGTCGCATCACCATCGGCGTCTGGGTCGGCCGTCCGGACGGCGCGCCGGTGCCGGGCCTGGTCGGCCGCACGGCGGCGGCGCCGATCCTGTTCGATGCCTTTGCGCGCACCGGGAAAATCCCGGCGGCGTTGCCGAAGCCGCCGCGGGGCGTGCTGGTCGCCTCCAATGCGAAACTGCCGCCGCCGCTGCGCCGGTTCCGGCCGCTCGGTGAACTGGTCCGCAGCGGCAACGACCAGGCGCCACACATCCAGTTTCCGCTGAACGGCTCACGCATCGACGTCGATCAGTCCGAGGGCGGCCGTCTGGCGGCGATGCCGGTCAAGGTCGCCGGCGGCGTGTTGCCGCTGACGGTACTCGTGAACGGTGTTTCAGCCGGGGACATCGACAGCCGGCGCCAGCGCCTGATCGACCCGCCCGGGCCGGGCTTCGCGCGGCTCACCGTGATCGACGCCACGGGGGCAGCGGATACCGTTGTGATCCGCGTGCAATGATCGCGCGGGAAAGCGGAGCGGCAGGGTTGGAAAGCGGAACAGCACGGTTGTTTGCGCTGCGGTTTCATCGTATGCGAAACCCATGGTGGATGGCCTCCAACCCCGGCGCTTTGGAGCAGGGCAACAGTCTGTAAAACCTGCGCATTCGAGCCGCAGGCTGTTCATGGCGTTCGAGTTCGCAACGGCCAGCCAATGGCGTTCGATCCTGTTCCTGACGCTGGCTTGTCTTGTCCTGTTCCTGCCGGGCTTCTTCACCATCCCGCCGGTTGACCGCGACGAGGTGCGCTTCGCCCAGGCGACCAAGCAGATGGTCGAGAGCGGCGATTTCGTCGACATCCGCTTCCAGGACGACGTCCGCTACAAGAAACCGGTCGGCATCTACTGGATGCAGGCGGCGGCGCTGAAGACGATCTCCGCGCTCGGGGTGCCGCGCGCCCAGGTCCGCATCTGGGTCTACCGCCTGCCGTCCCTGATCGGCGCCATCGGCGCCGTTTTGCTGACCTATTGGACGGCGCTTGCCTTCGTGACGCGACAGGGGGCGGCGCTGGCCGCCTTGATGATGGCAAGCTGCGTGCTGCTTGGGGTCGAGGCACGGCTCGCCAAGACCGACGCCATGCTGCTGCTGACGGTCACCGCGGCGATGGGCGCGATGGCGCGCGTGTACCTGTCCTGGCAGCGCGGCGAGGATCCGGCGCATCCATCATGGGCCCCGCCTGCGATCTTCTGGACGGCGCTGGCGGTCGGCATCCTGCTCAAGGGTCCGCTGATCCTGATGTTCGTCGGCCTTGCCATGGCCGGGCTTGCGATACTCGATCGATCGGCGGCCTGGTTCTGGCGCATGCGCCCGGTCTGGGGCCTGATGTGGACCCTGGTGCTGGTGCTACCGTGGTTCGTGCTGATCTTCCTGCGCGCCGGCGAAACCTTCTTTGCCGACTCGGTCGGCGGCGACATGCTGAGCAAGCTTGGTGCGCAGGAATCCCACGGCGCGCCGCCCGGAATCTATCTGCTGCTGTTCTGGGTCACGTTCTGGCCTAGTGCACCGCTCGCAGGCCTGGCGGCACCGGCGGTCTGGCGCGCGCGACGCGAGCCCGGCGCCCAGTTCCTGCTGGCCTGGCTGATCCCGTCCTGGATCGTGTTTGAGGCGGTGCTGACCAAGCTGCCGCACTACGTGCTGCCGCTCTATCCGGCGATCGCGATCCTGACCGTCGGCGCGCTGGAGCGGCGCGTGCTGTCGCGCTCCCCCTGGCTGCTGCGCGGCGCCGCGTGGTGGTTCGCGATCCCCGCGTTCGGTGCGGTGCTGGTGATCGTCGGCGCCATCAAGGCGATCCATCAGCCGGTGTTTCCGGCCTGGCCGCTGTTCGCCGGCGCAATGATATTCGGCCTGATCGCGTGGTGGATGTTCGAGGACAGCCGTGCCGAGCGCTCGCTGCTCAATGCGGTGATCGCCGCGGCGCTGATGGCGGGCGCGACCTATGGCGTGGTGCTGCCGCGGCTCACCACCGTGTTTCCGAGCCAGGAGGTCGCGCGCGCGCTGCGCAACGTGACCTGTGTCGGCCCGAAAGCGGCGGCCGCCGGCTTCCACGAGCCGAGCCTGGTATTCATGACCGATACGTCGACGCTGCTCACCGACGGATCGGGTGCCGCGGATTTCCTCGGGCAGGGCTCCTGCCGTTTCGCACTGGTCGAGCAGCGCTCGGAGCGCGCCTTCGTGCAGCGCGCCGAGGCGATTGGCCTGCGCTACAACGCGCCGGTGCGCGTCGAGGGCTACAACATCTCGCAGGGCAAGGCGGTCTCGATCGCGATCTTCCGTTCCGAGGGGACGGAGTGACATGCCGGCGCCGCCTGTCCCCGCGGAATCCGCCAACTATTTCGGACGATTGCTGACGCTGGTCTGGCTGTCGTTTGCCCAGCTCGCGCGGTCGCCGTCGCATTCGCGCCGGGCCGAGGCGGCGCGCCGCTCCGCGCGCCACGTACTCCTGCTCGTCGTCGTCGTTGGCGCCGTGATCATCACGCTGATGTATGCGGTCGATGTCGCCGAGATCAGCCTGATGCCGCCACGCGGCACGCCTGGTCTCTGGTGGGTGAAGATCCTCACCGATTTCGGCAAGGACGAGTATGTGCTGTGCGCGCTTGGCCTGCTGCTGATTGCGGTCGCGTTGGCGGCACCTGCGCTGCGCAGCGTGCCGCGCGCGACCTTGCTCGGCTTTGGGACGAGGCTGCAGTACCTGTTCCTGTCGGTCGCGCTGTCGGTGGCGGTGGGCGAACTGATCAAGTGGATCGTCGGCCGCGGGCGGCCGTTCGTCGGCGGCAAGGCCAATGCGTTCAACTTCCAGCACTTCGCCGGCACCGAGGCCTATTCGAGCTTTCCGTCGGGACATTCGATCACCGCGTTTGCATTGGCTTTCGCCGTAGCGGCGGTGTGGCCACGCGCACGGGGCGCGATGCTGGTCTATGCGCTGATCATCGTCGCGACGCGGCTTGTGCTGCTCGCCCATCATCCGAGCGACGTGGTGGCCGGCGCGCTGGTCGGCGTGATCGGCGCAATGGCCGTGCGCTACTGGTTCGCCGCCCGCCGCCTTGGTTTCGCCATTGATCGCGACGGCACGGTCGTGGCCCTTCCCGGCCCCTCGGAAGGACGTCTCAAAAGGGTTGCGGGGAGCGCTTTCGCCCCATAAAAGCGGTCGCCCGGCGGCCGGATCGGGCGGGTTCCAGCCGCGAACCCCACATCAACCACGAGTGCCGAATTGCCTGTTTCCGACCAGACGCCGGTCGCCGTTTCCATCGTCGTGCCCGTGCGCAACGAGGCGGATAATATCGCGCCGCTGATCGCCGAGATCGCGGCCGCGCTCGACGGACGCTGGGCCTACGAGATCGTCTACGTCAATGACGGCTCGACGGACTCAACCGGCGAACGGCTGAGCGCGATCATGGCGCATCGGCCCAACCTCCGGCAGCTCCGCCACGCGGTCTCGTCGGGCCAGTCGGCCGCCGTGCGCAGCGGCGTGCGCGCCGCACGCGGGGCGATCGTGGCGACGCTCGACGGTGACGGCCAGAACAATCCGGCGTTCCTGCCAAACCTGATCGCGGCGATCGAGAGCGGCAACGGCCGGGTCGGCCTCGCTGCCGGCCAGCGCGTCGGACGCAAGGACACCGGCTTCAAGAAGCTGCAATCGCGAATCGCCAACGCCGTGCGCGGCATCATCCTGCGCGACGGCACCCGCGACACCGGCTGCGGCCTGAAGGCGTTTCCGCGCGAGGTGTTTCTGGCGATGCCCTATTTCGACGGGCTGCATCGTTTTCTTCCGGCGCTGGTCCGCCGCGAGGGGCTGGCGATCGCCTATGTCGATGTCGTGGACCGCCCGCGCCATTCCGGCGCGTCGAACTATGGATTCTTCGACCGGCTCTGGATCGGGATCATGGATCTCGCGGGCGTGTGGTGGCTGATCCGCCGCAAGAAGCCGACGCCGGTGGTCACTGAAGTGGCCGATGTCGCCGAAGTGCCAAATGTCACCGAGGTGAAGTGATGTTGATTCAATACGGCCAGGCGCTGAGCGCCTATCTCTACGACGTGTTCATCGCCAAATTCGACTTCTGGCTGGCGTTCGGCCTGATCGCGCAATTGTTCTTCACCGCGCGCTTCCTGGTGCAGTGGATTTCCAGCGAACGCGCCGGGCAGAGCGTGGTGCCAATGGCGTTCTGGTTCTTCTCGATGGGCGGCGGCCTGATGACGCTGGTCTACGGTCTCGCCAAGCGCGAGCCCGTCATCATCATCGGGCAGGGCCTCGCGACGCTGATCTACATCCGCAACATCATGCTGATCGTGAAGAATCGCGGCAGGGCGTCGAAGACGCTCGAGAACTGATCCGCGTCATCGTTAGTGCGACGAGCGGTATGCTGGGCTTCCCCGGCAGTCTCGACTGATTCCAGCATCAGGTCCGCTCGGCATCAATTGTGACCGAAGCTGAACGACGGTCAAACAATCGCCCCAAGGCGCATGGCATCTACGCTTCGTCGTGGGCGTGGCCGAATCCCGAGATCATGCGCCATGGGATGAGGGACGTTGATGACCGGCCGTGGCGAACCGACCAGAGCGGGTGGTCATCCATCGAGCGTCCACGATGTCCCGCTGCTTGACGCGCCGCCGCTGGCCGGCGAGCGCGGCCCGCCGGACCGGCGCGCTGTCAGTATCCGCTGGATGGCGGGGACGGTTCTGATCGGGGCTGCGGCCGTCGCGCTGCTGGGTGGCGCGCTTCGCGGCACATTTGGCTATCGCACGCGATTCGCGGCATCGCCGGTCGTTTCACTTCCGCCCGCCACGGGGCAGGTGGTCGACGAGGCGCGGCGCGGCGATCGTCTCGATCGGAGGCAAGGCACCCAAGGCAGTCCCGCGGCGCTCAAGATCGAGCAGCTCAGCGATGCGGGCTCGGTCCGCCGGTTTACCCGCGTCTCGGCGCGGCTCGCGGAGATCGATCCCGAACCACAGCAGGACCATCGTCGCGAAGCACCGGCAGACGGCAAGGACGAGCAGCGCGCGAATTCGCAACTGCTGCCGGAGCTGCCAGCGATCATACGGGCAGGTCCATCGCGGCGCGGGCTGCCGGTCGGCACCAGCGCCTATGCTGCCAGTGAAGATGCGCCGCAGCCGCCTGCGCCAATCGGCGAGGCTGTCAACGTCACCAACCTTCCGAAGTCGCCTTCCTCATCCGGTCACCATCGACATGTGATCATCGCGCGGGCCGGTGACACGCTATCCGCCATTCTGCGGGCGTTGGCCGCGGCTGCGGAGGACGCTCCGGCGATCCTTGCCGCTTTCCCGTCGCCTGGCGGTCACGAGATGCTGGCTGGTGGCGAGAAGATCACGATCATCGAACAGGACGGAGACACCGGTTCGCTCCGCGGCCATGTCGCGAAAGTGTCGATCGAGCGGCCGGGCTCCAGAGTGTCCGCGGTCGGTCGCACCGATAGCGGACGGTATCAGGCGATCGTGCCGGAACAGCCAGATGTCGCGGCGTCGAACGGCAAATTGTTGCGCCAGTCGATCGATACCCACGCCGTCCCCGGCGAGACGCTGCGTGACGGCCTTGGCGCGCTTGCACGCTCCAATCACGTCGACGAGGGGATCGTTGCCGAGTTGATGCGGCTTTGCGGCCGCGATTTCGACCTCGACGAGCCGCTCGGCGACGCCGACGTCGCCAACATCATCTATGCTCCCAACGACATCGGCCAGCCGGAGCTGGTCTTCATCGATCTGGCGGCCGGCGGGCAGGCACGCCGCTACTATCGCTTCACGGCGCCGGACGACGGCAGCTCCGATTTCTACGATGAGGATGGTCAGTCCATCACCAAATTCCTGCTGCGCAAGCCGGTGGTCAGCGGGCGCCTCGGCGACGGCTTTGGCTGGCGCATCCATCCGATCCTCGGCGACCGCCGCTTCCATGAGGGCGTCGATTTTGCGGCACCCTATGGCTCGCCGATCGCGGCCGCGGGCGCCGGCGTCGTCGAGACCGAAGGGTATGAGCGCGGCTACGGGAAATATATCCGCGTGTTGCACGATCGCGGCTACGAGACCACCTATGCCCACATCGCGAGCGTCCCACCGGGGCTCAAGATCGGAGACCGGGTTCGTCAGGGCGAGACGATTGCCTATGTCGGATCGACCGGGCTCTCGACCGGACCGCATCTCTATTATGAGGTGCGGATCAACGGCCGCAACGTCGATCCGCTGCGGATGAAATTGTCAGGCGGCCGGCTGCTGCAAGGCGATCTCCTTGCAGCGTTCGATCGCCAGCGCGACAGCATCGACCAGCTCGCGGCTGCCTCGGCGCCTCCACGGCGAAACGTCGGCACCGAACATCGGCCGCCGACGTAGCCTGGAAGGGCACCTTTGATCAAGGCCGCCCGTGCGCCGGAAGTTCGGCCGTATCAACTGCATTCTCGCGATCGGCGGCGGTCTCGCCTGTGGCATCGAGCACGGGATAGGCGACCGAGCAGATGTGCGAATGGATGCGGCGAAGGTCGCGCAGCACGTCGAGATGCAGCGAGGTGGTCTCGATGGTCTCGGGCCGGCCTTCGCGCAGGCGCACGAGATGCCGCTCGACGGCGGCAAGCTCGGCTGCGCGCAGCGCGGCCTTCTCGGTGAGCAGCTTGCGCGCCTCATTGGCGTCGCCCGACATGAACACGCCGAACGCGATCCGCAGCGAGTCGATGGTGCGCTTGTGGAACGCCGACAATTCCTCGGCGCCTTCGGCCGAGAATTGCAGGCGATGCTTGATCTTCTTGGTCGCGAGCTCGCTCAGATTCTTGTCGACGATGTCGCCGATATGCTCGAGATTGATCGCGAATGCGACGATCTCCATGGCGCGCTGACCCTCGCGCTCGTCGAGGCTGCCGCGGGTGAGCTTCGTGACGTAAAGCTTGATCGCCTCGTTCAGCCGGTCGACGGTGTTGTCCATCTTCGACACCTGGTCGACCAGCGCGCGATCGTTGGTCATCATCGCCGCCATCACCTTGCGCAGCATCGCCTCGGTGTGGTCGCCCATATGCAGCACTTCGCGGGCGGCATCGGCCAGCGCGAGCGACGGCGTCTCCAGCGCGCTCTCGTCGAGATAGCGCGGCCGTGACGGATCGGTCTCCTGCGCCCGCTTGGGCAACAGCCGCTCGAGCAGGCGCGCCATGTGGTCGAGCACGCCGATGAACAGCAGCGCCGTCGCGACGTTGAAGGCGATGTGGAACAGGGCGGTCGCCTTGGCGAGATCGGGCTGCCAGGCAAAAATATGCTCGGTGATCGGGCGCAGGAACGGCAGCACCAGCAGGATGCCGACGACCCTGTTGACGAGGTTGCCGACCGGCAGCCGGTAGCTCGCCGGATTGTCGCGCCGCGCGCCTTCCAGCAATGGATTGATGGCGCTGCCGAGATTGGCGCCGAGCACGAGCGCGAACGCGGCATAGGGCGAGATGAACTGCGAATAGGCCAGCGACATCACCAGCAGCACGCTGGCGACGCTGGAATGGACCAGCCAGGTCACGACGGCGCCGATCAGGATGCAGAGCACGGGATCGCCGGTGATCGCGTTCAGGAACACGCGCACGCCCGGGGCATTCTCGGCCGGCGCCATCGTGTCGAGCAGGATATGCAGCGCGAGCAGCATCAGGCCGAGGCCGATCGAGACGCGGCCGAGATCCTTGATCCGTGAGCGCGGCCCGCTGCGGAATGCGACGAGGCCGGTGATGAACAGCACCGGCGCCACGGCTGCGACGTTGAACGACAGCACCTGCACGATCAGCGTGGTGCCGATATTGGCGCCGAGCATGATCGCAAGCGCCGGCACCAGGCTGACGATCTCCTCGGCGGCGAAGGAACTGGTGATCAGGGCGGTCGCGGTCGAGCTCTGGAGCAGGGCGGTCAGGCCGAGGCCGGCGCCAAGGGCGGTGAAGCGGTTGTTCAGCGCCCTCGCCAGCAACAGCCGCAAATCGGGTCCGAAGGCCCGCAGAATTCCGCTGTGGACCATGTGCAGGCCCCACAGCAGGAGCGCGACGCCCCCCATCAGATCAAGCAGAACAAGACTTCCCATACTTCCTGGATATCCCGGCAAATTCGAGTCGAAGGGTTCACGCTATCGACAAATGACCTTGGATCAACCCCTTTTTGTTCCCGTTGGAACCGACCGGCGGCGAGGGCCGGTAATGAAAGAGGCCGCCAATAGAGGCACCGGGGTCAGTGGCAACCTGGGGCCGGCATCATGGTTCAACGGTGACGAGACGCGCCCGGTAAATGAATCTCCAACGTGACCATTCAATTGCGATTGGTTCCGCTAGGCAGTTTCCAATCTTTCCCCGTTATGACGGTACGAACGAGAGAGCTGTCCAGCCGAGAAGCTATCCAGAAAAGGGCTTGGGGATCAGGATGTTTGTCAATCGCCGCAAGAGCGAACGCCGTGAGTGCCGGAGCGTCGCCAAAATTCAGCTGGGCACAGGGTCGTTGCCGCGCGACTGCATGATCACCGATATCTCGGCCGGCGGCGTCAAGGTGATCGCTGAATATCTGGAGATTCCGCCGGAGTTCACCATTATCCTGTCGAGCGGCAGTCCGCGCCAGTGCCGCCTGGCCTGGCGGATCGGGCACGAGTTCGGCGCCCAGTTCGTCGACTGATCCGGCCACACGCTGGCCGTGCGCGCGTCATCCGGCACCGCTTCTGGGCCGGATGACGGCGAGATGATGGCATCCTTAACCGGAACTTAGGGTTAAGCTGTGAGCATCCCGGAACCTTCGCTGTTCCGAGTCTCGTTGATGTCTGAGAAACTACCCCGACCTCCAGGCCGCATGCACCGTCTCGCCGGCTCGGTATCTGCCGTGATCCTGCTGATCGGGCTGTCCGCCTGTCAGACTGCAGGTCCGTCCGACATCACTGGGTCGATTGGCGACACGGCGGAGGCCACGCCGGCCCCCGCCGATCCGCGGCGCGACATCGCGACCTACCACGAGCGCGTCCGCGCCAACCCCAAGGACACCGACGCCGCGCTGAAATACGCCCGGGCGCTGCGGGCCACCGGCCAGCGGGCGCAGGCGGTTGCCGTCATGGAGCAGGCGGTGCTGGCGCAGCCCAGCAACAAGGCGCTGCTCGCCGGCTACGGGCGGGCGCTCGCCGACAACGGCAATTTCCAGCAGGCATTCGACGTGCTCGGGCGCGCCCACACTCCCGAGGACCCGGACTGGCGCATCCTGTCGGCGCAGGGCGCCGTGCTCGATCAGCTCGATCGCCACGACGAGGCGCGCCAGTATTACGCGAGCGCCCTGAAGATCGTGCCCGACGATCCGTCGGTGCTGTCCAATCTCGGCCTGTCCTATCTGCTGTCGAAAGACCTGCCGAAGGCCGAGGAGACGCTGCGCCGGGCCCGCGAGCGTGCACCCGACGACATGCGGGTGCGCACCAATCTCGCCGTCGTGGTCGGCCTGCAGGGCCGCCAGGCCGAGGCTGAAACCATCATGAAGGCCGATCTGTCGCCGGACCAGGGTTCAGCCAATGTCGCGGCGCTGAAGCGGCTGTTGGCGCGCAGGGACGCGAGCCGCAGCGATACCGACAAGATCCCGGTCGCGGCCAGCCGCCGCGACTAGATCAAATAAGGGCTGCTAGCCGATAGCGCGGCGTCCGTCGTTCCGCCGCGACTGCAGCTTCCTGAGCAGCGGCGACAGGAACGACTCGCGCGTCTCGGCGAGATCGGGGCGGCCGGTCAGGCGTTGCGCGATCTGCAGGAAGGTCTTGGTAGTGCGGTGACGTGCGGAGACTTCCGCGATCATCTGGCCGTTGTTGGCGGCTTCACCGAACAGCCTGCAATCGAACGGGATGGTCGCGATCGGCTGGCTCTCGATCGTTTTGGCGAAGTCCTTGACCTCGATCTCGGGACGCTTCGACATGCCGACCTGGTTCAGGCAGTAGAGCGGCGGGCGGTCGTT
The DNA here is from genome assembly GCF_015291625.1 of Bradyrhizobium sp. CCBAU 53421. Lineage (NCBI taxonomy): Bacteria > Pseudomonadati > Pseudomonadota > Alphaproteobacteria > Hyphomicrobiales > Nitrobacteraceae > Bradyrhizobium > Bradyrhizobium sp. CCBAU 53421. The sequence goes on from NZ_CP030047.1 coordinate 4,954,716, forward strand.
CGGACGCGCGGCCTTCAACAGGTTCATCATGTTCTTGGTGTTGCGCATGTTGGCGAGGTCGGGCTCGGCGACGATCAGGATATCGTCGGCGCCGACCAGCACGCGCTTGGTCCATGCGGTCCATTGATGCGGAACGTCGAGCACGATGCAGGACATGGTCATGCGCATCGTATCGAAGATGGCGTCGAAGGCTTCGGCGCCGAAATCGTAGACCTGATCGAGCGTGGCCGGTGCCGCCAGCAGGCTCAGGTGATCGCCGCATTTCGCCAGCAGGCGTTCCATGAAGGCGCTGTCCGGGCGCTCGGGCGAGAACACGGCGTTGGCGATGCCCTGCACCGGATCCTGGTTGTAGTCGAGCCCGGCGGTGCCGAAGGCGAGGTCGAGATCGACCACGACCGAATCCAGCCCGAGGTCGCGCGCGATGGTCCAGGCGACATTGTGGGCAACGGTCGAGGCGCCGACACCGCCCTTGGCGCCCGCGACCGCGATCAGGCGGCCGACCGAGACCGCTTCCGAGGACGAGAACAGGCCGCAGATCGAGCGCACGACATCGAGCACCTTGACCGGCCCGATGACGTAGTCGTTGACGCCGCGCCGGACCAATTCGCGATACGGCGCAGTCTCGCCGGACGAGCCGAGCACGACGACGCGGGTGCCGGGATCGCAGACCGTGGCGAGTTCGTCGAGACCGGCGAGCAAATCAATGTCCGGCTCGCTCTCCAGCATGATGACGTTGGGCGTCGGCGCCTTGTGATAGGCGTCGATGGCGGCGGCGATGCCGCCCATATGGACGGAGAGGTGAGCCTTGGCGAGCCGGCGGTCGTCGGCCGCGGCGCGCGCCGTTGCGGCAGTCGCGACGCTGGCGCAGAACGCCTGCACGGAAATCCGTGGCGCCGGCGCGATGTGGTCGTTGGCGTGCTGCGGATCGTCTTGTTGTTGGGTCATTTCCCGGCGTCGCTCAGCTTGGCTCGATCGGCTTCAGGGTAGGTGGTCGCGGTCGTCTCACCCTTGCCGTACTTCTGGAACGCGATCGACCGGCGCGGCGTATAGGACGCGGTTTCGGTCCGCGGCTGTACCAGGTCGGACGGATTGGCGACCATCGCGGCAAGGTTGTGCTGCGTGGAGCAGCCGAAATTGTCGTACTGCTTGTTCTCGTTGTAGCTCGGGTTGTAGATCGAGGGACCAAGATCGCTCGGCCACACGCCGCACGGCCCGGCGACCGCCGCCATCTTCGGATAGCTGAGGCGAATGGTCGGCAGCGCGCGCGGATCATCGGCGCGATAGGAACGCTTGTTGATGGCGTGGCCGGGCACGCCCATCGAGGCCAGCACGCCGCGGATCTCCTGATACACCGCCTGCGCTGAGCGCGCATTCGAGGTGTCGGCCGGCACGTCTATCGCGATCGCGCCGGTGCCTTCGCGGCGCCAGCTGCGGGCCAGCCCCATGACGTCGTCGCGCTGCGTTTCCGTGAGGTTGCCGCGGGCGTGGCCCACGAACACCACGATCGACTGCTCGCCCTCGGTGACGGCGATCGGATGCCGTAGCCGATAGTCGTCGGGCACCGTGCCGGTGACGACGTTATCGCCGGTCAGATTGCAGCCGCCGAGCGCAATCGCTGACGTGACGAGGGCGCCGCACAGCGACAGCATCCTCGCATGACCGGCTCGTGTGTTGCGTTTCATCATAGCATCCCCCAACCCCTCAGCGCCTCAGTCGATGATGAAGCCGAAATTGACCGGCGTGGCGCCGATCGGCTCGGCACGGGCGGCAACGCCGTAGATGCGATTGACGCGCGCCAGCAGCGCCGACTGCGCGTCGGAGGCCGGGGCGAACCCGTCATCAGGACGCGACAATTCCTTTTGCGCAACCGCGCGCACCACATAGGGCGTCACGATGACCATGAGCTCGGTCTCGTTGTTGACGAAGTCCTGGCTCCTGAACAGCTGTCCGAGAACCGGGATCTGATCGACGCCAGGCATGCCGTTGATGGCCTGCTTGGTCTGCTCCTGGATCAATCCAGCCATCGCGATCGAGCCGCCGGAGGGCACCTCCAGTGTGGTGTCGGCGCGGCGGGTCTTGATCGAGGGAATGGTGGTGCCGCCCTGGCCGCCGGTCAGCGCGTTGTCCATCGAGACTTCGGAAACCTCGGTCATCACCTTCAGGCTGATGCGCCCCTCGGACAGCACCACCGGGGTGAAGTTGAGCGAGATGCCGAACTTCTTGAAGCTGACGGTCTGGACGCAATTGCCGATCGTGCCCGTCGACGAGGTCTGACAGGTGACGCCGGTCGGGATCGGAAACTCGCCGCCCGATACGAAGGTCGCGGACTCGCCGGAGATCGCGGTGAGGTTGGGCTCGGCCAGCGTCTTCACCACGCCCGCGCTTTCCATCGCGCGCAGCGTCGCGGTGACGGTCGGCACGCCGAGCTTGTTCAGGGCCGCGCCGGTCAGCACGTTGTTGGCGAGCGGTCCGTTGTTGGCGGTGAAGGCGTTGGCGTTGTTGAAGACAACGGCTGCGGTCCCGTAATTCATGTTGGCGGTGAGATCGACGCCGAGCTGCTTGACGACGTCCCGCCGCACTTCGGCGACGGTGACCTTCAGCATCACCTGGTCGCGGCCGCGCACCACGATGGAGTTGACGACCTTGTCGGGACTGCCGACCAGCTTGGCGGCGATATCGCCGGCCTGCTGGGCCTCGACCGGGCTTGCCACCGTGCCGGTCAGCACCACGCTCTCGCCGACGCCCTCGATCTGGACGCCCGGCAGCATCTGCTTCAGCGCGGCACGCATGCCGTTGAGATCGCGCTTGATCGCGATGTCGTAGGACGCGACCTGGTTGCCCTCGGCGTCGAAGAACACCACGTTGGTCTGGCCGACCGCCGCGCCGATGATATAGGCGCGCTGCGCCGAGCGGATCACGGCGTTGGCGATCTTGGGGTCGGCGACCAGGACGTCCTTGGCCTCGCGGGGCAGGTCGACCACCACCGACTTGCCGACGCCGAGCGAGACGAAACGCGTCTTGGCGGCGATGCTGCTCGTTACCGCGACGTCCGCATTCTTGTCGGGATCCGTCGCGCTGGCGAGGGCAGGGATCAGCATCAGGGCGGTGACCGCCGAGAATGACAGCGAGCGGACCAGCGTGGTCCGCCTCGCCAGTTGTTTTGCAGCAATTGTCATATCGAAGCCCCCATCACTTCTGTGTCGTCTGAGAGCTCGGGATGCCGAAGCGCACCACCTTGATGCTCTCGCCCCGCTTCGGGGCCTGGTCTCTGGTCTCGTCGGTTTTCTCGTTGACGTCGGCGATGCTGCGCAGTGCCAGCGCCAGCGTGCCGCTCTGCCGGGCACGCGCCAGCGTCTCGGCCTGTTCGGGCTTGAGCTCGAGGGTCACGGTCTTGCCGATGAGGGAGTTGTTGCCGTCCTTCTCCTTCGGCGCCTGATCGATCGCCAGCACGCGGACGTTGGACAGCAGGATCTCGGTCGTGATGATGTCGCGGCTGCCCTGTTGCTGATCGGGATTCTTGTCGCGTCGCGACAGGATCACGTCGACGCGGTCGTTCGGCAGGATGAAGCCGCCGGCGCCGGTCTCCGGCGAGATTTCCGTGGAGATCGCGCGCATGCCGGAGGGCAGGATCGCGGCCATGAAGCCGCTGCCATTGGCCTTGACCAGCTTTTGCTCGCGGATCGGCTCGCCGACGATGAAGGGAGCGCGCGCAATCGAGCCGATGACGTCGTTCATGGCGTCGGCATTGGTGTCGTGGCGGATGAACGCGCTGCTCGCGGTCTCGGCCGGCCAGCGCTGCCATTGCACGTCTTCAGGTTTGACCGACTGACCGAGCCCGATGTCGGACTTCGCCACCAGCACCTCGACGGTCGGCAGTTGTACCACTGGCGGCGCGACCGGCGCCGGTTTGCGATCGCCAACGCTCGCCAGATACATGGCCGCGAGGCCTGCGACGCCGGCGATGCCGAGGACCACGATGCGTGCCGTTTTCATGCGATTGTCTGAATGCCCTTAACGCAGGGCAGTCACGTCCTTACGGCACTGACAGCCCTTCCCGGGAGCATCACTACGGCCGCAAAAGTATAAGGGAACTTGATGGAAGGTCCGGACAATTAAGGGATTGGTGGGGATGGTGAACGGCGAGTTATCGATGCCGTCCCATCTCCGCAGAATCCCGGAGATCGCGCGCGTGCAACGTGTGCGACGTGGAGGTCGCAACGTGGCGTCACGGCCGGTTGGTCGTGGTTAATGTCGCCTAATGAGCAAGCCTGCGCGGACGGATCAGAGCGCGGCCTTCAACGCGGCAAAGCCGCGATCGAGATCGGCCTTGAGGTCGTCGAGATTCTCGAGCCCGATATGCAGCCGCAGCGTCGGCCCGCCCGGCGACCATTTGGTCGCGCTGCGATAGTCGCTGCAGTCGAACGGGATGGCGAGGCTTTCGAAGCCGCCCCAGGAAAACCCCATGCCAAACAGCGTGAGCGCGTTGAGCATCGCATCGACCGCGGCCTGCGGCACCGGTTTCAGCACGACGCTGAACAGGCCAGAGGCGCCGGTGAAGTCGCGCTTCCAGATCGCATGCCCCGGATCGGTCTCCAGGGCAGGGTGCAGCACGCGATCGACCTCGGGCCGCGCGCCAAGCCAGCGTGCGATCTCGAGCCCGGAGCGGTGGTGCTGCGCCAGCCGCACCGACAGCGTCCGCACACCACGCAGCGCGAGATAGACGTCATCCGGGCCGGCGCAAACGCCGAGCAGGCGGATCGCCTCCTGTACCAGCGGCCAGGCCTTGGCATTGGCCGCGATGGTGCCGAACATGATGTCGGAGTGGCCGCCGATATATTTCGTGCCGGCCTGCATGCTGATGTCGACGCCCTGTTCGAGCGAGCGGTGATAGAGCGCCGTCGCCCAGGTGTTGTCGTCGATCACCAGCGCGCCGCGGGCATGGGCCACGGCCGAGATCGCGCGGATGTCGGGCATCTCGAAGGATTGCGAACCGGGCGCCTCGACCAGCACCGCGCGGGTGTTCGGCTTGAACAGCGTCTCGATGCCGGCGCCGATCAACGGATCGAAATAGCTGGTCTCGATGCCGTAGCGCTTCAGCATGTTGTCGCAGAAATTGCGGGTCGGCCGATAGGCGTTGTCGCACACCAGCACGTGATCGCCGGCCTTCAGCACGGCGAGCAGCGTGGTGCTGATCGCGGCCAGCCCCGACGGGGCGAGGCCGACGCCGGCGCATTGCGGGCCTTCCAGCGCCATCAGCACGTCCTGCAGCGCCCGCGTGGTCGGGCTGCCGTGGCGGCCATAGGTAAATTCGGCGCGGTGGGCGTGGAGGTCCTCGGCGGTCGGATAGAGCACGGTCGAGCCGTGGAAGACCGGCGGATTGACGAAGCCCTTCTGGGCCTTGGTGTCGCGGCCGGCCGTGACCAGGCGGGTTGCGGCATCTTGCGGGCGGGAGGACGAGGAGCCGTCGGAGGAGGTCATGGTTTGCTGCCGTTGGACTTTAGACTTTTTGCCGCAGCCGTAGCGCGTCGGGAAGACGGGGCTACGCCGGGAGGTGCTACTAACAAGAGGTAGAAGACATGCGTCAACCCCTTGACCCGGCTCGTCAGTCGCTATGTGATGCGCCGCAACTACCAGTCGCCGCACGTTGAGGGGCCTGCCGCGACCTAAGATCCGTTGCCTGGCCGGTTTGCACGTCGAACTGACGGTCAGATCAGCTTTTTTTGCTGCAGGGGATCATTGGGATGGCCCGTGAACGCGAGGCGATCACAAAGCAAACGTCCAACGGACGACCCTGAAAGGCCTGCCCCATGAAACGCGTATCCCTGGCTGTCATCCTTGCCGCTGCCGCTGCCTTGTCGGCCCAGTCCGCCTCGGCGCAGACCCTCAAGACGGTCAAGGACCGGGGCCAGCTGTCCTGCGGCGTCAGCCAGGGCCTGCCTGGTTTTTCATCGCCGGACGACAAGGGGAACTGGACCGGGATCGACGTCGACGTTTGCCGGGCTATTGCCGCGGTGGTGCTCGACGACCCGACCAAGGTCAAGTTCGTGCCGCTGTCGGCCAAGGATCGCTTCACGGCGCTGCAGTCCGGTGAGATCGACGTGCTGTCGCGCAACACCACCTGGACGGTGTCGCGTGACACCTCGCTCGGCGCCAATTTCACCGGCGTGACCTATTATGACGGGCAGGGCTTCATGGTGAAGAAGTCGCTCAAGGTCAATTCGGCGCTCGAATTGAACAGCGCGTCGGTCTGCGTGCAGACCGGCACCACGACGGAGCAGAACCTCGCCGACTTCTTCAAGGGCAACAACATGAAGTACGAGGTGATCGCATTCGGCAGCATCGACGAAGCGGTCAAGGCCTATGAATCCGGGCGCTGCGACGTCTTCACCGACGATGCCTCCGGCCTCTATGCCAGCCGTCTGAAGCTCGCCACCCCCGCCGATCACATCGTGCTTCCGGAAATCATTTCGAAGGAGCCGCTGGGACCGATGGTCCGCCACGGCGACGACCAGTGGTTCGACATCGTGAAGTGGACGCTGTTTGCGATGATCAATGCCGAAGAACTCGGCATCACCCAGAAGAACGTCGACACGATGCTCAAATCGGACAAGCCCGAGATGAAGCGGGTGCTCGGCACCGACGGCAATCTGGGCGAACAGCTCGGCCTGACCAAGGACTGGGTCGTTCGCATCGTGAAGGCGGTCGGCAATTACGGCGAGACCTTCGAGCGCAATGTCGGCACCGGCTCGCCGCTCGGCATCGCCCGCGGCGTCAACAATCTCTGGAATAAGGGCGGAATCCAGTACGCGCCGCCGATCCGCTGATCGATCCGGCCAACGGCTGCCGCGATGAGCATCGCGCCCCGCAAACCACCGCTGCAATTTGCCCTCAGGCTGAAGCGTGCGCTTGGCGGCAAGACCGGCTGGAACGGATTGGCCGCCCAGATTGCCTTCGCCGCGATCCTGGCCTGGATCGCCTACGAGATCGTGGCGAATGCGCGGACCAACCTGGAGACCCAGCACATTGCGTCGGGCTTTGGATTCCTCAACTACAATGCAGGCTTTGACGTCAATCTGAGCCTGATCGCCTACAACAATTCCGACACCTATTGGCGGGTGTTCTTCGTCGGCTTGTTGAATACGATCCTGGTCTCGGCGATCGGCATTGTGTTCGCCACCGTGATCGGCTTCACCGTGGCGCTGTGCCGGTTGTCGCCGAACTGGCTGCTGTCGCGGATCGGCGGCATCTATGTCGAGATCATCAGGAACCTGCCGGTCCTGTTCCAGATTCTGTTCTGGTACCTCGCCGTGCTCGCGGCGCTGCCGGCGCCGCGGCAGAGCATCTCGATCTTCGGTACGTTCTTCCTCAACAATCGCGGCTTGATCGTGCCGCAGCCGGTCAGCGAGCCGGGGCTCTATCCGTTCCTGGCCGCGCTCGCGGTCGGCATCGTTGCGGCGTTGGGTCTGCGGCACCATGCGCGTCGTGCCTTGTTCCAGCGCGGGCAGATGATCCGGATCTGGCCTTATGTGCTGGGTTGCCTGGTCGGACTGCCGCTGGTCTCGATGCTGATCTTCGGCTGGCCGTTGAAGTTCGAGCTGCCGCAGCTGAAAGGCTTCAACTTCGCCGGCGGGGCGCGGATCATCCCCGAATTCGTTGCGCTGACCGTCGCATTGTCGACCTACACGGGCGCCTTCATTGCCGAGATCGTCCGCGCCGGCGTCACGTCGGTTCACAAGGGACAGATGGAGGCGGGCTCCTCGCTCGGCCTCAGCCGCGCCGCGACGCTGCGGCTGATCGTTGTACCACAGGCGATGCGCGTCATCGTGCCGCCGCTGACCAGCCAGTACCTCAATCTCACCAAGAATTCGTCGCTGGCGGTGGCGATCGGCTATCCGGACCTGGTTTCGGTGTTCGCCGGCACCGCGGTGAGCCAGACCGGACAGGCGATCGAGATCATCGCCATGACGATGGGGGTCTATTTGCTGCTCTCGCTGACGACCAGCGCGCTGATGAGCGTCTATGGCTGGCGCATCAACCGGAGCATGGCGGCATGACGGATATGTCCGCCTCGTCCTTTGTCCGTCAGGATCTGGTCGCCGAGCGTGCGGCGCCGGCCAAGACGACCGGCTTTATCGGCTTCCTGCGGACGCGGCTGCTGAATTCGCCGGGCAACATCCTGCTCACGGTCCTTGGGCTCTTGCTCGCCTGGTGCCTCGTTGTCCCGACGTTCAAGTTCCTGCTGGTCGACGCGGTCTGGTCCGGCAAGGACCGCACCGCCTGCCTCGCCGAAAAAGCGGGGCATGAGGTCGGCGCCTGCTGGCCCTATATCGAGGCCAAACTGACGCAGTTGATCTATGGCTTCTATCCGGAAGCCCAGCGCTGGCGCGTCAATCTCACCTATGGGCTCGGCGCCGCGCTGTTGCTGCCGCTGCTGATGCCGCGGCTGCCGGCCAAGGGCCTGAACTCCGGCCTGTTCTTCTTCGCGTTTCCGGTGGTCGCGTTCTTCCTGCTGCATGGCGGCGGCATCGCGGGCTTCGGCGTGAGCTGGACCGCCGGCCTGTTGCAGCTGTTCGAGCAGAGCATCGGCGGCGCCGGCGATCTCTTGGTCAATCTCGGCAAGAGTTCGGCGATCGCCCCGCTGCTGTGGGTCCTGGGCAAGGTGCTCGTCCTGGTCGGCTTGCTGATCCATTGGCTGATCTTTCCGCTGACCTGGCTGCGCGACCAGTTGCAGCTCTCGTCGCTGCCGGTCTGGAGCGATTTCCTGGTCACTGCCGTGATCGTCTCCGCCGTGCTGTTCGTGCTCGGCGGCGGCATGCGGACCGGGCGCAGCGCGCTGATCGGCAGCCTGCTGAGCTTTGCCGGGATCGCTGTTGGCATCAAGCTGATGGGGCTCGATCGCGGCGGCTTTCCGATCGTCGACACGCGACTTTGGGGTGGCCTGCTGGTGACGCTGGTGATCGCGATCACCGGCATCGTCGCCTCGATGCCGATCGGGATTGCGCTCGCGCTCGGCCGCCGCTCAAGCATCCCGCTGATCCGGATCTTCTCGATCGCCTTCATCGAATTCTGGCGCGGCGTGCCGCTGATTACGGTGCTATTCTTCGCGACCTACATGCTGCCGCTGTTCGTGCCGGGCAATTTCGCCGTCGACGGCCTGTTGCGTGCCCTGATCGGCGTCGCGATCTTTACCGGCGCCTATATGGCCGAGGTGATCAGGGGCGGGCTGGCCGCGGTGGCGCGCGGACAGGCGGAAGCCGCGTCGGCGCTCGGCCTGTCCTGGTGGAAGACGACGTCGCTGATCGTGCTGCCGCAGGCGCTGCGCTACGTCATTCCCGGCATCGTCAACAGCTTCATCTCGCTGTTCAAGGATACCTCGCTGGTGTCGATCGTGGCGCTGTTCGATCTGTTGGGTTCCCTGCGGGCATCGTTCTCCGACCCGAACTGGTCGACGCCGACGACGGCCTTTACCGGCTTCGCCTTTGCGGGAATGATCTATTTCGTGTTCTGCTTTGGAATGTCGCGCTACTCGCTGTTCGTCGAAAATCGGCTCAACGCTCACCGCCGCCACTGAACAAGGTCACCATGTCCACAACCCCGATCGTCAACATTTCCACGCTCAACAAATGGTACGGCGACTTCCACGTGTTGCGAGACATCAACCTTGAGGTCGGCAAGGGCGAGCGCATCGTGATCTGCGGCCCGTCCGGCTCGGGCAAGTCGACGTTGATCCGCTGCATCAACGCGCTGGAGGAATTCCAGGAAGGCGAGATCGTGGTCGACGGCATCGAGCTCGGCCCGAACCTGCGCCGGGTCGACGAGGTGCGGCGCGAGGTCGGCATGGTGTTCCAGAGCTTCAACCTGTTCCCGCATCTCACCGTGCTCGACAATTGCACGCTGGCGCCGATCTGGGTGCGCAACATCCCGAAGAAGGACGCCGAGGCGACCGCGATGAAGTTCCTCGAGCGGGTCAAGATCCCGCATCAGGCCAACAAGTTCCCCGGCCAGATGTCGGGCGGTCAGCAGCAACGCGTTGCGATCGCCCGCGCGCTGACCATGAACCCGAAGGTGATGTTGTTCGACGAGCCGACTTCGGCGCTCGACCCGGAGATGGTCAAGGAGGTGCTCGACACCATGGTCGATCTCGCGAGGGAAGGTATGACCATGCTGGTCGTGACCCACGAAATGGGCTTTGCCCGCGAGGTCGCCAATCGCGTCGTGTTCATGGATGCCGGCCAGATCATCGAGTCCAACACGCCGCAGGAATTCTTCGCCAACCCGCAGCATGCGCGGTCGAAGCTGTTCCTGAGCCAGATCTTGCGGTGACTTCCGCTGTCATTGCGAGCGGAGCGAAGCAATCCAACATCCGCATCGGAAGCATGGATTGCTTCGTCGCTTCAGCGCAAAATTGCTCCGCAATTTTGTCGCGAGCTCCTCGCAATGACGTCTGCGGGGACGCCGTTCGTCAGACGAACGGCAGCTCGATCTTGCTTCGCTTTTCAAGCCATTCGGGGACCGGCAGGTTCTTCGAACGCATGAAGGCCGGGTTGAACAGCTTGGACTGATAGCGGTTACCGGAGTCGCAGAGAATGGTGACGATGGTCTTGCCGGGGCCGAGCTGCTTGGCGAGCTGGATCGCGCCGGCGATGTTGACGCCGGTCGAGCCGCCGAGGCACAGGCCTTCGTGCTCCAGCAGCTCGTAGATGATGGTCACGGCTTCCTCGTCCGAGACCAGGAACGCATCGTCGACGTTCGCGGTCTCGATCACCGGCGTCTTGCGCCCGAGCCCGATGCCTTCGGTGATCGAGTCGCCCGGCGTCGACTTGACCTGGCCGTTCTTGAACAGTTCGTACATCGCAAAGCCGTGCGGATCGGCGCAGGCTGTGACGATGTCCTTGTTCTTTTCCTTCAAATAGCGGCTGACGCCGGCGAGCGTGCCGCCGGTGCCGACCGAGCAGATGAAGCCATCCACCTTGCCGTTGGTCTGCTGGAAGATCTCCGGCCCGGTCGAGTCGTAATGCGCCTTGGGATTGTCGAGGTTGTTCCACTGGTCGGCGAACAGCACGCCGTTCGGCTCGGTCTTGCGCAACTGCTCGGCGAGACGCCTGCCGAGATGCTGATAGTTGTTCGGATTGGAGTAGGGCAGCGCCGGCGCCTCGACGAGCTCGGCCCCGCACAGCCTCAGCATGTCCTTCTTTTCCTGGCTCTGCGTCTCCGGAATGACGATCAGGGTGCGGTAGCCCCGCGCACTCGCCACGACCGCAAGTCCGATGCCGGTATTGCCCGCGGTCGATTCGACCACAAGGCCGCCGGGCTTCAGGTCACCGCGCTTTTCGGCCTCCAGGATCATCCCCTTGCCGGCGCGATCCTTGACCGATTGGCCGGGATTCATGAATTCGGCCTTGCCGAGGATGGTGCATCCGGTCAGTTCGGATGCGCGTTTCAGCTTGATGAGGGGGGTGTTGCCGATCGCTTCAATGACGTCTTTGTTGAATGCCATGTCGGGGAATTTCTTTGCCAGTCTGTGTCTTGCTTGCGGCGAACCTAGTGTGCTGATCGAAAAAGGGAAGGGCTTTTGCACTGCGGCAAATGGTAGGCTCAGCGCACCGGACCGGCTGATGCACACCACATGACAACGCGGAGAACCGGGTTTTGCCGCGGTCGGCCCGCTTGGCAGAATCGTTCTGTAGCCAGCCGTTTTGCGTCAGTTGCGCGTGATCGACCAATTCAGGGCCCGACGAGGCGGAGCGCGGCGCTGAGATCGTTGTCGCACCGGAGCATCTTGCGGATTCGGAGCAACAGGGCTGAGAAATCCCCATGAAATCTTCGTAAGAAAGATGACTTCCGGCGCCGGTCTGAAACGCGTGGAAATGCTGTAAAAATAGGGAAAAGTCGGCATTCCAGGTCGCCACGAATCGCTTGTGATGCGACGTCGCGCAATCGTGACAGGGCTGTCCGCCCTATCGTCCCAAGGGTAGGATGGGACAGTCAGTTCCATTGGAAGCATTACCCGTGCACGTCACCCAGACCATTGCTGATTGCGTCGTTTGCGCGCCAAGGCCGAAGTCTGGTTTCGGCGGAGAACGGGTGTGACCCAGCCCGCGTCCGTGGTGGTGCCTGGAGGCCGGTCCGGCCTCGCCGTCCGCGCGCGGCGGCTCGCGGGACGCTCGCTGGTGGCGTTCGGCCTGGCCGCGGGCTCCGTCGGCTGCATCCTGACCCAGGACATCCCCGATCCCGCGCTCGACATGCCGCAGGGCTACAAGGCCGCGCGCCTGGGCCGGCCGGGCGACGCGCTGCCGACGCTCGATTGGTGGCGGGGCTTCCGCTCCAAGGAGCTGACGCAGCTGATGGAGGAGGCGCAGACCGTCAACCTGGACATTGCCGCGGCCGTGGCGCGGTTCCGGCAGGCCGATGCGCTGGCGCGGCAGGCCGGCGCGGCACTGCTGCCGACGCTCAATCTCAACGGCTCCGAAACCTATTCACGCACTTCAGGCTCCAGCGCCAGCGGCCTGACTAATGGCGGGCGCGAGGTGGTGAACTACAACGCCTCGCTGAGCGCCAGCTACCAGCTCGATTTCTGGGGCCAGAATCGCGACGCCGCGCAGGCGGCGGAGGAGACCGCCGTCGCCAACCGGTTCGACCGCGAGGTGGTGGCCCTGACCACGCTGACGAGCCTCGCCAACGCCTATTTCACCGTGCTTGCCACCCAGGACCGGCTACGCACCGCACAGCGCAACATCGCCAGTGCCGAGCGCATCCTCAACGCGATCAGGGACCGCTTCAAGGCCGGCACCGGCTCCGATCTCGACGTCGCGCAGCAGGAAAGCGTGCTGGCGAACCAGCGCGCGCTAGTACCGCCGCTGCGCCAGACGCTCGATCAGAACATCAACGCGCTCGCGGTGCTGGTGTCGCGTCCACCCGAGAGCGTGCGCGTCGCCGGCGGCTCGCTGAATTCGGTCGCGATCCCGCGAGTCACACCGGGCCTGCCGTCCGAATTGCTCACCCAGCGTCCCGATATCCGCAGGCAGGAGGCGCAGCTCGCATCCGCCACCGCCAATGTCGGCAGCGCGCGGGCGCAGTTCTTCCCGAGCATCCAGCTGACCGGAACGGGCGGCTACCAGAGCCAGGCGCTGGTCTCGCTGTTCCAGCCGCATGCCGCCTTCTTCAACCTGGTCGGCAGCATGACCCAGCCGATCTTCGACGGCGGACGGATCCTCGGCAATTTCGAGAACGCGAAGGCGCGGCAGGACGAGTTGCTGCAGACCTATCGCAAGACGGTGGTGCAGTCGTTCACCGATGTCGACAACGCGCTGGTCGCGATCCGCGAGACCACACGGCGGCTGCAGCTGCAGCGTGATGTGCTGTCGTCGTCGCGGCGCGCCTTCGACCTGGCCGAGCAGCAGCTCAAGGCCGGCACCGCCGACATCGTAACTGTGCTAAACACGCAGCTGACCCTGTTCCAGGCGGAAGACGCGTATTCGCAGGCCCAGTTGGCCCGGTTATTGGCGATCGTGAGCCTGTATCAGGCCTTGGGGGGCGGCTGGGAACCGAAGATGGAAAGACCGGTCGATGCTCTTTAAGCCTGACTCGACGGACGATGAGAAAAGCACTGCGCCGCGCAAGCGGAGCCTCCTCTCGCGCCTGCTTGGGCGCATGGTTTCACTGCTCATCACGCTCGTGATCCTCGGCGGGCTCGGCTATCTCGGCTGGCTCGCGTTCCAGCCCAAGCAAAATGGTGCCGGCGGGCGCGGCGCGGGTGCGCGGCCCGATCTGCCGGTGCCGGTGCTTGCTGCCACCCCGCAAGTGCACGACATGCCGGTCTATCTCGACGGCGTCGGCTCGGTGAAGGCGCTCAATACCGTCACCGTGCGCTCGCAAGTCGACGGCAAGCTGCTCAAGGTGAATTTCGTCGAGGGTCAGGACGTCAAGAAGGACGACGTGCTGGGCCAGATCGATCCCGCGATCTACCAGGCGCAATACGACCAGGCGGTGGCCACGAAAGCCAAGGACGAAGCGCTGCTCGCCAATCAGAAGATCGACCTCGCCCGCTATGAGCAGCTCGCTGCCACCAACGCGGGCTCCAAGCAGCAGGCCGACACGCAGCGCGCGCTGGTCGCGCAGCAGGAAGCGATCATCAAGGCCGACCAGGCCCAGATCGACAATGCGCGCACCACGCTCGGCTATACCAAGATCGTCGCGCCGATCGCGGGGCGCGCCGGCCTGCGCCAGGTCGACCAGGGCAACATCATCCACGCTTCCGACACCACCGGGCTCGTGATCCTGACGCAGCTGCAGCCGATCGCGGTGTGGTTCAGCCTGCCGCAGCAGCAGATCATGCGGGTCAACGCCGCGGCCGCAAAGGGCCAGCTCGCGGTCGACGTGTTCGGCAATGACGGCGTCACCGTGATCGACAGCGGCAAGCTGACCGGCATCGACAACCAGGTCGATCCGACCACCGGCACGCTGAAGCTGAAGGCCGAACTGCCGAATGCCAGTTACCAGCTCTGGCCCGGCCAGTTCGTCAATGTCCGGCTCAAGGTGGAGACCTTGCCGCAGGCCATCGTGGTGCCGACCTCGGCCGTTCAGCGCGGTCCGGCCGGGACCTTCAGCTATGTGATCGGCGCGGACAACGTCGTGACCGCCAAGCCGGTCACGGTCACACAGCAGAACGAGCACGAGGCCGTCATCGCCAGCGGCCTCACTACGTCGGATCGCGTCGTGACGACGGGCTTTGCCAATCTCGCCGACGGCTCGAAGGTCGTGGTCGGCAAGGACGACGGGCCGCCGGCAGCCGATCTCGCGCCGCGCAAGCGCAGCCGCAATCCGGACGGCAAGCGCGGCGCGCAAGGCGACGGCCAAAGCAAGGACCAGAGCAAGGACGGCAAGCAGGACGGGCAGGGCGGGAACGGCGAGCATCGCGGCCGGCACGAGCACAGCGAAGGCGACCAGAAGGGGCAGACCGGCCCGGCGCCCGCGCCGGCCACAGGGGGCGAACAGTCGGGCGGCGCGCCGAAGGCGCAGCCATGACCGGCATCCTGACCTCGTAATGTCCGACCCAACAGCGAGCACGCAACCATGAGCGTCTCCGAACCGTTCATCCGCCGGCCGATCGCCACCTCGCTGCTCGGCATCGCCCTGATGATCGGCGGCGCGCTGGGCTATTGGGCGTTACCGGTCTCGGCGCTGCCGCAGGTCGATTTCCCGACAGTGCAGGTGACGACGCAACTGCCGGGCGCGAGCCCCGACGTGGTGGCCTCGCTGATCACGGCGCCGCTGGAGCGGCAGCTCGGGCAGATCCCGTCGCTGTCGTCGATGAACTCGACCAGTTCGTTCGGCGTGAGCCAGATCTCGCTGCAGTTCGACCTCAACCGCGACATCGACGGCGCCACCCAGGACGTCCAGGCCGCGATCAACGCCGCGGCCGGCATTCTGCCGAAGACGCTGCCGTACCCGCCTGTCTACGCCAAGGTGAACCCGGCGGACGCGCCGGTCATGACCCTGGCGCTGACTTCGGACACGATCTCGCTGCGGGCGATGAGCGACCTCGCCGATACCATCCTCGGCCAACGCTTAAGCCAGATTTCCGGTGTCGGCCGGGTCTCGATCCTCGGCGGATTGAAGCCCGCGGTGCGGGTGCAGGCCGACCTGGCACGGCTCGCGGCCTATGGCATCGCGATGGAGGACCTGCGCAACGCCATCGCCGGCGCCAACGTGTCGGGGCCGAAGGGATCACTCGACGGCGCCCAGCAATCCTACACCATCGCCGCCAACGACCAGATCGCCGCCGCCGACGCCTACCGGCCGATCATCATCGCCTATCGCAACGGCTCGCCGGTCACGATCGGCGACGTCGCCCAGATCGTCGATGGGCTGGAGAACGACCGCACCGGCGGCTGGTACCAGGGCACGCCGGCCGTCATCATCGATATCCAGCGCCAGCCCGGCGCCAACGTCATCGACGTCGTCAAGCAGATCCGCGGCGAAATCCCGCGGCTGCAGCGGGCGGTGCCGGCCGGCGTCAAGCTGACCGTCGTCTCCGACCGCACGGTGACGATCCGCGCCTCGGTCCACGACGTGCAATTCACGCTGATCCTGAGCGTCGTACTGGTGACGCTGGTGGTGCTGCTGTTCCTGCGGTCGCTGCGCGCGACCCTGATCGCCGGCGTGGCGCTGCCGCTGTCGCTGATCACGAGCTTCGGCATCATGTATTTCGCCGGTTTCAGCCTCGACAATTTGTCGCTGATGGCGCTGACCATCGGAACCGGCTTCGTGGTCGACGACGCCATCGTGATGATCGAGAACATCGTCCGCCACATGGAAGACGGCGAGACTGTCATGGAGGCCTCGCTGAAGGGCGCCAGCGAGATCGGCTTCACCGTGATCTCGCTGACGGTGTCGCTGATCGCGGTGTTCATCCCGCTACTGTTCATGTCCGGCTTGGTCGGCCGCATGTTCCGCGAATTCGCGCTGACCTTGACGATCGCGGTCGTGACCTCGGCGATCGTCTCGCTGACGCTGACGCCGATGATGTGCTCGCGGCTGCTCAAGAACATCCATGAGGAAATGGCGGTCCCGGGCCTCGCCGCGGTCAGCCGCTTCATCGACCGCATGGTGGAATTCTATCATCGCACGCTCCTCTGGGTGCTGCAGCGCCAGCGCGCGACGCTGCTGGTGACGTTCGCGACGATCGCGCTGACGCTGATCATGTATGTGCTGGCGCCGAAGGGATTCCTGCCGCTGCAGGACACCTCCTCGATCACGGCGGTGACCGAGGCCGGCCCCGACGTCTCGTTTGCCGAGATGCAGCGGCGGCAGGGCGCCGTCTCCGACCTCATCAAGGCCGATCCTGACGTCGTCGGCGTCGTCTCCGTGATCGGCTCAGGCTCGGTCAATCCGACCACCAATGTCGGCCGCCTGGTGATGACGCTGAAGCCGCTCGACCAGCGGCGCGACGGCGTCGTCAAGGTGATCGAGCGGCTGAAGCAGAAGATCGCGACGGTGCCTGGGATGACTGTCTACTTCCAGCCGGTGCAGGACGTGCAGATCTCGACCCAGTCGAGCCGCTCGCAATACCAGTACACGCTGACCGCGACAGATGCCGCCGAAGTCTCGCAATGGGCGCAGAAGCTGGTCGCCGAGATGCGGCGCGACCCGATCTTCCGCGACGTCTCCTCGGAGGCGCAGGAGGGCGGCCTGCGCGCGGCGCTCGACGTCAACCGCCAGCGCGCCGGCCAGCTCGGCGTCAGTCTGCAGGGCGTCACCGACACGCTGAACGATGCCTTCGCGCAGCGGCAGATCTCGACGATCTATGGCCAAGCCAACCAGTACCGCGTGGTGCTCGAGGCGCTGCCGATGTATCAGCGCGATCCGTCGATCCTCGACAAGCTGTATCTGCCCGGTGCCGCCGGCGCGCAGGTGCCGCTGTCGGCGGTGGCGACGCTGGTCCGCACCACGGCGCCGCTCGCGATCTCGCACCAGGCGCAATTCCCGTCGGTCTCGCTCAGCTTCAACCTGGCGCCGGGCGAGGCGCTGGGCGATGCGGTCGAGGCGGTGAAGGCGATCGAGAGCAGGATCGGGATGCCCGGCAGCATCGTCGGCATCTATTCCGGTGACGCCGCCGAATTCGCGCGCTCGCTGGCCGGACAGCCCTGGCTGATCCTGGCGGCGATCATCACGATCTACATCGTGCTCGGCGTGCTTTACGAAAGCTACATCCACCCGATCACCATCCTGTCGACGCTGCCGTCGGCCGGCGTCGGCGCCATCCTGGCCTTGATGCTGTGCGGGCAGGACCTCTCGGTGATCGGCCTGATCGGCATCATCCTCTTGATGGGCATCGTCAAGAAGAACGCGATCATGATGATCGATTTCGCGCTGGAGGCCGAGCGGCATCAGGGCATGTCGTCCTATGACGCCATCGTGCAGGCCTGCCTGTTGCGGTTCCGGCCGATCATGATGACGACGCTGGCGGCGCTGTTCGGCGCGCTGCCGCTCGCGATCGAAAGCGGCACCGGCGCGGAGCTGCGCTTCCCGCTCGGCATCTCGATCATCGGCGGCCTGCTGCTGAGCCAGCTGCTGACGCTCTACACCACGCCGGTGATCTATCTCGCGCTCGACCGGCTCAACCGCCGGATCGAGCGGGCCGTGCCGGAAGCAGGTCGCAGCGGCCCGCCGATCGCGGGCGCCACCGAGGGCATGCAGTGATCTCGATCTCGGAGCCGTTCATCCGCCGGCCGGTGGGCACCACACTGCTGGCGATCGGGCTGTTCCTGGTCGGGATCGTCGCCTACGAGTTCCTGCCGGTGTCGTCGGTGCCGAATGTCGACTTCCCGACCATCCGGGTGTCGGCGTCGCGGCCCGGCGCCGATCCCTCTGTCATGGCTGCAACGGTCGCGGCGCCGCTGGAGCGCAAGCTCGGCACCATTTCGGGGGTCGATCAGATCACCTCGACGAGCTCGCTCGGCACCACCAGCATCCAGGTGCAGTTCTCGATCGGCCGCAACATCGACCGCGCCGCACGCGACGTGCAGGCCGCGATCAACGCCTCGCTCGCCGACCTGCCGAGCGACCTGCCGTCGCTGCCCAAGTTCCGCAAGGCGAATCCGGCCGCCGCGCCCGTGTTCGTGCTGGCGCTGACCTCGAAGACGATCTCGACCAGCGCGATGTACGACGTCGCCGACACCGTGCTGGCGCAGCGCATTTCGCAGGTGCCGGGGGTCGGCGAGGTGACCGTCAGCGGCGCCGACCAGCCGGCGGTGCGCATTGCGCTCAATCCGGTGTCGCTGGCCAATGCCGGGATCGCGACCGACGACGTCCGGCTTGCGATCATCAATGCCAATCCGCTGGGCCCGGTCGGCATCTTCAATGGCGACCGGCTGAGCGAGACGCTCTCGATCAACAAGCAGATGCGCACCGCGGCCGAGTTCCGCGACATCGTCATCAAAAGCTCGAACGGCAATTTCGTCCGCCTGTCGGATGTTGCCGAGGTCGAGGATTCCGTCCGCAACTCGCGCTCGATCGCCTGGTTCAACAAGCAGCCGGCGGTGCTGATCCAGATCACCAAGCAGGGTGATGCCAACGTCATCGACACTGTCGACGGCGTTCGCAGGATGCTGCCGGAACTGAAGCAGTGGATCCCGGCCGGGGTGGAGATCTCGACCCTGGTCGATCGTACCGGAACGATCCGCGCCAGCGTCGAGGACATGCAGTTCACGCTGCTGGCGACCGCCATGTTGGTCATGGTCGTGGTGTTCGTGTTCCTGCGCAGGATCGTGCCGACGATCGCCGCGGGTGTCTCGGTGCCGCTGGCGCTCGCCGGCACCTGCGCCGGGATGTGGCTCGCCGGCTTCTCGATCGACAATCTGTCCCTGATGGCGCTTGCGATCTCCGTCGGCTTCGTGGTCGACGACGCCATCGTGATGATCGAGAACATGTACCGCAATCTCGAGCAGGGCATGGCGCCGTATCCGGCGGCCGTCGAGGGCGCCAAGCAGATCGGCTTCACCGTGCTGTCGATCTCGCTGTCGCTGATCGCGGCCTTCACGCCGCTGATCTTCATGGACGGCATCGTCGGCCGGCTGCTGCGGGAATTCTCGCTGACCCTGACGTTTGCCATCATCGTGTCGACCCTGGTGTCGTTGACGATCACCCCGATGATCTGCGCGCACTACATCAAGGAGGCGACCTCGGATCACGCCACCTGGTACGATCGCGTCATCGAGGGCACGCTGTCGCGGGTGGTGGCGTTCTACGCCTGGACGCTTCGGAGTGTGCTCGGGTACCCCGGGCTGACGATGGCGGTGTTCACCGCCACGGTCTCGCTGACGGTGGTGCTCTACGTCAAAACGCCGAAGGCCTATTTCCCGACCGACGACAGCGGCTTTGTGATCGGCGCGACCCGGGCCTCGGCGGATATCTCGTTCCAGTCGATGCTCCAGCTGCAGCAGCGGCTCGCCGACATCGTGATGGCCGACCCAGCGGTTGCCGGCATCGGCTCGTCGGTCGGCTCAGGTGGCGGCCCGGGCGGCGCCACCTCCAATCGCGGCACCATGTTCATCAGCCTGAAGCCGCCGGAGGAGCGGGGAGGCTTGTCGACCGCGCAGGTGATCGACCGGCTGCGCCGCAACCTGTTCATGGTGCCGGGCATCCGCTTGTTCATGTTCGCCGCCCAGGACATCCGCACCGGCGGCCGGCAGAGCGATTCCGACTACCAGTACACGCTCGCCTCGACCGATCTCGACCTGTTGCAGAAATGGGCGCCGCTGGTCGCCAAACGCATGGAGACGGTGGAGGGCATCACCGACGTCTCCTCCGACCGCGATCCCGGCGGCCTGCAACTCAACCTCGTGATCGACCGCAAGATGGCTTCCAGCCTCGGCGTCCGGGTGCAGGACATCGACAACGCGCTCAACAACGCGTTCTCGCAGCGACAGATCTCGTACATCTACACGCAGCGCAACCAGTACGTGGTTGTGCTCGAGATCGATCCGAAATTCCAGAGCGACCCGTCGAACCTCGAGCGCATCTACGTCGCCGGCGCCAATGACGTGCAGGTGCCGCTGTCGGCGCTCGTGCACTACCAGCGCGGACTGTCGGCACTCGCGGTGTTTCACTCCGGCGGCTTCCCCTCGACCACGGTGTCGTTCAACCTGTTGCCGGACGTGCCGCTGGAGGTCGCCACCACGAACATCCAGCAGGCGGTGGACGGGCTGCACATGCCCGAGGGCATCCGCGGCAGCTTCGACGGCAATGCCGGCGACTTCAACAAGACCAGCGGGCGGCAGCCGCTGCTGATCCTCGGCGCACTGATCGCGATGTATATCGTGCTCGGCGTGCTTTATGAGAGCCTGGCGCATCCGATCACGATCATCTCGACCTTGCCGTCGGCCGGCCTCGGCGCCTTGCTCGCATTGCAGGTGACCAACACGCCGCTGACCGTGATCGCCTTTGTCGGCATCATCCTGTTGATCGGCATCGTCAAGAAGAACGGCATCATGATGGTCGATTTCGCCCTCGAGGCCGAGCGGCATCAGGGCCTGTCGTCGCAGGATGCGATCTTCGAGGCCTGCCGGGCGCGCTTCCGCCCCATCCTGATGACGACCATGGCCGCGCTGTTTGCCGGCATTCCGCTGGTCATCGCAACCGGCCCCGGCACCGAGCTGCGGCGGCCGCTCGGCATCACCATCATCGGCGGCCTGTTCGTGTCGCAGATCCTGACGCTCTACACGACGCCGGTGATCTATCTGTTGATCGACCGCTTCAAGGATTTGCCTGGGCGCCAGAAGCTGAGGTGGCTTAGTGCTGCGGTTGCCCTGATCGGCCTCGCCTCCGGTGTTGTCAGGCTGGTCCTGCATTGATGTTGCGGACGAGGCTATCCACGACGTATAGCCGTTGAATGTCAGACCCCGTTGACGAGACCGACCTGGTGGAGGATTGCGCGCATTGCGGCAAGCCCTTGCCGCTCTGCATTTGCGACACCGTCACCCCGATCGAGAGCCGCATCCAGCTCCTGATCCTGATCCATCCGCAGGAACAGGACAGGGCGCTCGGCACGGCACGACTGTTGGCGCGGCATTTCGAGAAAGCCGTGGTGCGGATCGGACTGTCCTGGCCGAGCCTTGCCAAGGCGCTCGGCCGGCCGGTGCCCGATCCCTCGCGCTGGGCGGTGCTCTATCTCGGCTCGGCCAAGGTCGAGGACCTCGATACCGATGCCGAGATCGTCGCGATCAACCGCAAGGGCGAGCTCGAGCCGCATCAGCGCGCCATCTTGTCAGACATCGAGGGCATCGTGCTGCTCGACGGCACCTGGAGCCAGGCCAAGGCGCTGTGGTGGCGCAATGCCTGGATGCTGAAGTGCCAGCGGGTGATTCTCGGGCCGAAACGGTCTTCGCTATACGGCAAGCTGCGGCGGGAACCGCGGCGCGACGGCCTGTCCACCATCGAGGCGGCCGCGATCCTGCTCGCTGGGCTGGAAAAGCGGCCGGAAATTGCCGCAACGTTGTCGGATAGTTTCGAGCGGATGCTGGCGAGATTCCGCGAAGTGCAGGCCAAAATGCCGGAATTGGCGCCAAAACCGAAGAAGCGGGATTTTCGGAGGCGACGACGTTAGAGCATGATCGGGAAAAGTGCGAAGCGGTTTTCCGGCAAGATCATGCTCAAATTAGGGGGCTAAAGCTTCTCGCTTTAGCTTCCGGCTTGGTTGCCTATCGGAGAGAGGGCGTATATGAAGTGCGCCGCAAGGGGCCACGTGGCGGAGTGGTTACGCAACGGTCTGCAAAACCGTGTACACCAGTTCAATTCTGGTCGTGGCCTCCACTCATCTCATCAATGGCTTGCAGCCAGTACATGAGAAGCCGCATTAGCTCGCGGCGTACCAACCTTCAGGAAACGGAATCAGCGGCCACGGCGCCTGGTTGTCATTGGCAGCGCGCGGCGGCGGCTGCATGCGGGGCGAGGGTTGAGCCACGAAATCCTCCTGAGCAATGGGCGCGACCGCCGTCCGCACGGCGTCCAGCAGCAGATCAAATTCGACTTCGCTCATCGCGCTCTCCGAGGTTCGAGAGCGCCATGGTCGCAAAACTGTCTTTGGTCCGGATTGAGCTAATCGTTCGAATTTTATGAAAAGAACGATGGCGCCCGCTTTGGTTAATAGATTCCTGATGACCCCGCTGGGAACCTAGGTCGGCATGGCCGCACCTCGTATGAGACAAATCACATCGTGCGAAAAACTCTTCGCGGATTTCCCGGCAGTATTCATACCCGTCAAATATCGCAGGAATTTTAGGAAGACGTGACAATGCAGGCAAGCGGGCCGGAGTGTCGCCAATCGCGCGTCGCATCGATCCTCGGCTTTTCCTGCCTTCGTTCGCCAGCGTCGGGACAGCGCCGCTTAGCGCCCGATGTTGATCTCCACTACGCTGGAGAAATTCCCGAAGCTGGCGCGATCGTGGTCATGCAAGCCCGGCGAGGTCACCCGGCAGCATGGTCTTGAACTGCGTCAGCACCTGCCGCGCCTTCCGCGGCGGCAGCGTGATCGCGTGGCGGGGGTGTGCGGAAGAATCGGCGATGCGGCGGAATGGCCGCGCCGGCGGTGTTTCCGGGTGCCCGCGACGCCGAAAGCGGGACAGCCGGGACAGGCCTGCACCGCCCTGGAACGCCGGCAAAGCCTTGCAACGCAGAGGTTTACCGTGTCCCGCTAAAGTTTCGCCGGAGGCCCATTTGGTTCTTTGCAAGGCCGAAAGGCTTTGTTATACGCTGCCCGCTCGCGAACGTTTTGTTCGCCTATTCCTCGGTAGCTCAGCGGTAGAGCATTCGACTGTTAATCGAATGGTCGCTGGTTCGAATCCAGCCCGGGGAGCCAGTTTTGCTGGCCCCGCCAACATCCTTCGTCGCCCATCACAAGCCTGTGGTCCGTTACGGGCAGACAACAACCGTCGTCAAATCGACTCAATAGCCGTCGACACTTCGCCATGCCGGGTCTTGAGAGGTGATTTTGATGGCCATTAACCTGATCGACCTGTCGATGCCGCAGCCGACGCTTGTTCCGAACGATGCTCCCGGCATCAGCGACGACGAGTGTGTCCGCCGGCTCGCGAGGGCCGTCGAGGAGCATGATTCCGAGCATCTCGATGAAGTGGCCCGCCTGATCGGCCGGCTTGCCGTCACGATCGAATAGACCGCACCGCCGCGCGCGTCTTGCCCGCCAACGGCGTGTTGCGTTTTGGCGGAGCTTGTTCCAAAAGATGGCCCTGTTCTAGCTTCTCCAGCGGCAATGCCGCGACTTGCAGGGTCTCCGCCAATGACCGGTTTTTCGACCGCGCGCCAGTACATGGTCGATGGTCAGGTGCGTCCGAGCGACGTGACCGATGATCGAATTCTCGAAGCCATGTTGAGCGTTCCGCGCGAGGTGTTCGTGCCGGCCAGCAAGCAGGCGCTGGCCTATCTGGACCTCGATCTGGACGTGACCGAGGGCGGCGCGGCGAGGCGCTGCCTGATCACGCCGGCGTTGCTCGCCAGGATGCTGCAGGCGGCCGAGATCAAGGCGACCGACCGCGTCCTGGTCGTCGGCTGCGCGACCGGCTACGCCGCCGCCATCGTGGCGCGCTTCGCCGCCGAGGTCAGCGCAACCGAGAGCGATCCGGCGCTGGCCGCGAAGGCCATCGCGGCGTTCGGCCAGCTCGGCATCCAGAATGTGACGGTCAAGACCGCAGCAGCTGGCGACGGCGATCCCGCCGGCGGGCCGTATGACGTCATCGTTCTCAACGGTACGACCGAGATTATCCCGACCGGGCTGTTGGGCCAGCTCAAGGAGGGGGGTAGGCTGGTCGGGGTGTTCGGCCTGAAGCCGCCGCCGCGCGCCACTGTCGTCACCCACTCCCACGGGGATTTCGGACATCGCGAGCTGTTCGACGCCACGGCCCCCGTGCTGGCTGGATTGGAACGGGTTCCGGCCTTCGTCTTCTGACCGCTACCGCGGCGCACTGGCTGATAAAATCCCATTCCGAATCAGAAGTGTGGCCCGTTTGCCCCATGTGAAGAGTTTCGACCGCGTTCCGTTGCGGGGTAGTTCCGTTGCCCTTAGCTGCGGACTAAGGTGAGGCGGGACTCACTTCGTCTGAAGCGACCGCCGGACTGACTTGCGTGTGGAGACGGCGACTACCATGATTGGATTACCGGGGATGCGAGGGGTGAAGCTTATCACCGCGGCTGCGACTGCCGTCCTTCTGTTGGCGGAGATGGGCCCTGTGCCCGCACTCGCCGACACTATCGAGGCCGCGCTGGTGCGGTCCTACCAGAACAATCCCCAGCTCAATGCGCAGCGCGCGCTGGTCAGGGCGACAGACGAAAACGTTCCCCAGGCGCTGTCCGGCTATCGTCCGAGAGCCGCGCTGACCGTGAGCGGCGGATATCAGTACTCCGACCAGCAGCCGACGGGCGTCAAGGACTCGATCCACGGCACCCAAAATCCGGCGAGTGCGGGCCTTACGGTCAACCAGTCACTGTTCAATGCGCAGACCCCGCAGAAGGTGCGCGCGGCCGAGAGCCAGGTGTCGTCGGCGCGCGAAGGTCTGCGCGTGCTCGAGCAGACGGTGATCCTGAACGCGGCCACGATCTACATGGACTATCTGCGCGACTCGGCGATCGTCGAGGTCCAGCGCAGCAACACGCGCGTGCTGGAGCAGACGCTGAAGCAGACCCAGGACCGCTTCAACGTCGGTGAGGTGACGCGGACGGACGTCGCGCAATCCGAGGCGCAGCTTGCGGCCGGCAAGACCCAGCAGCTCACAGCGGAATCGAACCTGACGACGACGCGGTCGAACTTCCGCCGTATCATCGGCAACGAGCCGCAGAATCTCGCGCCCGGTTCGCCGGTCGATCGCTTCTTGCCGACGACGCTTGCGGCCGCCGTCGAGCTCAGCCTGACCCAGAATCCGAACGTCACGTCCGCGATGTACGGCGTCGATGTCAACTTCCTGCAGACCAAGGTTGCCGAAGGCGCGCTGCTGCCGACGGTCGGGTTGCAGGCGTCGGTGACCGAAGGCTACCAGCAACAATTGTCGGTGAACCGCCTCTTCAATGCGTCGGCGCAGGTTCAGGTGTCGGTGCCGATCTACCAGGGCGGTGCCGAATACTCGCTGATCCGGCAGTCCAAGGAATCGCTGGCGCAGCAGCGTCTGGTCCTGGAACAGACCAGGGATCAGGCGCGCGCCAACGTCGTCACCGCATGGGGCCAGCTGGTCGCCGGCAAGTCGCAGGTCGCATCGGCACAGGCGCAGGTGACCGCGTCCGAGATCGCGCTGAATGGCGTGCGCGAAGAGGCCAAGGCCGGCCAGCGCACCACGCTCGACGTGCTCAACGCGCAGCAGGCGCTGGTCAATGCGCGCAATGCGCTCGTCACCGCACAGCACGACCGGGTTGTCGCGTCGTATAACGTGCTGAGCGCGGTTGGCCGGCTGTCACCGCAGGTGATGGGCCTTTCGACCAACGTCTATGATCCCAGCGTGCATTACCAGCAGGTGCGCGACAACTGGGCCGGCGTGCGTACGCCGGACGGCCGCTAAACATCTTCACATCATCGTCGCCTGTCGCGCCATGTTTGTGGTTCTGAGTTAATCAGGACCACAGACTGGCGCGTTTGCTTGCAATCGATAATTGGCCTGACATACCGTTTTGTCGGGCAGCAAGGCGATTCGCGGCGAGCCGGCATTGCGTGATGACAGGTGCGACGCCACCTGTGATCGCGCTGCATTGGGCGACACGAAGCTTGCACAAAGCCTCGGGCGGGCATGATCTGGGGACAAGTTGGGCGGGAGCAGTGAAAATCTCCGCCCGCTTCATCGGAACCGGCGAATCCTCTCGAGCTTGATGTAAAATAAGTTTCGATGTGGAGTCGGAGATGACGCAACCTGCGAAGGTCCAAGAGCCCTCGATGGAGGAGATCCTGGCGTCGATCCGTCGCATCATTGCCGACGACGAGGCGAAGCCAGCCGCGGCCGAGAAACCTGCTTCTGCCGCAGCGCTGCCGCCGAAGGTCGAGGCGCCACCACCACCAGCAGCCAAGCCTGCGATGAAGAGCCCGCCGCCCGCAGCATCCCCGGCCGCGAAGGCCGCCGCGCCAGCGCCGAAATCCCCGCCGCCAGCGCCGGCCAGCAACAGTCAGGACGACATCGATTCGCTGCTCGCCAGCCTCGACGAGGCGACGCCCGCGGCCGAGATCAGGCCGTCGCCGCAGCCCGAGGCCCAACCCGAAGCCGATGTGTTCGAGCTCACCGATGACATGGCGCTGCCGGAGGCGGCGGCCGCGCCGTCGTTCCGGAAGGTCGAGCCGCAGGACGATGTCGAGTTCACGGAAGCCCGCACAAGGGCGCCAGAGCCGATGCGAGAACCGGTGCGAGAACCGCCGGCAGTCGAAGCCGCGCCGATGCAGCAGATCATCTCGGGAACCACGATGCGGGCGGTCGAATCCGCTTTCAACTCGCTGGCCAACACCGTGCTGAGCAACAATGCTCGGACGCTGGAGGATCTGGTCAAGGAGATGCTGCGGCCGATGCTGAAGTCCTGGCTGGACGACAATCTGCCGGGACTGGTCGAGCGGATCGTCAAGGCCGAGATCGAGCGGGTATCCCGCGGGCGTTAGGTCCGTCGCGGGCGGTAGCTCCTGCCGCAGGGGCTTGGCAGCCCCCATTCAGCCCCCAAATGCCCCAGAGTTCGGTTCTGATAGGACAGGGCCGAAACGCCAGTTCGCTGTTTTGACGCGTTTTCTTCACGCGAACCGGTGTCCGCTTCGCCCGAAAACGCGATCAAAGCCATTTTGACCTGCCGGTCCGGTTGACTTGGTGCGTTCTGGCGGCTTTCTACCCTTTCCCCATGGTCCACAGCGCATTGTCATGATCGAGAAAAACTACCAGCCCGCCGATATCGAGCACCGGATGGCCCAGATCTGGGAGGAGAGCGGTGCGTTCAAGGCCGGCCGGCCAGAGCGCAAGGACGCCGCGCCCTTCACCATCGTGATCCCGCCGCCGAATGTTACCGGCTCGCTGCACATGGGCCACGCGCTCAACAACACGCTGCAGGACATCCTGTGCCGCTTCGAGCGGATGCGCGGCCGCGACGTGCTGTGGCAGCCCGGCACCGACCATGCCGGCATCGCCACCCAGATGGTGGTCGAGCGCCAGCTGATGGAACGGCAGGAACCGGGCCGGCGCGACATGGGCCGCGCCAGGTTCCTCGAACGGGTCTGGCAGTGGAAGGCCGAAAGCGGCGGCACCATCGTCAACCAGCTCAAGCGCCTCGGTGCGTCGTGCGACTGGTCGCGCGAGCGCTTCACCATGGACGAGGGCCTGTCGCGCGCCGTCGTCAAGGTGTTCGTGGAGCTGCATCGCCAGGGCCTGATCTACAAGGACAAGCGCCTGGTCAACTGGGACCCGAAGCTGCTCACCGCGATCTCCGATCTCGAAGTGGTGCAAAAGGAGATCAAGGGGCGTCTCTGGTACCTGCGCTATCCGATCGAAGGCCGCAGCTTCAGCCCCGACGATCCGAAGTCGTTCATCGTGGTCGCGACCACGCGTCCCGAGACGATGCTCGGCGACACCGCGGTCGCGGTGCATCCGGACGACGAGCGTTACACCGATCTGGTCGGCAAGCACGTCATCCTGCCCCTGGTCGGTCGCAAGATTCCGATCGTCGCCGACGACTACTCCGATCCCGAGAAGGGATCGGGCGCGGTCAAGGTGACGCCGGCGCATGACTTCAACGACTTCGAGATCGGCAAGCGCCATGGCCTGCCGCAGGTCAGCGTGCTGGATCAGGAAGGCTGCCTCAGCCTCACCGGCAACGAGGACTATCTGCGCGGCTTGCCGATGGGGGCCGACGAGTTCGCGGCGGAGTTTCATGGCATCGAGCGCTTTGCGGCGCGCAAGAAGATCGTGGCGCGGCTGGAGGAGTTCGGCTTCCTCGAGCGGATCGAGCCGAACACCCACATGGTGCCGCATGGCGACCGCTCCGATGTCGTGATCGAGCCCTATTTGACCGACCAATGGTACGTCGATGCCCACACGCTGGCGCAGCCGGCGATCGCGGCGGTGCGCTCGGGCGAAACCACCTTCGTGCCGAAGAACTGGGAAAAGACCTATTTCGAGTGGATGGAGAACATCCAGCCCTGGTGCATCTCGCGCCAGCTCTGGTGGGGCCATCAGATCCCGGCCTGGTATGGACCCGACGGCAAGGTGTTCGTCGCCGAGACCGAGGAAGAAGCGGTCGGCAACGCGCTCGGCTATTACGTCGAGCAGGAAGTCATCACGCCGGAGCAGGGCCACGACATGGCCACCGATCCCGCCAAGCGCGAGGGCTTCATCACGCGCGACGAAGACGTGCTCGACACCTGGTTCTCGTCGGCGCTGTGGCCGTTCTCGACGCTGGGCTGGCCGGACGATACGCCCGAAGTCGCGCGCTACTATCCGACCAACACGCTCGTCACCGGCTTCGACATCATCTTCTTCTGGGTCGCCCGCATGATGATGATGGGCCTCCACTTCATGAAGGAGGCACCGTTCTCGACCGTCTACATCCACCGTCTCGTCCGTGACGAGAAGGGCGCGAAGATGTCGAAGTCGAAGGGCAACGTCATCGATCCGCTCGGCGTGATCGACGAATACGGCGCCGATGCGCTGCGCTTCGCATTGACCCGCGAGGCGGCGCAAGGCCACGACATCCGCCTATCGCCGCATCTGGTCGAGACCAATCGCAACTTCGCGACCAAGTTCTGGAATGCTTGCCGCTTCGCCGAGATGAACGAGTGCGTCAAGCCGGACGGTTTCGATCCGAAGGGCGCCAAGGAGACGTTGAACCGCTGGATCGCGCACGAAACCTCGCGTGTCACCCGCGAGGTGACCGAGACCATCGAGGACCATCGCTTCAACGACGCGGCCGGCGCGATCTACCGCTTCGTCTGGAACGTGTTCTGTGACTGGTATCTCGAGCTCGCAAAGCCGGTGCTGATGGGCGAGGAGGGCGCCGCCAAGGCCGAGACCCGCGCCATGATCGCCTGGACCCGCGACGAGATCCTCAAGCTGCTGCATCCGTTCATGCCCTTCATCACCGAAGAGCTGTGGGCGGTGACGGCAAAGCGCGACGGCCTCCTGGTGCTGGCGTCCTGGCCGCGCAAATCGGGCGTGACCGGCGAGCAGCTGGCGGCGATCGCGACCGCTGGTCCCGTCGTCGATCCGATCATTCCACCGGTCATTGCCGCGCTCGACGCCGACGAGTTCAGCGATCCCGCGGCGGAAGCCGAGATCGGCTGGGTGGTCGATCTCGTCACCGCGATGCGGTCGGTGAAGGCGGAAATGAACATCCCGCCGTCGACGCTGACGCCGCTGGTGATCGTGACCACCTCCGACGAGACGCGGGACCGTGCCCAGCGCTGGAACGACACCATCAAGCGCCTGGCGCGACTATCGGATATTTCCTTCGCGGCCTCCGCGCCGGAAGGCGCCATGCAGCTCTTGGTGCGCGGCGAAGTCGTCGCGCTGCCGCTGAAGGGCGTGATCGATCTTGCGGCGGAACGGGCCCGGCTGGAGAAGGAGCTCGGCAAGGCCGACGCCGACATCAAGCGGGTCGACGCCAAACTGTCCAACGAGAAGTTCGTCGCCAACGCGCCGGAAGAGCTCGTCGAGGAAGAGAAGGAAAAGCGCGCGGCGGCACAAGAGCGGCGGGCCAAGATTCTCGAGGCGATCGAACTGCTGAAGAAGGCGTCATAGCTGATAACGCTGTGACGCTCAGAACCGCTTGCTGAGGAATTTCGACCCCTTCAGCCCGTAGCGCCAGGGCAGCTCGACGGCCTTGGTGATGCCGATCCGAATCCCGGTGACGATGTCGGGCGTCTCGGTGCGCGCGTGGAGCGCGATCGGCGGCCGGTCCAGCGGCAACTCGCTGTGCGCGATGGTGATGCCCATCGCCTCGCACAGCTTGCCCGGCCCCGAGCACAGCGCGCGCTCATCCTCCAGCCCGCGCCGCCGGCGCATCGCGGCGAGCCCATGGGTCGGCTCAATCGCGCGGATCAGCACGGCACTGGCCGAGCCCGCTTCCTCGCAGACGAAATTGACGCACCAATGGATGCCGTAGGAGCGGTAGACATAGGAGAAGCCGGGCGGGCCGAACATCACCTGGTTGCGCGGGGTCGGTCCGTTGAACGAATGGGCGGCGGGTTCGGTGTGATGGTAGGCCTCGACTTCGGTGATGATGCCGCCGACGCCGCCGACCAGGAAGGTCGCGCCGATCAGCTCGGGCGCGACCTCATGGACGCTGCGGTCGAAGAACGAGCGTTTCAGCGCCTTGCCGAGGCGCGGCGCGGTCGCGCGGGTCGATCGGGGTTTTTGAGCCATTTTGAGGTAGGAATCGGCGTGGAACGGACCGCAAGACTGCCAATATCTGGGCTGATCTGCTAGGGTCGCAGGGCGGGTTGCGAGCCGCATCAACACCGATTAGCTAAGGTCTCTCGCGACTTGCAGGCACCTATGGTCACCATCGTCGACACCATCTCCACCACTCAGCTCCGCCCACGTCACCCCGAAAAGGTGAACCGGCCGGATGCCGTGTCGCCGCCGAAGCCGGACTGGATCCGGGTTCGCGCGCCGAACACGCGCGGCTATGCAGATACGCGGCGGATCGTGAAGGAGAACGGCCTCGTCACGGTGTGCGAGGAGGCGGGCTGCCCCAATATCGGTGAGTGCTGGGACAAGAAGCACGCCACCTTCATGATCATGGGCGACACCTGCACCCGCGCCTGCGCGTTCTGCAACGTGAAGACCGGCATGCCGAGCGCGCTCGAGGCGAGCGAGCCGGAATACGTCGCGGAGGCGACCGCCAAGCTCGGGCTCACCCATGTCGTGGTGACCTCGGTCGATCGCGACGATCTCGCCGACGGCGGCGGCGAGCATTTTGCGGCGACCATCCGCGCCATCCGCGCGCGCTGCCCGACCACCACGATCGAGATCCTGACGCCGGACTTCCTGCGCAAGGACGGCGCGCTCGAGCGCGTGGTCGCGGCCAAGCCCGATGTCTTCAACCACAATCTGGAAACCGTGCCGTCGCGCTATCTGACGGTCCGTCCCGGCGCGCGCTATTTCCATTCGATCCGGCTGCTGCAGCGGGTCAAGGAGATGGACCCGACCATCTTCACCAAATCGGGCATCATGGTCGGTCTCGGCGAGGAGCGGCACGAGGTGCTGCAGGTGATGGACGATCTGCGCTCGGCCGACGTCGATTTCCTGACCATCGGCCAGTACCTGCAGCCGACCCGCAAGCATCACGCCGTGATGCGCTACGTGACGCCGGACGAATTCGCCGGCTACGAGCGTGTCGCCTATACCAAGGGATTTCTGATGGTGTCGGCGAGCCCGCTGACGCGCTCGTCGCACCATGCCGGCGAGGATTTTGCCAAACTGCAGGCGGCTCGCACGGCCCGCGGCCGCTAGATTTTTTTTGACGGCAGGAGGCCGGCGCCGTCACGCGCCGTTGCCTGATCGAGCCTTGACCGAATCTTGGACGGGACCAATGCAACGCGTGCTGGTGATGGGATCGTCGGGATCCGGCAAGTCGACCTTTGCGCGACGGCTGTCCGAGATCACGGGCATTCCGACGGTGTCGATCGATGCGCTGTTCTGGAAGCCGGGCTGGGTCGGGTCCGACAAGGAGGAATTCCAGCGCCGCATGATCGAAGCGGCGCAGGCGCCGCGCTGGATCATGGATGGGAACTACACGGCGAGCGGTGCAGGTGAACTGCGTCGCGAGCTCTCGGATACGATCATCTGGTTCGACTTGCCGCGCTCGGCCTGCATGCTCGGAATCATCAGGCGCATTGCCGGCAGCTACGGCCAGGTCCGCCCCGAGATGGCGGAAGGCTGCCCGGAGAAGATCGACCTGGAATTCTTCCGTTATGTCTGGACCTATCGCCAGCAGCAGCGGCCGAAGCTGATGGAATATTTTTCAGGACTGCGCGCCGATCAATCGCTGGTCTGCTTCACTGATCGGGCCCAGGCGGACGATTACCTGAAGCGCCTCGCACTCCAGCGAAACCGTGCGAGTATCCACTGATGCCACGATTCTCAAGCAAGCGGCGGGTCCGCCACACCGCACCTCAAATGTTCGATCTGGTCGCCGACGTCGAGCGCTATCCCGAATTCGTGCCGTTGTGCCAGGCGCTCAAGGTCCGCCAGCGGACGCCCAAGGACGACGGCACCGAGGTCGTGGTCGCCGACATGACGGTCTCCTTCAAGCTGGTGCGCGAGACCTTCACCAGCAGGGTGACGCTCGACCGGCCCAACCTGAAGATCCTGGTCGAATATCTGCGCGGCCCGTTCAGTAATCTGGAGAATCGCTGGAGCTTCGAGCCGAAGTCGGACATCGAATGCGACGTCGGCTTCTTCCTGAACTACGAATTCAAGAGCCGGATGCTGGCGATGCTGATGGGCTCGATGTTCGACGCCGCATTCTCGCGCTTTGCCGCCGCGTTCGAGAAGCGCGCCGATCAGGTCTACGGCAAGCCGGCCTAGCCAACGTCTCCGTCATTGCGAGGAGCCCGCGACAAAATTGCAGGGCAATTTTGCGCTGGAGCGACGAAGCAATCCGTACCTCCGCACGCGGTGCGATGGATTGCTTCGCTTCGCTCGCAACGACGAGAAGAAATGTGACTTACGGACAGGAACGACGTACGCCGCCGGAGGCGATGTAGGTGCCCGAAGCAGGGTCGTAGGTGCGGAAACGCTGGGAGCAATAGGCGTCGTTGTTGGCCTTGGCCTGGCTCGCCGCGATGGCGCCGCCGATGATCGCGCCCGCTGCTAGCCCGCCGATGACTGCACCGGCGTTGCCACCGTCGTGATAATGACGATGACCGTAGTAGCCGCCGCGATAGCCGTAACGCGGGCCGCCATGCCAGTGACGATACTGCACGTGCTCGACGGAGGTCGGCTGGTCCCGCAGCCGTGCGGGCGCGAGCGGTGCGGCAAACGAGGGGGCAACAGTCGACAGCGTCATGGCGCCTGAGGTGATTGCCGCCACGACCAAAGTTCCCAACTTCATCATTTTCTCCTTGTTGTGGGATTTTGCTGTTTGGAAGAACAATTCAAACAGCAGAGTTGGAACAATAGAAAACGGCGAAGCGACGTCGCAGTTCCACCTGCGATAGGCGGCACTGGGTCGCAGTTGACTCAGGGTGGTGCAGCGTTGGCCGCGCGCGATTCGACTTGCGCAAGCCTATCCGCGCGGCGGTCGCCGGCGTTTCGCGGCGTGGCTTCGCGGCGACCGCGCCACACGCGGCCGCAACCGGCTGGCGGCCTCGCGGCGCGGCTTGGCGGCCTGCGGCGGGCGCGCGAGCTCCATCAACATGCGGAGCGCCTCGACCACCGAGCGCTGCCGCACCGTGCTGCGACCGATCGCGCCGAAACGTTGTTCACGATGCAGGATGCGGCCGTCGCGCGCGGCGACGGCGAAATGCACCAGGCCGACCGGCTTGCCCGGCGTCGCGCCGCCCGGGCCCGCGATCCCGGTGATCGAGACCGCCAGGTCGACGCCGGCCTTTTCCAGCGCGCCGATTGCCATCGCGGTCGCGGTCTCCTTGCTCACCGCGCCGAACGTCTCCAGCGTTGCCGCCTTGACGCCGAGCATCACCCGCTTGGCCTCGTTCGAATAGGTGACGAAGCCGCGGTCGATCACGTCGGACGAGCCGGGGATGTCGGTGAGCGCGCCTGCGACCAGTCCGCCGGTGCAGGACTCGGCGGTCGCGATGGTCAGCTTGCGCATCCGGCACAGGTCTAGCAGCGAGCGGGAGAGGGCACGAGCGTCGCTGCCGCCCATGTCAGGCACTCCAGCCTTTATCATCCCAGGGCAATCGCACCGTGGCGCTCGCGGTCGCCGCGATGCCTTCCTCACGGCCGGTGAAGCCGAGCCGCTCGCTGGTGGTGGCCTTGACCGCGACGCGCGAGATATGGACGCCGGAGATCTCCGCGATCTTCGCCCGCATGGTGTCGCGCAGCGGGCCGATCTTCGGCCGCTCGCAGATCAGCGTCACCTCGAGATTGGCGATCCGGCCGCCGCGCGCGGTGACGCGCTCGACGGCGTATTTCAGGAACTGATCGGAGGAGGCGCCCTTCCACTTGGCGTCGCTCGGCGGGAAGTGCGAGCCGATGTCGCCGTCGGCCAGCGCGCCGAGGATCGCGTCGACCAGCGCATGCAGCCCGACATCGCCGTCGGAATGCGCCAGGAAGCCGCGCGTGTGCGGCACGCGCACGCCGCAGATCATGACATGGTCGCCGTCGCCAAAGGCATGCACGTCGTAGCCGGTGCCGGTCCTGATGTCGCCGAGCTGGCTTGCGAGCCGCGCTTCCTCGCGCACGAAGTCTTCGGGTGTGGTGAGTTTCATGTTGGCAGCTTCGCCTTCAAACGTCGCAACGGTCAATCCCGCCCATTCAGCAAGTGCGGCATCGTCGGTGAAATCGCTGCGGCCCTCGCGCACGGCGCGACGATGCGCCTCCAATATTACGTCGAAACGAAATGCCTGTGGCGTCTGCGCGATCCGCAGCCGCGCGCGCTCCGGCGTCGCCTCGACATCGCCGGTATCGCCGGTGAGCTTGATCGTGTCGGTGACGGGAATGACGGGGATCGCAGCGCCGGTCCGGCCGGCCGCAGCGATCGCGCGCGAGATCACGGCTGCAGTGACGAAGGGGCGTGCGGCATCGTGGATCAGCACGATGTCGGGCTTCTCGCTGGCGAGCGCCTCGAGCCCGGCATGGACCGAGGCCTGCCGGGTCGCGCCGCCAGGCGTCGGCGGCTGATGGCGGAGGCCTGCGACCGCTTCATCGAACAGCGCGGCATCGTCAGGATTGACCACCGGCTGCACCGCAAACACGTCGGGATGTCCGGAGAACGCCTCCATGGCGCGGTAGATCACCGTCTGTCCGCCGATCGTCCGGTATTGCTTCGGTCCGCCTGCGCCGGCGCGCAGTCCACGGCCGGCTGCGACAAGGATGGCTGCGGTACGCTCAGGCTTCGGCATTTTGAACCAGTGACAGACGAATCGGGGATGAGGGGAGCGGCGGGGGACCGCCGCGCACAGCCCTTAGCATGACCGCTGCGCAAAAACAGAGCGTTTGCCGATGACTGTGGGAAAAGCAGATTTTGTTGCAGTGCACTTGCACTGGTGGTAGGAATGTCTAAACCGTAGGCATGAGCCTTGACTGCACAAGAATTGTGCGCAGAATAGACGACGTCAGCTGCAATGGCGTGGCTGACAGAACGACGAGACGGTTGTGACCGGCGTGCAAAGTACTCCTCGTAACCCATTGAAGATAGGCGATATTGCTGTCGCCAACCGGGTTCTCCTCGCGCCCATGTCCGGCATTACCGACGCGCCTTTCCGGCGACTCGCTGCCACGTTGGGCGCCGGACTCGTCGTCTCCGAGATGACCGCCAGCGACGATCTGGTGAACGGCAAGCCGATGTCGAAGCTGCGTTGTGAGGCAGCGGGAATCGGGCCGCATGTGGTCCAGCTCGCCGGCTGCGAAACCCATTGGATGGCGGAGGGTGCGCGGATCGCCGAGGGCGCCGGCGCCGACATCATCGATATCAACATGGGCTGCCCAGCGCGCCACGTGACCGGTGGTCAGTCCGGCTCGGCCCTGATGCGCGACCTCGACCACGCGGTGAGGCTGATCGAGGCGACGCTGTCGGCGGTCAAGGTGCCGGTGACGCTGAAGATGCGGCTCGGCTGGGACGATCGCTCGCTCAATGCGCCCGAACTGGCGCGCCGCGCCGAGGCGGCAGGCGTGCAGATGATCACCGTCCATGGCCGCACCCGCTGCCAGTTCTACAAGGGCGAAGCGAACTGGAATGCGGTGCGCGCGGTCAAGGATGCCGTCACGATCCCGGTCGTGGTCAACGGCGACATCACCTCGTTCGACCGGGCGGTCGATGCGCTGGAGATGTCGGGCGCCGACGCCGTCATGATCGGCCGCGGCGCGCAGGGCCAGCCCTGGCTGCCCGGCCAGATCGGCCGCCGGCTCGAGACCGGGGTTGCCGAGGCTGCGCCGTCGCTCGCCGAGCAGCTCAAGCATGTTCGCGCGCTCTATGATGAGGTCTGCAGCCATTATGGCCTGCGCGTCGGGCTCAGGCATGCGCGCAAGCATCTCGGCTGGGCGCTGGAGACCGCTGCCGCCTATAGCTGCGCACCGGCGGCAACATTGAAGAGCTGGCGGCAGGCGATCCTGACCTCCGAGCAGCCGTCCAGCGTGCATCGCGCGCTCGAGGACGCCTACGACGATTTTGCCTGGAGTGCTGCCGCATGACGTCAGCCATGGAATTCCGCCGGCCCGTGCCGACCGACGGCGAGGCTATCCTCAACGCGCTGCCCAATCCGGTGCTGCTGGTCGCGCCCGACGGGCGGATCGTCGACGCCAACATCGCCGCCGAATCCTTCTTCGAGATCTCGACGCAGTTTTTGCGCCGGCAGTCGCTGAAGGAGCTGGTGCCGTTCGGCAGCCCGCTGCTGGCGCTGATCGAGCAGGTGCGGGCGAGCGGCTCCCCGGTCAACGAATACAAGGTCGATCTCGGCACGCCGCGGATCGGAGGCGACCGTCAGGTCGACCTGCATGTCGCGCCGCTGACCGAGAGGCCCGGGCATATCGTGGTGATGCTGCAGGAGCGGACCATCGCCGACAAGATGGACCGCCAGCTCACCCATCGCAGCGCAGCGCGCTCGGTGATCGCGCTGGCCGCGATGCTCGCCCACGAGATCAAGAACCCGCTGTCCGGCATCCGCGGCGCCGCGCAACTGTTGGAGCAGCAGGCCTCCTCCGAGGACCGGCTGCTGACGCGGCTGATCTGCGACGAGGCGGACCGCATCGTGACGCTGGTTGATCGCATGGAAGTGTTCGGCGACGACCGCCCGGTGGCGCGCGGGCCGGTCAACATCCATTCCGTGCTCGACCATGTGAAGCGGCTGGCGCAGTCGGGCTTTGCCCGCAACGTCCGTTTCATCGAGGACTACGATCCGTCGCTGCCGCCGGTGCTCGCCAATCAGGACCAGCTGATCCAGGTGTTCCTCAACCTGGTGAAGAACGCGGCCGAAGCGGTCGCCGATCTCGGCACCGATGCGGAGATCCACCTCACCACGGCATTCCGGCCGGGGGTGCGGCTGTCGGTGCCGGGCAAGAAATCGCGGGTCTCGCTGCCGCTGGAGTTCTGCGTCAAGGACAACGGCTCAGGCGTGCCGGAAGATCTGCTGCCGAACCTGTTCGATCCCTTCGTCACCACCAAGCAGACCGGCAGCGGGCTCGGCCTCGCGCTGGTCGCCAAGATCGTCGGCGATCACGGCGGCATCATCGAATGCGAGTCGCAGCCGCGCAAAACCACCTTCCGCGTGCTGATGCCGATGTACAGCGCCGCCAAGCAACACGACCATAGCAACCGCGATGACGTTCCGGGTACGTCCTCGCCTGCCTCTCAGGACGCACGATGAGGAACAACAATGCCCGCAGGTAGCATACTTGTCGCCGATGACGACACCGCCATACGGACCGTCCTGAACCAGGCGCTGTCGCGCGCGGGCTACGAGGTCCGCCTGACCGGCAACGCCGCCACGCTATGGCGCTGGGTCAGCCAGGGCGAGGGCGATCTCGTCATCACCGACGTGGTGATGCCCGACGAGAACGCGTTCGATCTCTTGCCGCGCATCAAGAAGATGCGGCCCAATCTGCCGGTCATCGTGATGAGCGCGCAGAACACTTTCATGACCGCGATCCGCGCCTCCGAGCGCGGCGCCTACGAATATCTGCCGAAGCCGTTCGACCTGAAGGAGCTGATCACCATCGTCGGCCGCGCGCTGGCCGAGCCGAAGGAGCGGGTATCCAGTCCCGCCGACGACGGTGAGTTCGACTCGATCCCGCTGGTCGGCCGCTCGCCGGCAATGCAGGAGATCTACCGCGTGCTGGCGCGGCTGATGCAGACCGACCTCACCGTGATGATCTCCGGCGAGTCGGGCACCGGCAAGGAGCTGGTCGCCCGCGCGCTGCACGACTATGGCCGGCGCCGCAACGGCCCATTCGTCGCGGTCAACATGGCGGCGATCCCGCGCGACCTCATCGAGTCCGAATTGTTCGGCCATGAGCGCGGCGCGTTCACCGGCGCCAACACCCGCGCCTCCGGCCGCTTCGAGCAGGCCGAGGGCGGCACGCTGTTCCTCGACGAGATCGGCGACATGCCGATGGAGGCGCAGACCCGGCTGCTCCGCGTGCTGCAGCAAGGCGAATACACCACCGTCGGCGGCCGCACCCCGATCAAGACCGACGTGCGCATCGTCGCGGCCTCCAACAAGGACCTGCGCATCCTGATCCAGCAGGGTCTGTTCCGCGAAGATCTGTTCTTCCGCCTCAACGTGGTGCCGCTGCGGCTGCCGCCGCTGCGCGAGCGCATCGAGGATCTGCCCGACCTGATCCGGCACTTCTTCTCGCTCGCCGAGAAGGACGGTCTGCCGCCGAAGAAGCTCGACACCCAGGCGCTGGAGCGGCTCAAGCAGCACCGCTGGCCGGGCAACGTCCGCGAGCTGGAGAACCTCGCCCGGCGGCTCGCCGCGCTCTATCCGCAGGACGTCATCACGGCCTCGGTCATCGACGGCGAGCTGGCCCCGCCGGCGGTCACCTCCGGGAGCACCGCGACTGTCGGCGTCGACAATCTCGGCGGTGCCGTGGAGGCCTATCTGTCCTCGCACTTCTCCGGCTTCCCGAACGGCGTGCCGCCCCCGGGCCTCTATCACCGCATCCTCAAGGAGATCGAGATCCCGCTGCTCACCGCCGCGCTGGCGGCGACCCGCGGCAACCAGATCCGGGCCGCCGACCTGCTCGGATTGAACCGCAATACGCTGCGCAAGAAGATCCGTGACCTCGATATCCAGGTCTACCGGAGCGGCGGGTAAGGGCGCCGGGGCGGGCTCCTCGCTTCAAGCCTAGCTGCCGTTATTGAGTAGTCACAAATGGTTTTGAGGACACGGCGCCGCACCAGCGTTTGCGCCGCGGAAATGTCGCAATTCGGCAACATTGTGATATGATTGCATCAATTCGCAATTCCCGCGGGCGATCGCACTCAGCTCAATTGCCGGTATGACCAGCGCAGAGACAACCGCTTCAACGTTACACGCGCCCCCGGCCGAGCCTAATGCAGAGGCACGGGGCTTCCCGCTGCGGCGCTGGCTGGCGCCGTTCGCCGTGGCCATCGCGCTGCTGTCGGCCTTCCTGACCTTCGTGGTGCTGACCGGGCTGACCCCGATCGAGCCGACCTCGGAGGTCGTCCGCTCCTTCCTGATGATCAACGCCGCCACGATCCTGCTGCTGGTCGGCATCATCGTCCGGGAAGTCTGGCAGATGGTGCAGGCGAGGCGGCGGGGCCGGGCGGCAGCGCGGCTGCACGTCCAGATCGTCGGCCTGTTCTCGGTGATCGCCGTGCTGCCCGCCGTGCTGGTGTCGATCGTCGCCAACGTCACCATCGAGCGCGGCCTCGACCGGCTGTTCTCGGGCCCCACCAAGCAGGTGATCCAGAACTCGCTGACGATCGCCAGCGCCTACATGCAGGAGCACGCCCAGCTCATCAACGGCGACACGCTGGCGATGGCCAACGATCTCGCCCATGCGCGGCCGCTCTACGACCAGGATCGCATGACGTTCCTGCAGCTGATGACGGCCGGCGCCGAGTCGCGAAACCTGCCGGTCGCGGTGCTGATGGACAAGGACGGCAAGATCGTCGCCAGCGCGGAGACCGGCGTCCGCCTGAACTACGAGGCGCCGCCGCCGGATATCCTGAAGGACATCAACGAGACCGAGCCGAAGATCTCGGTGTTTCCGGAAAACTACGTCGCCTCCGTGGTCCGGCTGCGGGCCTATGACGACATGTTCCTGTATGTGGCGCGGCTGCTCGATCCGGCGGTCGTCGCCCAGCTCAAGCAGACCCAGACCAGCGCCGCCGAATATGCCCAGCTCGAGACCCGAAGGCTCGGCATCCAGGTGGCATTCGCGCTGATGTTCGCGGTGATCGCGCTGACCATCCTGATGGCCTCGGTGCTGATCGGCCTCAACTTCGCCAACGGACTGGTGTCGCCGATCCGGCAGCTGATGGGCGCCGCGAGCGAGGTCTCGACCGGCAACCTCAATGTCCAGGTGCCGGTGCACAAATCGGCGAGCGACCTCGCGCTGCTCGGCGAAATCTTCAACAAGATGACCCAGGAGCTGCGCACCCAGCGCAACGAGCTGGTCGACGCCAGCGAGACCATCGACAGCCGCCGCCGCTTCATCGAAGCGGTGCTTTCGTCGGCGAGCGCAGGGATCATCGGGGTCGATGCGTCGGGCACCATCGGCGTGCTCAATCGCTCGGCCGAAAAGCTGATCGGGCACGCCGAGTCGGAGACGCTCGGCCATCCGCTGTCGGACGTGCTGCCCGAGCTCGACGAGATGATGAAGACCGCGCGCGAGGGCACGCAACGCCTGGTGCAGGGCCAGGTGACGATCCTGCGCGACGGCAATGAGCGCAATCTGTCGGTTCGCGTCTCCGCCGAGCAGACCAGCCAGTCCCGCGACAGCTACATCATCACGCTCGACGACATCACCGAATTGGTCTCCGCGCAGCGCACCTCGGCGTGGGGCGACGTCGCCCGCCGCATCGCCCACGAGATCAAGAACCCGCTGACCCCGATCCAGCTCTCGGCCGAACGGATCCGCCGCAAGTTCGGCAAGACCATCACCGAGGCGAAGGACAAGTCGATCTTCGAGCAGTGCACCGACACCATCGTGCGCCAGGTCGACGACATCAGGCGGATGGTCGACGAGTTCTCGCGCTTTGCGCGGATGCCGAAGCCCGTGATCGAGGGCGAGGACGTCGCCGACGTGGTTAAGCAGGCAGTGTTCCTGATG
This sequence comes from Bradyrhizobium sp. CCBAU 53421, assembly GCF_015291625.1. Lineage (NCBI taxonomy): Bacteria > Pseudomonadati > Pseudomonadota > Alphaproteobacteria > Hyphomicrobiales > Nitrobacteraceae > Bradyrhizobium > Bradyrhizobium sp. CCBAU 53421. The sequence continues at coordinate 4,996,154 of NZ_CP030047.1, forward strand.
AAGGTCGCGCATCCCGATCTCGACATCGAGGCCGACATCAAGCAGTCGCCGCTGCCCGCGAAGTTCGACCGCCGGCTGATCTCGCAGGCGCTGACCAATATCATCAAGAACGCGACCGAAGCGATCGAGCAGGTTCCGCCGGAGGAGCTCGGCAAGGGTCGCATCGACGTCGTGGCGCAGCGCGAGGGCGACGACATCCTGATCGACGTCGTCGACAACGGCATCGGCCTGCCCAAGGTCGCCCGCGCGCGCCTGCTCGAGCCCTATGTCACGACGCGGGCCAAGGGCACGGGGCTTGGCCTTGCGATCGTCGGCCGCGTTCTGGAGGACCATGGCGGCCGCATCGAGCTCAAGGACGCATCCGATTTCCGCGAGGGCCAGCGCGGTGCCTGGATGCGGCTGCGCTTTTCCGTCACGGGCCAGGCGGCCAAACCGGAGAACAAGCCTGAGAGCAAGGACCAAAAGCCGGACGTGAAACCGGAATCAACCGACCCCGACAGTGAAAAAAATCCGCCGGAAGAGCCGACCAACGGCCCGGCACAGGCGACCAACCATGAACCAAAAATCCAAGAAGCAAATAACCAAGAGCCAAATGCGCAAGAGCCAAGAAGCCAAGAGCCAAAAATCAAAGCCGCGACGGGCGACTGACAACGCAGGTGTAACCCATGGCAAGTGACATTCTGATTGTCGACGACGAAGCTGACATTCGTGACCTCGTTGCGGGTATCCTGGACGATGAGGGGTTCTCCACGCGCACCGCGCGCGACAGCGATTCGGCGCTTGCCGAGATCGCCAACCGCCGCCCGAACCTGGTCTTCCTCGACATCTGGCTGCAGGGCTCCAAGCTCGACGGCCTGCAACTGCTCGAGCAGATCAAGAAGGACAATGCCGATCTGCCGGTGGTGATGATCTCCGGCCATGGCAACATCGAAACCGCCGTCGCCGCGATCAAGCGCGGCGCCTATGACTTCATCGAGAAGCCGTTCAAGTCGGATCGGCTGATTCTGGTCGCGACGCGGGCGCTGGAGACCTCGCGGCTCAAGCGCGAGGTGAAGGAGCTCAAGCAGCTGGCCCCGGCGGCCAGCGTCCTGACCGGTCGCTCGGCCTGCATGAACCAGCTGCGCCAGACCATCGACCGCGCCGCCAAGGCCAACAGCCGCATCCTGATCGTCGGTCCGTCCGGCGCCGGCAAGGAACTCGCCGCGCGCACGCTGCATCATGCATCGGGACGCGCCGAGGGGCCGTTCGTGGTGATCAATGCGGCCGCGATCACGCCGGAGCGCATGGAGCTCGAGCTGTTCGGCATCGAGGGATCGAACGGCGAGCAGCAGCGCAAGGCCGGGGCGCTCGAGGAAGCGCATGGCGGCACGCTGTTCATCGACGAGATCGCGGACATGCCGCGCGAGACCCAGAACAAGATCCTGCGCGTGCTGGTCGATCAGACCTTCCAGCGCCAGGGCGGCACCGCCAAGGTCCATGTCGACGTCCGCATCATCTCCTCGACGGCGCGCAACCTCGAGGAGGAGATCGCGGCGGGCCGTTTCCGCGAGGATCTCTATCATCGCCTCTCGGTGGTTCCGATCCGGGTGCCGCCGCTGTCGGAGCGCCGCGAGGACATCCCCGAACTGATCGACTATTTCATGGACCAGATTTCGGCGGCCACCGGCCTGCCGAAGCGGCAGATCGGGCAGGACGCGATGGCCGTGCTGCAGTCGCATGTCTGGCCGGGCAACGTCCGTCAGCTCCGCAACAACGTGGAGCGCGTGATGATCCTGGCCGGCGGCGGCCCCGAGGCGATCATCACCGCCGACATGCTGCCGCAGGACGTCGGCTCCATGGTGCCGGCGATGCCGACCTCCAACAATGGCGAGCACATCATGGGCCTGCCGCTGCGCGAGGCCCGCGAGGTGTTCGAGCGCGACTACCTGATCGCCCAGATCAGCCGCTTCTCCGGCAATATCTCACGCACCGCGGAGTTCGTCGGCATGGAGCGCTCGGCGCTGCACCGCAAGCTGAAGGCGCTCGGAGTCGGCTGACCCCGATACGCCTGGGCCGGCGAACACAGGCGGCCCGGCGCGATGCCTCGGCGGGGCACCCGCCGGGGGAAGCAGACAGGGATCGGGTGGGCTGCCGAGCAAGGCGAGGGCAGGGCCGGCACAACCGGGGGATTTATCCACTCTCCACGAGAATATTCGTCTCTTTCCTTGCACGTTCTTAGAATTGCCACCGTGTTCCTACGGACTGCACCGCGAACCGGCTTGCCTAAAAACCGCGCGTGGCCTCTAATCCTACCGCTACGCCTGCCAGAGGGGGATCTCAGGGCAGGTGGGCAGCCGGAGGAGGCTCCGTCAGAGAGCCGCAACCGGTTCAATAAAAAGAAGCACAAGCTTGCGGGACAAAAACAATGGCGGCAGACCGCGCACAAAATCTACAAGACACCTTCCTTAATCACGTTCGTAAAACAAAAACGCCACTGACGATATTTCTGGTGAACGGGGTAAAGCTGCAGGGCATTGTCACATGGTTCGACAATTTCTGCTTGCTGCTGCGGCGCGACGGTCACTCGCAGCTTGTCTACAAGCACGCGATCTCGACCATCATGCCCGGAGCTCCGATTCAGCTGTTCGAAGGTGGTGAGGACGCACCGGCTTGAGAGTGAACTGATTGGAACCCTTCAATCGTGAAGGGGGCGCCGACCGGGCCAAGTCTAGGCCCGGGTCGGCGGGGGACTTGAGCACCGGGCGGGTGATCGTCATCGGCCCGTACCTGCGCACGCGCCGTGGCGACGGCGATGCGCAAACGGATTCCTCTGTCCGCGACTATGAAGCGCGGATCGAGGAAGCCGCCGGCCTCGCCGGTGCGATCGACCTTACCGTAGTGGAATCCGTCGTCGCACCGATCAGCCAAATCCGGCCGGCGACCTATCTCGGCAAGGGCAAGGTCGAGGAGATCAACGGCCTCGTCGCCGGCGACAAGGTCGAGCTCGTGGTGATGGACTGCGCGTTGTCGCCGATCCAGCAGCGCAATCTCGAGAAGGCCTGGAGCACCAAGGTGCTCGACCGCACCGGCCTGATCCTGGAAATCTTCGGCCGCCGCGCCAAGACCAAGGAGGGCGCGCTGCAGGTCGAGCTCGCCCATCTCAACTACCAGCGCAGCCGACTGGTGCGGTCGTGGACCCATCTCGAGCGGCAGCGCGGCGGCTTCGGCTTCATGGGGGGCCCCGGCGAGACTCAGATCGAGGCCGACCGCCGCCTGATCAGCGAACGCATCACCAAGCTAGAGAACGAGCTGAAGAAGGTGCAGGCGACGCGGCGGCTGCATCGCGCCGGCCGCCAGCGCGTGCCGTATCGTGTGGTGGCGCTGGTGGGCTACACGAATGCCGGCAAATCGACCCTGTTCAACCGCCTGACGCGGGCCGACGTGCAGGCCGCCGACATGCTGTTTGCGACGCTCGATCCGACCCTGCGCGCGCTCAACCTGCCGCATGGCGGCAAGGCGATGCTGTCGGACACCGTCGGCTTCATCTCCAACCTGCCGACCCAGCTGGTGGCCGCGTTCCGCGCCACGCTCGAGGAGGTGCTGGAAGCCGACATCATCCTGCATGTCCGCGACATCTCCCACGAGGATGCGGAAGCGCAGGAGCGCGACGTCGAGGGCGTGCTGCATCAGCTCGGGATCGATCCCGACGCCGACGGCGGCCAGCGCATCATCGAGGTCTGGAACAAGATCGACCGTTTCGACCCCGAGGAGCGGGACAATCTGCGCAACATCGCCGCGCGCCGGCCGCCCGAGCGGCCGTGCTTCCTGGTTTCGGCCGCAACAGGCGAGGGGATCGACGTACTCTTGACCGCGATCGAGGATCGCCTCGCGGCCAAGCGCATCACGCTCAATCTTTCGATCGACGCCGCCGACGGCGCCGGCATCAGCTGGCTGCATCGCAATGCCGAGGTGCTGAACAAGCAGCTCAACGGCGAGCGCTTCGACATGACCGTGCGCGTCGACGAGACCAAGCGCGACATCGTCATGTCACGATTCGATGCTCTGCCGCACGGGACGTAGCGTCCCGGAAGTCCGCGGCGGCAAGGGGGATCGAAGGGGGATCGATGTTCAACCGGCGAGCATTTCTCGGCGGCGGCCTGGCGAGCGCTGCGGTCGCGGGCATCTCAGCGCGTGCGGTCGCCGACAACGCTGCTTTCGTCGACGCCCCCGCGCTCCGCCCGGTCCTTGCGCGTCCGGACCGCATGTTTCGCGTCACCGTATGCCTGCGGCCGTTCCGCGCCTCAGGTCCACGCATCGAGGCGGAATGGATCGACACGAAATATGTCGTCCACAATTACGGACACGGCGGCAGCGGCTGGTCGCTGTCCTGGGGCGCCGCGCAGGAAGCCGTGCCGCTCGCCTTGCAATTGAGCGCGCGCAACATCGCCGTCCTCGGCGCCGGCGCGATCGGTCTGACGACCGCCATCACGGCCCAGAGGATGGGCGCGACCGTCACGATCTACGCCAAGGAGCGCTTCCCACAGGTGCGCTCGGCACGTGCGACCGGGGACTGGTCACCGGATTCGCGGATCGCGATGGAAGCGGACGTCGCGCCCGATTTTGCCGGCCGCTGGGAGCGGATGGCGCGCGCGACCTTTACCACCCATCAAAGCTATCTCGGCGTCGCCGGCAATCCGATCGAATGGACGGATCGCTATCTGCTTTCCGACGATGCGCCCGACGCCGATGGCCGTCCTCACCGACGTCAGCATGACGCGGGCGAGGGGCAGAAGAAATTCCTCGAACTGCGCGGCCGGATCAGGTCGCTCACGCCGCGATGGGACTTGCTGGCCGCCGGATCAAATCCGTTTCCCGCGCCATACGCCTGGAAGAGCGCCTCGCTCACCTACAACGTCACGGATCTCTACCGTCAGCTCGAGACGGAGTTTCAGGGGGCCGGAGGGCGCTTCGTGCCGATCGAGCTGCACGCGCCGTCCGATCTTTCGAAGCTCCGCGAAACCGTGATTATCAATTGCACCGGCTATGGTGCCCGTGCGTTGTTCCGTGACGAGAGTATCGTTCCGGTGCGCGGCCAGATCGCCTGGCTCATTCCCCAGCCGGACGTCAATTACGGCGTCTTCTATCGCAACCTCAGCGTCCTCGGCCGGCGCGACGGCATCGTCGTTCAGCCGGTCGGCGAAAACGACTATTTCGGCTTCAACGACGACAACGAAACACCGGACCTCGCCGCCGCGCGCCAGGCGGTGGAAGACGCCGCCAGATTGTTCAGCCGGGCTTGACCGGCCATCCGGCACGGCACCTCGCAATCTCCCGAAATATGACGGCGCCGTGACGCAGCCTCACTCGACCGCGCCTGCGACGTGCCGCCGCACTTTCCGTTTGAAATCTGCGCCGCCTTGGTTCATTGCGCTGCTGGACGCAATGCCGAGGCCGATCGATGCAGGACACCAGCGACACCATCACCCACGACACGCTCGCCGGCCAGCACGGGGATCTTGCCCATGTGCGGGCGCCCGAGATCGTCGATGCCCTCAATGCCCGGGAGCCGGCGGATGCCGCAAAGCTGCTGCAATCGCTGCCGGCCGAGAAGGCCATCGAGGTGCTCGACCTGCCCGGGCTCGACAACACCTGCGAGATCCTGGCCGAGCTGCCGAAGGACACCGCGGTCTCGCTGCTGTCAGGCGTCTCCGACGACCGTGCCGCCGACATCTTCAAGGAGCTGGTCGAGCCGCTGCGCACCACGCTGCTGAACGGCCTCAATCCGGATACCCGCAACGTCATCTCGGGACTGCTGGCCTATCCCGAGCGCAGCGCCGGCAGCATCATGACGACCGAATTCGTCAGCGTGCCCTCGAACTGGACCATCGCCGAGGTCCTGCATCACATCCGGATGGTCGAGCGTACCCGCGAGACGGTCTACTCGATCTTCGTGATCGACCCGGTCAAGAAGACGCTGATCCAGGCCGTGCCGCTGCGCCGGCTGATCTCGGCCGATCCGCATGCCAACGTGCTCACCGCGGCGCCGGCGCGGAAACCGCTGATGATCGCACCTGAAGCGGACCGCATGGAGGCGGCGCGGCTGATCTCGCGCTACGATCTGCTCGCGGTCGCCGTCGTCGACGGCCCCGGCCATATCCTCGGCATCGTCACGGTGGACGACGTCATCGACGCGATCGTCGAGGAATCGACCGAGGACGCCCAGAAGTTCGGCGGCATGGAAGCGATCGACGAGCCTTACTTGCGGATCGGCTTCGGCGAGATGATCAAGAAGCGCGCCGGCTGGCTGTGCGCGCTGTTCCTGTCGGAAATGCTGACCGCAACGGCGATGCAGTCGTACCAGAGCGAGCTCGAGAAGGCGATCGTGCTGACGCTGTTCATTCCGCTGATCATGAGCTCCGGCGGCAACTCCGGCTCGCAGGCCACCTCGCTCCTGATCCGCTCGCTGGCGCTGCATGAGGTGCGGCTGCGCGACTGGTGGCGCGTAGCCGTGCGCGAACTGCCGACCGGCATCGTACTCGGCTCCATCCTCGGCCTGATCGGCATCATCAGGATCACGCTCTGGCAGACGCTCGGCCTGTTCGACTACGGCCCGCATTGGGTGCTGGTGGCCACCACCGTCGGCGCCGCGCTGGTCGGCATCGTCACCTTCGGTTCGCTGTGCGGCTCGATGCTACCGTTCATCCTCAAGCGCATCGGTTTCGACCCGGCGAGCGCCTCCGCCCCATTCGTCGCAACGCTGGTCGACGTCACCGGCCTCGTGATCTATTTCGGGGTGGCAGCGGTTATTTTGCGCGGCACGTTGTTGTGAGCCACGGCTGACGAGGCTCACGAGCTTCGACTCACCGCCGCGCGGCATGTAGTATCCACCTCTCGTGCAGTCTTGCGCGCGATCCGATCTGCCTCTGTGCGGGCTGCCGGAGTTGTCTCGACTTGATTCATTTCAAGCACGCAAATCGAATGGAGGTGGAAATGCAGTTCAGCCGCAGCTACGCCGCCGCGATGCGCATCGTCGCGTTGACGGTGATCATTCTTCTCCAAACCGGCGTCGCAAACGCACAAGAGTCCGTTGTCGGGGTATGGAAAGCCGTCAGCATCGAAACCAAAGACGTTGCAACGGGGCAGACCACGCAGCCCTTCGGCGCGCTACCGAATGCAATGTTCATATTCACCAAGGGAGGCCATTTCGCTAATATTCTCACGGGGGCAAACAGGAAGCCGCCGGAAGGTCGCAATCCCACTGACGCCGAGCGCGCCGAGCTTCACCGATCGATGTCGGCCTATAGCGGGACGTTTCGCGTAGAGGGCAACAAGCTCATCATGACCATAACTACGTCAAGCATGCAGTCCTGGAACGGAATGGTCAGGACGCTGGATCTCGAATTCCAGGGCAATCGAGTGCAGGGGACATCCGAGCCCTTCAAGAGTGCCATCGGCAGCGGGAACATCGTTGCGGTCAACGTCTGGGAGCGTGTCGAATAGGCTGCGCGCGAGGCGCCTGGTCCTGATGCGTGGTCCCGATGATCGCTATTGTGCACTAGGCCGGGCCACCGGTCTTCGCCTCATTCCACAACGCGTCCATCTCCTCTAGCGACGCACCATCGAGCGAGCGTCCCTTCGCGGCCAGCGCCTTCTCGATATAGGCGAACCGCCGCTCGAACTTGGCGTTGGTCGCGCGCAGCGCGGTTTCCGGATCGGCGTCGACGTGACGGGCAAGGTTGACCAGCGCGAACATCAGGTCGCCGGTCTCTTCCGCGATCTCGGCCTTGTCGTTGCGGTCGAGCGCGGCCTCGATCTCGTCGGCTTCCTCGCGGATCTTGGCGAGCACCGCGCGCGGGTCGTTCCAGTCGAAGCCGACGGTGGATGCCTTGCGCTGCAATTCTATCGCGCGCGTCAGGGCAGGCAGGCCCGCCTTCACGCTGGCCAGCAAGGATTTGTGCGCGGTGTCCTCGGGCGGCCGCCGCGCGGCGCGCTCGGCCTTCTCCTCGGCCTTGATGCGCTCCCAGGCGCTCTTGACGCCGGCGGGCTGGATATTGCCGTCCTTGTCGGCAAACACGTGCGGATGACGGCGGATCATCTTCCGCGTGATCGCCTCGACCACGTCGCCGAACGCGAAGGCGTTCCGCTCCTCCGCCATCTGCGCGTGATAGACCACCTGCAGCAGCAGGTCGCCGAGCTCCTCGCGCAGATCGTCGAGATCGCCGCGCGTGATCGCGTCCGCGACCTCATAGGCCTCCTCGATCGTGTAGGGCGCGATGGTCTCGAAATTCTGCTCGAGATCCCATGGGCAGCCGGTCACCGGCGTTCGCAGCGCGGCCATGATCTCGATCAGGCGGGAAATGTCGCGGGAAGGGGTCATGGGGCACCGGCACGAGTGGGGTCTTGGGTTTATGCCAAAACGTCCCCGCTGATCCCAGCAAAACACGCCGGAAACACGGCACTGTCCACGGATTGGCCGCGGCATCATCAGGTGCTAAATCGCGTTCCATGACCGATCAGAACAATTCCGACACCGCGCTGGTGCTGTTTTCCGGCGGCCAGGATTCCACCACCTGCCTGGCCTGGGCGCTGGACCGCTTCGCGCGCGTCGAGATGCTCGGCTTCACCTACGGCCAGCGCCATGCGATTGAGCTCGACTGCCGCGACCAGCTGCTGGCCGGCATCAAGGCTCTGCGGCCGGACTGGGCGGCAAAGCTCGGTGACAGCCACACGCTGGCGATCCCAACGCTGTCGGAGATATCGGACACCGCGCTGACCCGCGACGTCGCCATCGAAATGGGCGCGGACGGGTTGCCGAACACCTTCGTGCCCGGCCGCAACCTCGTGTTCCTCACCTTCGCCGGGGCGCTGGCCTACCGGCGCGGCATCCGCCACATCATCGGCGGCATGTGCGAGACCGACTATTCCGGCTATCCGGATTGCCGCGACGAGACCATCAAGGCGCTGCAGTCCGCGCTCGGCCTCGGCATGGCGAGGGACTTCGAGCTGCACACGCCGCTGATGTGGCTCGACAAGGCCGCGACCTGGCGGCTCGCGCACCAGCTCGGCGGGGCAGGGCTGGTCGACCTGATCCGTGAGCACTCGCACACCTGCTATCTCGGCGAGCGCGGCGCGCAGCACGATTGGGGCTACGGCTGCGGCGAATGCCCGGCCTGCAGCCTGCGCGCCAAGGGCTGGCGCGAATATGTCGCGCAGGGCGCCCCGTAACCGCGGGCTGATAGCCGTCTGCAGGGGCGCATAGCCAAAATATCGAAAACAACCCCATGCAAAGTAGCCGGCGGCTGCCGGCGTTCGACACGACGACTTGACACGTCGGGCAACTCAGCGGTACTCTTCTATTATTCCGAAATCGTGTAAGGCGCGGCTCGCCAAGACGACGGCGTGTGAGGCACCCACACCGTCATCGCCCGGCTCGACCGGGCGATCCAGTACGCCGCGGCTTTTCGGCTCAAGCATCGATGTCTCTGGAATACTGGATCGCCCGGTCGAGCCGGGCGATGACACCGAACAAGCTGTTGAGCGAACGTCGATGTGAAGAGGGAGCCGCTACCCGAAATCCGCCGCCGTCAGCACGATCGGCTGACCGTGCGGGGTGCGGTCGGCGGCGTGGTCCCAGGCGTCGCGGTAGCGATGCAGCGTCTCATGCGTCGTGACGCCCTTGGCGGCGACGAGGTGCTCGAGCGTTGCGAGCCAATGCTGGTAATAGGTCTCGCCGGTGTCGGGATCGCCGGCGGCCTGCGCGCGCTTGATCTGGTCGGCAAGCGCCGCCGCCCATTCGGGCCAGGTGAACACGCCGCGGTCATGCAGCGTCAAGGCCATGGCGAACGCCTGCGCTTCCCACGGCGCGCGGAACACCGGACCATCCTGATCGCGGGGAATGCTGGACACGGCGCTGGTCGCGCGCGCGGCGGCGCCGGCATCCATCAGATCGCCTCCAGATACGGCTCGAACGCGTCGATTGAGACCTTGATGGTCGGATCGGAGTCCGGTCCCCACAGTTCGCGTCCATCGAACACGACGGTGTACAGCCATTGCGGATGCTCGCCGGCATCGTTCGCTGCCGTATCGGGAAACACGTGACAGCCATGATCGCGCTCGACCACTCCGACGTGACCGCGCACATAGCGCGGCAGCCGGGTGTGGGTGGCGGGATGGATGTTCTTCGCCCGCACCCGATCGCCGGCCTTGAATTTCGCGGGCGCCTGTGCGGCGCGGCCGAACTTGCCGCGCACCATGATGCGCTCGACATCCGGGATCGAGAACTTGCCGTGCTTGAGCGATTTTGCCGGCGCGACGGCGTGTCCGGCCGCAACGTCGTCCTTGGAGATAAAGCCCTTGTCGAGCAGCAGGGCCTCCAGGCCGAGCAGCCATTTCCTGTAGTAGGAGCTCGACAGATAGACCTGCGGGGGCAGGGACTCGCGATAGAAGCGCGACGCGTCGATGTTGAAGGCGCCTGCCGCGCCCATCGCACGGACCATGGCGAGCACGCGCGATTCCCATTCCTCATGGAACATCGGCTCGTTCGGCTCAGGCTCGACCTTGCCGAACCCGTCCATGCCGCCCATGTCGTGGACGCCGTTCACGACGGGGCTCCCGGCGTTTTCGGGAAGCCGGTGCCGATCATAGAATCGCGCGTCACAAGCTCGGCGAGCTGTTCTTCGCTCCATCCCTCGGTGCCCGCGGGGCGCATCGGCAGCACCAGGAAGCGTGTTTCAGCGGTCGAGTCCCAGACCCGGATTTCCGTCTCCTTCGGCAGGCTGACGCCGAAATCGGCGAGCACGCCGCGCGGATCCTTGACCGCGCGCGAGCGGTACGGCGAGGCCTTGTACCAGACCGGCGGCAGGCCGAGCATTTCCCAGGGGTAACAGGAGCACAATGTGCAGACGACCATGTTGTGACGGCCGGGCGTGTTCTCGATCGCGACCAGATGGTCGCCGACCCGGCTGACATGGCCGAGGGTGCCGACCGCCTTGCTGGCATCCTCGAGCAGCGCCTTCTTGAAGGCGGGATCGCTCCAGGCCTTGGCAACGACCCTGGCGCCGTTATGCGGGCCGATCTTGGTCTCATAGGCCTGCACGATGGCGTCGAGCGCGGCGGCCTCGACATAGCCCTTTTCGGTCAGGATCGATTCCAGCGCGCGGACGCGCAGCTCGGTCTCCGACAGTTCGGAATGGTCGTGATCGTGGTGGTGGTGATCATGTTCGCTCATGCCCAGAGAATAGGCGAAACCGCCGTGCTATGTCGAGGCAAGCCGTACACAACAATGCGAGCTGGGAGGTATGCGTGGTCGACGATGTGACGATCGCGCGACGGCCTCACCGCGCCTTCCACGCTCTCCCCGTCGCCCTTCGAGACGCCGCTTCGCGGCTCCTCAGGGTGACGGGATAGCAGGTCACGATCGGCGGTGGAGCAGGTGGCTGACCCCCGGCAAATCCTGTGAGGCCGCGATGGCAGGTGCGCCTAGCGCTTTGTGATGCGGTCGCGCCCGGCGAAGTCGGCCTCCCAGCCGAACACCGAGCGGCCGTCGAGGGCCGGCGACCGCGCACGCTCGCTGGCGACGTAAGCATCGAAGGACGGGCCGGTAGCGGTCAATTCGAGCCTGCTGGCCTGGTCGTCCAGACGCTTTAATGCCTGCAGCTCCTCGTCGCGGCCGAGCTTGGCCTGCACCACCGCCGATTTCAGCACGCCGATGGTCTCGTCATAGACCTTGATCGGTACCGGAAACGGATGACGGTCCTTGCCGCCATGCGCCAGCGAGAAGCGCGCCGGATCACGGAAGCGGTACGGCGTACCGTGGACCACTTCGGCGACCATGGCGAGGGACTCCACGGTGCGGGCGCCGACGCCGGGCGTCAGCAGCAGCTCGGGGAAGTCCAGCGGCCCGCGCTCCGCTGCGGCGGCGAGGGTGCCGTGCAGGCGGCGGATGAAGACATCGCTCGAGCGCACATCGTGATGTGCGGGCATGATCAGGTGCAAAAGATCGCCCTGCGCCTCCACCTGCTCGGTCAACTCGGCATATTCACGGGCGATGCCGTCAGGACCGAGCGCAGCGAGCAGATCGAGTTGCGCCTGGCGCGAGGCGTCTGCGCGGTGGTCGGTGAGGTTGACGATCTCGCCCTGCGATGGACCGTCGATCGCGCTATGCGGCTCATCGACGAAGCTGCGGAGCCCCTCGGAATGCCAATGGTAGCGCCGCGCCTGCCGCTTGTGGTCGTTCATGCCTTGCTGGACCACGGTCCATTTGCCGTCCTGGGTGACGAAGAAGCCGTGCAGATAGAGCTCGAAACCGTCCTGCACCGCGGCGCTGTCGACCTTGGCGACCAGACGGCTGGCGCGGGTGAGGGCAACGCCATCGAAGCCGGTCCGCTCGCCGAGCGCCGTCAGCTCGTCCGGGGTGCGCCGCGAATGCCTGCCGCGGCCACCGCAGACATAGATGCCAAGCTCGTCCTGCAACGGCGCCAGCCCGCGCTTGAGCGCGCCGATGACGCTCGTGGTGATGCCCGACGAATGCCAGTCCATGCCCATCACGGCGCCGAACGACTGAAACCAGAACGGATGCGAGAGCCGCTGCAGGAATGCGTCGCGGCCGTAATGATGGACCACCGCCTGGGTGATGATCGCGCCCAGCGTCGCCATGCGCTCCGCCAGCCACGGCGGCACGCGGCCACCATGCAGGGGCAGATCGGCGCTGCCGGTACGTCGGACCATCGGTCTCCAAGCCTCGAACTGGTGTCGTTGAGTCGGGGGCAGACTACCAGGCAAAGCCTTCGGGCGTTGTGAATCCCCGCATCAGACCGACCCACAGAGCGGAATTCCTTAGCTTTTTCTTGAAAGTTTCCCTTCATAAAAAAGCGCGAAATCCTCCATAAGGGTGTCGTAACGGGTGTTTCCCCGACATAAGTTTGTCGCGCCTTCTGGATAATCTCGGAAAACCCGAAATCATGATCATGGACCGTGGAATTGCCGACGCCGATGCGATGGGCAAGGGCGCTCTGTCTGGGCCTCGGTCGCCGCGTCTCAACCGCCGGACGTTTCTGTTCGGCTCCGCTGCCGGTCTTGCCGCACTGGGCCTGGCCGGTTGTGCATCGGACTACATGAGCCTGGCCGAGGCGGAGAAAGTCTACGGGCCCGTGCCTGACGAGAAATTCCCGATCCCTGGGGTCGATGTTAGCAAGGTCAAACCGCAATATTTTCGCAAGACGGTGCGCTACGACAGCGACGAGGCGCCCGGTACGATCATCATCGATCCCGGCAAGTACTATGTTTACCGCATCGAAGGCGAGGGCAACGCGACCCGCTATGGCGCCAATGTCGGCCGCGATGGATTCCGGTGGAGTGGGGAGGCTTATGTCGGACGCAAAGCCGAATGGCCTACCTGGACGCCACCCAAGGAGATGATCGCGCGCCAGCCGGAAGCGGGCAAATATGCTCGCGGCATGCCCGGAGGTCTCGACAATCCACTCGGCGCTCGCGTGCTCTACCTCTATCAAAACGGGGCGTACACGCTCTACACGATCTATAGCACCAGCGACCCCGAAACGATCGGGAACGGCATTACGAGCGGCTGTACCGGCCTCCTCTGTCAGGACATGATCGACCTCTATTCGCGGACGCCTCTCAAGACGAAGGTGATCGTACTGCCGGCATAGGCCAACGCCGTCGGCGGCCCAGCGCTGGCTCGGCCAGCGCACAGTCGGGGGCAGCTGCCAGAATGGTTCGCTTCATCGCGAATCTCCTCAGGCCGCTTCGGCGTTGATGGCGCTGACGGCGAGCTTGGTGAGCGCTTCATCCGTCTTCTTTTCTTCGGCCAACGTCTGGTCGATGAGCTTGACGGCATCCTTCATGCTGAGCTTGGTGGCCCATGCCTTCAGTGTACCGTAACGTGCGATCTCGTAATGCTCGACCGCCTGCGCCGCGGAGACCAGGCCCGGATCGAGCGCCGGAGTGTCGGCGTACTCCTCCATAATCTCCTTGCCTTCGTCGAGGATACCCTCGATGGCGTCGCACTTCTTGCCACGCGCCGGCTTGCCCATCAGATCGAAGATCTGCTCCAGCCGATCGATCTGTCCTTCGGTCTCGTCATGATGCTTCTCGAAGGCGGCACGCAGCTGGTCCGACCCGGCGGCTTTGGCCATGCGTGGCAGCGCCTTGAGGATCTGCTTTTCGGCGTAGTAGATGTCCTTGAGGGTATCGAGGAAGAGGGCGCTGAGGTCTTTCTCCGACATTGGTAGCTCCGTGAGTTTGGGTGATCCGTACCCACAACAGGCACTCTGCAACCTCGTTCCTATCTGCGACGGTTTATCCGCGGATCGCGATTGCGTAGCTTTGCCGCAAGCCTTTTAAGGAACGAAGCGTCGGCGCGGCTGTTGGACGGTCTCATCTTTCAATGGAGAACCGCGATGGATTGGAATCGTGTCGAAGGCAACTGGAAGCAGGTCAAGGGCAAGGTCAAGGAGCAGTGGGGCAAGCTGACCGACGACGACCTCGATGTCATTGCCGGCAAGCAGGATCAACTCGAAGGCCGTCTGCAGCAGCGCTACGGCTATGCCAAGGATCAAGCCGCCAAGGAAGTGAATGACTGGTATGGCCGCCAGAAATGGTAAACGCGACCACGTCAGGGGCCTCGCTTCGGCGGGGCCTTTCGCGGCCTGGGCGGCTGACCCTGCGTGTGACGACGGCATGCGGTCGGCGCGCGCGGGAGTGAGCGATGGGACAGCTTCTCAGCCCGCCGGGTCCCCGCGCGGCTCACCTTTGCATCGACATGCAGCGACTGTTCGAGCCGGGAGCGCCTTGGGCGACGCCCTGGATGGACCGCGTGCTGCCACGCATCATCGAGCTGGCGCAGCATGCGCCTGAACGTACCGTGTTCACCCGCTTTATTCCGCCGCGCTCGAAGCACGACGCGCGAGGGATTTGGCGGGCTTATTACGAGAAATGGGAATGCGTGACCCGTGAGCGGCTCGATCCAGAGTTGATCGAGCTCGTGCCGGCGCTCGCCGCCTGTGTGCCGCCGGCCGCCATCGTCGACCGGCCGATTTACAACGCGTTCGGCAACGGACGCCTGCAAGCTCATCTGGACGCGCATGGGATCGATACGGCCATCGTGTCGGGCGGCGAGACCGACGTGTGCGTGCTCGCCACCGTGTTGGCCGCGATCGATATCGGCTATCGGGTGATCGTGGCCGAGGACGCGCTGTGCAGCTCTTCAGACCAAAGCCATGACGCGCTGCTGCGGCTTTATGCCGAACGCTTCAGCATCCAGATCGAGGCAGCATCCACGGCTGATATCCTCCGGATGTGGGCCCTCGACGATTGAAGCGGCGCCTCATGATCTGGGTATCAGGGCGATCGGAGCAGGGATGGCAATACCTGCTTGCTGGGGTTGAGCTCGGACAGTTCGTGCGGCCGTTCTTCGCGCTGTCGAGCATGAAGGGCGCGATCCAACCCGCGCGCGCCTATGGTGCGCGCGGGTTGATCTGCTGATGGGTGGCCAACGCCGAGCAAGCCAAAACGAACGTCGTCGAGCGATGAGCCGCTGGGACGCGGGTCCGGCTGTCGAGCCGCGACCGGCGCCGATGATTCCTGGGATGGCTGCCGGCCGTGAGGCGAAGGTGAACGGACGGTGGGCGCGGCATCAGCGATCCCATATCCAGAATTCGCATAAGGTATATTATGGAATATTTATATCTACAATTAGATCAGATATTTAGTGGGAAATCTTCGCACCGGCCCGCAGCTTGGCGTCTGTCGCGGCTTGTCCCGATCGTCGCTCCGAGCCGTCCGGACAGCACGGCGATCCGCGTCCACACGTCTCGTCAGAAAGCCGATATTGCCGCGGCGTACGGACGCTGCAATAAGCCCCAGCTGTGCAGAGATCGCTGGTGACCCCGCGGCATCAGGTCCGTATAGGATGGCATCTCAGAACAACAACAAGCCTCTCGAGGGAGCAACACCAATGAGCTTTTCACGACGCACGCTGCTGAAGGTTTCCGCCGCTTCCGCCGTCCTGGGCGGAATTGGCGCGCCGTACGTCGCGCGCGCCCAGTCGGCCGAGTTCTCCTACAAGTTCGCCAACAATCTGCCGGAGTCGCATCCGCTCGTGGCGCGCGCCCGGGAGATGTCCGCGGCGATCAAGACCGAGACCAACGGCCGGTTTGATCTGCAGGTGTTCCCGAACAACCAGCTCGGCTCTGATACCGACGTGCTGAGCCAGGTGCGCTCCGGCGGCGTCGAGTTCTTCACGCTGTCCGGCCTGATCCTGGCGACGCTGGTGCCGGCCGCCTCGATCAACGGCATCGGCTTCGCATTCCCGGACTATCCCACCGTCTGGAAGGCCATGGACGGCGAGCTCGGCGCCTATGTCCGCGGTGAGATCAAAAAGGCCGGCCTCGAGGTGATGGACAAGATCTGGGACAACGGCTTCCGCCAGACCACGTCGTCGACCAAGCCGATCAACGGCCCCGACGACCTCAAGGGCTTCAAGATCCGCGTGCCGGTGTCGCCGCTGTGGACCTCGATGTTCAAGGCGTTTGACGCCTCGCCCGCCTCGATCAATTTCAGCGAGGTCTATTCGGCGCTGCAGACCAAGATCGTCGAAGGCCAGGAAAACCCGCTGGCGCTGATCTCGACGGCGAAGCTGTATGAAGTCCAGAAGTATTGCTCGCTCACCAACCACATGTGGGACGGCTTCTGGTTCCTGATGAACCGCAGAGCGTGGACGGCCTTGCCGGACGATATCAAGACCATCGTCGCCAAGCACGTCAACGCGGCGGCGGTCAAGGAGCGCGAGGACACCGAGAAGCTCAATGCCACCGTGAAGCAGGAGCTCACAGGCAAGGGCCTCGTGTTCAACCAGCCCGAGGTCGGGCCGTTCCGCGACAAGCTCCGTGCCGCGGGCTTCTACGCCGAGTGGAAGGGCAAGTACGGCGACAAGGCCTGGGAGCTGCTCGAGAAGTCCGTCGGCAAACTGTCCTGAGCAGTCAAGCAGGAGGCTCGCCATGGCTCATGTCGAGATGACGCCGGCCGTGGCCGGCGAGGCGGCATCACAGCCCCCTCGCCGCCGCTCCGTTCTCGGTTCCATCGACGCGGCGCTCGGATGGCTGGTCGAAATCCCGGCGGCGATCCTTGTCGTCGCCGAGGTCGTCATCCTGTTCGCGGGCGTGGTGGCGCGTTACGTGCTGCACACGCCGCTGATCTGGTCCGACGAATTGGCGTCGATCCTGTTCCTGTGGCTTGCCATGCTGGGATCGGTGGTCGCGCTCCGCCGTGGCGAGCACATGCGGATGACGGCGCTGGTCGCAAGCGCCGGACCGCGGCTGTGGGCCTATCTCGACGTGGTCGCGACCTGCGCCGCGCTGGCGTTCCTGATCCTGATCGTCCGGCCGGCGTATGAATACGCCTACGAGGAAAGCTTCATCACCACGCCGGCGCTGCAGATCTCCAATACCTGGCGCGCCGCGGCGCTGCCGGTCGGGATCTGCCTGATGGGACTGTTCGCGCTGCTGCGGCTGGCGCGCGTCGGCGATTTCAAGACCTTCCTGCTGGCCGCACTGACCGTGGCCGCGCTGATCGGCGTATTCTGGCTGGCGCAGCCGATGCTGCGGCCGCTCGGCAATCTCAATCTGATCATCTTCTTCGTCGGCGTGGTCGGCTTCTGCGTGTTCGCCGGCGTGCCGATCGGCTTTGCCTTCGGGATGGCGATCTTCGGCTATCTGGCGCTGACCACGCGGACGCCGCTGATGGTGCTGGTCGGCCGGATGGACGAGGGCATGAGCCACCTGATCCTGCTGTCGGTGCCGCTGTTCGTCTTCCTAGGCCTCTTGATCGAGATGACCGGCATGGCGCGCGCGATGGTCGCGTTCCTGGCGAGCCTTCTCGGCCATGTCCGCGGCGGCCTGCATTACGTGCTGGTCGGTGCCATGTACCTGGTGTCCGGCATCTCCGGATCGAAGGCCGCCGACATGGCCGCCGTCGCGCCCGTGCTGTTCCCGGAGATGAAGGAGCGTGGCGCGAGGCCGGGCGATCTGGTCGCCCTGCTCGCCGCCACCGGCGCACAGACCGAAACCATTCCGCCGAGCCTCGTGCTGATCACCATCGGCTCGGTCACCGGCGTCTCGATCTCGGCACTGTTCACCGGCGGCCTCTTGCCCGGCGTCGTGCTGGCGATCACGCTGTCGGGGCTGGTGTGGTGGCGCTACCGCGGCGAGAACTTGAGCCATGTCCATCGCGCCACGGGCAGCGAGATCGGCAAGGCCTTCGTGTTCGCCCTGCCCGCATTGGCGCTGCCCTTCGTGATCCGCTACGCGGTGGTCGAAGGCATCGCCACCGCCACCGAAGTCTCCACCATCGGCATCGTCTATGCCTTCGTCATCGGCCTGCTGATCTACCGCAAGTTCACCTGGCGGCGGCTGGTGCCGATGCTGATCGACACCGCGTGCCTGTCGGGGGCGATCCTGTTCATCATCGGCACCGCGACCGGCATGGCCTGGGGCCTGACCCAGTCCGGCTTCTCGCGGGCGCTGGCGGCGGCGATGACCGGGCTGCCGGGCGGTTCGGCGACCTTCATCGCGGTCTCGATCCTGGCCTTCGTGATCCTCGGCAGCGTGCTCGAGGGCATTCCGGCGATCGTGCTGTTCGGACCGCTGCTGTTTCCGATCGCGCGCCAGGTCGGCGTCCACGAGGTGCACTACGCCATGATCATCATCCTGGCGATGGGCATCGGACTGTTCGCGCCGCCGTTCGGCGTCGGCTATTATGCCGCCTGCGCCATCGGGCGCGTCGATCCGGCCGAGGGTATCCGGCCGATCTGGGGGTACATGCTGGCGCTGTTGATCGGCCTGATCATCGTCGCCATCTTCCCCTGGATCTCGATCGGTTTCCTCTAAAGCACCTTGCGGATGGGATAGAGCCATGAGTGCAGCTCAAAACCAGTACTTGATCGGGCTCGACAAGACGCCCGCCAACTACGTGCCGCTGTCGCCGCTGAGCTTCCTGGCGCGCTCGGCCGCTGTCTATCCCGACCATGTCAGCGCAGTCTATGAGGGTCGCAGCTTCACCTGGAAACAGACCTACGAACGCTGCAAGCGCTTCGCGTCCTGGCTCGCGGGCCATGGCATCGGCCATGGCGACACGGTCGCGGCGATGCTGCCGAACATCCCGGCGATGAACGAGCTGCACTTCGCGGTGCCGATGACCGGCGCAGTGCTCAACGCGCTGAACATCCGCCTCGATGCGGCGTCGATCGCGTTCCAGCTCGATCATGGCGGAGCGAGGATCATCCTGGTCGATCCCGAATTCTCCGGCGTGATCGCGGAAGCCCTGACCCTGATGCAGGGCGCAAAGCCGCTCGTGATCGACGTCGACGATGCCGCCTTCGCCGGCGGCAAGCGGATCGGCGAGATCGAGTATGAGGCCGCGGTTGCGGCCGGCGATCCGGCTTTCGCCGAGCGGCCGCCGGCCGACGAATGGGACGCGATTGCGCTGAGCTACACGTCCGGCACGACGGGCAATCCGAAAGGCGTCGTGACCCATCACCGCGGCGCCTATCTCAACGCCGTCAGCAACATCCTCGCGGGCAATCTCGGCCAGCATCCAGTCTATCTCTGGACGCTGCCGATGTTCCACTGCAACGGCTGGTGCTTCCCCTGGACCATCGCGGCGACCGCCGGCGTCAATGTCTGTCTGCGCAAGGTCGATCCGGCCAAGATCTTCGAGCTGATCCCGCAGCACGGCGTCACCCACATGTGCGGCGCGCCGATCGTCTACAACACGCTGATCAACGCGCCCGATGCGCCGAAGGCCGGCAAGGCGAAGCCCGTCGTCGGGCTTATCGCGGGCGCGGCGCCGCCGGTTGCGGTACTCGAAGGCGCCGAGCGCATCGGCATCAAGCTGACCCATGTCTATGGGCTGACCGAAGTCTATGGCCCCGCCTCCGTCTGCGCCGAGCAGCCGGGCTGGGATGAACTGTCGGCCGATGCGCGCGCGCAGCTGAAGCGGCGCCAGGGCGTGGCCTATCCGCTGCAGGAAGGCGTCACGGTGCTCGATCCCGAGACCATGCGCGAGGTGCCGCGCGACGGCGAGACCATCGGCGAGGTCATGTTCCGCGGCAATATCGTGATGAAGGGCTATCTGAAGAACGAGAAGGCGACGCAGGAAGCCTTCGCCGGCGGCTGGTTTCACACCGGCGATCTCGGCGTGCTCGACGAGCACGGCTACGTCATCATCAAGGACCGCTCCAAGGACATCATCATCTCCGGCGGCGAGAACGTGTCGTCCGTCGAGGTCGAAGACATCCTCTACAAGCACCCGGCCGTGCTGTTCGCAGCGGTGGTGGCCAAGCCCGACCCGAAATGGGGCGAAGTGCCCTGCGCCTTCATCGAGCTGAAGGACGGCGCCAAGGCGACCGAGGCCGAGATCATCGCCTATTGCCGCGAGCACATGCCGGGCTTCAAGACGCCGAAGTCCGTGGTGTTCGGCGTGATCCCGAAAACATCTACCGGCAAGATCCAGAAATACCTGCTGCGCAACGCGGTCGGATCGGCCAAGGCGATTTCGGCCTGAGGTTTCAGCCTACCCGATCGAGTGTCAGCCGCATGCCGTCATAGGCCGGGATCACGCCGGCCGGCAGGCTCTGCCGCAGCACCTCGTAGTCGAGGTCGGAATGCATGTTGGTGATGACCGAGCGCTTCGGCTTGAAGCGCTCGATCCACGACAGTGCGTCGGCGACGCTGAAATGGCTGGGATGCTGCGCATAACGCAGGCCATCGACGATCCAGAGATCGAGCCCCTCAAGCGCCGGCCAGCTCTCCTTGGGAATGTCGTGCAGGTCGGGCGTGTAGGCGGCATCTCCGATGCGGTAGCCGAGCGCAGGAATCTGGCCATGCTGCACCAGGAAGGCCTCGAGCTTCAGCGGACCGCCCTTCCCCTGCACCGTATGGCTTTCGCCGGCCTCGATCGAATGCCGCGTCAGGATCGGCGGATAATCGCTGCCTTCCGGCGAGATGAAGCAATAGGAGAACCGCGCCATGATGTCCTTGGCGGTCGACTGGTTGAAGTAGACCGGGATGCGGCGGCGCTGATGCAGCACCACCGAGCGCAGATCGTCGATGCCGTGGGTCTGGTCGGCATGCTCATGGGTCAGGAACACCGCGTCGATATGCTCAACGTCGCCGTCGATCAGCTGCTCGCGCAGATCGGGCGAGGTATCGATCACCACCCGCGTGGTGCCGTGCTCCATGGTGCGCTCGGCCATGATCGAGCAGCGCCGGCGGCGGTTTTTGGGATTGTTGGGATCGCAGGCCCCCCAGCCGAGCGCCGGACGTGGCACGCCGGCGGATGAGCCGCAGCCCAGAATGGTCAGTGTCAGCGTCATGCAGCAACCTTCGGCGCCGGCACCTTGGAGAACAGCCGGAAGAAGTTTTCGGTGGTCTGCCGCGAGATCTCCTCGAGGGAGACGCCGCGGGTTTCGGCGAGCACCTTGGCGACCTCGACGACGTAGGACGGCTCGTTGCGCTTGCCGCGGAATTTTCCGGGCGCAAGATACGGCGCGTCGGTCTCGACCATGATGCGGTCGGCCGGCAGCTCGGCTGCCAGCGCGCGCAGGGCCTCCGACTTCTTGAAGGTCAGGATGCCCGTGAACGAGATCGACAGGCCAAGCGCGATCGCCTTCATGGCGAGCTCGCGGCCGCCGGTGTAGCAGTGCAGCACGGCCTTGAAGGTGCCTTTCGCGATTTCGTCTTCCAGGATGCGGCCGCAATCCTCGTCGGCCTCCCTGGTGTGAATGACGAGCGGCAGCCCGGTTTCGCGGGCAGCCGCGATATGCGCGCGAAAGCCGCGCTCCTGCGCCTCGCGCGAACCATGCTCATAGAAATAGTCGAGCCCGGCCTCGCCGAGCGCCACGACCTTCGGGTGCCTGGTGAGCTCGATCAGTTCGCTGGCCGGGATGCCGTCCTCTTCATCGGCGTGATGCGGATGGGTGCCGACCGAACAATAGACGTTCGGAAAGCGCTCCGTGATCGCCAGCAGGCCGCCGAGCCGCTTCACCCGGGTCGAGATCGTGACCATGCGGCCGATGCCGGCCGCTTCGGCGCGTCCGACGATCCCGTCGAGATCGTCGGCGAAATCGGGGAAATCGAGATGGCAGTGACTATCGACCAGCATGAATTTCGAACCGCTCATTAGGTCTTCGGTTCCACGTAGCGCGGGAACACGCCAACGGGCGCCGGCAGAACCGTGCCCGGCTTGATCCGTTCGGCGATCGCCGCGAAGCCGCGCGCATCGGCTGATATGCCGAGGCTATCGAGCATCTTGCCGCAGGACTCCGGCATCACGGCCTGCGCCATGATCGCGATCTGGCGTACGACTTCGGCGGTGACATAGAGCACCGTCTTCTGGCGCGCCGGATCGGTTTTCGCCAGCGCCCACGGCGCCTCGCCTGCGAAGTAGCGGTTGGCTTCGGCGACCACGGCCCAGACGGTGTTGAGCCATTGATGGATCTGCTGTGTGGCCATCGCGGTCCGCGACGTCTCCAGCATGGCGTCGGCCTGCGCCAGGATCGCCTTGTCGTTGTCGCTGAACTCGCCGGGCTCCGGCAGCACGCCGCCGAGTTGCTTGGCGATCATCGACAGCGAGCGCTGCGCCAGATTGCCGAAATCATTGGCGAGGTCAGCATTGATGCGCGCGACGATGGCCTCGTGGTTGTAGTTGCCGTCCTGGCCGAACGGCACCTCGCGCAGGAAGAAGTAGCGCACTTGGTCGACGCCGTACTGGTTGGCCAGGTTGAAAGGATCGACCACGTTGCCGACCGACTTCGACATCTTCTCGCCCCTGTTGAACAGGAAGCCGTGCGCATAGACCCGCTTCTGCAACGGGATGCCGGCCGACATCAGGAACGCCGGCCAGTACACCGCGTGGAAGCGGATGATGTCCTTGCCGATGATGTGCACGTCGGCCGGCCAGTAGCGCCAGTGCTTGTCGTTCTCGTCGGGATAGCCGACGCCGGTGATGTAGTTGGTCAGTGCGTCGACCCAGACATACATCACGTGCTCGGGGTCGTTGGGCACCTTGACGCCCCAATCGAAGGTGGTGCGCGAGATCGAGAGATCCTTCAACCCGCCGCGCACGAAGCTCATCACCTCGTTGCGGCGCGAATCCGGGCCGATGAAATCGGGCTGGGTCTCATAGAGCTGCAACAGCTTGTCCTGGTAGGCCGAGAGTTTGAAGAAATAGCTCTTCTCCTCGACCCATTCGACCGGCGTGCCCTGCGGGCCGCGGCGGACGTTGTCCTCGCCGACTGTGGTCTCATCCTCGGCGTAATAGGCCTCGTCGCGCACCGAGTACCAGCCGGCATAGGCGTCGATATAGATGTCGCCGTTGTCCTGCATGCGGCGCCAGATCTCCTGCACCGATTTGTGGTGAGCAGGCTCCGAGGTGCGGATGAAGCGGTCGAACGAGACGTTGAGCCGCTCGTCCATCTCCTTGAAGCGGGCGGCGTTGCGGGTCGCGAGATCGTGCGGCGTCATCCCCTCGCCGGCCGCGGTCTGGATCATCTTCTGTCCGTGCTCGTCGGTGCCGGTCAGGAAGAACACATCCTTGCCGTCGAGCCGCTGGAAGCGCGCCAGCGCGTCGGTCGCGATCGCCTCATAGGCGTGGCCGATATGCGGCTGTCCGTTCGGATAAGCGATCGCGGTGGTGATGTAGTAGACGTTGCCGCGATCTGCGGCAGGGACCGATGCAGCCGCGGACGCGGAAGCCGCCGCCGCGGGTTTCGGCGGCCTGGGCGCGTGGACCGTTGCTGCCTTCGGAGCCTTCTCGGCAGCCGGAGGCTTCGGCGCAGCAGGCTTCTTTGCAACGGGAGCGACGGCCGCCGCGGCCGCCTTCTTCGGCGGCGCCTTGCTGGCCTTCGCTGCAGCCTTCTTGGCCACCTTCTTCGCAACCTTCTTGACGGCCCTTTTTGCGACCTTCTTGGCCGCCGATTTCTTGGCGCCCTTGGTGCCCGTCTTGGACTTGGCGGCCTTCTTCGCCTTCTTGGTCACGGCCTTCTTGGCCGCACGCGACCTCGCCGTGGCTTTCTTCTTCGCGCGAGCGGGCGATGCCTTCTTCGTCTTGTTGGCTTTCTTCGACGATTTCTTCTTAGCGGTCGCCACCACGGAATCCTTTGCCGATCGAAACGAGATTGTCGGGAGGGTTGTCAGACGAATTGTTTTCAGATTTGGC
The DNA here is from genome assembly GCF_015291625.1 of Bradyrhizobium sp. CCBAU 53421. Taxonomy (NCBI): domain Bacteria; kingdom Pseudomonadati; phylum Pseudomonadota; class Alphaproteobacteria; order Hyphomicrobiales; family Nitrobacteraceae; genus Bradyrhizobium; species Bradyrhizobium sp. CCBAU 53421. Next base: position 5,020,364 of record NZ_CP030047.1, read on the forward strand.
GTCTATCGGGTCGCGTCCGCGAGCATCGAAAACACCGAGAAAACCAGCGGCTTGCGCTCCAGATTGTAGGCTTCGGTATCGCGCGCGGCGCGGACGATCTTTTCCCATACCTCCGCCAGCCGTGCAAGGCGCGGCAGATTGGCGTTGGCATCACCGGTGCGCATGCGCTCGCTCATCCAGCGATCGATGCCGTCGATGAAAGCGGCGAGCGCGACGCGATCGCTGGTGCCGAGCGCGTCGCCCAGTGCATGCAGCTCGCGCGGATCGACGTTCGGCAGCGTCGCGAGCAGCGAGGCCGTGCGCTGTTGCAGCTTGAGCGCGTCGCCGCCGAGCAGCGACAATGCCCGCCCGACGCTGCCCTCGGAGGCTGCCGCGGCCTCGAGCAGTGCCGGATCCTCAGCATCGATATCGGTTGCGGCCGCGGCAGCGCGCACCACGTCGCCCGCCTCCAGCGGCCGCAGCAGCAGTTTGCGGCAGCGTGAGAGGATGGTCGGCAGCACCCGCGACGGCGCGTGGCTGACCAGCAGGAACAGCGACTGCTGCGGCGGCTCCTCGAGGATTTTCAGCAGCGCGTTCGCGGCATTGGGATTGAGCTCATCGACCGTGTCGACGATGCAGACGCGCCAGCCATCGACCGCGGCCGTCGAGCCGAAGAACGAGATCGTCTCGCGCGTCTCGTCGACGGTGATCACGGTGCGCATCACGCCGCGGTCGTTGAGACCTCGCTCCAGCAGTAGGAGCCCGCCATGGGCGCCCGCCGTGACCTGCCGCGCCACCGGATCGGACGGATCGACCCGCAGCGTCGGCGCTGCCTGGACCTGCGATGACTTCGGATTGCGGAATGCCAGCACGAACCGCGCCATGCGGTAGGCCAACGTCGCCTTGCCGATGCCCTGCGCGCCGCCGATCAGCCAGGCATGCGGAATCCGCCCGCTGCGATAGGCATCGAGCAAGGCGGTCTCCGCCTCGCGATGCCCGAACAGATCGGAGGTTTCGCGCGGGTGGCGAGCCGGGCTCTCCTGTTCGACCTTGCGTGCGCTCATGCGGGACTGTCCGCGGTGAGCGTTGCGCGCAGATGCTCGCGCAGCGCGGCCCAGATACTTGCCGCGACCGTATCCTGATCGGCCGTGGCGTCGATCAGCACGCAGCGCTCCGGGTCTTCGGCCGCGATCTGGCGGTAGGCGTCGCGCAAATCCTGATGGAACTTGATACCCTCGGCTTCGAAACGATCCGCCGTGGCATTGCCGCGGCGCACGGCGGCGCGTTGCAAGCCAACCTCGACCGGCACATCGAGGATGAAGGTCAAATCGGGCTTGAGATCGCCGATGGTCACGCGCTGCATGGCGTTGACGAGTTCGGGCGATACCTGTCCGAGCTGGCCTTGATAGGCGCGCGTCGAATCGAAGAAGCGATCGCACAGCACCCAGATGCCCTGGTTGAGCGACGGCAGGATCACGGTACGGACATGGTCGTCACGTGCGGCGGCAAACAGCAGCGTCTCGGCCTCCGGCCCGAGCAGCTTGCCCATTCCCGACAGCACGAGATGACGGATGATCTCCGCGCCGGGCGAGCCGCCGGGCTCGCGGGTCACGATCACGCGCAGCTTGGCGACATCGAGCCGCTCGGCGAGCTTGCGGATCTGGGTGGATTTCCCCGATCCCTCGCCGCCCTCAAAGGTGATGAAGCGACCGCGCAAGCTCGGCCGTTGGACTGCTGCTTCCGCCATGTCAGAGCTTCTCGACCCCTGCGCGGAACATTCCGATCACGAGCTCCTGGGCGCCGTCGAGCGCGCGGCGCATCGTCGATCCGGTGCCGACGGCATCCGCCGCGAACACCGGAGTTTCCATCGCGACATTGGCACCGCGCCAGACCCGGACGACGCCGATCTGCTGGCCGGCGGTGATCGGCGCCTTGACCGGACCGTTATAGATGACGCGCGCGAGCAGCTTGTCGTTGCCGTTCTTCGACACCATCACCTTGATCGGATCGGGGCTGACCAGCTTGACCGAACGGCTCTCGCCACCGAACACCCGGGCGTAGCCGACCGGCTGGTTGGCCGCGATCAGGACCCGGGTCTCGAAGCTGCGGAACCCCCATTCCAGCATCTTCTTGGCTTCGGTGGCGCGGTCCTCGGAATCCTCGAGGCCATTGACCACGACAATCAGGCGCGTGTCGTTCTGCACGGCCGAGCCGACCATGCCATAGCCGCCTTCCTTGGTGTAGCCGGTCTTCAACCCATCGGCGCCGGGCAAGGCGTTCAGCAGCGGATTGCGGTTCTGCTGGCGGATCTTGTTCCAGGTGAATTCCTTCTCGCCGAACAGCTTGTACCTGTCCGGGTAGGTCAGGATGATGTGGCGCGCCAGCACGGCGAGTTCCCGCACCGTCATCTTGTTGGTCGGGTCCGGCAGCCCGTTGGAATTGCCGAAGGTCGACTTGGTCATGCCGAGCTCGCGGGCGCGCTTGGTCATGAAGTCGGTCGCGAACGTATGCTCGTTGCCGGCGATGCCTTCGGCCAGCGCGATGCAAGCGTCGTTGCCGCTCGGGATGATCGCGCCGTGCAGGAGGTCGTCGACCGAAACCTTGCTGTTGATCGCCGCGAACATCGTCGAGGTTCCAGACGGCGCCCCACCCCGCCGCCAGGCGTTCTCGCTGATCCGGTACTCGTCGGTCAGCTTGATGTCGCCCTTCTTGATGGCGTCGAACACCACTTCGGCGGTCATCAGCTTCATCATGCTGGAGGGCGCGCGCAGCTCGTCGGCGTTCTTCTCGAACAGCACGCTGCCCGAGGAGGCCTCGACCAGGATCGCGGTCGGCGCGTCGCCGTCGAACCCGCCCTCTTCCTTCTTGGCGCCCTGGACGCTTTGGTTGGCGGCATAGACCACCCCGCCGCAGCCGATCGCAAGCGCAACCGCGGCCGCGACCACGCCACGCCAGCACCGCCCGGCGCGAGCTGACAACGTGCGGGGAATTGCGGTCTGGGCTGCCATCGGCGATGTCCTGAAAGACTGCGTTCTAACAGCTGGAAGTATCGCAAACAACTGAGGTTTCGCCGCTTGTGCACGGCCGGCTGATTGCCGGCTGCGCTGAACGCCCGTATCCTTGTCAGTATTTCTTGGAACCAGCTAGCGACAGCAGAACCGGCAAACAAGGCGGAAACGCGAATGTCATCCTCCCGCATCATTTCCGCCAACGGCATCGACATGTTCGTGCGCGAGGCCGGGCAAGGCCCGCTGGTCGTGCTCTGCCACGGCTGGCCGGAACTGTCCTACTCGTGGCGGCACCAGATTACAGCGCTCGCCGCCGCAGGCTTCCGGGTCGTCGCCCCCGACATGCGCGGCTTCGGGCGGACTAGCGCACCGGCCGATGTCGGCGCCTACACCATCTTCGATACCGTGGGCGACATGGTCGCGCTGGTGGCCGCGCTCGGCGAGAAGCAAGCGATGGTCGTCGGTCACGATTGGGGTGCGCCGGTTGCCTGGCACGCGGCCCTGTTCCGCCCTGATGTCTTCACCAAGGTCGCCGGCCTCAGTGTGCCGCCGCCATTCCGCGGCCGCGGCCGTCCGCTGGAAACCCTGCGGGGGAGCGGCATCACCAACTTCTATTGGCAATACTTCCAGCCGCCCGGCTTGGCTGAGGCGGAGTTTGAGCGCGACATCGCCCACACCATGCGGCTGGTGCTGGGACGCGGCGTCTCGGATCCGAGCTCGATGTTCGTCGACGAGGCCAAGGGCTTCCTCGGCAAGCTGCCGGCTGGAATGCCGTTGCCGGCCTGGCTGACCGAGGCCGACATCGCCGAATTCGCCGAAGGCTACCGGCAGTCCGGCTTCCGCGGCGGCCTGAACTGGTACCGCAATCTCGACCGCAACTGGGAGCTGACCGCGCCCTGGCAGGATGCCCAGATCCATCAGCCGTCGCTGTTCATCGCCGGCTCGAACGATTCGGTGATCACCGGGCTGATCGGCGCCAAGCGGGTTGCGGATATGGAACGGGTGCTGCCGAACCTGCGGCAGAAGCTCATCATCGATGGCGCCGGCCATTGGATCCAGCAGGAACGCCCTGACGAGGTCAACGCGGCGCTGATCGGATTTCTCAGATGATCAGGCCAAGAGCCTGATTCGCAACGGCTCGTTTCAGTAGAGCCCGCGCCCGCTCAGCACCTCGGCCGGCCCGCGCGCGTCGATCGGTACATAGGCAGCGGCCGGGCTGGGGGTTGCCGCATAGCGCGGATCGCTCTCGTAGGAGACTTCGCGCGGATTGTTCAAGGCGCGGCCCCGCGACCGGCTCGAGGCCGACATTTCCGAAGTGGCGCTGACCGAGGCGTAATCGGCCTGGGTATTGCCGAGGCTATAGGGCCGTCCCTCAGGCAGCGGGACATCGCCCCGGATCCGGCCGGACGAGGACGACATCTCAGGCACGAACGGCCGCGCCGAGGCGACCCGCACCATCGACGGTGACGGCGCCGGCGTACCGGTCCGCAGGGTCGCTATCAGCTGGCGGTCGTCGGAGCCTTCGAGCGGCGCCCGGCCGACATATTCCACGCGGACGCGCGCCACACCATTTCCTTTGAAATCAAGAAGTTCGGCCGCTTTGTTCGAGACGTCTATGAGGCGGTTGCCGTGGTACGGACCGCGGTCGTTGACGCGGACGATGAGCGATCGGCCGTTGCTCAGGTTGGTGACCCGCGCGTAGCTCGGCATCGGCAAGGTCGGATGGGCGGCCGTGAGCGAGCCCATGTCGAACACCTCGCCATTGGCGGTCAGCCGGCCGTGGAAATCATCGCCATACCAGGACGCCATGCCCTCGGCGCGGTAGTTCTCGTTCTCCTCCGGCACATAGGTGCGGCCGGCGACGACGTAGGGCTTGCCGATGCGGTAAGTGCCGCCGCCCTTCGGCACGGGGTCACCGAGCGCCACGACCCGCGGGCTCGACGACACGCCGTATTTGGGATCGACCCGGCTGGCAAACTTGTTCGAGGAGGCACAATTGGCGAGCACGAGGCACGTGGCCACCGCAACGGCACCGCGCGCCGTCCGGATCATCGAATCTGGCCGTCTAATCCCCATCTGCCCCAAGTACCATTCTGCCGGACCCGCGCCTACTGCGAGGCGTCGGGGTCATGTTCGTCACTGTGCGGCCCACCTCCGCACCAGAGCTTGACGATATCGCAACCGGAACACGGCGGAAATGGGGACAGTCTTAACGCTATGGCACCTTGGTAAATTGCCTGTTGCGCCTCCTCAGTTGTTCTACGGAGATCGAACCGCGCAAAATGCCCCCGCCTGTCCCGCTATCAGACACACTGTTGCAGCAAATCATCAGTCGGGGGGCATCTGCAATTCCAACAATTGAATCTTTTTGACTGTGCAAGGCTGCAATCGTTTTCTCTTCCGCGTGGGGCGCAAAGGAAGTTTGCGATGATCGAGACGGTTACAGCGGTGATGGGCCTGGTGAGTGCGGCGATCTTCTTGGCGCACGCCGTGGAAGGCTATCGGTACCGGGCCTGACAGCCCGTTGACGACGGAAAGACGCGTCACCTCTTTCCAAGAGTGAAGTCCAGGAGTGAAGTTCGGAAAGCTTTAATCAATTCGGATGAGCATCGGTTGAAGGCAGGTGTATCATGCGTAATCACGATTTGGTCTCCGACGGTTTCCTGACCCTGACCGCAGCAAGCCTCGTGCTGCTGTGCTCGAGCCTGCTAGCGTTCGCTTTCGGCTAAACAACTGATGCCCTGGGCGCCATCTGCGCCCATGCGACCGGCTTCGGCCACCCTCGCCTCATCTCTCGCCGATCGAACCTCGGCTTCGGTCTAGCTTGCCGGCGATACCGGCCCAGCCGTCGTTGGCGATCCGATCTGAACAGCGCCGATCCGCCGTCTTCTCTCGGCCCCGATCCTGACGCACCCCACCTTCCCAGCGCGAGGATTCACGAATGACAGGCGGAGTCAGAGAGGGAACGTCCGCGCTGCTCGTCAGCACGGATGGCCGGTTGCTGATGCAACTGCGCGACGACCTTCCTCACGTGTCCGATCCCGGCAAGATCAGCCTGTTCGGTGGGCGGCGCGAGGGCGACGAGACCTTCCTGGAATGCGTGGTGCGCGAAATCCATGAGGAGATTGGCTACTACCTGCCGCCCGAGCGCTTCGAGTCGATCGGTCGTTACTTCGGAGCGGATCATGCGACGCCAGGCGGCACCCTCCACGGCGAGGTGTTTCTTGCGCGGGGCGTACCGATCACCCAGTTGACGGTCACCGAAGGCCGCCTCGAGATCGTCGCCATGGACGACCTCGAACGGGTCAGCGGCCGGCTGGCACGCCCGGCAGAGTATGCGCTGGCGATCTTCCTGAAGCGCGAACCGATTACCCGAGCGATGTAACCAGCTCGCGGACGAGATCGTCGATCATTGGCAACGCGACCGCGGGATGGGCAACGTCGATATCGTGCACATGCCAATAGGTCACCCGCTCGGCGACCTCGGGGAACCGGCGCTCGATGAGCGGACGATGCTCGGCCTCCTTGAGCGCGATCACGAGGTCGACGCCATCGAAGTCCGCCAATGAACATGGCTGCGGATAGCGCGTTGCGCCCTCCGGAACGATGCCATTGGCGCGAAGGCGGTCATCGGCAAACACCGACATCGCCCCGACATTGTCGGGCGAGCCCCGTTCGGCGGCGCCTCTGGAGGATGCGCGCCACGGCAGGTTCTGGCCGCGTGCAAGATGATTGAACAGCTCCTCTGCGTATCGACTGCGATAGTAGTTGCCGGTGCAAAGGAAGAGGACGCGCTTCATGCGCTCATGATGGCCGGCGCCGGTGGCCGCGGTCAACCGTGTGACCATGATCCGCGACCAATCGCTGCGGCCTCGGCTCCGCTGGAATCGGCTGGAGGCCCGGCGTGTTCGCGCTGAAATTCCGTCGGTCCGCTGCTGGTGGACCGAGCAAACCGCGATTTCGCCCGCTGTTCTCGCCAAGTTCGCGTTGCGTTCGGCGCTGCCCTACGCTAAGGGCCTGACCGATTGATCCGGAAGGGTGGCCGAGCGGTTTAAGGCACCGGTCTTGAAAACCGGCGTGCCCGCAAGGGTACCGTGGGTTCGAATCCCACCCCTTCCGCCAGATCATATCCGACGGGCGCGATCGCACCGATCCACGCACCGGCGCTCCGCAAGACGGGGAAGCTCCGTAAAGTCCCGGGTTGCCCTCCCTCGTCGGTTGCGGGAATTTTTCCTCCTCCTCTTGAGGGCGAGGCAAGATGGAAACCGCGGCCAACTTCTATCAATGAGCACGGAACGCAAAGGTCAGTCCGACCGTTCCGAACCGCTTGACGCGCTCAGGGGGCTGGCGATTTCGCTGGTCATCGCCCGCCACTATGTCGGGTTTGGTTTCGGCGTGTTCGGCGTCGATCTGTTCTTCGTTCTCAGCGGCTTTCTGATCGGCGGCATCCTGCTCGATACGCGCGGGCAGCCGGGCTATTTCACGTCGTTCTACGGCCGGCGCGCGTTCCGGATCCTGCCATTGTACTGGCTTCTCCTGTTGGCCGTCCCGCCGTCACACGCCGGCTACTATCTGTTCTTCGCGCAGGGCATCCCGTGGTTGCAGTTCGGCCGCCCGCTGGACGAGCCGGCATCCATCACCTGGTCGCTGGCTATCGAGGAGCAATTTTACCTGATCCTGCCGGTGCTCATTTTCTGGTCGCCGCGTCGATGGCTGCTCCGGGTGCTTTGGAGTGGCGTGCTGCTCGCTCCGGTCTTCCGGTGGCTGCTCGATGGATATCTGCCGGCAAACTCCTGGGAGTATCTGCTGCCGGGACGCCTGGACGCGCTGTTCGGCGGTGTGCTGCTCGCGTGCCTTTTGCGTGGATATTGCCGCTCACCCATTCTGTGGGCTGCCCTCGCCTGCCTTCCGCCTCTCTTCGACGCTGCATACGCCTGCTTCGTCGGGTTTGCTCCGTTCAACCTCCTATCGCCCGTCGCACTGATCTGCTGTGCCGCCGTGTGGTCCGGCGCCACCACGCAGCAAAGAGTGGCTGCTCGTCCGCTGATCTGGATGGGCCGCCGATGCTATGCGCTCTACCTGTTTCACATTCCCGTCTCCGATGTCTTTTTCGGTTTTGGCTTTGGCTCCTATTCGAGCTTCATTGCGCTTCCGGCTGTCTGCGTGCTGGCGGAGGTCAGCTGGCGCGCGATCGAGTCCCCGCTGATCGGTTATGCAAGGAAACGATTCGCGAGAGCAAAGTCTGGGATGATCAGGGTCGGTAGTGCTGTCTCACCATCGCGGGCGCGAGCTGAACGGCCCACGCGCCGCTAGGGACATCACGATGTGCCCGTCCTGCCCGTCGCTTGCGATCGGGAATGCAGTCAGGTTTGCCGGATGAACTCCCCGATCAGGCCGCCGATCTCCTGCGGGGCATCCTCAAAGCAGTAATGCCCGACGCCGGCAAGACGCCTGACCGGCGCCGCCGGGAAGATTGCGGAAAACAGCGGCAGGAAATGCTCCGCGTGCAGCGTGCGGTCCGCTTCGCCCCAGATGGCCAGCGCAGGCTTGCCGCGGATCGCACGTTCGGCGGCGGGATCCGGCGCGTCGAACCTGTGCGCACCGGTCGCAAAGCCCCTGGCCCATCCGATCGCACCGAGGCAGTCGGCCGGGCGCGCGAACGGGGCGCCGTAGGCCGCGAGCCAGACATCGGTGATGACGGCGTTGTTCTCGAAGCCGTTGAGCTTGAGCGTGCTCAGGATGTTGAAGCCGAGTTGGCCGAGAACCAGCTCGAGCTCGCCGTTCGCCTCCGCCTTTGCGATCCATTGAAACCAGGGCGAGACTTGCGCATTTGCCGTGACGCGCTCGAACAGATCGCTCTGCCCGAACGGTGTCGGCCCGTTGGCCGAGATGATGCGGCGGATGCGATCCGGATGGCGGGCCGCGAACCCCATGCCGACGGGACCGCCGAAATCGTGCATCACCAGCGTGATGTCAGCGAGATCGAGCGCGAGCACCAGCGCTTCGAGATTGTCGACATGGTCTTGCAGCCAGTAGCTGCGCTGCGCCGGCGTCGCGCTCTTGCCGAACCCCATGTGATCCGGAACGACCACGCGGTGCGTCGCGCTGAGCGCCGGCACCAGATGGCGGAACAGGTAGCCCCAGGTCGGCTCGCCGTGCAGGCAGAGCACCACCCCGCCATCCCGCGGGCCTTCGTCGACATAGTGCATCGGGAAGCCTGGCGCCGCGCTGAACTGCGGCGTGAATGGAAAGGTGCCGTCAAAGGTGGCGTCGGACTGGATCATGGCTGGCTCTGCATGGTTTTAATTTGCAACCAAGGTGTATCGCTTGAGGTTTTACTTTGCAACCGATATATCGAGCCAGTGACCGGGTGGTCTTTCGGGCCGCCCACCGTACGATCAGCGCATGGAATGAGGAGCGTCAGGCGACCGCGATGGCCAAGAGAGTGAGCCACAGGGACTCGATGTGCGGCGTGGCCCGCCCGCTGGATGCGATCGGCGATTGGTGGTCGCTGTTGATCGTCCGCGATGCATTCGACGGAAAGCGCCGGTTCGGCGAATTTCAGAAGAGCCTCGGGCTTGCCAAGAACATCCTCTCCGCACGGCTCCGCAATCTGTTGGCGCATGGAATCATGGAGGCCGTGCCGGCAGCGGACGGCAGCCCGTATCAGGATTATGTGCTGACCGAAAAGGGACGCGGGCTCTTCCCGCTTCTCGTCGCGCTCCGGCAGTGGGGCGAGGATTTCTTCTTCGCGCCCGACGAGTCGCATGTGCTGCTGGTCGATCGAAAGAATGGACTGCCGGTGCGCCGGCTCGAGCTGAGAGCGCAGGACGGACGCGTCGTTGGTGCAGAGGACACGATGGTGCGACTGCCGTAGGCTTTGCGTGAGAGCGGCAGCGCGTGAAACGCGCGTGCGCCGCGCCGGACCTCTGCCAGCAACCGGATGTTAACCGCCCTTGCCGCAGCATCCGCGCGTGGAGGTTCGAGCAATGCAGACATTCCGGATTTCGTTGAGCGATGGGGAGCGGAAATTCCACACGGCGATTCAGGCGCCGGATCCCGCGTCCGCGCGCATCAAAGCCGCCTACTTCTTCGATATATCGAAGTGGCGAATCCTGAGTGTGTCGTTGAGCGGAGCCAGCGCCGCGGCGGCGTAGTCGCTGCGCGCCCTACGCCATCCGGTCGAGCTCTCGAGCAGGAGCGCCACGCCGCCACGGGCAAGGACCCGCGCCGCACCGTGGCCATCCCACCATTCCATCACGATGGCGCTGAGGCGTTCGTCTGGCTCGTGCGAGAGCTTGAGCATGGCAGGCTCGCCGTGCCGCCGCACCGGCAGCAACCGTGCGGCGTGCGTCACGATCGGATCGCCGTCGGGGACAAGGCTCCAGGCCGAGAGATAGGGTTCGAACATCTGGCGGGCTGATGGGGTGATGAAGGGAAGTCCCCATCGTTCTAAGCATTGCCTGCGCGCGCTGCCACGCTGGTTCCCTGCGGCGCATCGAGGCAGGGCCGCGTCAACCGGTTCCCGGCCGCCCTGCCCATGTTGACTAATGACAGCCCCCACCCATCTCGCGCTAGAATGCCGCAGCCGGTGTGACGGAGGATGTGGCGATGCCGCGGAAGGGAATTACCGGACACGACGATTGGGTGGTCACGGAAGCTCTGGCCACCGCGCTGGTCGCGCTCGAACAATTGCCGTCGAAGCATCAGCCGCGCGCGCATATGGAGGATGTCCGTAAAATCCTGACCGCGAGATGTGAGGCCGGCGCCGTCACGCTGCATCTGGCGCAGGCCAAGTGCCGGTTGTTTCCGGATACCGATCCCCTGACCATCTACGAGGAATACGGCCTCAAGGATGGACTCGGCTAGCGCGGACGGGTACCCCGCAACGCTACTCGTGGCTGACGCGCCAGATTGTGCCGTTGCCGTCTTCCGAGACCAGCAGTGCGCCGTCGCGCGCCATGGTGACCCCCACCGGACGACCCCAGACCTCATTGTCGGCGATGACGAAGCCGGTGACGAAATCCTCATATTCGCCGGTCGGCGCGCCACCCTTCAGCCGGATGCGGATGATCTTGTAGCCGGTGCGCTTCGACCGATTCCACGAACCGTGTTCGGCCGCAAACGCATCGCCGCGATATTCGGGCGGAAAACTGCTGCCGGTGTAGAAGGTGAGGCCGAGTGAAGCCGAGTGCGCCTGCAACAGCACGTCGGGAATCGTCACCTTGTCCTTGAGGTCGGGCCGCGCGCCGGCATGCGCGGGGTCTTCGTTGGCGCCGATATAGTACCAGGGCCAGCCGTAGAACGCGCCCTCGCGGATGCGCGTCACATAGTCGGGCACCAAATTGTCGCCGCGGCCATCGCGCTCGTTGGTCGAACACCAAGGTTCGCCGCTGCCAGGCTGGATCGCAAGTCCGACGCAGTTGCGGATACCCGTCGCGAACAGTTTCTGGTTCTTGCCGTCGGGATCGAAGGCGAGCACGGCGGCGCGGTCGGTTTCCGATCCCCAGGCGGCGCCAAGTGCGTGGTCGCGACTCCAGGCCTCGATGCCCTCGGGAGGCCTACCCAGCCCCTCGCCCGCGTTGCCGGCGGAGCCGACCGACACCAGCATGCGTTTGTCGTCCGATGTGAACACGATGTCACGCGTCGAATGGCCGTAGCCGTGCGGAAGATTTGCGACAATGGTCTCAGGCTTTCCCGACGCCTTGAGGTCGCCGCTGCGATAGGCGAAGCGCACGATGCTGTCGGTGTTGGCGACGTAGAGCCATTGCGGATTGTCGCCGTTCGGGAAGAACGCGATGCCGAACGGCCGGTTCAGTCCGGATGCATAGACCTCATTGGTCGCCGGCTTGGTGGCGCCGTCGGCGCTGCGGAGGACACGGATACGGCCGGGGCCGGTCTCCGCGACGAAGATGTCGCCATTGGGCGCGGTCCGGATGATCCGCGGCCCGCTCAGCCCGCTTGCAAACAGCTCGATCTTGAATCCCGCCGGCACCTGCGGCACCACGGAGGCAGGTCGTTGCACGACGCGCGACGAATTGCTGCTCGAGGCCGTTGCGCCAGGCTTGGGCAAATCCTGCGGCCTGATCAGACGCACCATGCCCGGCCTGTCGCGCTGCCAGTCGCCGAAGGCTTCCGCGCCTTTCAGCACGGGTTCAGCGCCCGCCCGCGCGATGCTGATCGCTGCGAGGGTGACGACCGACACACTCAAGCCGATAAGTCTTGACCTTCGCATCTGCTCCTCGCCTGACCTGCGTTCGATCACGCGATTCATAGCGTGGTTCGACCGCGACCTGCATTCACAATGTCGTCTCGTCTAATATCCCCCTAATGCCCCTTCGGTGGCGCCGTCAGATCGACCGGCTTGATGATCAGCGCGAGCGGGATCATCACGAGGCCGACGAGCGAGAGCAACCAGAACACGTCGATATAGGCGAGAAGATCGACCTGTTGCTGCAGGGTCTGGCCAACCCAGGCGATCGCCTGCGCCGCGGCATCCGATGCATTCGACCCCTGCGACTGGAAGTAGCGCGTCATCGTATCGATAGTCTGCTGATACCCGAGATCGGAAGGCGCTGCGTGTTCGATGAGCCGGCTCTGGTGGAATTGCTGGCGTTGCGCCAGCGCGGTCTGGGCCAGCGCGACGCCCATCGACCCGCCGAGGTTGCGCGCCACGTTGATCAGTGCCGAGGCCTGGTTGGTCTTGTCCGGCGGTACGCCATCGTAGGACGCCGTCGTGACCGGCAGAAACAGGAACGGAAGCCCCGCGGAGAGGAAGATGCGCGCCAGCGCGGCGTAGCCATAGGTGATGTCGCCGTTCAGTCCCGTCAGATGCCACATCGAAAACGCAACGATGCAGCCGCCGAGCGCAATCAGGTATTTCGGCTGGACGCGACTGACGAGGTTGCCGACCACCGGCATCAAGATCAGCGTGACGATGCCGCCCGGCGACAGCGCGAGGCCGGCCAGCAGCGCGGTATAGTTCAGCTCGGTCTGCAGCAGCTGGGGCAGGATCTGCGTCGACGAGATCAGGACCGCGCCGGTGCACAGCATGACCAGGAAGCACGATCCGAACTGGCGCCGTCCCAGCAGGCGAAGGTCGACGATCGGGTCCTCACGCGTCAGCTCCCAGGGGATCAGTGCGATCAGGCAGACCGCCGAAGCCAGCGCGAAGCCGACGATCAGGTCGGACCCGAACCAGTCCTTGCGCTGGCCTTCGTCGAGCACGAATTCGAGCGAGCCGAGCCCGATCGCGACCAGCACAAAGCCGATATAGTCGACGCGCAGCCCCTTCTTGAGCAGCTCCTTGCGCTCTTCCTCGGCGCCGGACGGCTCCTTGACCAACGTCCCGACCAGGAACAGCGAGATCAGCCCCATCGGCACGTTGATCAGGAAGATCCAGTGCCAGGTATAGGTGTCGGTGATCCAGCCGCCGAGCGTCGGCCCGATCACGGGGGCAACCACCACGGCGACGCCGTAGATCGCGAAAGCCTGGCCACGCTTGGCCGGCGGAAAGGAGTCGGCGAGGATCGCCTGCTCGCTGGTCGCCATCCCGCCGCCGCCAAGGCCCTGAATGATCCGGAACAGGACCAGCGCCTCCAGGCTCCAGGCAAAGCCGCACAACAGCGAGGCGAATGCGAACGTAGCGACGCAGATCATGTAGAAGCGTTTGCGGCCGATCACGGTCGACAGCCAGCCCGAGATCGCCAGCACGATGGCATTGGCGACGAGATAGCTGGTGATGATCCAAGTGCTCTCGTCGATACCGACGGCCAGCCCGCCCGCGATATGGCGTAGCGCCACGTTGGCGATCGTGGTGTCGAGCACTTCCATGAACGTCGCGATCGAGACGACGAAGGCAATCAGATAGGGATTGTGCCCGCCGGCGGCCGACCGCTCCGGCGACCACGATGCGCCGCCGCCGGCCGCGACGTCGCTCATCGCACTTTGGTCCAGGGCACGACCGACATGCCCGGCCCTACCGGCACATCCGCCGGCCAGTTGTCGACCACGATCTTCACGGGAACACGCTGCACGACCTTGACGAAATTGCCGGTCGCGTTCTCCGCCGGCAGCAGGCTGAACGCGGTGCCTGAGCCTGGCTGAACCGAAGCCACGTGGCCGGCGAGCTTGCGCCCCGGATAGGCATCGATCCTGATGTCAACTGGCTGGCCCGGACGCATGTCGGTCAGCTGCGTTTCCTTGTAATTGGCGTTGATCCAGATCTCGTCGGGAACAAACATCATGACGCTCTGCGCCGGCGCCACAAAGGTGCCGACCGCGCCGCTCAGTTTGACGACGCGTCCGGACTGCGCCGCGACGATGCGGGTATATTGCAGGTTCAGATTGGCCTGATCGAGCTGCGTCTGCGCCTGCTCCAGCGATGCCTTGCTGCTCTTGAGCTGAGCCTCGAGCGTCTTGACGCCGAGTTCGGCTGCGGTGACCGCCGTTCTGGTCCGACTGACGTTGGCCTGCTGGGCGTCGAGATCCGAGCGCGTCTGCTGCTGCCGCTGCACCGTGCCAGCGCCCTTCTCGACGAGGTCCTGGGCTCGCGCGGCCTCCTCCTGCGCGAACTTCAACTGCGCTTCGGCCTGCTGCTGCTGCGCCTTGGCTTGCTTGATCTGCTCCTGCTGACTGTCGATCTGCGCCTGGACATTGGCGATATTGGCCTCGGCGATCGCGACCTGCGCGCCGGCCTGATCGACCGCGATCTTGTAGTCGCGCTCGTCGATCCTCGCGAGGAGATCGCCGGCATTGACGTGCTGGTTGTCGGTGACGGGGACCTCGACGACATAGCCGCCGACCTTCGACGCCACGGCGAAGCTGCGCGCCGCGATGAACGCATCGTCGGTCGATTCATAGTGGCGGACATTGAGCCAGTAGGCCACGCCGCCGACGAGCGCGATCAGGAGCAGACAGGCGCCGGCCGCCGCAAGCATCCAGTGCTCGCGCAGCCGGTCGCGCATCGACGGCTTGCGGTGGTCGGTGTCCTGCTGCGGCGAGGACGCATGGTCCGGCCGCGACTTTTGCTCGGGGGCTTGCCCAGGCTGCCGCGGTTCCTCCACGGACGGCCCGCGCTCTCGGGTTTGGGCATCCACGGCAGCACCTCAGGCTACGAACGGGAGCGATTGTCCCTCGACAACCGCAGCGTCCGCGGCTTGGTTCCTGGAGGACGTGCTACACGGCCCTGGAACTGACCATGGGCTTGCGCCCGGCTGCCGACAGATCGCGGTAAGCCGCTGTTTCGCCAACCAGCGCCTTGAGCGGAACCGTGAGCCGGCAGATCAGGCCCTCGGCGCGCCAATCGAAGTCGGCCCGTCCGCCGAGCTGGGTCTCGATGCTGGCGATGACGCTTCGTGTGCCGAAGCCTTTCTGCTTCGGTTTGGTCACCGGCGGCCCGCCGGTTTCCACGCAGGCCAGGATCAGCGCATCGTCGTGCACCTCCCAGGTGATCGCGAGCCGGCCTGACAGCACCGACAGGCTGCCGTATTTGGCGGAGTTGGTGACGAGCTCGTGCAGCGCCAGCGCCAGCGTCTGCGCCGTCGCGGGCTGCAACTGCACCTCTGCGCCGTCGATCTGGATCTGCCCGGCGTCGGAGTATGGCGCGATCTCCTCGGTGACCAGCCGCCGGATTTCGGCGCCCTGCCAGCTCGACAGCGACAGCACGGTGTGAACCCGCGCCAGCGCCGTGATGCGGCCCTCGACCGCCCGCACATAGGCGGTCACGTTCTGTGCGCGCGTCAGGCGCACGATCGACTGCGCCAGCGCGAGCGCGTTCTTGGCCCGATGGTCGACCTCGCGGGTCAAGAGGCTTTGTCGTTCCTCGGCCTTCTTGCGATCGGTGATGTCGACGGTGACGCCGCTCACCCGCACCACCCTGCCGTTCCTGTCACTGGTCGCAGCAGCCGTGCCGACGCACCAGCGTATCTCGCCGTCCGGCCGCACGACGCGGAATTCGGCCTCATAGGAGGTGTGGCCATTGCCGAAGCCGGTCCAGCCCTGCCGGAGCTGTTCGACGTCGTCGGGATGAAACAGCGCCTGGATATTGTCTGATGTCAGCGCGAAGGATTTCGGATCGACGCCGAAGATCTTGTATTGCCCCTCGTCCCACATCCAGTCGCCGTTGACCCAGTCCCAGTCCCACGAGCCCATCTTTCCCGCGGCAATCGCCATGCTGCGGCGCGCCTCGCTCTCGACCAGCCGGGTGGTCGATTGCTCGAGCTCGGCGGTGCGCGCACGCACCCGGTCTTCGAGCTCGGCATTGAGGCGCTCGAGTTCCCGTGTCTTGCGGTAGAGCTCGGCGAACACGCGGATTTTTGCGCGCAGCACTTCCGGCACAACCGGCACCGGTACGTAATCGACCGCGCCCATCTCGTAGCCGCGCAGCCGGTCGATGTCGCTGACCTGGATCGCCGAGATGAAGATCATCGCGGTCTTCTGGAAGCGCGGATGCTCGCGGATCATCGCCGCGAGTTCGAAGCCGTCGAGCTCGGGCATGCAGACGTCGACCAGGATGACCGCGACTTCGTTCTTGAGCAGGAACTCGAGCGCCTCGCGGCCCGACGACGCGGCGACCAGCGTCTCGCCGAGCTCCTTCAGGATGACCTCATAGGCCAGCAGCTTGGCCGGCTGATCGTCGACCAGAAGGATGTTTACCTTTTCATGGTCCATCATGTTCGATCGCCGATCAGCGGTGCAGCCACATGCGGATCGCCAGCAGCAGTTGCTCTGTGTTCACGGGTTTCGCCAGATAGTCGGACGCGCCTGCTTCCAGGCATTTCTCGCGGTCGCCTTTCATCGCCTTCGCGGTCAGCGCGATGATCGGCAGCCGCGCAAAGGCGGGATTTTGCCGGATAGCGCCGATGGTCTGGTAACCGTCCATCTGCGGCATCATGATGTCCATCAGCACGATCGCGATCTTCGGATTGGACTCCACCAACGAGATCGCCTCGTGACCGGTTGTCGCAGTCAACACCTTCATACCTCGCCGCTCCAGCACGCTCGACAGCGCGAAGATGTTGCGGGCGTCGTCGTCGACCAGGAGCGCGGTCTTGCCAATAAGATCCTCATCGGAACTATTGAGCTTCTCCAGCATCCTCTGTTTTTCGACGGGCAATTCCGTGATCACACGGTGCAGGAACAGTGACGTTTCGTCGAGCAGGCGTTCCGGCGACTCTACACCCTTGACGACGATGCTGCGCGCCATCGTGTGCAGTTCCGCGTCCTCTTCGGCCGAAAGTTCCCGCCCGGTAAACACGACCACGGGAATATTGGAGAGCGTCTCGTCCTTGCGGATCTGATCCAGCACCTCGAAGCCGCTCATGTCGGGCAGACGCAGGTCGAGCACGACGCAGTCGCACGGATTTTCGCGCAGCGTCGAGAGCGCCCCTGCCCCGGTTCCGCTGGTCACGATCTCGATATCCTCGTGGCCGAGCAACTCGGTGATGCTGAGCTGCTCCGCCGCATTGTCCTCCACGATCAGCAGGCGCTTGCGACGCGGCCTGGCGTATTCCTTGATCTGCGACAGCGCCGCGCTGACGCCCTCGGTCGTGGTCGGCTTGTTGACGAAGGAGAAGGCGCCGCGCGCCAGCGCGTGTTGCCGGTCCTCGTCCAGCGTAATGATCTGGACCGGAATGTGACGGGTCAGCGGATTGTGCTTGAGCTGGCTCAGCACCGTCCAGCCCAGCATGTCGGGCAGGAAGACGTCGAGCGAAACCGCGCTCGGCTGGAACTGCTTGGCGAGATCCAGCGCCTCGGCACCGCGGCTTGCGACCAGCACCTTGAAGCCCTTGTCACGCGCCAGATCGATCAGCACCCGCGCGTAATGCGGGTCGTCCTCGACGATCAAGAGGATCGTGTCGCCGGGTTCGAGATCGAGCCGGTCGTCCGGCAGCTGCTCGATCACACGCTCCTGTGAACCTGGCGATTGCAGCGACGGCGCCGCCGTGTGGGGCATCGCGAGCGGCTGCGCCTGCGGGCGCAACGCCGCCGACGGTCCGGCATATTTCAGCGGCAGAAAGAGCGTGAAGGTCGATCCCTTGCCCGGAGTACTGCGCAGATGGATCTCGCCGCCGAGCAGGCCCGCCAGCTCGCGGCTGATGGCAAGGCCAAGGCCGGTGCCGCCATATTTGCGGCTGGTGCCGGCGTCGGCCTGCTGGAACGCCTCGAAGATCAGCTTCTGCTTGTCCTGGGGAATGCCGATGCCGGTATCCGACACTTCGAAGGCGACGACGGCCGGTGCGGCATTCAGGATCGGATGCTCGGCGCTCCAGCCGCCGAGCGCGGCCGACACGGTCAGGCTGACGCCGCCGTCGGCGGTGAACTTGAACGCATTCGACAACAGGTTCTTCAGCACCTGCTGCAACCGCTTGGAGTCGGTCACCATGCTGCGCGCAAGGTTGCCGTCGACATCGATGCTGAAGGAAAGATGGCGGTTCTCCGCCTCGTGCCGGAACGGCCGCCCGACGGTCTCGAGCAGGCTCGAGGTGAGAATTTCCTCGGCATCGACCGTCACCGTGCCGGACTCGATCTTGGACAGATCGAGGATGTCGCTGATCAGGTTCAGCAGGTCGGTGCCGGCGCCGTGAATGGTGCGGGCGAACTCGACCTGCTTGCCGGTCAGGTTGCCGTCCGGATTCTCGGTCAGCTGCTGGCCCAGGATCAGGATCGAGTTCAGCGGCGTGCGCAGCTCGTGCGACATGTTGGCGAGGAATTCGGACTTGTACTTCGAGGTCAGCGACAGCTCGGTCGCCTTCTCCTCCAGCGCACGGCGGGCCTGCTCGATTTCCTGGTTCTTGCGCTCGACGTCGACGTTGCGTTCGGCGAGCTGCTGGGCCTTCTGCTCGAGCTGGTCGTTGGTCTGCTGCAATTCCCTCTGCTGGGTCTGAAGCTCGCCGGCGAGCGTCTGCGACTGCTTGAGGAAGGCCTCGGTTTGCATCGTCGCCTCGATGCTGTTGAGCACGATGCCGATGCTGTCGGTCAGCTGCTCGAGGAAGGTGATCTGCGAGGTCGTGAACGACGAGATCGAGGACAGCTCGATCACCGCCTTGACCTGGTTCTCGAACAGCACCGGGAACACGACCAGGTTCTTCGGCATGATGCGCATCAGCGCCGAATTGATCGGCACCGCATCGCCGGGAATATCCGAGACGAGGCGCTGGCGCTTGTCGAGTGCACACTGGCCGATCAGCCCCTCGCCGAACTGGACGATTTGCGGATGCGGATTGCTGCTGTCGCCGGCATAGGCCGACAGCAAGCGCAGCTGCGCATTCTCGGGATTGTCGACCTGGTAGATCACGCCCATATGCGCGTTGATCAGCGGTGCGAGCTCGGTCAGCAACAGGCGGCCGACGGTCGCGAGATCGCGCTGGCCCTGCAGCATGTTGGTGAAGCGCGCCAGATTGGTCTTCAGCCAGTCCTGCTCGGTGTTGCGCTCCGTGGTGAGACGGAGGTTGCCGATCATGGTGTTGATGTTGTCCTTGAGCTCGGCGACCTCGCCGCGCACGTCGACCTGGATCGAGCGCGTCAGGTCGCCCTTGGTCACCGCGGTCGCCACCTCCGCGATCGCGCGCACCTGGGAGGTCAGGTTGGCGGCGAGCAGGTTGACGTTGCCGGTGAGGTCCTTCCAGGTGCCGGCGGTGCCGGGCACGTTGGCCTGACCGCCGAGCCGTCCCTCGACGCCGACCTCGCGCGCCACGCTGGTGACCTGTTCGGCGAAGGTCGCGAGCGTTTCCGTCATGTTGTTGATGGTGTCGGCGAGCGCCGCCACCTCGCCCTTCGACTTCACTGTGAGATTTTGCTTCAAGTCGCCGTTGGCGACCGCGGTCACCACCTTGACGATGCCGCGCACCTGCTCGGTCAGGTTCGCCGCCATGACGTTGACGGTATCGGTGAGGTCCTTCCAGGTGCCGGCGACGCCGCGCACCTCGGCCTGGCCGCCGAGCTTGCCCTCGGTGCCGACCTCGCGCGCCACGCGCGTCACCTCGCCGGCGAAGGCGTTGAGCTGGTCGACCATCGTGTTGATGGTGTTCTTCAGCTCGAGGATTTCGCCTTTCACGTCGACCGTGATCTTGCGCGACAGGTCGCCGCGCGCCACGGCCGTCGTCACTTCCGCGATGTTGCGGACCTGGGTGGTCAGGTTCGCGGCCAAGAGGTTGACGTTGTCGGTGAGGTCCTTCCAGGTGCCGCCGACGCCGGGCACCACGGCCTGGCCGCCCAGCCGCCCCTCGGTGCCGACTTCGCGCGCCACGCGCGTCACTTCGGCGGCGAACGAGCGAAGCTGCTCGACCATCGTGTTCAGGGTGTCCTTGAGCAGCAGGATCTCGCCGCGGACGTCCACCGTGATCTTCTTCGACAGGTCGCCGCCGGCGATCGCGCTGGCGACCTCGGCGATGTTACGGACCTGAGCGGTCAGGTTCGACGCCATGAAGTTGACGTTGTCGGTGAGATCCTTCCAGGTGCCGGCGACGCCGGGCACTTCGGCCTGGCCGCCGAGCTTGCCTTCGGTGCCAACCTCGCGTGCCACGCGCGTCACTTCGCCGGCGAAGCCGTTGAGCTGGTCCACCATCGTGTTGATGGTGTTCTTCAGCTCGAGGATTTCGCCCTTCACGTCGACCGTGATCTTGCGCGACAGGTCGCCGCGCGCCACCGCCGTCGTCACCTCGGCGATGTTGCGGACCTGAGCGGTGAGGTTGCCGGCCATCGAGTTGACGTTGTCGGTCAGGTCCTTCCAGGTGCCGGCGACGCCGGGCACGTTGGCCTGGCCGCCGAGGCTGCCGTCGGTGCCGACCTCGCGCGCGACGCGCGTCACCTCGCCCGCGAAGCGGTTGAGCTGGTCGACCATCGTGTTCAGCGTTTCCTTCAGCTGCAGGATCTCGCCGCGCACGTCGACCGTGATCTTGCGCGACAGGTCACCGCCGGCGATCGCGGTCGCGACCTCGGCGATGTTGCGGACCTGTGCCGTGAGGTTGCCGGCCATCGAGTTGACGCTGTCGGTGAGGTCTTTCCAGGTGCCGGCGACGCCGGGCACCTCGGCCTGACCGCCGAGCTTGCCGTCGGTACCGACCTCGCGCGCCACGCGCGTCACTTCGCCGGCGAAGGCGTTGAGCTGGTCGACCATCGTGTTGAGCGTTTCCTTCAGCTGAAGGATTTCGCCCGACACGTTCACCGTGATCTTCTTCGACAGGTCGCCCTTCGCCACCGCGGTCGCGACCTCGGCGATGTTGCGTACCTGTGCGGTCAGGTTCGAGGCCATCGAGTTGACGCTGTCGGTCAGATCCTTCCAGGTGCCGGCGACGCCGCGCACCTCGGCCTGGCCGCCGAGCTTGCCTTCGGTACCGACCTCGCGCGCCACGCGCGTCACTTCGCCGGCGAAGGCGTTGAGCTGGTCCACCATCGTGTTGATGGTGTCCTTCAGCTCGAGGATTTCGCCGCGCACGTCGACCGTGATCTTCTTCGACAGGTCGCCATTGGCGACCGCGGTGGTGACACCGGCGATATTGCGGACCTGCGCGGTCAGGTTCGACGCCATGAAGTTGACGTTGTCGGTCAGGTCCTTCCAGGTGCCGGCAACGCCGAGCACGTTGGCCTGGCCGCCGAGCTTGCCTTCGGTGCCGACCTCGCGCGCCACGCGCGTCACTTCCGAGGCGAACGCGTTGAGCTGGTCGACCATCGTGTTGAGCGTTTCCTTCAGCTGAAGGATCTCGCCAGACACGTTCACCGTGATCTTCTTTGACAAATCGCCGCCGGCGATCGCGGTCGCGACGTCGGCGATGTTGCGGACCTGCGCCGTCAGGTTCGATGCCATGAAGTTGACGTTGTCGGTGAGATCCTTCCAGGTGCCGGCGACGCCGGGCACCTGGGCCTGGCCGCCGAGCTTGCCTTCGGTACCGACCTCGCGCGCCACGCGCGTCACTTCCGAGGCAAACGAGTTGAGCTGGTCCACCATCGTGTTGATGGTGTCCTTCAGCTCGAGGATCTCGCCGCTGACGTCGACCGTGATCTTGCGCGACAGGTCGCCGCGCGCCACCGCCGTGGTCACGTTGGCGATGTTGCGGACCTGGGCGGTCAGGTTGCCGCACATCGCGTTCACCGAGTCGGTGAGATCCTTCCAGGTGCCGGCGACGCCGGGCACGATCGCCTGGCCGCCGAGCTTGCCGTCGGTGCCGACCTCGCGCGCCACGCGCGTCACTTCCGAGGCGAAGGAGCGCAGCTGATCGACCATCGTGTTGATGGCCTCCTTCAGCTGCAGGATCTCGCCGCGCACGTCGACCGTGATCTTCTTGGACAGGTCGCCGTTGGCGACCGCGATCGTCACCTCGGCGATGTTGCGGACCTGGCCGGTCAAATTGTTGGCCATCGAGTTGACGCTCTCGGTCAGGTCCTTCCAGACGCCGGTCACTTCGGGCACCTGGGCCTGGCCGCCGAGCTTGCCCTCGGTACCGACTTCGCGGGCGACGCGCGTAACCTCCGAGGTGAACACCGAGAGCTGCTTGATCATCGTGTTGACGATGTTCGCCGACTGCAGGAATTCGCCGCGCAGCGGCCTGCCCTCGACGTCGAGTTGCACGGTCTGCAGCAGGTCGCCCTGCGCCACCGCGGCGACAGCGCGGGTGACTTCGCGGGTCGGCCACAGCAAATCATCGATCAGCGTGTTGACCGAACTTTCCATATCGGCCCAGGCGCCGCTGGCGAGACCGAAATTGACGCGTTGGCGGGTCTGTCCCTCACGGCCGACGACCTGTCCGACGCGCGCCAATTGCTGCGCCATGCGCTCGTTGGCGGCAGCGATTTCGTTGAAGGCGTCCGCGATCTTGCCGTCGATACCGAGATAATCGCCGCGCATCCGAACCGAGAAGTCGCCACCGCGCATCGCCTGCAGCGACTGCAGCAGATCGTGCGAGGAATCGAGGCTTCCGTTCGATGATTGGGCGCGGCGGGTATCAGCACGGGGACGAGGCGGCGAACCGAGATCGGTCATGGAATTTCCCCTACGCGCTGGCCACGAATCCAGGACTCGGAAAAGCCAGTGTGACCATAAGAAGGACTGCCCTTGATCTATTCAAGCGGGAAAACGCCAAAACCACGATTTGTGACGCAAACCGAGGAGCTTAATCGCCACTGGAACCAAAAGTTCCAATGCGCATTGGAACTTTTTCCCGACTGACGTAAGCCGTTCGTATTGCTTGGTCGTCTCAGGCGTCCGTGACCCCTATTGGAACATTGGCCTCCGCGGAGCGTTCCGGCGTTGGCAGGATTTGCGATGGTTAAAAAATCAGACCAACTCAAGCGCGGCATTTTCGAGAGCGAGCGCAGGTTCCGGCTGTTGGCCGGAGGCGCAATTGACTATGCGATTTGCACCCTCGCCGCCGACGGGCGGGTGATCCATTGGAACAAGGGTGCCGAGCGCATCACCGGCTATCCGGCCAACGCAATCCTTGGCAAGCACTTCTCGGTCTTCTATCCTGAAGAGGATCGCGCATCGGGCATTCCCGCGAAGGCACTGCAGCTGGCGCGGAAGGAGAAGCACGCCGCGGCCGAGGGCTGGTGCGTCCGCAGGGACGGATCGCAATTCTTCGCCTCAGTCGTGATCGATCCGATCTACGAGAAGCGCAAGCTGGTCGGCTACGCGATGGTCACCCGCGACATGACCGAGCGGCGGCGGGCGCGCGCCGATCTCGAGGCCAGCGAAAGCCAGTTCCGCCTGCTGGTGAGCAACGTCACCGATTACGCGCTGTACATGCTGACGCCGGCCGGCATCGTCGCCAACTGGAATACGGGCGGCGAGCGCATCAAGGGCTATTCGCCCGGCGAAATCATCGGCCAGAGCTTCGCGCGGTTCTATACGGCGGCCGATCAGGCCGCGGGCAAACCGGCCCGCGCGCTCAAGATCGCGGAAGAGACCGGGCATTACGAGGAGGATGGCTGGCGGGTCCGCAAGGACGGCTCGTTCTTCTGGGCCAGCGTCGTGATCGATCCGATCCGCGACAGCGACGGCAACCTGGTCGGTTTTGCCAAGATCACGCGTGACATTTCCGAGCGGCGCGAGGCGCAGCAGAAGCTGGAACAGGTGCAGCGACAGCTGGCGGAATCGCAGAAGATGGATGCGCTCGGCCAATTGACCGGCGGCGTCGCACACGACTTCAACAATCTCCTGATGATCATTTCCGGCAATCTGCACCGGATCAGGCGCGAGGTAACGAGCGAACGCGGCCGGCTTGCCCTCAGCGCGATCGAAACCGCATCCGAGCGCGCCGCGTCACTGACCAGCCAGCTGCTCACCTTCGCGCGCCGCCAGAGCGTCAATCCGCAGACCATCGATATCGCTGAGCGGATCACGGCGGTGCGCGAGGTGCTGAGCAGCGCGCTCGGCGGCGCGATCAGGTTGAACATGGAGCTTGAGCCGGACCTCTGGCCGGTCTTCGTCGACCCGAACGAATTTGAGACCGCGCTGATCAACCTTGTCGTCAATGCGCGGGACGCGATGCCCAACGGCGGTACGCTGACTGTCTCGGCCCGCAACATGCCCGAAACCACTGAGGTCGCCGTCAGCGTCGCCGATACCGGTGAAGGCATTGCCCAGGATGTGCTGAGCAAGGTGTTCGACCCGTTCTTCACCACCAAGCCGGTCGGCAAAGGCACCGGCCTTGGACTGTCCCAGGTGCACGGCTTTGCGCACCAGGCCGACGGCCGGATCGAGATCGCAAGCGCGCTCGGCAAGGGCACCACGATCAGCATCTATCTCCCGCGCGGGACCGCAGCCGCGACGGGTACGATCGCGGGCCGCGCCGTGCGCGGCTCCGCTACGGTCCTGCTGATCGAGGATAATCCGGCGGTCGCCGATGCAAGCAGGGGCCTGCTCGAACAGCTCGGCTACACCGTGCGCTGGGCGCCGAACGCAGAGGCTGCCCTCGCGGAAATCGAGGCCAACGGGATCGACGTGGTGTTCAGCGACATCGTCATGCCCGGCAGGATGGATGGGCTGAAGCTGGCGCGCAGGATCCGGGACAGGAATCCGGAGCTGCCGATCCTGCTGACGACCGGCTACAGCGAGGGTGCGCGCGACGTGCGGTCCGACTTTCCGGTCCTGCGCAAGCCGTACCAGATTCACGACCTCAGCCGCGAACTCTCGAAGCTGACGGGGCAACAATCTGAAACCGGGATCGACCTCCCGGCAGACGAACAGCCGGCGAGAAAAGCGAGGGCGCGCTCGTAGATTCAAGTTGAGGGCGAACGCTCCGCTGGCCAGGTTCGGCGTACCAATTGCACCCGTTCGATGCGGCTACACTGTTCGCAGCGATATTGAAGGATGTCCCTGCCCTCGCTGCCCGGAGAGCTGCTCTCAAGCCGCATCGTCCTGATGCAGCTGATGCAGCTGATCAGCGTCAGCAACGGGCTGCGATCGTCATTCATCGATGCCCGCGGTGGCGCGGTCGGATCGGCGATCATGGCGCTGGGCGATGCTAAGGTGTTGGTTCTCACCACAAGAAAATGCCCATCCGTGGCCCGGGTTCCCGTCTCGAAACCAGATTTGGGCGCGAGCCGATGCGACGCGCCCGCCTGTTCGTGCGGGCCGATCAAGCCCTCGCGTTGCTGTGGCCCGGCCTCGGCCTGCCCTTGTCCGATTTGACGGGGGCCGGCTTGGCGGCTGCGGCCGGACGATCCCCGTAGCTTCGGCTCAGCCGCTCCCGAACCGTGGGGAGGCGCTCGCCGCCGCCGGCGGCCTTCCAGCGGGCGACGAGCTCGGCCACTTCGGCGCGCATCGCCATCAGCCGATACGACGCTTCGCTGCAATCCAGATCGCGGTTGACCTGATCCCGGATCGACGCCTCGACCAAGGTCATCTCAGCACGCAAAGTGCTGATCCTGCGACGAATTTCATTGATCTTGTTGTCCATGGCTTGTTAGAACAAAAATAGAACATATTGTCAAGTCACGATCCGGCAAGCGAGGTGAGCGATGAGCATGGCAGCGGTGAGATTTGGCGGGGTTGCGGAGCGGCTTGGCGGGCTGATGTCGCGCGCCCAGGCGCTGCGGTTGAGGAGCTTGGCCGAGGAGGCCTATCAGCCGAACCAGTACGCGCGCGACCTGACGTCCGAGGAAGCCGAACGGCGGATCGATGCCCTCAGGGCGGAGATCGCGCTGGCGGATTCTTTCTGAACCGTCCACCCCGGCCGAGCCGGACACTCCCTTAAGGCTTTGATATAGCGGCGCAGCCAGGTCTGTTCTGGTATTGCTGCTTGGCCTTTGGGGGAGCTTTCGTGCTGGAGTTGGAGAAGCGGTCGCCGCTTGCGTTCCCGATCACGCTGAAAGACGGGCGAACGCTCGCGACCGTTGGCGATGCGGCGGACTATTTGTCAGCATTGAACGCGGATCAACGCGAGCGCGGGTATTGGAAGATTGCGATCATGATGTTCAACAACGCCATGCGCGAGCCCAGCTACCTGAGGATCGCGACGATCAACCTGCGCTCCGCGCTTGTGTATGACCGCGTCGTCGATGACGTCGGCCACTGATTGTGGTGTTGCAGCTACAGCCGAATCGACGCGCCTTTCGTAAGGCCCGTTCGTTATGGCCGCAAACAAGGTAACGGCGGTACACGCGACGGCCGGGTGCGCAATGCGCTTTCGGCCGCACTCTCGGGCCGCCTCGGAGGGCCAAGGCGGCCCATTTCTTTTCAAAGCAATTTGGCGCGGACGAACAGCATCCGGAGCGCGTTGGTTGCCTGCACCGTCAGCATGGCATTACCGGCCGCGCGCTCCAGCGCGACCAGCGCGTCATCATGCAGCGAGCGGAACTCCATCCATTCGACGGCGCTGAGATTGCTGATGAAGCGGTAGGCCTGGCCAACGGTCGCGAGCGTCACCGTTTCGCCGTTCAGCCGCACCTTGAATGTCGCCTTCAGCGGCGTGTCGGATTTGGAAGCGTCACCCATGGCGCGGTTGTGCTCCGCGGCGCGTTAATGTCAATCTAATTTCTCTGCTCCGGCGCAGGTGCGCCGGCCCCACTGAATCGCAATGTCTGTTAGCGTTTGGTGGGGGTGATTCGTGCCTGATCTTGCCAACACAGCCTATCTCGATGCGCTCAATTCCGAGCAGCGCCGCGCCGTCGAGCACGGGGTCGGCAAGGATGGCGTCGTCGGCGGCCCGTTGCTGGTGATCGCGGGCGCCGGCTCCGGCAAGACCAATACGCTCGCCCATCGCGTCGCGCATCTGATCGTCGCAGGCGCCGATCCGCGGCGCATCCTGTTGATGACCTTCTCGCGCCGCGCCGCCGGCGAGATGGCCGGCCGCGTCGAGCGCATCGCACGGCGCGTGCTGGGCGATCGCGCCTCGATCATGACCGATGCGCTGAGCTGGGCCGGCACCTTTCACGGCATCGGCGCGCGGCTGCTGCGGGAATTCGCCGAGCGCATCGCGCTCGACCCGGCCTTCACGATCCATGACCGCGAGGACTCCGCCGACCTGATGAACCTCGTCCGCCACGACCTCGGCCTCTCCCGCACCGAAAGCCGGTTCCCGACCAAGGGCACCTGCCTTGCGATCTATTCGCGCTGCGTGAACGCGGAAATGCCGATCGAGGCGGTGCTCGGCCAGTTCTTCCCGTGGTGCTCCGGCTGGGCCAGCGAGTTGAAGCAATTGTTCGCGGCCTATGTCGAAGCCAAGCAGCGCCAGAACGTGCTCGATTACGACGACCTGCTGCTCTACTGGGCGCAGATGGTGACGGATACCGCCCTGGCCGAGGAGATCGGCGGCCGCTTCGATCATGTCATGGTCGACGAATATCAGGACACCAACCGCCTGCAGTCCTCCATCCTGCTCGCACTCAAGCCCGCCGGACGCGGGCTCACCGTGGTCGGCGACGACGCACAGTCGATCTACTCGTTCCGCGCCGCCACCGTGCGCAACATCCTCGACTTTCCGGCGCAGTTCAGCCCGGCTGCCGAGATCATCACGCTCGACCGCAACTACCGCTCGACGCAGCCGATCCTGTCGGCCGCCAATGGCGTGATCTCGCTCGCCAAGGAACGTTTCACCAAGAACCTGTGGACCGACCGGACCTCGACCCGCAGGCCGCTGCTCGTCACGATCCGCGACGAGGCCGATCAGGCCCGCTATATCGTCGAGCAGGTGTTGGCCAATCGTGAGGAAGGCGCGCTGCTGAAGCATCAGGCGGTGCTGTTTCGCACCTCCTCGCACAGCGGACCGCTGGAGGTCGAGCTGACCCGCCGCAACATTCCCTTCGTGAAGTTCGGCGGCCTCAAATTCCTCGACGCCGCGCACGTCAAGGACATGCTGGCGCTGTTGCGCTTCACCGCCAATCCGCGCGACCGGGTCGCGGGCTTTCGCATCCTGCATCTGTTGCCCGGCGTCGGGCCGGCCTCGGCGCAGCGCGTGCTCGACCGCATGGCGGAGGCCGCCGATCCGATCGCCGCGCTGGTGGCGCTGCCCGCCCCGCCCCGCGCCGGCGCCGACTGGCGGCTGTTCCTCGAGGCCATCGAGAACCTCCGCTACTCGGAATGGCCCGTCGACATCGAGCGCGCACGGCTCTGGTACGAGCCGCATCTCGATCGCATCCACGAGGACAGCGAGGTCCGCCGCGCCGATCTCATTCAGCTCGAGCAGATCGCCGCCGGCTATCCGTCACGCGAACGCTTCCTCACCGAGCTGACGCTCGACCCGCCCGACGCGACCAGCGACCAGGCCGGCGTGCCGCTGCTCGACGAGGATTATCTGATCCTGTCGACCATCCACTCCGCCAAGGGGCAGGAATGGAAATCCGTCTACGTGCTCAATGTCGTCGATGGCTGCATGCCGTCCGATCTCGGCGCCGGCACCTCGGCCGAGCTCGAGGAGGAGCGCCGCCTGCTCTATGTCGCGATGACCCGCGCCAAGGACGATTTGCACCTGATGGTACCGCAGCGTTTTTTCGTCCACGGCCAGGCCGCCAAGGGCGACCGCCACATGTACGCATCGCGCACCCGGTTCATCCCGGAACGGCTGCTGCCGATGTTCGAGCGGACCAGCTGGCCGCGGGCTGCGGCCGCGCCAGCCTCGACCGCCAGCCGCGCGCCGCCGATCGACATCGGCGCCCGGATGCGCGGCATGTGGCGCTGACACGGGTCGAAAGAATTTCGTTTGGGCGGGAACGAACCTGTCGGCCCAACGTTGAGGCGGCGTTCGTAATCGGCAAACGACCATCCCCGACGGCTTCGGCGTGCAGTTGCACTGCTGGAGCCGTCTTTTTTGCGCCCGCGTCAATTCACGCAGGAAACAGCGTGACCGGCTGGTCGAAGCCCTTCAGCGTATAATCGGAACCGGCTGCCGTGATCATGTCGCGCGTTCGATCCCGCACCGCTGTCGTGACAAGGATTTCGCCGGACTTCGCGGCGGCCTGGGCGCGTGCCGCGCGATTGACCACCGTGCCGACCGCGGTCAGGTCGCGATGGGTCTTGCCGAACTCACCAAAATTGGTGTCGCCGCTGTCCATCCCGATCCCAATGCCGATCTCGATGTCGCCGGCGCCGATCGCCTGCACCAGCGCATCGTGTCTCTCGCGGAAACGGCGCTGGATGTCGCGGGCCGCCAGCAAGGCCTGCACGGCATGATCCTTCCGCCGCACCGGAAAATTGAAGATCGCGAACACGGCGTCGCCGATCGTCTTGTTGAGAATGCCGTCATAGCGCCAGATCGCGGCGGCGCAGTCGTCGTAGAACGCATCGAGCAGCGACGTCAGCCCGGCCGGCGCGATGGTCTGCGTCAGTGTCGTGTAGCCGCGCAAATCGGCGAACAGGAGGGTGGCATCGATCGTCACGGCGCGCGCCTTCATGATCTTCGAGAAGGCCATCTCGCAGATCGTGCAGGTGTTCGGGTTCATGCGGCTCGGCCGGACGCCGAACAGGCGGAACGGCGCCGACAACGGGCCGCGCAGCGGGATCGGCATGTGCAGGTTTTGCCAACAGCCGAGGCAGATCGTTGCGGGTTCCGGAGTCATCGGCGTGTCACCTGTTGTTCCAGCAACGAAATCCGCTCAACCTAACACTGTCGGTCATGGTGTCCCTGCGAGATTGCCGCGCTCAGGCGGTCGTCACGAAACTCACTCCAATCCGTGTCTTCTTGCTCCAGATCACCTGGCACTCATGAACGACCGAGGGGTCCCGCGCCATCACCAGGCGGAATCTATGCGGGACGAAGGCCGGATTCTCGACCTCGATGGCGGCCCCTTCCGGCGATATGTTCACGATCGTGCAATGCATGACCGAACCGCCCGACGAGACATAGCCGGGTTCATTGACCTCGGTTCGTGGATGCTTGCGCTTTTCGTCCAACCGGCCTTCCCCCAGCTTTCTTGACGCAAACGTGGGCGATCGGCATTGCAGGAGTCAACGGCTCCCGGGGCTGCCAGCTAGCTTTCGCACCACGATTTGTGCGCAGCAGTAGGCCGAATTACTTATCGCGCCCGTGCAGATGAGCCCCGCGTCGGTGCGGGCTTGCCGTTCGCGGCAGCGCGAGGATAGCCTCACCCTATGGGCGATGCGCTGGCGCGACGCACGTTTCCAACAACAACGAACAGGCGCCATGGGGAGACGCGCCATGTTCGAGATTCTCGATCGCCGGACGACTCTGACCGGCAACCAGATCAAGATCCTTGCGGCGGCAATCATCGGCGATGCGCTGGAGTTCTTCGACTACTTCCTGATCGGCTTTGTGCTCGCGTTCCTGATCGGGCCGTGGAAGCTCACCTTTGGCCAGTCGGCCACGGTGCTGATGAGTTCCGGCATCGGCGCCATCCTCGGCGCCTATCTCTGGGGCTGGCTCGCCGACCGGATCGGGCGCCGCATTGTGTTCATCGGCACCGTGCTGAACTTCTCGATCGCGACCGGCCTGCTCTATTTCACCCCCGACAATGGCTGGGTTTACCTGGCGATCCTGCGCTTCTTCGTCGGCACCGGCGTCGGCGGGCTTTATTGTGTCGACCTGCCGCTGGTGCAGGAATTCATGCCGTCGCACAAGCGCGGCTGGGTCGGCGGCCTCGTCACCTGCGTGATCCCGCTCGGCGTCGGGCTCGGCGCGGTGCTGGGCGCGATCATGGGCACCGATCAGTGGCGGCTGCTGTTTGCGATCGGCGTATTGCCATCGGTCCTGGTGCTGCTGATCCGGCTCTGGGTCCCGGAGTCGCCGCGCTGGCTGTGCCGCCAGGGACGCTATGACGAAGCCCGCAAGTCGCTGGCCTGGGCCCTCCAGATGCCGCCATCGGAGCTGCCCTTGCCGAGTGCCGCCGACGCCGGGCCGATCGTCAAGACCAGTTGGTTCGACCTGTTCAAATATCCGCGCAGCCTGATCGTCTCCTGGCTCGGCAATGCCGGTGCGCAGACCGGGGTCTACGGCATCACGCTGTGGGCGCCCGCGCTGTTCGTGCTGCTGCTGAAGGTCACGCCGCAGGAGGCCGCCAAGATGATGATCCTGCTCAGCATCACCGGCTTCCTTGGCCGTATCTCGTTCTCCTGGTTCTCGGAACTGCTGGGACGGCGGATCGCCGGCGGCCTGCTCGGCTTCGGCGCCGGCGCGCTGACCATCATTGCCGGCTATCATTACGACGCGACACTGTTCGGCATGTCGGCGTTCTGGCTGCTGCTCGGCGCCGCCTTCTTCTTCGCCGACGGCGGCTTTGCGATCGTCGGGCCCTATGCCGCGGAGGTCTGGCCGTCGCATCTGCGCACCACGGGCATGGGATCGGCTTACGGCTTCGGCGGCATCGGCAAGATCATCGGGCCGGTCGGGCTTGCCTTGATCGTCGGCTCGAACAACTATCTCAAGCCGGATGTGCCGTTGACCCAGATCCCGACCGCTTTCGTCTATCTCGGCTGCTGGTTCCTGATGGCGGGTGCCGTCTACCTGTTCTTTGGGCTTGAGACCCGGGGCAAGTCGATCGAGCAGATCGACAAGGAGCTCAATGCGACGGCTGACGTCGCGGCGTCCGCAACCATCCGGCGCGCCGGAGGGAGGCCGACATGAGCATGACTTCAGCCGATCTTGCCGGCGATCGCGAGGTGATTGCACGCGCCGAGGCGATCAGGGACGCGGTTGCGGCCGCCTCCGACGCAATCGAGACGACCCGCCGCCTGCCGCCCGACCTGCTCGACCGGCTGCATGAGGCGCGGCTGTTCCGCCTGCTGCTGCCGCGCTCGACCGACGGCATCGAGACCGATCCCGTCACCTTCTTCCACGTCATCGAGACCATCGCCAAGGCCGACGCCTCGACGGCGTGGTGCCTGAGCCAGGCCGGCGGCTGCGCGATGTCGGCGGCCTATCTCGATCTGCCGGTCGCGCAGGAGATGTTCGCCGACCCGCGCGCCGTGCTGGCTTGGGGACCCGGCCCGAAGGTCAAGGCCGTCGAGTGCGCGGGCGGCTACCGCGTCACAGGGGTCTGGTCGTTTGCGTCAGGCGGCCGGCACGCCACCTGGCTCGGCGCCCACTGCCCGATCTATGCCGCGGACGGCTCGCCGCGCCGCGACGCCAATGGCGAGCAGGCCGAGCGCACCATGCTGGTGCGGACCGAAGACGTCGAATGGACCGACATCTGGAACACGGTCGGGCTGCGCGGCACCGCCAGCGACCAGTTCGCGCTGAACGATTTCTTCGTCCGCTCTGACCATTCGATCACCCGCGAATTCGATCGCGAATGCCGCGAAGGCGGCCCGCTGTACCGGATGAGCAACCACACCTGCTACCAGGTCGGCTTCGCCGGCGTTGCCTGCGGCATCGCCCGCAGCGCACTGGACAATTTCGTCGACGTCGCCCGCAACAAGGTGCCGCGCGGCACGAAGAAGACGCTGCGCGACAATGCCGTGGTGCAATCCGGCCTCGCCCAGGCCGAGGTCAATCTGCGCGCCGCCCGCGGCTTCCTGCTGCAATCGATGGCCGATATCTGGCAGGACCTGGTTGCCGGCCACAGCATCACGGTGGCGCAACGCATGACGATCCGGATGGCGGCAACCCACGCCATCCACAAGGCGCGGGAGGCCGTCGACTTCGCCTACAACACCGCCGGCGCCACCGCGATCTTCGACGGCCATCCACTGGAACGGCGCTTCCGCGACATGCACACCGTGACCCAGCAGTTGCAGGGCCGCTTCAGCCATTTCGAGACCGTCGGCGCGTGGATGCTCGGCGTCGAGGCCGACCTCAGCTTCGTCTAACCCTAATTCTCAAGGAGAAGAACCATGCCATTGGGCGGACTACAGCATTACACCATAGAGCCGCAGGATCTGGAGAAGACCAAGGCGTTCTATTGCGACGTGCTCGGCCTCGAGAACGGCGATCGTCCGCCGCTCGATTTCCCCGGCTACTGGCTCTATTCCGGCGGCCAGGCCACTGTCCATTTGATGGGCACCCGCAAGCCGCGCGACGGCATCGTGGTGCGCGGCACCGAGAAGAAATATGAAGACACCGGCCGGCTCGATCATATCGCCTTCGCCGCCACCGACGTCGACGCCGTGCGCAAGCGTCTGCAATCGAAGAACGTCAGCTTCCGCGAGCAGATCGTGCCGCGCACCGGCGACACCCAGATATTCCTCTACGATCCCGACGGCGTCGGCGTGGAGCTGAACTTCCCGAAAAGCTGAACCGGGCCTCGCCGGATGGTGCCCAGCTCAACAATTGGCCGGTGCATGTGCCGGCCATTTTTCATGTCACCGGAGCGGTTCCCGACAAGGCCCCGACTCGGCCATCACTCGGGCCTGATCCGGTCCGTTTTTCTTCAACATTGAATGACGAATTAACCCGGCCGCGCCGCTGCGGCAGAATAGCCGGGTGCTGCGCCTTTAACCTACCCCAGGGCATGGTGGCCCGGCTATTCGTCCCCACTTCGCCGTCGATCATGCTCTAATCGAGCCCGCGTTCGTGGCTGAGGCGGACCATTTCGTTGATGAAGATTTGTTTCTGCTTGTCGTCGAGACTCGCAAATAGCGGCTCTGCGGCATCGGCGACGCCGCGCTGATCGACTGCGCGGTCATTGAGGAACTGGGCTTCGTTGCGCATCTGCTCGATGATGTCGTCGGGCGGATCGCGCTGCGCGCGCGCAATCCGCAGGTTGAGACGGTCGGCGCCATTGTGCCCGAGATAGTGCATCGCACTGTTGAAGCCGGCCCAATTCTTCTCCTGCTCCGGCGTCAGGTTGAGCTCCGTCTTGATCCGCTCGATGTTGGCGTCGCTGTTGGCGACGATCTGTTCGGCCGTGAGCTGCGGCGCGCCCGCTTGGGTCAGCACGGTCGGCGCTTGCTTTCCGCCCTTGTCCTTGGTGGCGACCTTGGCCGATTTGGCGGCCTTGGCGCCCTGTTTGTCACCGGACGCCGGAGCCTGTGCATTCCTGCCGTTGCCGGCATTGGGGGTGGCGTTGTTGTTGCCGGTGAGCACCCCGGTCACGCCGGTCACCACGCCGACGACGCCGCCGATTGCTCCGCCTAGAACGCCGCCGACCGGTCCGGCGGCCTTGTTGCCTTCGCGCGCGCCGTTTTCGACGCCCTGCACGATCTGCGCATCGACCATATGAGGCACGGCAAGCAGCGTGACGGCGGCGGCCCCAACCGCGACGCACAATTTCCATTGCGCTCGCAGCTTCGCTACCGGGATGAGCATGATCGGGTCTCCGTGATCGATGGTGGATTGCAGGACTGACGCGGCGGGCAAGTTCGACGAATCCGGACTTTATCGTTTCCGGCTTCGGCAAGTCTATTGGTCGCGCTGGCCATCAACATGACGGAACACGGCTCGATCAGGCTCGTTTGGAAACCTGCGGCTCAACCGCGCACCGTCTGCGAGCGTTGCGCCAACCCAAGCGTGCGTCGCAGCATGATTACCGGAAGCGCGGCA
Source organism: Bradyrhizobium sp. CCBAU 53421 (assembly GCF_015291625.1). NCBI lineage: Bacteria > Pseudomonadati > Pseudomonadota > Alphaproteobacteria > Hyphomicrobiales > Nitrobacteraceae > Bradyrhizobium > Bradyrhizobium sp. CCBAU 53421. The sequence goes on from NZ_CP030047.1 coordinate 5,055,219, forward strand.
AATCACCGGCAACGGCAGCGATGCCAACGACACTGCCTGCGATTTGACCACAACGTTAGTACTACGTGGCACAGGCATCTCGTTTCTCGACAGCAGCCGGCAATTCTGTTCTGATCGGTGTGAACGAAATCCCGCGACGTCGCGCGAACGCGACGCACAAAAACAACAACGGGATTCAAAAAAGTCTTTTGTCCGTCGGCTACCAGGGAGGGAATGCCATGTCACGGAAGAAGCTTTCGCGCCGAGAATTCGTTGCGGCGACAGCGCTGTCATCGGCGGCGCTCATTACAGCCCCCTACGTGCGTGGCGCCTACGCGGCTGGAAAGCTCTCGATGGGCTTCTGGGATCACTGGGTGCCGGGTGCGAACAGCGCCTCCACCGAGCTCGTCAATGAATGGGCGGCCAAGGAAAAGGTCGAGGTCCAGATCGACTACATCACCAGCCAGGGCAACAAGAACATCGTCACCATCGCTGCCGAAGCGCAGGCGAAATCCGGTCACGATATCTTCCAGATGCCGACATGGTGGCCACAGGCCAATGCCGAGCTGCTCGAGCCGGTCAACGACATCATGGAGCCGCTGATCAAGCTGAACGGCGAGGTCAACGGCACGGTCAAGTATCTCGGCCAGGCCGACGGCAAATGGCTCGGCGTTCCCGCCAGCGTCGGCAGCCAGATCAAGGGTCCCTGCTCGCGCATCGACCTGATGAAGAAGTACGCCAACATCGACGTCCAGGAGATGTATCCCGCCGGAAGCCCGCCGAAGGCCGACAACTGGACTCTCGACACGTTCCTCAAGGCAGCTGAAGCGTGCCACAAGGCCGGCTTCCCGTTCGGCATCGGTCTCGGCGAGACCAGCGACAATGTCGACACCGCCGGCGCGATCTTCCAGTCGTTCGGAGCGCAGCTGGTCGACGCCAAGGGCAACCTCACCGTCAAGACCGACGCGGTGCGCCAGTCGCTCGAATTCTACAAGAAGCTGCTGGCCTTCCTGCCGCCCGACGTTGCCGCATGGGACGATGCCTCGAACAACAAGTGGCTGGTCGCCGGCAAGGGCGCGATGATCATGAACCCGCCGAGCGCCTGGGCGGTCGCCAAGCGCGATGCCCCGCAAGTCGCCGAGCAATGCTGGACCCACGGGTTCCCGGCCGGACCGAAGGGACGTTTCGCGCCCTATCTGCCGTTCTTCTGGTCGATCTGGTCGTTCTCGAAGAACAAGGAAGCGGCCAAGAGCCTGCTGTCGTTCCTGTCGCAGCCCGCATCGATCGAGAAGATGGTGGTCGCGAGCGGCGGCTACGACCTGCCGGCCTACGAGAAGCTCACGACGTTGAAGGTCTGGGAGGAGCAAGGGCCGCCGAAGGGCACGCTCTATCACTACCCGAACCCCTACAAGCACCAGACGCTGTCGATCGCGGCATCGCCCGCGCCGCCCAAGGTCGCGCAGCAGATCTACTTCCAGGCCACCCTGACCAAGATGTGCCTGCGCTACTACCAAGGTGAAAGCATGGAGAAGACCCTCGCCTGGGCCGAGGGCGAATGCGAAGGCTTCATGCGAAGCTGACGAAAGGACGGGCTCGCGTGCGGCCGCCGATCGTGCTGGCCGCGCGGAGCCTCGTCTTGATAACCCAGCGGCCGAACCGACGAGCCGTGCAACCAACCCGCGCGAGGGACCAGCGTCATGGTTGATGTCGCATTCCAACCCAACCGCACAGCCGTGGCCCAGACGGGGCGAAGGCGCGTCGGCCTGCGCAACGCGCTGCGGCGCAAGTCGATGTCGGCGTTCCTGATGACGCTGCCGCTGATCCTCCTGATCGGCATCCTGGTGATCTATCCGGCAATCTACTCGCTGCACCTTGCGACGCTGAACAAGGCGATGACGAAGTTCGTCGGCTTCGGCAACTTCGAGTTCCTGTTCAAGCGCGACACCTTCTGGCTGGTGGTCAAGCAATCCTGCATTTTCGCGATCTCGGCGGTGATCTTCAAGGCGCTGATCGGCTTCATCGTCGCGCATTTCGTCCACAACGTGCCGGCCAACAAGCAGCGCAAGTGGCGCGGCATGCTGCTGGTGCCATGGGTGATCCCGCCGGCGATGAGCACGCTGGCCTGGCTGTGGCTGTTCGACCCGTCCTACAGCGCCTTCAACTACACGCTGTCCTTCTTCGGCCTCGGGCCGATCCCATGGACGGGCGACGCGATGTGGGCGCGCTTCTCGGTGATCCTGGTCAACGTCTGGTACGGCGCGCCGTTCTTCATGATCATGTATCTGGCAGCGTTGAAATCGGTGCCCGAGCAGCTCTATGAGGCAGCCGCGATCGACGGCGCCAATTGGTGGCAGCGCATCTGGTACGTGACCTTACCGATGATGCGCAACATCATCGCGATCACGACGCTGTTCTCGCTGATCGTGACCTTCGCCAATTTCGACATCGTGCGCATCCTGACCGCGGGCGGGCCGCTCGACCACACCCATATCTTCGCGACCTGGGCGTTCCGCGTCGGCATCGAGGGCAGCGACATCCCGCTCGGCGCCAGCGTCTCGCTGTTCATGGTGCCGATCCTCGCGGTCGCTGCGATCTTCATCCTGCGCGACATCACCAAACGCGGGAACGAATCCTGATGAGCACGGTGACGATCGACAAGTCCGGACCGACCCGCAAGGTCAAATACGGCAGCATGAGCCGCGACCGGACCTGGGCGCTACGCTGGTCCTACTTCTTCCTGACGCTGTTCGCGGTCTTCTCGCTGACGCCGCCATTCTACATGCTGATCACCTCGCTGAAGGGCAGCGCGGAAATCTCGGCGGCGACCAATCCGTGGTGGGTCTACCACCCGACCTTCGAGAACTACGTGCAGCTCCTGACCTCGAACCAGTTCCTGCGCTTCTTCTGGAATTCGGCCTGGGTCTCGATCATCGTGGTCACCATCACGATGCTGATCAGCGTGCCGGCGGCCTTTGCGCTGGCGCGGATGAAGTTCTGGGGCTCGGCGACGCTCGCGACCGGGGTGTTCCTCACCTATCTCATTCCGGACAGCCTGCTGTTCATCCCGCTGTTCAAGATGTTCGCGGTGTTCGGCGACTGGACCGGCGTCCAGCTCGTCAACCGCTGGTACGTGCTGCTGTTCATCTACCCGACGCTGACGGTGCCGTTCTGTACCTGGATCATGATCGGCTATTTCGCCTCGATCCCGAAGGAGCTCGACGAAGCCGCGATCATCGACGGCGCGAGCTGGTTCCAGACGCTGACACGGATCTTCATTCCGGTCGCCCTGCCCGGCCTGATCGCAGCGACGATCTTCGCCTTCACCGTCTCCTGGGCCCAGTTCCTCTATCCGCTGGTGTTTACCACCTCGACCGACCAGCTCGTGCTGCCGGTCGGCATCATCACGACCCTGATCAAGGGTGACGTCTTCAACTGGGGACAGATCATGACCGGCGCCCTGCTCGGGGCCGCGCCGCCGCTGATCATCTACGCCTTCCTGATGGACTACTACATTGCCGGCCTCACCGCCGGTGCGACAAAGGGTTGAACGCGACAGAGGCAGGATAAGGGTAGGATTCATGGCCGACGTGAGTTTGCGCAAGGTGGTGAAGCGTTACGACGAGGTCGAGGCGGTGCGCGGCATCGACCTCGATATCGCCGACCATGAGTTCGTGGTGCTGGTTGGGCCGAGCGGCTGCGGCAAGTCGACCACGCTGCGGATGATCGCCGGCCTCGAGGACATTTCCGACGGAGATATCATGATCGGCGGCGACGTCGTCAACGACGTGCCACCGAAGGACCGCGACATCGCGATGGTGTTCCAGAACTACGCGCTGTATCCGCACATGACCGTCGCCGAGAACATGTCGTTCGGGCTGCGGCTGAAGCACTACCCCAAGGCCGAGATCAAGAGCCGGGTGACGGAAGCCGCGCGCATGCTCGACATCACTGATCTGATCGACCGCAAGCCGAAGCAGCTCTCGGGCGGCCAGCGGCAGCGTGTCGCGATGGGGCGCGCGATCGTGCGCAACCCGAAGGTGTTCCTGTTCGACGAGCCGCTGTCCAACCTCGATGCCAAGCTGCGCGTGCAGATGCGGATCGAGATCAAGAAAGTGCACCAGAAGGTCCGCACCACCACCGTCTATGTCACCCATGACCAGGTCGAGGCGATGACGCTGGCCGACCGCGTGGTGGTGATGAACCACGGCAGGATCGAGCAGATCGGTACGCCCAACGAGCTCTATCACAAGCCGGCGACCCGGTTCGTCGCCAGCTTCATCGGCTCGCCCGCGATGAACTTCGTGCCGTGCCGGCTCGAGGATGTCGGCGGCAGGCTCAACGTGCGGCTGACCGATCGCCTCTCCTTCCCGCTGCCGCCGGCGCGCGCCGCCCGCTACCAGGCCATTTCGCGCACCGACAAGCTGCTGCTGGGCATCCGGCCCGAGCACGTTATGGAGGCGCGGCCGCATGCCGAGCCGGGCGTCGAGCCGTTCGATGCGGTGCTCGACGTCACCGAACCGATGGGCATGGAGACGCTGGTCTATTTCACGCTCGAGGGCAGTCAGGTCTGCGGCCGAGTCAGTCCCAATGCAGGCGCACGGGATGGCAGCCCGCTCCGATTGGCTGTGGACCTCAACAATATGCATTTGCTAAACGAGGTGACCGGCGCCGTCCTTTGACGGCGTACAAGAAACCTCAAGGGCAGGAAATGGCCACCAACAAGAAGAAGATTTTCATCACCCAGACTCTGTCTCCGGGGGCGCGGGTGCTCCTCAACGAGCGGGACGATGTAGAACTCGTCGAATTTCCCAACCTGATCTCGGCCAATGACTTCCAGGCGATGCTGGAGCGGCATGCGCCGGTCCATGGCGTGGCGCTCGGCGCGACCCGCTTCGGCGAGGCGGAGCTGGAGGCGTCCAAGGGCATGCTGGTGGTGACCCGGATCGGCGTCGGCTATGACGCGGTCGACGTGCCCGCGCTGTCCCGCCGCAAGGTGCCGCTGATGGTCGCAGGCACCGCGAACTCGCCGTCGGTCGCCGAGCACGCCGTGTTCATGATGCTGACGCTGGCCAAGCGCGCGCAGGAAATGCACGCGATGGTCAAGGAAGGCACCTGGGCGAGCCGGCTCGGCGTGCTGCCGTTCGACCTTTACGGCAAGACGGTCCTGATCGTCGGCTTCGGCCGCATCGGCACCCGCACCGCCAAACGCTGCCTCGCAATGGAAATGAACGTGCTGGTCTACGACCCCTACAAGCCCGCCGCCGAGATCACCGCGGCCGGCTGCGAGGCCGTGCCGAGCCTTGAGGCGGCGCTGCCGCGGGCGGATTTCGTCACCATCCATTGCCCGAAGTCGCCCGAGACGGTCGGTCTGTTCAACGCCGCGCGGATCAGGCTGATGAAGCCGACCGCCTATCTCATCAACACCGCCCGCGGCGGCATCGTGGACGAAAAGGCGCTGCACGACGCGCTGGTGTCGGGCAAGCTTGCCGGCGCCGGCCTCGACGTGTTCGAGGTCGAGCCTCCGCCGGTCGGCCAGCCCCTGCACGCTTTGCCGAATGTGATCATGGCACCGCATGTCGCGGGCGTGACCGTCGAGGCCGTCGATCGCATGAGCGAGCAGACCGCGCGCAATATCCTGAGCGTGCTGGACGGCAATCCGCTGCGCCAGAACGTGATCAATCAGGACGTCCTCGGCTGAGCTTTCAGCCTTCCTCGTTTGCGCCGCGGCCGATCCCGCGAGGTCGGCCCGGCGATGCGGAGCATGCACATGGCTTTCAAGGAATTCGGCAACTACGATGCGGTCGGTCTCGCCGAGCTCGTCCGTAAGAAGGACGTCACGGCGAAGGAGCTGCTCGACGAGGCGATTGCGCGCACGGCCGCCGTCGATCCGAAGATTAACGCGGTCGTCGTCAAGCACTACGACTACGCCGAGCGCCAGATCGCCAAGGGATTGCCCGACGGCCCCTTCACCGGCGTACCGTTCCTGCTGAAGGATCTCGACCTGCTCGAGGGCACCCGCACCACGTCGGGCGCCAGCCTGCTGAAGGACTTCGTCGCGGACCACAACGGCACGCTGACCCAGCGCTTCCTCGATGCCGGTCTGGCGATCTTCGGCAAGAGCGCGAGCCCGGAGTTCGGCCTGATGCCGACGACGGAATCCCGCCTGTTCGGCCCGACCCGCAATCCCTGGAATCTCGAGCATTCCTCCGGCGGCTCCTCCGGCGGCGCGGGGGCTGCGGTCGCGGCGCGCATTCTGCCGGTTGCGCATGCCAGCGACGGCGGCGGCTCGATCCGGATCCCCGCCTCCGCCTCGGGCGTGTTCGGCATGAAGCCGACGCGCGCCCGCAACCCCTGCGGTCCCGATCGCGGCGAAGGCTGGGGCGGCTTCTCCGTCGGCCATGTGCTGAGCATCAGCGTGCGCGACAGCGCGGTCATGATGGATGCGATCCATGGTCCGGAGCCGTCGAGTCTCTACGTCGCGCCGCCGCCGCAGCGACCGTATTCCCAGGAGGTCGGCCGCGACCCCGGCCATCTGCGCATCAGCTTCACCGACAAGTCGCCCTATGGCGATGCTGTTGATCCCGAGATCGCCGCGGCGGTCCGCGACATCGCCAAGCAGCTCGCGGGCCTCGGCCACCATGTCGAGGAGCGTGCACCGCCGCTTGCCGCCGATCCCGCCGCGGTCATGACGACCATCGTCGGCGGCAACACCGCGCTGACCATCCGCCTGCTCGAACAGCGCGTCGGGCGCACGCTGACGTCGGACGACGTCGAGCGGCTGACGCTCGCCAGCGGCCAGAACTCGATCAAGATGACCCCGGCGGACTATGTCGCCGCGCAGCTTGCGGCGTTCCAGATCTCGCGCGGGCTCGCGACCTTCTTCGAGGGCTGCGACATCTTCCTCAGCCCGACATTGTGTGCGCCGCCGCTTCGCCTTGGCGAGCTGAACACGATGTCCGAGGACCTCACCCACATCGCGCCGGTGTTGCGCCGCTACATGCCGGGCACCGCGATGTTCAACATGTCCGGCCAACCGGCGATGTCGGTGCCGCTGGCCTGGAACAAGGCCGGTCTGCCGCTCGGCATGATGTTCGCGGCCAAGCTCGGCGAGGAAGGATTGCTGTTCCGCCTGGCCGGCCAGCTCGAGCAGGTTCGGCCCTGGAAGGACCGGCGGCCGCCGGTTTGTGCCTAGCTGACAAAGGGCAGTCAGATCAGGTAGATAGGAATGACGCTGGCACGATTCCGCCGGCGCCGTGCCCGGGAGACCGAACCGTGAATGACCCGACCGACAATGCGCTCGCCGCAATCGCGAGCATTCTCGATCAGACGACGACGCCTCCCGAGAAGTCCAAATCGCCCGACGCCAAGTCGTCCGACAAGACGGCGGACGATACGTCTGTGCCTGGCGAGGAGCCGCCGGTTTCGATAGCGATGCCGCCGCCGCTGCCGTCGTCCGTCGAGATCGTTACCGTCGAGACCGTTTCCATCAAGACCGTGTCCGTCGAGGTCACGCCCGCCGACCCGGCGGTCGTCGAGCCGGCACCGACCGAGGAGCCCGAGCCAGTCGAACAGTCTGAGACGAATGAGTCCGAGCTCAGTGAACCCGAGACGAGTGCGCCGGAGCCTGAGCCAGCGCCGATCCAGCCGCCCCAACCGATCGAGGCCAATGGCTATTCGAAGTCCGGCCCGGGCCCGATGGCCGCGCTGCGCTTCCGCTGGACGGTGCGCGAGGACGGCGGCCAATACTATGTCGACGAGACCGTCGGCGAAGGGTCGAGGCCAATGGTCAACGGCCCCATGGACAGGGACGCCGCCATCAAATTCGTCGACGATCGCGAGGCCGAAGCGCGGCGGCGCTTCGAGCATTTCAAGCACGAGATCGCCAGCCGCACAGCGGCCGCCCTTCAGGCGCGCCGGGACCGCAACGAGGCCTGAAACGCGATACGCGCCCGCGGGCGTCGCAAGAAAGCGGATGGAGAAAACTTGATGTTTCGCGCGCTGGCCGGCCTCGCTCTCGCCTTGCTCTTTTCTGCCGCGCAAGCGCAGCAGGCGCCATCCCGGCTCGATGAGATCGTCAAGCGCGGTACGCTGCGCGTCGGGATGACAGGCGACTACCTGCCCTTCACTGCGCTCGACAAGGAGACCAAGGTGTTTCGCGGCTTCGACGTCGACATGGCGCAATCGCTCGGCAAGGCGCTCGGCGTCAAGGTCGAGTTCGTGCCGACATCATGGCCGCAGATGACCAGGGATTTCGAGGCCGACAATTTCGACATCGCGATGGGCGGCGTCTCCATCACCTTCGACCGGCAGAAGAAGGGCCTGTTCTCGACGCCGATCATGCGCGAGGGCAAGACGCCGATCGCACGCTGCGCCGACAAGGGCAAGTTCGAGACGATCGCCGAGATCGACAAGCCCGGCACCCGCGTCATCGTCAACCCCGGCGGCACCAATGAACGCTTCGCGCGCGCCAATGTGAAGGCCGCCGACATCCGCGTCTTCAACGACAACACCAAGATCTTCGACGAGATCGCCAAGGGTGACGCCGACCTGATGATGACCGACGCGTCGGAGACGCGCTATCAGCAGAAGCTGCATCCCGGCGTGCTCTGTGCCGTGCATCCCGACAAGCCGTTCGACTTCGCGGAAAAGGCCTATTGGATGCAGCGCGACGTCGCCTTGAAGGCGTTCGTCGACCAGTGGCTGCATATCGCGCGCGAAGACGGCAGTTACGCGAAGATCTATGCCGCGTGGTTTGAATAGCCTGCCTCAGTTCACCGCTCGCGTGCCGCAAATTGATGCGCACGGCCTGAAACCAGATCGCAATCCAGTGATTTGAACCTGGGGCGCGAGGACACGACTCATGTTCTGACCGTGATTTGGGGCACGTTCAGTGAGGCCGCCACCAAATAGCCTCGCGAACGGGATTCCCTGCACTGGAGGTCGAGATGAGAAAGCTTCTGGCGATCGCCACGCTGGTGCTGGCGAGCACGGCGACAGCGCAGGCACAATACACGTTCGATTACGGCGGCCGCACCATTCGCATCGATCCCGATCGTGGAACGGTTTCGATCCCGGGCGTCTATGACAATACCGGCCGCAGTTCCAAGCGCGCCAGGCACAAGGACGCCGAGCAGAAGCGCGAGACGGCTCCAAAAGACGCCAGGACGGATTCCCCGTCGACACCTGCCCCGCCACCCGCGGCCGCTGCATCACCCGCTCCGGCTGCCGTCGATCAGGCCGCGGCCCCGGCGGCGCCAGCGCCGACTGCAGCAACGACAGAGCCCGCGAACCCGGGCGTTGCGCCACCTCCGGCTACGGCAGCGACTACACCGCCGCCACCGCCCGCGCCGCCGCTTGTGCAGCAGAGCGCCGCGCCGGCGGCAAGGCCAGCCCCCGCGCCAACGGTCGGCACCGCATCGCCTGCACCCAAGCCGGCAGCGAACCCCGTGCAAGCAGCCAACTCGCCGCTCGGCGTCTGGTTGACGGAGGAAAAGGAAGGCAAGGTCCGCATCGAGCAATGCGGCCCCAATCTCTGCGGCTACTCGGTCGACAAGAAGTCGAACGCCAACGGCGAGCAGGTTCTGATCAACATGAAGCCGGGCAAGGACAAATGGAGCGGCCGGATCTTCGATCCGAACAGCGGCAGCAGTTACGATTCCACTATCGCGCTGAAGAGCCCCGATACGCTGCGTGTCCAGGGCTGCGCGTTCGGCGGCATGTTCTGTGGCGGCCAGACCTGGACGCGGGTGAACTGATCAACGGGGAATCGTAGCCCGGGTGGAGCGCAGCGAAATCCGGAATTGTCGCCGCGGGAGAGAGCTTCCCGGATTGCGCTTCGCTCCATCCGGGCTACGGTTGCGAGCAACAAAAAAGCCCCGCAATGCGGGGCTTTCTCATTCGGTTCGCAGCCGCGCCTCAGCCGACCTTGCCGTTGTATTCTTCGTCGGTGACGTGCTCCATCCAGGTCGAGAACACGCCGTCGAGCGCCTCCTGCATGGCGATGTGCGTCATGCTGTTGTCGGGCGAAGCGCCGTGCCAGTGCTTCTCGTTCGGCGGAATCCAGACGACATCGCCGGGGCGGATCTCCCGGATCGGGCCGCCCTTGGCCTGCACGCGGCCGATGCCCGAGATCACGTACAGCGTCTGCCCGAGCGGATGGGTGTGCCAGGCGGTGCGCGCACCGGGCTCGAACGACACGCGCGAGGCGTTCAGCCGCGCCGGTGCCGGCGCCATGTTGATCGGGTCCTGCAGCACGCTGCCGGTGAAGTGCTCGCTCGGCGCGCGGCGGGTCGGCCGCGAGCCGGAAACGTGGATATCCATGGGGTTACCTCCCTTTCTTGACGTTATTTCTTTGATGCGGCGTAGCGCGCCTTGGTCTCGGCGTTCATCGGATAGAGGCCGGGCAGCTGGGCGCCATTGTTCACCTCGTTGACGATCCAGGCTTCCATCCGCTCCTGTTCCGGCCCTTCGGCCAGCACATGATCGAGGAATGCCTGCGGGATCAGCACCGCGCCGTCCTGGTCGGCCACGACCACGTCGTTCGGAAACACGGCAACGCCGCCGCAGCCGATCGGTTCGCCCCAGCCAACGAAGGTCAGCCCCGCAACCGACGGCGGCGCGGCGTAGCCGTCGCACCACACCGGCAGGCCGGTGCCGAGCACGCCCTCGACGTCACGCACCACGCCATCGGTGATCAGCGCCGTCACCCCGCGCTTGACCATGCGGGCGCAGAGGATGTCGCCGAAAATGCCGGCGTCGGTGATGCCCATGGCATCGACCACGGCAATGCAGCCTGCCGGCATCGCCTCGATCGCGGTGCGGGTCGAGATCGGCGACGACCAGGATTCCGGCGTCGCCAGATCCTCGCGAGCCGGCACGAAGCGCAGCGTGAAGGCCGGTCCGACCAACCGCTTCTGCCCGGGCTTCAAGGGCTTGGTGCCGCGCATCCAGATGTTGCGCAGGCCCTTCTTGAGCAGGACCGTGGTGATGGTGGCGGTGGACACGTGCGACAGCGTCGCGATCGCTTCGGCGGACAGTGACATCTCGAAAGCTTGCTCCGATGGGAGGAAAAGACCGGCGCATGTTGCCGGGCGAAGGCCCTGCGTCAAGGGCTGTGCGAAAAACCTGCGATCATCCAAATTTATCGCCGGCATGCCGATTAATTTATTGAAGTTGCTGCATCATTTTGCACGAAGCGAATTCCGTTTTTAATCGAAACACGCTAGCTTGATGGCTACCAAAGTCTGCTTGATCCGATGGCCGAACCCTTAAGTCCTCCCCGCCTTTTGCCGAGTGGCGACAGCGCCATCACGGTGGAATTCAGCCGCACCATCGACGACGCCGCCAACCGGCGGGTGCTCGCGCTCGACCGCGTGATCGCTGGCGAGCCGATCGCCGGCATCACGGAGACCGTGCCGACCTACCGCTCGCTGCTGGTGCATTACGATCCCGTGCAGATCACCTTCGATGCGCTCGGCGAGCAGCTGCTGGCGCGCGCCGCCAAGGCACTGCCGTCTGAGGCCGGAACGCGGCGCTGGCGGATCCCCATTACCTATGGCGGCGAGCACGGCATCGATCTCGAGGATGTGGCGAAGGCGCTCCAGACCACACCCGATGACATCGTCGCACGGCATGCTGGCGGCGACTACCGCGTCGCCATGATCGGCTTCACGCCCGGCTGGTCCTATCTCAGCGGGCTGGACAAGTCGCTCCATCTGCCGAGGCGCAAGGAGCCGCGGCTGGTGACCCCGGCCGGCACCATCTCGATCGGCGGCATCCAGACCGGCGTGCAGTGCCTGGCCGGTCCGAGCGGCTGGCATCTGCTCGGCCGCACCCCAGTGCGCACCTACCAACTGCATCGCGATCCGACCTTCCTGCTGGAGCCGGGCGATGCCGTCAGCTTCACGGCGGTGGATGCCAAGACCTTTGCCGATCAGGACCGCGCCGCCGAGGCCGGCGAATTCGTCGCAGAACTGGTGACGCCATGAGCAAGCTGATCGTCACCTCGATCGGCCCGGCCAGCTCGGTGCAGGACGGCGGGCGTCCGGGCTCGCAGCGCTACGGCCTGACGCCGAGCGGCGCGATGGACCGGCTGTCGCTGGCGGCCGCCAACACGCTGGTCGGCAATCCGCCGTTCGCCGCCGCGGTCGAGATCGGCCCGTTCGGCGCCACTTTCACCGCACGCGGCGGCGCGGTCCGCGTCGGGCTCGCCGGCGCATCACGCAACGCTGATATCGGTGGCCGGCCGCTCGCGTTCGACAGTTCGGCAACGCTCGCCGAGGGCGAGACGCTCAATCTCGGTTTTGCGCGCGGCGGCTCGTTCAGCTATCTCGCGATCGAGCACGGCATCGAGGGCGAGCCGATGTTCGGCAGCCTCGCGGTCAACGCCCGGGCTGGGCTCGGTAGCCCCTACCCGCGGCCGCTGCAAAGCGGCGACGAGTTGCAGACGAAAGCTGCAAGCACCACCGCCGAGCGCCGCATCGAATTGCCGGCCGCCACCGATGCGCCGATCCGCATCCTGTTCGGCCCGCAGGACGACGAGTTCAGCGAGGAAAACAAGCAGCTATTCCTCGACAGCGAATGGACAATCTCGGCCACCAGCGACCGCATGGGCTACCGGCTCGAAGGCGCCGCCGTCATCAAGCACCGTGACGGCCACAACATCGTCTCCGACGGTACCGTCAACGGCAGCATCCAGGTGCCCGGCAACGGAAAGCCGATCGTGCTGATGCCGGACCGCGGCACCAGCGGCGGCTATCCGAAGATCGCGACCGTGATCACGGCCGATCTCGGCCGCTTCGCGCAGATCTCCGCCGGCCGGCCGTTCCGCTTCAAGGCCGTGACGATGGCGGAAGCGCAGGCCGAGGCGGTCAAGTTCCACGCGCTGCTGCATTCCCTGCCCGATCGCCTCCGCGGCATCGAGGATTTCGGCCTCAACATCGAAGCGCTGCGGGATGCGAATGTCGCGGGTCAGGCCGTCAGTGCCGTCGATGTGTCGACCTGGCAAGCTGCGCTACCCTGAATCACTACGAACAACAGACGGATCGATCGCCATGACTGCAACCATCGACCTCAATTGCGACCTCGGCGAAAGCTTTGGCCCCTGGGAAATGGGCAATGATGCCGCGATGATCGAGCTTGCGACCTCGGTCAACGTCGCCTGCGGCTTCCATGCCGGCGACGCCGATATCATGCGCAAGACCGTCGAGCTCGCGAAGGCGCGCGGCGTCAGCGTCGGCGCCCATCCCGGGTATCGCGACCTGCATGGTTTTGGCCGGCGCCCGATGCCGGGGCTGACATCCTCCGAGATCGAGAACCTGATCGCCTACCAGATCGGCGCCTTGCAGGCGATCGCAACCGCGGCCGGCCACAAGGTCACCCATGTGAAGGCACACGGCGCGATTTCCAACGTCGCCTGCGAGGACGACATGACCGCACGCGCGATCGCCAACGCGATCAAGGCGGTCGACCGCAATCTCATCTTCGTGGTGCTCGCCAATTCGAAGCTGGTGCGCGCGGGCGAAGCCGCCAATCTGCGGATGGCGCACGAAGTGTTCGCCGACCGCGCCTATGAGGACGACGGCAATCTGGTGTCGCGCAAGAAGCCCGGCGCGGTGCTGCACGATCCCAAGGCGATCGCCGAGCGCGTGGTGCGGATGGTGCAGGATGGCGCGGTCGTGTCGGTCACCGGCAAGGTGATCAAGATGCAGACCGATACCGTCTGCATCCATGGCGACACGCACGGCGCCGTCGAGATCGCGCGCGGCCTGCGCGAGGCGCTGAGCAAGGCCGGCATCACGGTCGCGCCGTTCAAGACCGCGCACTGAGCCGTGAGCGCATCGACTGAAAAGGGCCGGCCATAGCGCCGGCCCTTCAGATTCCGTTAAGAGTCTTCTTAAACCCAAACTTGCCGTTTGATTGCTAGGTGCAGCTTCCGAGCCTTTGATTGTCCTCACAGGAAATTAGGTACGAAAGCATGTTCCGCACCAGCCTCTCCCTCGCCATTGCCGCGGTTGCCACCGCCGCCTTCAGCAGCGCGGCGTCCGCCGGCTGCTACAGCTGCTATACGCCGCCGCCCCAGCCCTGCACGACCTGCTATCAGGTGCAGACCGTGCCGCCGCAGTACCGCACCGTGCAGGAAACCGTGATGGTGTCGCCGGGCCGCGTCATCGCGCATCGCACGCCGGCGCAGTATCGTACCGTGATGGTGCCGAAGACCGTGATGGTCGCGCCCGAAGGCGTCGCCTATGAGCGCATCGCGCCGCAATACGCGACGCAAGAGCGCACGCAGATGGTCTCGCCGGGCTATTCCTATTACGCGCCGGTCCAGCCGACCTGCAACACCTGCGGCGGCGGATATGGCTACGGCTACGGATATGGTCAGGGCTACGGCTACTGAGCCGTCAGCATCCAGCCAACACAAAGCCGCCGCCTGAGGCTATCAGACGGCGGCTTTTCAATTCTCTGGTTAGCTCAGAACGGGTGGACGGACAGCGTGCCGAACACGATCGCAGCGATCACCGCAAAGGCGCTGTACAGCGCTGCAGTGTGAATTCCGGTCCCGGACTTCCTTGAAATGTTTCGCGCGTAAAAGTGCAGGCGGGCTTCCGCCGATAGCTCGCGCATGGTCGATCTCCAACGCCCCATTCTCGGGCATATGGAATAGCGTTCGCGCGCGGATTCAAGCGGGCGGCAGAAATAGCGATGCCGCCACCTTCGGGAACACGGTTCCGAGAGGAATATTCCTTCCTGCGCGCGGGCCCGAGAATCTTATTCGTTGCAATTCGAGGCGCCGGGAACCGCGCCAGCCCGCAATAACCGAAAATCGCGAAAACAACCCCATGCAAAGTAGCCGGAGGTGGATCGCTGAGGCGCGGCCGCTGCGCCGCGCTCAGGGCTTCCAGCGCCCGATCTTGAACGCCGCCAGATGGCCGGGAATGTCGTTCGGATCGAAAGGCGGGCCGGCGAACGCGCCGATGGCGTTGGAGGTATCAGCCGGAAGCCCGGACGCCGCGTCGTAGAGGTCCGGCCTGAACACCGCCATGGCCGCCTTCAGCGCCTCCGGCCGGTACGGCGTCTGGCCCCAGCGGACCATCTGGGCGTAGAGCCAGGCTGCCTGCCCCGGATCGGGCCGCGCGGCGCCCTCGCGCCCGACCAACAAATAGCGACTGCTCTCGCGCATGGTGCCGTCGGGCGAGACCTTCAGCCGGCCGTCGAGCGTGCGCTGGATGACGCTGGCGTCGACGCCGAGCCGCTCCGGCTGCGCCAGGATGCGCGCGACCTCGCCCCGGTTTTCCGGCTGCTCGATGAATTCGGCGGCGCGCAGATGCGCGCGCAGCAGCGCGGCCACGACGTCGGGGTGCTTCTCCGACCAGCTCTGGCGCACCGCCAGCACCTTCTCCACCGCGCTGAGCAGGATGTCCGAGACGAAATGCAGGATATGGCCGACGCCGAGATCGACAGCGATCGAATTCCAGGGCGCACCGACGCAGAACGCGTCGACATGCCCGTTGGCGAGGCTGTCCACCATGTAGGGCGGCGGCAGCACCACGAGCTGCACGTCCTCGTCGGGATCGACTCCGCCGGCGGCCATCCAGAACCGCAATTGATAATTGTGGGTCGAGAACGGAAACGTCATGCCGAAGGTCAGCGGCTCTGCCCCGCTCTTCCGCCGTTTCGCCACCACGCGCGCGAGTGCCCGCGCGGTCGCCATCGGATCGAGCCGGTCGCCGTCGAGCTCCTCCATCAACGCGGCGTACAGCGCCGGCGAGACCGTGATGGCGTTGCCGTTGAGCCCGAGATTGAAGGGCGCCGCGATCGGCACCTTGACGTGGCCGAGCCCGAGGTGTGATGCGATCGCCACCGGCGCCAGCAAATGAGCCGCATCGAACAGGCCGATATTGAGCTTGTCGCGGACATTCGACCACGACACTTCACGCACCAGCGTGACGTCGAGACCCTCAGCCGCCGCAAAGCCCTTGTCGGCCGCAACGATCAGGGCGGCGGCGTCCACCAGCGGAATGAATCCGATGCGCAGGGATGTGGTCATTTCAACAGCTCCGACGCCGTCAGGATCGATTGCGCTATCTCGCCGATCTTCTTCTTCTCGCGCATCGCGGTCGAACGCATCAGCACGTAGGCCTCCTCCTCGGTCAGCCCCTTCACCTTCATCAGGATGCCCTTGGCGCGGTCGATCACCTTGCGCTCTTCCAGCGCATGCTTGGTGCGGTCGAGCTCGTCCTGCAGCTTGGCGAAGGCGTTGAAGCGGGAGACGCAGAGATCGAGGATCGGCTTCATCCGCTCCTTCTTGAGGCCGTCGACGATGTAGGCCGAGACGCCCGCCTCCACCGAGGCCTGGATCGAGGCGGCATCGCTCTGGTCGACGAACATCGCGATCGGCCGGCGGACCGCGCGGCTGACCTGGAACATTTGTTCCAGCACATCGCGGCTCGGGTTTTCGAGGTCGATGACGATGATCTCGGGATCGAGCGCATAGATCCGCGAGAGCAGGCTCTGCATCTCGCTGATATGGACGACGTCCGTGTAGCCGGCCTCCCGAAGTCCCTCCTCCAGGATGGCCGCTCGGATCGGGCTCTCGTCGACTATGACGATCTTGGGAGACGACTCAGCGCTCATCGACCACTCTTAAAGCCCGGTAACAACCATCCATATCACGCCGGAAGGCCCGGGAAAGGGTTGTAATTCTCGGCAATTGGGACTAGCTCCTGCCCATCAATCAGGCAGATTTGGGAAGATATGCAAGAGGCCGCCGCGCCGAAAGTGAGCTTTGTGTCCTTGGGGTGCCCCAAGGCGCTGGTCGATTCCGAGCGCATCATCACCCGGCTGCGCGCGGAGGGCTATGAGCTCGCGCGCAAGCATGACGGCGCCGACATCGTCATCGTCAACACCTGCGGCTTCCTCGACAGCGCCAAGCAGGAATCGCTGGCTGCGATCGGCGAGGCGATGGCCGAGAACGGCAAGGTCATCGTCACCGGCTGCATGGGCGCCGAGCCCGAGCAGATCGAGAGCGCCTATCCCGGCGTGCTGTCGATCACGGGACCGCAGCAATATGAGAGCGTGCTGGACGCCGTGCACCGCGCGCTGCCGCCGGCGCACAATCCGCATATCGACCTGGTGCCGCCGCAGGGCGTCAAGCTGACGCCGCGGCACTACGCTTACCTGAAGATTTCCGAGGGCTGCAACAACCGCTGCAGCTTCTGCATCATCCCGAAGCTGCGCGGCGATCTGGTGTCGCGGCCGGCCAATGACGTGCTGCGCGAGGCCGAGAGACTCGTGAAGGCCGGCGTCAAGGAATTGCTCGTCATCTCGCAGGACACCTCGGCCTATGGCGTCGACCTGAAATATGCCGAGAGCCCGTGGCAGGATCGCAGCGTGCGCGCGAAATTCTTCGACCTCGCCAAGGAGCTCGGTGAGCTCGGCGCCTGGGTGCGGCTGCAATATGTCTACCCCTACCCGCATGTCGACGAGGTCATCGGCCTGATGACCGAGGGCAAGGTGCTGCCCTATCTCGACATCCCGTTCCAGCATGCGAGCCCGGACGTGCTGCGCGCGATGAAGCGCCCGGCTGCGCAGGAGAAGACGCTGGCACGCATCCAGAAATGGCGCGAGCAATGCCCGGAGCTGACGCTGCGCTCGACCTTCATCGTCGGCTTCCCCGGCGAGAGCGATTCCGATTTCGCCTATCTGCTCGACTGGCTGGATGAAGCCGGGATCGACCGCCTCGGCTGCTTCAAATACGAGCCGGTCGCCGGCGCCGCGTCGAACACGATCGGAAATGCCGTGCCCGACGAGGTCAAGCAGGAGCGCTGGAATGCCCTGATGGCGCGGCAGCAGAAGATTTCGGCCAAGCGCCTCAAGCGCAAGGTGGGCACCCGCCAGCAGGTGATCATCGACGAGGTCGGCCCGACGGTCGCCAAGGGTCGGTCAAAGGCCGACGCGCCGGAGATCGACGGCGCCGTCTATCTCACCAGCCGCCGCCCACTCAAGGTCGGCGAGATCGTCACGGCGAAGATCGAGCGCTCCGACCAATACGACCTGCACGGCAGCGTCGCCGGATTCTAGCTCCGGCCCACCAAGACCCCCGCGGATGCCGAACGGCATCCGTCGTTGTGAACCCGGCCGCGGTCTGGGCTCACAAAGCTTAGGCGGCCATCCGGTCGCACGGAGCCTGGTCTTGCGGCAATCATGGAAGCGACTGCTGGTACGCTGCCGGTTGGCGGCGGTCGTCCTCATCCAACTCGCGCCGGCGTTCGCCGCCACGGCAGCGCTGGCGGCGCCTCAGCCATCCTCCGAAGCGACTGCAAACGCCTGGTGCTACAGCAAGAAGGATGCGCCGCAGCGCATCGCCGGCTGCAGCTTTCTGCTTGCCCTGCGCAAATTCAAGGAGAAGCAACGCGCCGGCGCCTTCCTCAACCGTGGCGGCGGCTATCTCGAAAGCAACGATCTCGATCGCGCGATTGCCGACTTCACGGAAGTGATCAAATACGCGCCGATGCGTGGCAAGGGACTGGCCAACCGCGGCGAGGCCCATCGCCGCAAGGGCGAAGTCGATGCCGCCATCGCCGACCTTGATCAGGCCATCGCGCTCGATCCGAGGGATGAGATCGCGCGCTACAACCGCGGTATCGCCCACAGCGATCGTGGCGAACCCAAGCTCGCCATCGCCGACTACGACGAAGCCATCCGCCTCCGCCCGAACGATGCCTGGTACTACAACAACCGCGGCAACTCCTACATCGATGCCAAGGAGCCGGATCGCGCAATGGCCGACTATGATCACGCCATCCGCCTCGATCCGAAATTCGCGCTCGCCTATTACAATCGCGGCAATGCCTATCGTGGCCGCAACGACCTCGAACGCGCACTGGCCGACTACAATGCGTCGCTCCGGCTCGATGCTCGTTATGCGGCCGCCTACGGCAACCGCGCCCGGGTGTTTCGCGATCTCGGCGATGTCGATCGGGCGCTGGCCGATTTCGATCAATCGCTGCGGCTCGATCCAGCCGGCTACCGCGACTATTACGCACGAGGCAACCTCTATCTTGGACGGCAGGACTACCCGCGGGCATTCGACGATTTCAGCAACGCCATCAAGTTCAACGCGAAATACGCGGCTGCACTCAATGCGCGTTGCCTGACGCGCGTGATCATGGGCCAGGCGCAGCAGGCCCTCGCGGATTGCGAGCAGTCGCTGCAATGGAATCCGGGCGATCCCTACACGCTCGACAGCCGCGGCATCTGTCGCCTCAAGCTCGGCGAAGTTGATGCTGCGATCGCGGATTTTGACGCGGCGCTAAAGATCAACCCGAAACTCGCCAGCTCGCTTTATGGCCGCGGCGTCGCGCGACGCAAGACAGGCGGCGCCGACGCGGCGCAAGCCGACATCGCTGCCGCCCAGGCGATTCAGTCCGATATCGCTACCGAATTCGCGCGCTATGGCGTCGAATGACGGCGCACCAGCGCTTGACACCACCGCCCCTTCGGCTGTATGGCCCTGCGCCATGAAGCTGAACCGGACCCACCGCCGCGCCATCAACCGTCGTCGCACCCGCGACGATGCTGGGCTGCGCCGTGTCCGACGCCATCGCTGATTAGCTGACATCAGCCAAGGTTTTCGAGAAGGCCGCGCCCGCAAAGCGCGGCCTTCTTGCTTTTCGGCCTGCCCCACTAATCCCCACACCGCCCCAGAGGAGATCGATATGACCAACGCCGCCCATCCGTTCGACGCGCTGATGGACATCACCGCCCGCCCCGAGGTCGTGTTCGTGCGCGGCGCGGGTTCGTATCTGTGGGACGCCAACCGCAACCGCTATCTCGATTTCGTGCAAGGCTGGGCCGTCAATCCGCTCGGCCATTCGCCGGTCATCGTGGCCGACGCGCTGGCCGCGCAGGCCAGGCGGCTGCTCACGCCGAGCCCGGCGTTCTACAACGAGCAGAGCCTGAAACTGGCCAAGGCACTGGTCGACAACAGCAGCTTCGACCAGGTGTTCTTCGCCAACTCCGGCGCGGAGGCCAACGAAGGCGCAATCAAGCTCGCGCGCAAATTTGGCGCCAAATACAAGGGTGGCGCGCACGAGATCATCACCTTCGAGGGCGGCTTCCACGGCCGCACGCTCGCGACCATGTCGGCCTCTGGCAAGAAGGCGTTCGAGCCGTTGTTCGAGCCGAAGGTCTCGGGCTTCCGAAAGGCCAAATTGAACGACATCGAGTCGGTGCGGAAGTTGATCTCGCCGTCGACGGTCGCGGTGATGCTGGAGCCGATCCAGGGCGAAGCCGGCGTGTGGCCTGCGACCGATCAGTTCCTACAGGAGTTGCGGGCGCTGACCCAGCAGCGTGGCCTGCTCTTGATCGTCGACGAAATCCAGACCGGCATGGGCCGGACCGGAAAGCTGTTCGGCTATCAGCACGCCGGGATCGAGCCCGACATCATGACGCTCGGCAAGGGCATCGGCGGCGGCGTGCCGCTCGCGGCGCTGCTCGCGACCGAACATGCCTCGTGCTTCGATCACGGCGATCAGGGCGGCACTTTCAACGGCAATCCCCTGATGTGCGCCGCTGGACGTGTCGTACTCGATACGATCGGTCAGCCCGATTTCCTTAAATCGGTCGTCGATTCCGGCCTGCTGCTCGAGCGCGAATTGCAGCGGCTGTCGTCGCGGCACGGGCTCGGCGAGATCAGGGGCCGTGGCCTGCTGCTTGCGCTCGATCTCAAGATGCCGATCGGTGCCGCCGTCGTCGCCGAGGCGTTTGCCGCCGGCGTGCTGGTCAACTCGCCGCAGCCGGACACGCTGCGCTTCATGCCGGCGCTCAACGTCACGCGGGAAGAGATATCCGCGATGATTGATTGTCTGGATGGGGTGCTGACGAAGGTCGGTGCGGCAAGGCGGGTGGCGTAGCCATCTCAACTGTCGTTCCGGGGCATCGCGTTAGCGATGAACCCGGAACCTCGAGATTCTGGGTTCGATGCTCGCGCATCGCCCCGGAACGACGTGGACCTACGGCCTTAAAATCGCCGCGCCCGTGGTCGCCCGGCTCTCCAGGTCGATATGCGCCTTGGCGGCGTCCTTCAGCGCATAGGCGTGGTTGATCGGCACGTGCAGCTTGCCGTTGATCACGGCGGCGAACAGCGTGTCGGCGCCCTCGAGCAGCTCCTTGCGGGTGCCGACATAGTCGTTGAGCTTCGGCCGCGTCGCGAACAGCGAGCCGTGGTTGTTGAGCTCGGCGAGCGGAAACGGCGGCACCGGACCCGAGGCGTTGCCGAACGAGACGAACAGGCCGCGTGGCCGCAGGCACGACAGCGATCCCGGGAAGGTAGTCTTGCCGACGCCGTCATAGACGACGTCGCAGAGCTCGCCACGGCTGATCTGCTTGACGCGTTCGACGAAGTTTTCTTCGTTGTAGAGGATGACGTGGTCGCAGCCATTGGCGAGCGCGAGATCGGCCTTCGCCTTCGAGCCGACGGTGCCGATGACATGCGCGCCGAGTGCGTGGGCCCACTGGCAGGCCAGCAGCCCGATGCCGCCGGCCGCAGCATGGATCAGCACCCGATGGCCCTGCTCGACCTTGAACGTCTTGTGCAGGAGGTACCAGACGGTGAGCCCCTTGAGCATCAGCACGGCGCCCTGCTCGTAGGTGATGTGGTCGGGCAGTTTGACGAGTTTGTCCGCCGGGATGACGCGCTCGGAGGCGTATCCGCCGAGGTTGTGGTAGTAGGCGACGCGATCGCCGGGGTGGAAATTGGTCACCCCGGGGCCGACCGCCAAAACCTCGCCGGCGGCCTCGTTGCCGGCGATGAACGGCAGACCGGGCGCCTTGTAGAGGCCGGTGCGGAAATAGACGTCGATGAAGTTCAGCCCGACCGCATGCTGGCGGATGCGGACCTCGCCGGTCCCCGGCGCCCCCACCTCGACATCCTCATAGGTCAGGACCTCAGGGCCCCCCACCTTGTGCACCCGCACAGCCTTGGTCATGTCGTCGCTCCCCTCGAATATCAGCTTCAGACGAGCGAATGCCATCGGCGCCGGCTTGTCAACCAAGCCGCCTGGAACCAGCCATATCGCCCGCTAGGCATTCTTGCGGTTGCGTTTGGCTAGCACGTTGAACATCTCGACCGCCGCCGAGAACGCGATCGCGAAATAGATGTAGCCGCGCGGAATGTGGAATTTGAATCCGTCGGCCACCAGCGCGACGCCAATCAGCACCAGGAACGCCAGCGCCAGCATCTTGGTGGTCGGATGCTCCGCGACAAACCGCGCCACCGGGCCTGACGAGACGTACATGATGATGCACGCGATCACGACCGCTGCGATCATGATCTCGAGGTCCTGCGCCATGCCGATCGCGGTGATGATCGAATCCAGCGAGAACACCAGATCGATGATGATGATCTGCACGATCACCCAGAAAAACGCGTTGGGGCTCGGCTTGTCGTTCTCCTCGGCGTCACGCGCCTCGACCTCGGCGTGGATTTCATGAGTTGCCTTGGCGATCAGGAACAGGCCGCCACCGATCAGAATGATGTCGCGCCACGACAGCGCGACACTGGCGATAGTGAACACGGGCTGCGTCAGCCCGATCAACCAGACCAGGACGCTGAGCAGGATGATGCGGAACACCAGCGCCAGCAACAGGCCGATCTGCCGCGCGCGGTTGGCCTGCGGTTGCGGGATCCGCGAAACCAGCACCGACAGGAAGATGACGTTGTCGATACCGAGCACGATCTCCAGTGCCGTCAGGGTCAGCAGCGCCGCCCAGGCTTCCGGGCTGGTGATCAATTGCATCATGCTCTGAAGGCTTTCATCCGGCGGATCAAGGTGTCGCTGCCGACGATGTAGACGGCGATGGCGCACAGACCGAACGTGATCGGCGCGCCGACCATGAAGTCATTGGCGAGCGTGTACATGCCGAGCAGCGCCCAGGCGCCGAGCAGCCAGAGCGTCAGCCAGCGCAGCCGCACCACGCGGAGCGGGTGCAGCACATGGAACGGAGCGAAGGTCAGCGCGATCAGTGCCGCGACCACGATCGTCGACAGCACCGGCGGCAGATGCAGCAGGAACAGATAGAACGCCGCCGCATTCCACAGCGCCGGGAAGCCGCGGAAATGGTTGTCGTCGGCCTTCATGCGGCGGTCGGCGAAATACAGCGCGCTGGAGACCACGATGCCGATGCCGAGGACCGGCGCGGCCAGCGGCAGCAGCATGCCGCTCGCGGTGATCGCGTAGGCCGGCACGAACACATAGGTGACGAAATCAACCACCAGGTCGAGCACCTCGCCCGACCAGTTCGGTTGCAACCGCACCACGTCGAGCCGGCGCGCCAGCGGGCCGTCGATCCCGTCGATGATCAGTGCGACCCCGAGCCAGGCGAACATGTTGGCCCAGTGCTCGCGCACCGCTTCCAGCATCGCCAGCAGCGCGACCCCGGCGCCGAGCGCCGTGAAAATATGAACGGAGAATGCGGCGGTCCGCATCCGTTCTGGCAACGCATCCGGCTGGCTCGAGTGCTCCATCGGCCGAAGTGCTATCAGGAATCGGCCCCCTTTGCATATGCGGTCTTGCGGCGTTCCGCCGCGTAGAGCGTTGGAAACCCTTGTTGGTTAGCGATGGCTTGAAAATTGGGCCGGGCATGTCAAATGTCCTGATATGACCGACAGCTCGCAGGATTATGACGTTATCGTAATAGGCGGCGGCCCGGCCGGATTGACGGCTGCGATTGCCCTCACTGATGCCGGCGCGCGCACCGCGCTGCTGGCGCGCCGCGCACCCTATGCCGACAACCGGACCACCGCGCTGCTCGGCGCCTCGACCGAGATACTGGAACGGCTCGACGTCTGGCGGCGCTGCAGCGACAACGCGGCGGCGCTCAAGACCATGCGCCTCGTCGACGACACCGGCCGCCTGATCCGCGCGCCGGAGGTGCGGTTCTCCTCCGACGAGATCGGCCGCGAGCAGTTCGGCTTCAACATCGACAATCGCGAGCTGGTGGCGGCGCTCGAAGATCGCGCCGGCGAGATGGCCGCGCTGACGCGGTTCGACGACGAGGCCGCCTCGGTGCAACCGGATGATGCAGGGGTCACGGTGGTGACGCGGCAGGGCCAGTCGCTGTCGGCCCGGCTCGTGGTCGGCGCCGACGGACGCAATTCGCTGTCCCGCGAGGCCGCCGGCATCGAGGTGGTCAGCCGCGAGCTCGGGCAGTCCGCCCTCACCTTCAACATCACCCACAGCCGCCCGCACCACAACATCTCGACCGAGTTTCACACCGAGCACGGCCCTTGCGTGTTCGTGCCGCTGAGCGGCAACCGGAGCAGCGTGGTCTGGGTCTCGGCGCCCAAGGAGGCCGAACGGCTGAAGGCGCTCGGTGATGACGAATTGTCCGTCGCGGCCGAACGCCAGTCGCATTCGATTCTTGGCCGCGTCGAGGTCCAGGGCGGCCGTCACGTGTTTCCGCTCGCGATCGAGCGGCCCCGGCAATTCGCCAAGAACCGGATCGCGCTGGTCGGAGAATCCGCCCATGTGCTGCCGCCGATCGGCGCGCAGGGGCTCAACATGGGGCTGCGCGATGCCGCCGATATCGCCGAGATCACCGGCCAGGCGATCGGTCGCGGCGAGGATCCCGGCGCGCCCAATGTGCTGTCGCGCTACCAGGCGGCGCGGCGGCCCGATGTCGCCAGCCGGACCTGGGCGATCGACATCGCCAACCGGTCGCTGCTGAGCGATTTCCTCGGCGTGCAGACCGCGCGTGCCGCCGGCCTGCATCTGCTTGGCGCGTTCGGCCCGCTGCGGCGGCTGGCGATGCGCGAGGGCCTCGCGCCGTCATGGCGGCGGTGAACTTCACCTCTCCCCAATGGGGAGAGGTAAACCGAATCCACGGTCCGACCACTTCAATCCAAGTTCACCGCGCCTTAAGGAAACACCAGCCGGCCGCTCTGGATGAACCACATCACGCTGGTCAGCGTGACCACCGAGGCGAAGGTGCCGATCAGCACCGCAACCGACGCCGGCTCGATCCAGGTGTCGTTCTGCCGTGCAATCACGAACACGTTGAGCGCCGGCGGCAGCGAGGCCATCAGCACCGCGGTCGCAGCCCAGGGCTGCGCGAACGGACCGAACAGCAGCATCAGCCCGAACGCCAGCAGCGGATGGATCAGGAGCTTGATCGCCACCACGCCCGGCACCTCCCACGGCACCCGCTCGAACGGCCGCAGCGCCACGGTGATGCCGAGCACGAACAGCGCCGTCGGTGCGGCGGCGTTCTGCAGGAACTGGATGGTGCGGTCGAGCGCGACCGGGATCGGGATGTGAAACGCGGCGACCAGCGCGCCGAACACCGCCGACATGATCAGCGGGTTCTGCACGATCTGCTTCAGCACCACGCCGAACGCGTGCAGCAGCGAGGGATGGTCGCGGTCGGTGAGCTCGATCAAGAGCGGCACGATCGAGAACAGGAAGATGCTGTCGCAGCAGAAGATCAGCGCGGTCGGCGCCGCCGCTTTGGTGCCGAGCACGGCGAGCGCCAACCCAGGGCCCATATAGCCGATATTGCCATAGGCGCCTGACAGGCCTGCGAGCGTCGCCTGGCGCAACGACAGCCCGCCGATCAGCTTGCCCGCAACCATCGCCAGGAAGAACGCGATCACGGTTCCGAGCGTTGTGGCGATCAGGAATGGCGGGTTGTTCAGCTCGGCGAACGGCGTCTTGGACATGATCCCGAACAGCAGCGCCGGCAACGAAACGTAAAGCAGGAAGAAATTCATCCAGGCGAGCCCATTCTCGGGCAAACCTTTGGCTTTTCCGCACGCGTAACCGATGAAGATCAAGCCGAAATACGGCAACGCCAGATTGAGGATATCGATCATTCTGAAAGTAGTTTCTCGGCCGGATTTCGGGTCGTTTTGGTCCGGCTAGAATCGGTAAACCGGGGGTTAATTCACCGTCATGCCCCTAGCATCGGCCACAATGTTGGTCTATCGACGAACCATGATCAAAGCGCGCACCGCCAAATTCCAGATCGGGCAGATCGTCCGTCACCGGGTGTTCTCCTTCCGGGGCGTGATTTTTGATATCGACCCCGAGTTCAACAACACCGAGGAATGGTGGCTGTCGATCCCCGAGGACATGCGGCCCCACAAGGACCAGCCCTTCTATCACCTGCTCGCGGAGAACTCGGAGACCGAGTACGTCGCCTATGTGTCCGAGCAGAACCTGCTGCCCGATGACTCCGGCGAACCGATCCGGCATTCGCAAGTGGCGGAGATCTTCGTGAAGGACAAGTCGGGCGGCTACCGTCCGCGCAATCCGTCGCTGAACTGACGCGCGGCGCCCCTCGGCGCTGCCACGCTCACACGCCCTCGCGCCTGGCCAGCGCCACCGCGATCGCCCAGACCACAAAGCCCGCCAGCGCCAGTCCCGCGCCGACCAGGCCGGTCGACGTCCAGCCATAGCCGGCTGCGACGGCCATTCCGCCGAGCCACGGCCCCAGCGCGTTGGCGACGTTGAAGGCGGAATGGTTGAGCGCGGCGGCGAGGCTCTGCGCCTCGCCCGCGACATCCATCAGCCGGGTCTGCAACACGGTGGCAAGCGCACCGCCGAGCCCGATCAGGAACACGTCGGCGCTCAGCGTCCAAAAATTCATCGCCGCCAGTGGATACAGCGCCAGCGTCGCCGCCGACCACAGCAAGAGGCCGCCCGCTGTCGCCATCAGCGCGCGGTCGGCAAAGCGCGGCACGATGATGTTACCGGCGGTGAGGCCGGCTCCGAACACGCACAGCGTGACCGGCACCAAAGCGGGCGATGTGTGCGTCACCGCCAGCATGGTCGAGGCGAGATAGGTGTAGACCGAGAACAGCCCGCCGAAGCCGATGGCGCCGATCGCCAGCGTCAGCCAGACATGCTTGCGACCGAGCGCCGACAGTTCGCGCAGCGGGCTGGCGTTGCTGTTGGCGACGTCGCGCGGCGCGAAGATCAGCACCAGGATGGCGGTCAAGAGCGCGAGGCCGGCAACGATCGCGAAGACCCAGCGCCAGCCGATCGCCTGCCCCACGCCGTTGGCGAGCGGCACGCCGATCGTCGTCGCGATGGTGAGGCCGAGCAGCACGCGGCCGACCGCCGCCGTGCGCTTGTCGGTCGGGACCAGCGAGGCCGCGACCAGCATGGCGATGCCGAAATAGGCGCCGTGCGGCAGTCCGGCGAGAAAGCGCAGCACCAGCATGGTGTGATAATCCGGCGCGAGCCCGGAGAGGCCGTTCATCAGCGCGAAGAAGCCCATCAGCGCGATCAGCAGCGTGCGGCGGCTCATCCGTGCCGACAGCACGGCGATCACCGGTGCGCCCACCACGACGCCGAGCGCGTAGGCGCTGATCGCATGGCCGGCCTGGGGCTCGCTGACGTTGAGGTCGTGGGCGAAGAACGGCAGCAGGCTCATGGTGGCGAATTCGGCGATGCCGATCGCGAACCCGCCCATTGCCAGCGCAAGATGCACGATGCCCGGATGGAAGCTGCCGGGCACATTGTCCTGGTTGAGGCGCCCACCAGCATCGACTGACGGACGGACGGTCGGCTGCTCCGAAGGTCGGGAGAGCGGTTCCCGCCGCTGCGTGTTGACTCGCTGGGACATCGGGGAGACTTCCATGATAGCGAACGACGGGCTAGCGACCGAGGCAAGGTCCGGTCGCATCGCGCCATCAGACTTCCGCACAAGCGGCCAGGGTTCGCGCAGAACCGCGCGCGCATTTGCGCATCGAAGGCGCGTTCCGCGCTTTCGTCTGGCCTCCCGTGACGGATTTATGATTGTGCTTCGACGCCGGACTTGTCCGGACAAGGCAATCACGATGCGGCGTGGCCCGATCGATTTGCCTTGAGCAACCATCGCATACGATGCGCGCGATCACCAGCGCGGCAGGCTGCCATCAGCCAGTCGGTTTCGCATGACAAAAAAGGCGCCCTTGCGGGCGCCTTTTGATTTGCGATGATCTCGCGTTCTCGCGAACGCTTGATCGAAAGTTTGCTTGAAAGCCTACTTGAAGGTTTACTTGGCTGCCGGGTTGGCCGGAGCCGCGGGAGCTGCACCACCGCCGGCGCCTTCCAGCTTCTTGCGCTGCTCTTCGGCGCGCTTCTGCAACTCTTCCTGCAGCTTTTTCGAGTTTTCCTCGAACACCTTCGGATCGGTCGGCGGGCCGTCATAGGCCTTGGCGAATTCGGTGTTGAGCGGCAGCGGCAAGGTCAGCGGCGCGCCGTTCGAGTTGATCGCCTGGACCACGAGGTTCTGGCCCTTCTTCATGTTGGCGATCAGCTCGGGGGTTGCTTCATAGTCGGACATGCAGCCGTTCTGGAAGCAGATCACATAGGGCGCCTGCTGCGGCGGGTTGTTGTCGACGATGATGCGGGTGCCGTGGACGAGCTGCATGCCGAGCGGCAGCGTGACGCGCAGGATCTTCTTCGGCTCGCCTTCCGGCTCGATAATCACGGCGGCGATCACCGGCTGGCCGGACTCGATGCGGCCGTCCTTGCCGGTGAAGCAAACCTGCTTGGCGTTGGCTTCCTGGCCCTTCAGGCAGAACTTGGTCCAGGGGGCGTAGATGAGCTGGATCTGCTGATCCTGGGGCGGCTGCTGGGCGGCCGCGGCGGGCGCCTGACCTGCGGCCGGTGCTTGAGCGGCTGGCGCCTGGGCTGCCGGAGCCGGCGCCTTCGGAGCTGCCTTCGGTGCCGCCTTGGGCGCAGCCTTCGGTGCCGCAGGCGCCGGCGCTGCCGGCTGCTGGGCCCGAGCGGCAGGAACCAGGAGCGCTGCAGAGAATGCCGTCGCCGCCATCAGGGCAACAATTCGCCCATGCGGCCGGACCGGGGCGGCCAAGATACGGAAATTCATTGCGGAAAACCCTTTCTGAACGGCAGCGCCCGAAACCGCTGCAGGCGCCGACACATAGCCGTTTGGGCGGCTGTCTCCTAGTCAATTGAGGCGGATACGTGACAGGCGTTCCCGCCTTCGAATTGCACGCCTTCAATACAGCGGCGCGCGGAAAGATCAATGCCGACAAGCGCATTTGCGCCCATGTGACGGCGAGTTTCGGCGCCCTGTGATAAACCTCCCGACGTGACGTTTCGCGAATCAAATCCGGCGCCGTACGCACGTGTTCCCGGGCACGTTCGGCGCGCCGCATTGCCCGCCATCTGGCTCGTCCTGGCATCTATCCTGGGATTCCTGACGAGCGCGCTTGCCCCTGTAGCCGCCGCCGAGAGCCACGCCATCGCGATGCACGGCGCGCCGGCGCTGCCCGCCGACTTTACCCACCTTGCCTACGCCAACCCTGACGCTCCCAAGGGCGGCCGTCTGGTCCTGAGCCCGCGGGAGGGCACCTTCGACAGCCTCAATCCGCTGATCGTCAGAGGTCTCGCCGTACAGCAGCTGCGGGGCTACGCCTATGAGCGCGGCTATGTCTACGAAAGCCTCATGGTGCGGAACAATGACGAGCCGTTCACGCTCTACGGCCTGCTGGCCCGCAGCGTCGAGACCGACGACGCCAGAAGCTATGTGACATTTCATATCGATCCCCGCGCGCGTTTCTCCGACGGGCACGAGGTCACGGCCGACGACGTGGTGTTCTCGCTCGAACTGCTCCGCGATCACGGCCGTCCGCTGCATCACCAGTATTATTCGAAAGTCGCAAAGGCCGAGGTGCTCGACCCGCTCACGGTGCGATTCGATTTTGGCGGCGTTGCCGACCGTGAATTGCCGCTGATCCTCGGGCTGATGCCGATCCTGCCGCGCCATGCCACCGACGTCGCCAAGTTCGAGGAGACCACATTGGCGCCGCCGATCGGCTCCGGCCCGTACCGCGTGACGGCGGTCAAGCCCGGCACCAGCGTGACCTTCACCCGCAATCCGGATTACTGGGGGCGCGACCTGCCGGTAAACCGCGGCTTCTGGAATTTCGACGAGATCAGGCTCGATTACTATCGCGACGCTAACGGCCAGTTCGAGGCGTTCAAGCGCGGCCTTTATGACTTCAGGACCGAGCCAGAACCGCTCCGCTGGCATGACGGCTACGACTTCCCCGCCGCGAAGAGCGGCGACGTGCTTCGCGAAACCATCAAGATCGGCACGCCCGATCCGTCCGAATTCCTGGTGTTCAACACCCGGCGGCCGAAATTCGCTGACGCCAGGGTGCGCCAGGCGCTGCTGCTGCTGTTCGACTTCGAATGGATCAACCGCAATTACTATTTCGGACTCTACGCACGCGCCGGCGGCTATTTCGCGGGCTCGGAATTGTCCGCCTATGGGCGCGCGGCCGATGAGCGCGAGCGCGATCTGCTCAAGCCGTATCTGTCGCATATTGCGCCCGACATTCTCGATGGCCGCTATCGCCTTCCCGTCACCGACGGCTCAGGCCGCGACCGCACCATCCTTCGCGGCGCGTTCGCGCTGCTGTCGGAGGCGGGCTACGCGCTCGACGGCACGGAGTTGAAGCAGCGCACGACCGGCACGCCGCTGCGGATCGAGATCCTGGTGACGACCCGCGAACATGAGCGGATCGCCCTCGCCTACCAGCGCGACCTGAAGCGGGCCGGCATCGACGCTGTGGTCCGGGTGGTCGATGCGGTACAGTTCGAGCAGCGCCGGGTCGCCTATGACTTCGACATGATTCCAATTCGCTGGGACCAATCGCTGTCGCCGGGCAACGAGCAGTGGTTCTACTGGGGCAGCCAGGCCGCCGACGTGCCGGGCACCCGCAACTACATGGGCGCCAAGGATCCGGCCATCGACGCCACGATCGGCGCGTTGCTCGCCGCGCGGGAGCGGACGGACTTCGTCTCGGCGGTGCGCGCGCTGGACCGCGCGCTGATGTCCGGCTTCTACGCTATCCCCCTATTTAACTTGGGAGAGCAATGGATCGCGCGCTGGAATCGGATAGAACGGCCTTCGGCCACGGCGTTGACGGGCTACCTGCCGGAGACCTGGTGGCAGAAGCCCGGCGCGCAATCCAAGTGACGTGCCAAGTGAACCGACGTTGAACCTGTGAACCAGTCGATCACCTCGCCCACGCTCGATACCCTGTTCAAGCGCACCTTGGCTCGGCAGCCCGAGGCGCTGGCGCTGGTCGACCCGGCCAACAAGCAACGCGTCACCGGCCAGACCCGCAAGCGCCTGACCTATGCCCAGGCCGACCGCGCGATCTCGGCGATCGCCGCCCATTTCGTCGAGAGCGGGTTGCCGACCAATACGGTGATCGCGGTTCAATTGCCCTCGACGGTCGAGTTCGCCCTGACGGTGCTCGCCGCCCATCGGGTCGGCCTGGTCGTGGCGCCGTTGCCGCTGCTGTGGCGGCAGGCCGAGCTGACATCTGTCCTCAACCGCACTGCGGCGCGGGCGATCGTCACCTGCGGCAAGATCGACGGTGTCTCCTACGCCGACTTCGCCATGAACGCCGCGGCGGAAGCCTTCTCGATCCGCCATGTCTGCGGGTTCGGGGCCGATCTGCCCGAAGGCATGGCGTCGCTCGATGACGCGATTATGCAGGACTCCCGGACCTCGCGCCCGATGATCCAGGATGGCCGCAAGCCGGCGCTGATCTCCTTCGACGTCACCAGCGAGGGTTTCCGTCCGGTGCCGCGCGCACATTTCGGCCTGATCGCCGGCGGGCTCGCGATGTCGCTGGAGAGCGACCTGGCTCAGGGCGCGACCATCATGTCAGCATTCGCGCCGATGTCGTTCGCCGGCATCTGCTCGTCGCTGGTGACTTGGCTGCTGTCTGGCGGAACGCTCGTCATGCATCATCCGTTCGACGAGGAAGCGTTCGAAACCCAGTTCAACGACCATGCCTGCGACACGCTGATCGCGCCGGCGCAGTTCGCGCTGCGGCTCGACGAGTGCGGCCTGTCGGAGCGCCTGCCGACCCTGCGCAACGCGATCGGCCTCTGGCGGACCCCGGAACAGGTCGCCTCCAGTCCGCACTGGACGTCGCGGCGGGTGACCCTGACTGACATCTATCTATTCGGCGAGGCCGGGCTGTTCGGCGCCCGCCGCAGCGCCGAGGATGGATCGCCGGCGCCGATCAAGCCCGGTCCGCACAGCGCGCCGCGTGAAGCGCCAGGTGCGTCGATCGCCGGCGAGATCCTGCTTACCCCGAAGGGCACGCTGGGCCTGCGCGGCCCCATGGTGCCGGTCGCGGCCTATGCGCCGCCGCCGCCCCCGAGCGACGGCCTGATTGCGCCGCCGCCGCGCGATTACGTCGACACCGAATATGCCGCGCGGGTCGACCGCACGACCGGCGCCATCAACATCACGGCGCCGCCGTCGGGGGTCATGACGGTCGGCGGCTACCGCTTCCTTGCCGGGGAGCTGCAGGAGTGGTCGCGCCGCCTCGGCCAGGGCGCCATGCTGACGGCGCTGCCCGACCGCCTGAGCGGCCACCGGCTGGCCGGACGGGCGCAGGACAATGCGCGGGCCCGCGACGCCCTCACAGAACTTGGGCTTAACCCGTTGATGGTCGAAGCATTTCGCGACCGTAACGGTACCGGGGCGCCGTAAAATCTTATCAATGCGTTAGTCTTAGCATTGTGTTGACGCCGCATTAAGCCATGCCGACTAGCATCGCAGCCGTTTGCTGATCTTAAGCATTGGTTTCGAGCGTTCGAATGTCTCAACAAGGTCCGGTCCTCATCGTATCGGCGTCGGCAAAGCCGCCGTTCGCCGCGGTCCTCGATGAGACGAAGCTGTTTCCGGTCGTGGTCACCGACTGGAACGAGGTCGGACGGGCGATCGAGCAGGTCAAGCCGGCAGCGATCATCGCAGCCGCCGAGGGCGTCGACTTCGTCACCCTGTCGGGCCTCGCCAAGCGCGCCGCCGCCCGCGCGCCCTATCTGCCGCTGATCGCGGTCGATCCCGCGACCACCCTGCCCGACACCGCCATCGCGTTCTTCCAGCACAAGGGCATGCCGGATCGCCTGGTCGCCCGGCTCAACGCCTCCTTACGCGTTCGCGCCCTGCACGCGACCGTGATGCGCCGCCTGGTGCCGCCGGCGCCGATCGCAATGTCCGATATCGATCCGGTCGGAGAAGCCACCGCGCTGCTGATCGGCCGCGGCGGCGCCTACCCGGCCTTGTCGGTCGCGCTCGGCGAACGCGCCGGCGTGGTTGGGGCGCTGAGCATCGAGGCCGCCGCAAAGCATCTCTCCAATCGTGACATCGACGGCATCGTGCTGGCGGAGGGATTCACGCCGCGTGTGATGGATGCGTTCCTGACCGTGCTGACCGAGGATGTTCGCTTCCGTCCGTTGCCCGTGATCGTCGCTTCCGGCGAACTGGCGCCGCGTTACGAGCTGCCCAATCTCGAGATCGTCACGGCCGGGCCGACGCGCGTCTCCGACATGATGCTGCCGATGATCCGCCAGCACGCCTTCGAGGCACGGCTCGGCCGCATGCTCAAGGCAATCGATGCCAAGGGCCTGATCGATCCCCGCACCGGCCTGCTCACCAAGGCCGCGTTCGAGCGCGACTTCGCGACCGCCGTCTATCACACCGCCGAGCGCGGCGGCGCGCTCTCGGTGGCGCGATTCACCTTCGACAACGCGCAGCCGCGCGCGCAATTCGACGGCGCGCGGATCATCAGCCGGCTGATGCGCCAGGCCGATTTCGGCGCCGTGCACGATGACCGGTCGCTCGTCGTGGCGTTCGCCGGAACCGACCTGCGCAACGCGCAGGCGATCACGCGGCGATTGGCCAGCGTGATGCGCCACACCCAGAACGGCCGCCGCGACACCAGGGCCGAGCCCGCCGTCAGCGTCGCAACGCTGCTGCCGGGCGATTCCGCGATGTCGCTGCTGGGGCGCCTGTTCGGCACGGCGGAACGCGCGGCGTCGTAAGCGGCTCGATGAGGCTTGTTAGCTGCTGCGATCGCCGCACGGGCATGCCGGCAGGCGAAGTCACCTTATCTCGGCGGCTCCGCATGCCGCATCGTCAGGCCTCACGCATGCTGCGGCTGCGCGAGCTGGCTGATCTGGGTCGCCGGCGGATCGACGACCAGGGTACCGCCATGGCCGTCGCTCGAGGTCGTGAATGTCGAGGCCATGTAGTTGCCGAGCAGCGCGATGCTCGCCGTGACGGTGCCGTCCGTCACCGTGAGCGTTCCGCCCGATGCGTTGCCGCTGAAGCTCGGGGTCTGAACGTTCGCGAAGCTGATGTTGGCGAAATCGATCGCGTCCGAGCCGGTCATCCCGGCGACGGTGCCGGCAAAGCTCGCGGAATTGTCGAGCTTCAGCGTCCCCGTCGAGCCCTGGAACGTCACGGCGGCATTCGAGGCCCCGGTCAGTTCGAGGGTGCCGCCCGGGACGATGGTGGCGCCGCTCGGGCTCTGTCCGGTGACATTGAACGACTGCCAGGCGCCCCACGCAGTGCCGTCATAGGCCCGGATCCAGAGCTGGTCGGTGCCCGAGCCGGCCTGATAGGTCGCCTGGGAGAGCTGCGCCGCGGTGATGTCGATCTCGGTATTGGCCGGCTCGTTGATGCCGCCGACGTTCCAGCGCCCGTTGGTGTTGGAATCCCACAGCGCATACTTCGTGATGGCATCGCCGTCGGCGTCCGTCGCCGTGACGAGGTTCGCAGCAGCAAAGCTCTGCCCCGACACCGTCACGACGTTGGCGACCGCGACCGTCGGCGCCTGGTTGGTTGCGGTGGCCGTGAAGGCCTTCCAGCTGCTCCACTCGCTGCCGTCGTTGGCCCGCACGTAGAGCGTGTCCGACGGCGAGCCGCCGGGCCCGAACACGTAGCTGACCTGCGAGAGGTTCGCCGCCGCGACGTCGATCTCGGTGTTGGCGGCCTGGACGACGCCGTTGACCACGAAGTGGCCGTTGCCGCCGGTGTCCCAGAACGCATACTGGGTGATCGCATCGTTGTCGGCGTCCGACACCGAGAACAGGCTCGAGGCCGCGACCGAATGGTCGTGGATTGCGGAGACGTTCTGCGCCGTCACGACCGGAGCCGTATCGGGGCCTGGCGTTGCCGTGAATGCGGCCCAGGCGCCCCACTTCGATCCGTCGTTGGCCCGCACGTAGAGCGTGTCGGCCGGCGAGCCGCCGGGACCGAACACGTAGCTGACCTGCGACAGGTTCGCCGCCGAGACATCGATCTCGACGTTGGCCGCCTGGACGACGCCGTTGACCACGAAGTGGCCGTTGCCGCCGGTGTCCCAGAACGCATACTGGGTGATCGCATCGTTCTCGGCATCGGAGACCGAGAACAGGCTCGAGGCGAGCGTCGAGAACTGGCCGTGAACCGCTGCCACGTTCTGCGCCGTCACCACCGGAGCCTGATCGGGTCCCGGGGTCGCCGTGAACGCGGCCCAGGTGCTCCACTTCGATCCGTCGTTGGCCCGCACGTAGAGCGTATCCGGTGTCGAGCCGCCCGGCCCGTATACGTAGCTGACCTGCGACAGGTTCGCCGCCGAGACATCGATCTCGACGTTGGCTGCCTGGGCGACGCCGTTGACCACAAAGTGACCGTTGCCGCCGGTGTCCCAGAACGCGTACTGGGTGATCGCATCATTGTCGGCGTCGGAGACCGAGAACAGGCTCGAGGCGAGCGCCGAGAACTGGCCGTGATTGGCGGTCACGTTCTGCGCCGTCACCACCGGAGCGGTGTCGGGACCCGGGGTTGCCGTGAATGCGGTCCAGGTGCTCCACTTCGATCCGTCGTTGGCCCGCACGTAGAGCGTATCCGGCGTCGAGCCGCCGGGACCGAACACGTAGCTGACCTGCGACAGGTTCGCCGCCGCAACATCGATCTCGACATTGGCGGCCTGAGCGACGCCATTGACCACCCAGTGACCGTTGCCGCCGGTGTCCCAGAACGCGTACTGGGTGATCGCATCGTTCTCGGCATCGCTGACCGAGAACAGACTCGAGGCGAGCGCCGAGAACTGGCCGTGAACCGCTGCCACGTTCTGCGCCGTCACCACCGGAGCCTGATCGGGTCCCGGTGTTGCCGTGAACGCGGCCCAGGTGCTCCACTTCGATCCGTCATTGGCCCGCACGTAGAGCGTATCCGGTGTCGAGCCGCCCGGCCCGTACACGTAGCTCACCTGCGACAGGTTCGCCGCCGCAACATCGATCTCGGTGCTGGCCGCCTGGGCGACGCCGTTGACCACCCAGTGGCCGCTGCCGCCGGTGTCCCAGAATGCGTATTGGGTGATCGCATCGTTGTCGGCGTCGCTGACCGAGAACAGGCTCGAGGCGAGCGCCGAGAACTGGCCGTGATTGGCGGTCACGTTCTGCGCCGTCACCACCGGAGCCGTATCGATCCCTGGCGTTGCCGTGAACGCGGTCCAGCCTCCCCACAGCATCCCGTCATTGGCCCGCACGTAGAGCGTATCCGACGGCGAGCCGCCCGGGCCGAACACGTAGCTGACCTGCGACAGGTTCGCCGCCGCAACGTCGATCTCGACATTGGCGGCCTGGGCGACGCCGTTCACCACCCAGTGACCGTTGCCGCCGGTGTCCCAGAACGCGTATTGGGTGATCGCATCGTTGTCGGCGTCGGAGACCGAGAACAGGCTGGAGGCGAGCGCCGAGAACTGGCCGTGATTGGCGGTCACGTTCTGCGCCGTCACCACCGGAGCCGTATCGGGGCCCGGCGATGCCGTGAACGCGGTCCAGCTTCCCCACAGCATGCCGTCATTGGCCCGCACGTAGAGCGTGTCGGCCGGAGAACCGCCGGGGCCGAACACGTAGCTGACCTGCGACAGGTTCGCCGCCGAGACATCGATCTCGGTGTTCGCCGCCTGGGCGACGCCATTGACCACAAAGTGACCGTTGCCGCCGGTGTCCCAGAACGCGTACTGGGTGATCGTATCGTTGTCGGCATCGCTGACCGAGAACAGGCTCGAGGCAGGCGCCGACGTCTGCCCGTGATTGGCTGTTACGTTCTGCGCCGTCACAACCGGAGCGGCATCGCTCCCCGGCCCTGCTATGATCGCTTTCCAAGGCCCCCACAACGTTCCGTCGTTCGCCTTGATGTACAACGTGTCAGGGGCTGATCCCGGAGGCCCGAAGACGTAGCTCAACTGCGGCAACTGCGACGCAGGAATATCGATCTCGGTGTTGGCAGGCAGAGCCACACCGTTCAACGCCCAGTGGCCACTCCCTCCGGTGTCCCAGAGGGCATACTCGGTGATCGTGTCGTGATCCGGATCGCTCACCGTGAACAGGCTCGATGCGGCAACCGACGTCTGGCCGTGCGCCCCGGTCACACTGACCGCGTTCACGGTTGGCGCGGTGTCCACAAATCCCGTTGCCGAAAATTGAGTCCAGCCGCCCCAAACCGTGCCGTCATTGGCGCGAACGTAAAGCGTATCGGCCGGAGAGCCACTTGAGCCGAAGACGTAGCTCACCTGCGACAGGTTCGCCGCCGCAACGTCGATCTCGGCATTGGTGGGCTGGACGACGCCGTTGACGACCCAGTGTCCGCTACCTTGGGTGTCCCAGAACGCATATTGGGTGATGGGATCGCCATCGGCATCCGAGGTGGTGAAGAGGCTGGACGCGAGCGCAGAGCTCTCGCCACGAACTGCCGTGACATTGGACGCGGACGTGACCGGTGCGACGTCGGCCCGCGTCGTGACCAGCGTGCCGGTGCCGGAATCCGCGCCGACGCTGAAGCGCACGCCGGGCGTCGTATCAAGCTGCAGATCGAAGGAGGAAGCCCCTTCGGTGACATGCAGGATGTTGCCGGCGAGCAAGGTCGCCGACCCGCCCGAGACGAAATTGAGGCCCGCCAGATCGATGCTGTCGCCCAGCACCAGACTGCTGATGGTCGTGCCGACCAACGACGTGCCGTCGATCTTGAGCTGTCCGCCGGACCCGCTGAAGGTGATGCCGCCGGTGGCAACACTGCCGGCCTGCAACTCGATCAGGCCGCCGGAGATCGTCACCGGCCCTGTGGAGCCACCGGAGGAAACGACCTCCTTGCCGCCGCCAAACACCGCGACGTTGTTGGTCACTGCGCCAGCCACATTGAACGTGCCGCCGCTGGAGACGGCGACATGGTGGGCGGTTGCCCCGGACTGAACGTTCAACACGCCGCCACTGATGACGGTCGTGTGGTCGATCGCGCCTCCCGACGACACGTTGACCGTGCCACCCGAAATCCCGGTTCCGGAGCCGGTCACGCCGGTGACCACGCCTCCGGAGAACACGTTCTCGATGCCGCCGGCAAAGACCCCGACGTTGCTCAGAACCGTGCCGCCGACGTTGAAGACGCCGCCGCTCGAGACGGAGATATGGTCTACCGTCGCGCCGGACGAGACATTCAGGTCGCCGCCAGCGAAGACGGTCGCATATTCGAAGGAAGCTCCGGAGAGAACGTCGACCAGCCCGAAAATTGCGGTGCCCGAACCGGTGACGCCGGTAACGGAGCCACCCGCAGAGACGATTTCGTGGCCGCCGTTCTGGACAGTGACATTGCTGGTGATCTTGCCCTGCACGTTGAGCGTGCCGGACACGTTGATCATGCTGGCCGAGCCTCCGGCCAGGACGTTCAGCGTCGCACCGGCCGCGATGAACGTCCCGGTACCGGCCGTGCCGCTGATGGTGCCCTGGATGACGCCACCGGACGAGACGTTCTCGGTGCCACCGCTCAGGACCGCGACCGTATTGGACGTGGTCCCCGTCACGTTCAGAGTGCCGCCCGCCGAGATCGTCGCCACGGTGGCAAATCCGCCAGCCAGCACGTCGAGCGTGCCCCCGGAGACGAGCGTTCCGCTGGCCGCGCCGCCACTGCTGACAAACATCGTCGCGCCGCTTGCCACGACGGCATTGGTATCGCTGCCCGCGACCGCTTCGGTGCCGCCGGAAGAAACAGTCGTGCCGGTGTCGTTGCCGCCCTTGCTGATGGTCAGAAGCCCGCCGCTGCTGACCGTGGTGCTGACGGCTGTGCCGCCGGAGGCAACGAACATCGAACCGCCATTGAGGACGGTATCACCGGTGTCGGTTTGGCCGCTCGACACCGTGTAGGACGATCCGCTGCTCACGGTCACCGGAGCGCTTTCGATAACGACTGTGCCGCCGTTGCTGGTGACGTTCGTGACATTGGCGCCGGCAATGAGAATCAAGGTGCCGCCGCTATCGACAGTGATGCCGCTTGCGGTGCCGCCGGACGAAACGACCTCGGTGCCGCCGGAGCTGATCACCGTGGCGCTGGCGGTCCCGCCCGCCATGACGACCTCTGTACCACCGGCGCTGATCACCGTGGTCCTGGCGATGCCGCCGGACGAAACGATTTCGGTACCGCCGGAGCTGATCACCGTATTGCTGGCGATGGGGCTGTACACGCCACCGCCCCACACGATCTGTTCACCGCCCGCGATCAGCGTGGTGGAGATCGCCGTTGCGCTTCCGCAGTATTGGCCACTGCCGACATATTGGATGCTGCCGCTGCCGGTGACCGTCGTGCTGACGGCCGTGCCGGTTTCAACGTAGCCGTATGGCGCAATGTACTGGATTCCACCGCTCGTGATGGTGGTATTGCTTGTGACACCAATACCCGCGGATCCAAAGGCGGCGTAGCCGACGTACTGTATCCCGCCATTGATGACGGTGTTGACCGCGGTGGCAGCCCCGAGAAATCCTACGATCTGTTCGGAACCGCTTCCCGTCACCGTGGTGTTGGATGCGACTGCGCTGCCGTAGGCGCCAGGGTTGTTGTTGTAGTCGTTTGTGACGTACTGGTACCCGCCGTTCTCGATCGTCGTGTTGATGGCGGTGCCACCAAAGATTTCCTGAAACCCGCCATCGAGGGTAGTGTTGCTGGTGGTTCCGCCGAACAAGTACAACACGCCATGACCACCGACCGAGGTATGGCCGACCGAGGTGTTGATTGCGGTGGAGCCACTGTCGACCGACATTTCACCAATGTCGATCGTGTCGGTCGCAGTTGCAGCTCCAATCGTGTTTGTGTACGGATCGCCGCCGACGACCAAGTTGCCGCCGCTGACCACGGCGCTGATGACAGTGCCGAGCACGTACAACTGCGCGCCACCGTTCGAATCGAAGGACACGGTGTCGGCGAAATCGGTGCCACCAGAGGAAACAACGACGGTACCAAAATCGACGGTGTTGCTGATATAGCCGCCATTCAGCACGTAGAGCGTGCCGCCGTCCTGGACTGTGTTGCTGGTCTGCGTATCGGACACAGAAGCGCTGGTGCCGCTGGCAACGTTCACACCCATAGACCCCTCCCCGGAAAAAACTGATCTCGAAATCCAATAAGTCTGTCCGGCAATTCGACCCGCGGCCAAGTCTGGCCGATGGCCTGCCGACACCTCAATCAAACGCCCGCAAGCCCTCGCCAATTCGCTTGGCGCGAGCTTTTGATCACTGAGTTTTGGAGAGCAGTTGAAATGCTGGCGGGACGCGAGCCAGATTCAAATTACCACGTCATCCAAAATATAAAGGCCGGTCCGAATTAAAAACGCGATCAGCTTACAATTCGCGCAAAAGCCGTCAAGGTCCGGTCGGCGAAAGTTCAATGTTCCTCGCCTGTTGTTCACATTCTGGAACCGGCGCGCCCCACTTCTCGCTCTCGGTGAGTGCAAATGTTTCTGGGATGAAATGATTCATCCACATCGTCATGCATTGCGGTCTGGGTCCTCCCGCCTCAGCACCAGGCCCAGATGCAGCCGACGAATCGATAGCGATAGATCCGCACCTGGTGGACGCCGGACGCGCGTCGCGGCCGGGCCGTATTCGGCTCGGCTGGCACCTTGGGGTCCTGGCTCCCCGGGTCGACCTGAACCGCCCGGCGCCGCAGCTCGGCCGCCTTGGCCGGATCACGCGCGCCAAGCAATCCACGCTCCTGCATGACGGCAAGGTACTTCAGGGAAAATCCATCGTTCAGATCGGCCGCCTGCTGAAAATATTGCGCGGCCGCCTCGTAGTCGCGCGGCGTTCCCTTGCCGTAGAAATACATCAGGGCGGTCTGCGCGAGCGCAAAGGGATCGCCCGCCTCGATCGCCTTCTGATAGAGCTCGAGCGCCCTCGCCGGGTCCTTCTTCACGAAATTGCCGTTGGAATACATCGCGCCGAGATTGCTGATCGCGCCCGGCTCCCCGGCGGCGGCCGCCTTGCTGAAGAGCTCGAAGGCCCGTGGCATGTCTTCGACGACGCCGCGCCCGGTCGCGAAATACACCCCGAGCTTGCCTTGCGCCGGCGCGTAGCCGGCTTCGGCGGCCTTGGTCAAATAACGCTGCGCCGCCAGATAGTTTTTCGTTCCGCCATAGGCGAGGCCGAGCAGGAATTCGAGACGTGGCTGATCGGGATTGGCACGCAACGCCGCTTCGCAGATCGGGATCGCGGCAGCGTAATCATGCGTGTTCGCGATCTTCAATTGTTCAGGACTGG
The DNA here is from genome assembly GCF_015291625.1 of Bradyrhizobium sp. CCBAU 53421. Classification (NCBI taxonomy): domain Bacteria; kingdom Pseudomonadati; phylum Pseudomonadota; class Alphaproteobacteria; order Hyphomicrobiales; family Nitrobacteraceae; genus Bradyrhizobium; species Bradyrhizobium sp. CCBAU 53421. The sequence continues at coordinate 5,096,597 of NZ_CP030047.1, forward strand.
CGAACGGCGGCGCAGGCGCAGCCGCGCGCTCGCATTCGCTGTCCGGGCCGCCGGCGGCAGTCGGCGTCTGCGATGTGACGCGATGCGGATCGACCGGTGCGTCCGCCTGTGCCGCGACCTGGGATGGAGCAACCTGTTGCGGCGTCGCGGGCGGCGCTGCAGTGGCGACCGGGGACGGCGAGGCCGCCAGATAGACATCGCCGACCAGAGAAGAACTATCCCAAGGCGTCTGCTTCCGGTCAGTCGCCACGAGCACGTCGCCGCGGACCCTGGACAGCATCTGGCGCACTTCGATCCCGGGCGTCGCGATATGTTTCAGCAGCGCGGCGGTGAACGGCGAATTCCGCCCGGCGCCGTCGAGCGCGACATTGTTCGGTTGCGTCGAGTAGACGATCAGCGAGCCCTGCCCGGTCGCATCGACGCGGCCGAGGCCGCGCGTGGGTGCCGCGCGGCTGCCACGTGCGAGCTTCTCGAGAAAGGGATTGTTGCGGCAGGCGTCGAGGATGATGATGTTGGCGCGCCCCGCCCCCTCCATCTCCTGCTGGATGTCGGTCAGGTTCACGGTGTTGAAACGCACATCGGCGGGCGTTTCGATTTTCGCGTCGACCGGGACCAGATAGTTTTCACCGTTCATCTGGAGGCCGTGGCCTGCGTAGAAGAACAACGCGACGTCGGCACCGTTCAGGCGCTTGGAAAAATCGCGTACCGCATTGGCCATGGCCTCGCGGGTCCCGTCGCGCTGTTCGATCACGTCAAAGCCGATGCCGCGCAAGGCCGTGGCAAGATCGGCTGCGTCATTGGCGGGATTATCGAGGGCAGGAACGGCTTGATAGTGGCTATTGCCGAGCACTAGCGCGAGGCGCGTGCCGGCGACAGCCTCGATCGGCAGAACGGTCAACGCAAGGCAAAACGCGACGAGAAGCAACCGGCAATGGAGTTGATGCATCGTGCTTGCTTGCGGCTTGCAGTATCGGCTGAGACCGGGATTGAGAGATGCAAATCATACCGGCAACGCCGATGCCAGTCAAAATCCTGATCCAACGGGATCGCTTCTCGAAACCAAGTGGCAGGCGAAGACCACCAAACAATCTTGCTTCTATCTGCACGGAACCGCACACAACATCGTGCGGTTCACTCACCGCACAAGATCAGCAAGCGTTGTGTGACCTCCGCACATCCGTGACGATGCGTGCGTCGATCCGATCGGCAGTGTGAGCGAACCTCACGCCGCCTTCTTGCTCTCGGCGAGATTGGCCAATTGGCGCAGGATCTCGGTGGTGCCGGCGAGCCGCTCTTCCGGCGTATCCCATTCCTGGAAGAACACCACCTTCATGTCGGGCCGCACCTTGGCGGCCTGGCCGTGCTGGCGGATGAAGCTCACCAGCCGCTCCGGATGCGCAAAGCTGTTGTCGCGGAAAGCGATCACGGCGCCCTTCGGGCCGGCATCGACCTTGCCGACATTGGCTCTGCGGCAATAGGCCTTGATCGCGGCGACCTTGAACAGATAGCGCACCTCGTCCGGCAGCACGCCGAAACGGTCGCGCATTTCTGCTGCGAAGGCGTCGATGTCCTGGTCGGTGTCGAGATCGGCGAGCCGGCGATAGAGCGACAGCCGCACGCTGAGGTCATTGACGTAGTCCTCGGGGATCAGCACCGGCATGCCGATCGTGATCTGCGGCGACCAGCGGTCGGCGGCGGGCTCGGCGACGCCGGCCTTGAGGTTGACGATCGCCTCCTCCAGCATCGACTGGTACAGCTCGAAGCCGACTTCCTTGATGTGGCCGGACTGCTCCTCGCCGAGCAGATTGCCGGCGCCGCGGATGTCGAGGTCGTGCGAGGCGAGCTGGAAGCCGGCGCCCAATGTCTCCAGCGATTGCAGCACCTTGAGCCGCCGTTCGGCCTGCGCCGTGATCTTCTGCTGCGCCGGCAAGGTGAACAGCGCATAGGCGCGCAGCTTGGAGCGGCCGACGCGGCCGCGCAGCTGGTAGAGCTGGGCGAGGCCGAACATGTCGGCGCGATGCACGATCAGCGTGTTGGCATTCGGGATGTCGAGACCGGATTCGACGATCGTGGTCGACAGCAGGATGTCGTATTTGCCGTCGTAGAACGCGGACATGATGTCCTCGATCACGGTCGGCGGCATCTGGCCGTGGGCGACCGCGACCTTCATCTCCGGCACATTCTTGTCGAGGAAATCCTTGACGCCGGCGAGGTCCTCGATCCGCGGCACGACGTAGAACGCCTGCCCGCCGCGATAGCGCTCGCGCAGCAGCGCCTCACGGATCATCAGGGGATCGTGCGGCGCGACGAAGGTACGCACGGCGAGACGATCGACCGGCGGCGAGGCAATGATCGAGAGCTCGCGGACGCCGGTCAAAGCCAGTTGCAGCGTGCGCGGGATCGGCGTTGCCGACAGCGTCAGCACGTGGACCTGGGCGCGCAGCTGCTTCAGCCGCTCCTTGTGGCTGACGCCGAAATGCTGCTCCTCGTCGACGATCAAGAGGCCAAGGTCCTTGAACTTGATGGCCTTGCCGAGCAGCGCATGGGTGCCGACGACGATGTCGACGCTGCCGTCGGCAAGCCCCTTCTTGGTCTGGTTCAAATCCTTGGTCGAGACCAGCCGCGACGCCTGCGCGACATTGACCGGAAAGCCCTTGAAGCGCTCGGTGAAGGTCCGCGAGTGCTGGCGCGCCAGCAGCGTGGTCGGCACCACGACCGCGACCTGCCGACCTTCCAGCGCCACGGCGAACGCCGCGCGCAATGCCACCTCCGTCTTGCCGAAGCCGACGTCGCCGCAGATCAGGCGGTCCATCGGGCGGCCGATCTCGAGGTCGTTCAAGGTCGAAGTGATGGCGCCAAGCTGATCCTCGGTCTCCTCATAGGGGAAGCGCGCGCAGAACTCGTCATAGATGTGCGGCTGCAGCGGGAATTTCGGCGCCTCGTGCAGCTGCCGCTCGGCGGCGATCTTGATCAATTCGCCCGCGATCTCGCGGATGCGGTTCTTGAGCTTCGCCTTGCGCGCCTGCCAGCCGCCGCCGCCGAGACGATCGAGCTCGACATTGGCGCTGTCGGAACCATAGCGCGACAGCAGCTCGATGTTCTCGACCGGCAGGAACAGCTTGGTCTCCGCCGCATAATGCAGCTCGAGACAGTCATGCGGCGCGCCGGAGACTTCCAGCGTCTGCAGGCCCACGAAGCGGCCGATGCCGTGCTCGACGTGCACGACGAGATCGCCGGTCGCAAGGCTCGTCACCTCCGAGATGAAATTGTCGAGCTTGCGGCTCGCCTTGCGCGGCCGCACCAGGCGGTCGCCGAGAATGTCCTGCTCGCTGATAACGGCGAATTCGTCGGTCTCGAAGCCGGACTCCATGCCGAGCACGGCCAGCATGGTCTCGTTGCGCGGCGTCGCCTGCACGATCCGCCAGGTGTTGACGCTGGTGGTGTTGAGCAGCTTGTGGTCGCGCAGCATCGCGCCCATGCGGTCGCGCGAGCCCTCGCTCCATAGCGCGACGATCACCTTCTTGCGCCGCGACTGAAGCGCGCCGATGTGGCCGACCACGGCTTCGAACACGTTGACATTGCTGTCGGCGCGCTCGGGCGCGAAATTGCGGCCCTGCCGCGCACCGGCATCGAACAGGTCGCCGGAGCCTTCGGGCACTGCGAACGGCGTCAGCCGCGCCAGCGGTGCGTCGCCGAGCAGTTTTGTCCATTCGGCTTCGGTCAGATAGAGCTTGTCCGGCGGCAGCGGCTTGTAGATCGCGCCGCTGCCCGGATGCTCCAGCGCTTCGCGCCGCGCGTCGTAATAGTCCGATATCTGCGAGAAGCGTTCGCGCGCGGCGTCCTCGCCCTGCGGCTCGATCGCGATCGTTGCGCCGTCGAGATAGTCGAACAGCGTGTCCATCCGCTCCTGGAACAGCGGCAGCCAGTGCTCCATGCCGGGATGGCGCCGTCCCTCGGAAACCGCCTCATAGAGCTGGTCGTCGCGCTCCGGCGCGCCGAACGCTGCGACATAGCCCATCCGGAAGCGGCGGATGGTCTCGGTGGTCAGCTGGAATTCCGAGACCGGCACGAGATCGAGCCCGCGCATGTCGAGCAGCGTGCGCTGGGTCTCGGCATCGAAGGTGCGGATCGACTCGAGGCTGTCGCCGAAGAAGTCGAAACGCACCGGCTGGTCGAGGCCGGCCGGAAACAGATCGAGGATGCCGCCGCGCACGGCATATTCGCCGGGCTCGCGCACGGTCGACGAGCGGGTGTAGCCGTTGTGCTCGAGCCAGGCGACGACCGAGTCCATCGGCACGACGTTACCCGGTGCAACCGACAGCGCCTGCGCCGCCACCTGATCGCGCGCCGGCACCCGCTGCACGGCGGCGTTCACGGTGGTCAGCACGATCAGCGGCTTGTCGGAGCCGACCAGCCGCGACAGTTTTGCCAAGGCGGTCAGGCGTTGCGCCAAAATGCCGGAATGCGGCGAGACGCGGTCATAGGGCTGGCAGTCCCAGGCCGGAACCTGCATGACCGCGATATCGGGCGCAAAGAACTCCAGCGCGCGGGCGAGCTGCTGCATCCGCGCGCCGTCGCGGCACACCACGGCAAGACTGACCGCGGGCCGCTTCGGCTGCGCGGCGATGGCGCGCGCGAGATCCGAGATGACCAGCCCCTCGGCGCCCTCGGCGACGTTGGCGATGGTCAGCACCCGGCCGGGCGCGAGCATCGCGGCCGGTGATTTCATCGGCTGCTTCATGCGCTGGGATCCGCGACGCGGAACGCCTTGATGCGGGCAAACAGTGCGGTCTGATGCTCGGCGGCCAGCACCTTATCGCCGGTCAGCGCGGCATAGAGGTCGGGGTCCGGCACCTCGATCAAATGCTCGAGCTCGCCGAGCTCCTGATCGGACAGGTCGGCGATGGTCGAATCGGCGAACCGGCCGAGGATCAGGTCCATCTCCCGGGTGCCGCGATGCCAGCAGCGAAACAAAAGCCGCTTGCGGCGGTCATCGAGCCCCTGGCTCGATCGTGTCGATCCCGTCATGTCCCAAAATCCATCGAACGCCAAAAGCCCGGACGTGCCGGGCGGGCTTGATATAGCGATGGCGGGGGCCGATGTCAGCCCTCTTTCGCCGCCTGAGTGGCATGCCGTCACGGCCGAGCCTGCAGACAGGACCGGCCGTCCATACCGGCTCCAAAAACATGCCGGCTCCAAAAAAAGACGTGGATGCCCGGCACAAGGCCGGGCATGACGTGTCGAAACGGACCTAGATTCTCCTGATGCGCCCCAGCCTGCTCAATCCGCTGTTTGCCCAGGTCACGACCCTTCAGGGTGTCGGCCCGAAGCAGGACAAGCTGCTGCGCTATCTGCTCGACCGCAGCGAGACACCGCGGCTGGTCGACCTGCTGCTGCATCTGCCGGCGAGCGTGATCGACCGCCGTGCGCGGCCGAAGATCCGCGACGCCGCGGTCGGAACCATGGTCACGCTCGAAGTCACCGTCGACCGCCATCGGGCGCCGCCGCCGCGCAATTCGCGTGCGCCCTATCTCGTCTACGCCAGCGACGACACCGGCGACGTCGTGCTGACCTTCTTCCGCGCCCAGCCCGGCTATGTCGAGAAGCTGCTGCCGGTCGGCGAGAAGCGCTACGTCTCCGGCACGCTCCAGATGTATGACGGCATTCCGCAGATCGTGCATCCGGACCGCGTCGTCGATGAGGCCGGCTTTGCAAAACTGTCCGGCATCGATCCGGTCTATCCGCTGACCGAGGGCCTTGCGATCGGCTCGCTCCGCCGCGCGATTGCGCAGGCCCTGACCAAGCTGCCGGACCTGCCGGAGTGGATCAGTCCCGAGGTGCTGCGCCGCTGCAACTTCCCGCCGATCAGGGAGGCGCTGACCCGCGTCCATGTTCCGGTCGAGCTGACCGACATCCTGCCCGACGGCCCGTTCTGGTCGCGGCTCGCATTCGACGAACTGCTCGCCGGCCAACTCGCGCTGGCGCTGATCCGCGCCACGCTGCGTCGTCCCGCTGGCGTGCGCAATGCCGGCGACGGCCATCTGCGCAACAGAATCATCGACGCCCTGCCCTATGCGCTGACCAAATCGCAGCAGCAGGCGGTCGCGGCGATCACCGAGGATCTGCGCCAGCCGGTGCGGATGCTGCGCCTCGTGCAGGGCGATGTCGGTTCCGGCAAGACCGTGGTGGCGCTGCTGGCCGCGGCCGCCGTCACTGAGGCCGGCAAGCAGGCCGCGCTGATGGCGCCGACCGAAATCCTGGCGCGCCAGCACATCAAGACCATCGCGCCGCTCGCCGAGCGCGCCGGCATGCGCGTTGCGATCCTGACCGGCCGCGAGAAGGGCAAGGAGCGCCGCGAGCTATTGGCCCAGCTCGAGGCCGGCGAGATCGATCTCCTCGTCGGCACCCACGCGCTGATCCAGGACGACGTGATCTACAAGGCACTGGCGCTCGCCGTGGTCGACGAGCAGCACCGCTTCGGGGTGCGAGAGCGGCTGGCGCTGACCTCCAAGGGCGAGGCCGTCGACGTGCTGGTGCTGAGCGCGACGCCGATCCCGCGCACGCTGGTGCTGACATACTTTGGCGACATGGACGTCTCCGAGCTGCGCGAAAAACCGGCTGGCCGCCAGCCGATCGACACCCGCGCGGTGCCGATGAGCCGGATCGAGGACGTCATGGACGGAGTCGGTCGCGCGCTCGGCGCCGGCAAGCTGGTGTATTGGATCTGCCCGCTGGTCGATGAATCCGAGGCCGAGGGTACCGAGCATCTGACCAACGCGACCGAGCGTTTCGAGAGCTTGCAGCAGCGGTTCGGCGATCGTGTCGGCCTCGTGCACGGCCAGATGAAGGGCACCGAGAAGGATCGCGTGATGGCGCAATTCGCCGCGCACGAGATCGGGCTGCTGGTCGCGACCACGGTGGTCGAAGTCGGCGTCGACGTGCCGGCGGCAACCATCATGGTGATCGAGAACGCCGAACGCTTTGGCCTCGCGCAACTGCATCAGCTGCGCGGCCGCATCGGCCGCGGCTCGGAGGCCTCGACCTGCCTGTTGCTCTACAAGGAGCCGCTCGGGGAAATGTCGAAGGCGCGGCTGAAGGTGATCCGCGAGACCACCGATGGCTTCAGGATCGCCGAGGAGGATCTCAAGCTGCGCGGCGAAGGCGACGTGCTCGGCATCCGCCAGAGCGGCCTGCCCGGCTACCGCATCGCGCGTTCCGAGGTGCACGGCCAGCTCATCACCCAGGCCCGCGACGAGGCGCTGCGGATCATGAAGGACAATCCGAAGCTGAAGGGCGAACGCGGCGAAGCACTGCGCGTCCTGCTCTACCTCTACGAACGCGACGAGGCCGTGCCGCTGATCGGCGCAGGGTGATTCAACGCGACACACGCTGCCGTCCGTCCCGTCATCCTGAGGAGCGGCCCTTGGCCGCGTCTCGAAGGATCGACGGCCACAGGCGGGGCCGATTCATCCTTCGAGACCCGCGCAAGAGCGCTCTCCTCAGGATGACGGTGCGGTAGCTCGATCGTACGGCTGGACACGCCGCATGGGCGCGCCGGCCCCTAGTCCACCTTCGCCGGCGCGGGCTGCGTGGCCGGCTGCAGCGAGGCCTGGTTGGCGACGCGTGCGGCATTGGCCATGCCGGCGAGCGCCGCGGCGCGTTTCTGATCGTTGGTGCCGGGCTGCACCACGCCGGCCGACATGATCAGCGTCGCGGCATCCTCGGTGCTCATCTCGATCTCGATGATCTTGCTCTTCGGCACATAGAAGAAGAAGCCGGTGGTCGGGTTCGGCGCACACGGCAGGAACACCGAGATATGCTCCTCCTCTCCGGGGAAGCTGGCCGCGAGCTCGGCGCTCGGCGCCTGCGAGATCAGCACGATCGACCACATCCCGGGCGAGGGAAACTCGACCAGGCCGACGCGACGGAAGCTGGAGCCGTTGCCGGAGAACAGCGTCTCGAACACCTGCTTCAGGCCGCGATAGATCGCACGCACCGCAGGGATCCGCCCGAGCAGCCGCTCGCCGAGATCAACCAGCGTTCGCCCGATCAGGTTGGCGGTAAGGAAGCCGAGCAGGGTCAGTGCGACGACGGCAACGATCAGGCCGGAACCGGGCAGCCCGAACGGCAGATAGGTTTCCGGCCGGTAGGCCGAGGGAACGAACGGCCGGACCAGATTGTCGACCCAGTTCACGAACCACCAGGTCAGATAGAGCGTGATCGCAACCGGCCCGGCCACCACCAGGCCGGTCAGGAAATAATTGCGGAAACGCGCCATCAGCCCGCGGGGGGCATCCGGGGGCAAATCACCCGTGACGGGAGGCACTTGGTTGGAGGTCATTACGGTTCCAAGGTCGTCGAAGCGGCGTCGAAGCGGCCGTTGTCCACCACCCAGCTAAGCCATTCTGACGCATTTTTGAAGGGCCCGTGTGACGGGCCCCCTTGCGACTATTCGACCGTGACCGATTTGGCCAGATTCCGGGGCTGATCCACGTCGGTGCCCATCACCACGGCGGTATGATAGGCGAGCAGCTGCACCGGCACGGCATAGACCATCGGCGCGAAGGTCGCCCCCATGTCCGGCATCACGATCGTCACCAGCGACTGGATGGTCGCCTCCGTGGCGCCCTTGGCGTCGGTCATCAGGATGATCTTGCCGCCGCGGGCGGCGACCTCCTGCATGTTGGACACGGTCTTCTCGAACACCTTGTCATAGGGCGCGATCACCACGACCGGCATGTGCTCGTCGATCAGCGCGATCGGCCCGTGCTTGAGCTCGCCGGCGGCATAGCCCTCGGCATGGATGTAGGAGATTTCCTTCAGCTTCAGCGCGCCTTCCAGCGCCAGCGGATAGCTGGTGCCACGGCCGAGATAGAGCACGTCGCGCGACTTCGAGATCTCGCGCGCCAGCTTCTCGATCTGCAACTCGGTCGTCAGCGCTTCCGACATCAGGCGTGGGATCTCGACGAGGCCATGCACCAGCTTGGCCTCGTCGGCATCGGACAGCTCGCCGCGTGCCTTGCCGGCAGCAACCGCAAGCGAGGCCAGCACCATCAGCTGGCAGGTGAACGCCTTGGTCGAGGCGACGCCGATCTCCGGACCGGCCAGCGTCTGCAACACGGTCTCGCTCTCGCGCGCGATCGTCGAGGTCGGCACGTTGACGACCGACAGCGTATGCGCGCCCTGCGCCTTGGCGTAGCGCAGCGCCGCCAGCGTGTCGGCGGTCTCGCCGGATTGCGAGATGAAGATCGCAAGGTCGCCCTTGCGCAAGGGAGCTTCGCGATAGCGGAATTCCGAGGCGACATCGAGCTCGACCGGCAGCCGCGCCAGCTTTTCCAGCCAGTATTTGGCGACGAAGCCGGCGTAGCTCGCGGTGCCGCAGGCCGTAATCGAAACGCGCTGGATATCCTTGAAGTCGAACGGCAGCTTGACCGGCATGGTGACGCGCTCGGTCGCCATATCGACATAACGCGCGAGCGTGTGCCCGACCACTTCCGGCTGCTCGTGGATCTCCTTCGCCATGAAGTGGCGGTAGTTCGCCTTGTCGACCAGCGCTGTTGCGGTCGTGTGCTTGATCGCCTCGCGATGGACGATGGCGTTGTCCTTGTCGAAGATCGTCGCGCCCCTGCGGTTCAGCACCACCCAGTCGCCGTCCTCGAGATAGCTGATCGTATCGGTGAAGGGCCCGAGCGCGATCGCATCCGAGCCGAGAAACATCTCGCCCTCGCCATGGCCGACCGCGAGCGGCGGACCGTTGCGGGCGCCGATCATCAGATCGTCCTCGCCGGCGAAGATGAAGCCGAGCGCGAAGGCGCCCCGCAGCTGCGACAACACCGCCCTCACCGCTTCGACCGGTGCGACGCCGCCCTTGAGCAGATTGTCGACCAGATGCACCACGACCTCGGTGTCGGTCTCGGTCGAGAACACCGCGCCCTTGTGCTCGAGTTCCTCGCGAAGCTCGCGGAAATTCTCGATGATGCCGTTATGCACCACGGCGACGCGTTCGGTGGCGTGCGGATGGGCGTTGTTCTCGGTCGGCCTGCCGTGGGTGGCCCAGCGGGTGTGGCCGATGCCGGTGTGGCCGCCGAGCGGCTTTTCCTCCAGCCGGGCCTCGAGATTCTTCAGCTTGCCCTCGGCGCGGCGCCGCGCCAGCGAGCCGTTCTCCAGCGTGGCGACACCGGCTGAATCATAGCCGCGATACTCCAGCCGCTTGAGCGAATCCACCAGTTGCTCCGCGACCGGAGCGCGTCCAAGAATGCCGACGATGCCGCACATGCGGTTCAATGTCCCCAAAAATCGCCGAAAATTTGCCGAAGCGGCGACACGGTCCCTTAACGGGAATCGCCGGCCGCAAGATACTCAATAATTATTGCCGATTGCGACAGTCTTAAACGGCAAGGTTGATGCGAAAGGCTGGTTAATCGGGGCTAACTATTTTGGCAAGAGCACGTCAGTGCGACCCGCCGGGACGGGCCAAGGTTTCGCCTCCCAGATCGAGGTCCATTCTTGACCCGCGCCACACGCAGGGCCGCTGACCTCAACGCGAACCACGATAAAGCTTTCGCGATTGGTCACACCCAGCCGATAGACGTGCCGCAAGCGTACACTCGGACATTCGTCCGTTGAGGTTTCGGCCTGAAACAAGCCGGTCTCTTCGTTCCATGTGATGATACCCGGAGTGTCCGTCGTGCCGAACCCCTGCTTCGCAATGTAGGGAAATTCCAATGGCTTCGGCCTACTCACATCGGAGAGATCGAATGCTCGGTCCGATCCGGTCACGGACAAGCGACAGAACATGAGGGCGAGCCGATGCCCGGCCACTTTCTTGAAGCGAACCGGCAGTTGTCCAATGTCATCCTCATACTTGCAACCGGACTGCCGAGCCGCAAGCGCAAGCATTTTGGGCAGATGCGCCGGATCGAAAACCTCAAAGTCCGCGCGCCCGTTGGCAAGGCCGCTCCATTCGCGGAGCGCCTCGCGTCGTGCATCGATGCTCAGGGTTTCGTCGCCGCGTGCAACCGCCACGATCACCGGGCTGCCCGCCAGAAGGCATGCGAACAGTGCGACGATGGCAAGTGACCCAACATACGAACGAAGCGCTTTCCTCACTCAGGCCTCCAATTTGGCTCTCCAGTCCGCAGCAGCTCACCCATGTGTCTTGCTGTAGACGAACAGAAAGACAGCTCCCCAAAATATCATTCCGCTGAACATCGATATGAGGTCATGCGGCCGCAGGCCGACCAGCCCCCACAGCCCTCGGCCGGTCCTGGTCAGGACCATCTCGACCAAGGTTCCAAGCAGAAAACGGATCAGGCTGTCGATCACGGTTCCCACCCCCGGCCGCGCACCCAGACGTCGCGGCAGGTGACCAGCATGCCGTGCAGTCCGTTCTTGAGGAAAAACAGATAGAGCGCGAACAGCAGCACGAAGCTGAGCCGGTCGTCGCCCCAGGAAACGAACTCGGGTTGGTCGTGCGTCTTCCGCGACAGCACTGCCAGCTGTCCGGTCTCGGCCCATTGGCAAAGTCGTGCAGCGCTGAAGTACGTCACCAGGCTGCAAAAGACGCCAATCAGAACGGTCGCGGCATGTTTGCGCATGACGTGTTTTGCCCCGTCGCCTGCTAAGAGCGATGAAACCGCAGACCGCAAACGCCGTTGGCCACGTCAACGCACCATTAACGCCTTTCGGCGAGGGTGCCGCCGGCGGAGGTAGCCCGATGCACACTGCGCATGATCGCGAGGCCCGTCGCCTCGATACGCTCGCGGAACTCGACATCCTCGACACGCCGCGCGAGCTGGCCTTTGACCGCCTGACCTCGCTGTGCCGCAAGATGTTCCGCGTGCCAATGTCGACGATGACCTTCATCGACGGTCACCGGCAATGGTTCAAGGCCTCCGACGGGCTGGACCTGCGCGAAACCGACCGGCGACCGGCGCCGTGCAATGTGACCATCACGCTGGATGAGCCGCTGGTCGTCCCCGATATGCAGCGCGATGCGCGCTTCGCCGACAACATCTTCGTGCGTGGGGCGCCGTTCGTCCGTTTCTATGCCGGCGCACAGCTCAGGCTGTCCGGCGCCGTGATCGGAAGCCTGTGCGCCATCGACACGCGCCCTCGCGATGATTTTGACGCCGAGGCGACCAGCATGCTGGTCGATCTCGCCGCGATCGCCGTCGACGAGCTGAAGCTGCGGAATCTGTCCATGCAGGACGGTCTCACCGGCTGCTCCTCGCGGCGCGCCTTCCGCGGCGAAGGCGAACGGCTGACCGCGCTGGCGGCGCGGCATCTCAGTCCGCTTGCCTGCGCCGTGCTCGATGTCGATCACTTCAAACAGGTCAACGACACCTATGGGCATGCGATCGGCGACATGGTGCTTGCGGCGGTCGCAAACGCATCGCGTGACGCGCTGCGTGGCTCCGACGTGATCGGCCGGCTCGGCGGCGAGGAATTCGGCATCCTGCTGCCGCACACCAGGCTCGACCAGGCGATGGGTGTGCTCGAGAAGGTGCGCGCCGCGGTCGCGGCCACGCGGATCGAGACGCCGGCCGGCACGATCGGCGTCACCTGCAGCCTCGGCGGCGCCGCGCTCTCGCCCGGCAACGGCTTCGACGACATGCTGCACAACGCCGACCTCGCGATGTACGGCGCCAAGCAGGGCGGCCGCAACCAGGCGCTGGCCTGGGTCGACCGGGCGCCGTCGATCGCGCCGACCGCGCGCCGCGTGTTCAAGGCCGGCACGATCAGCTTCAACGCCGGCCATTCCACGATCGACTGCACGGTGCGCGGCCTGTCGCGCGACACCGCGACGATCGAGGTGATGTCGACGTCGGGCATCCCCGATCAGTTCAAGCTCGCGATCGCCGCCGACGCGCTGTCGCGGGCCTGCCGCATCACCGCGAAGGCCGACAACCGGATCGAGGTCGCCTTCACCTGAACGGCGAAGGGGGATTATCTCTGCAGGACATCTCCAGTCGGCATTCCGGGGCTCTCGCAAGACGCCCTATTGTTCCACCCGGTAGAGCCGCCAGCGCTCCGGCACGCCCTTGAGCTGGTGCGCGCCGCGATCCTTGAAACGGATTTCGGACTCCAGCATCAGATTCCTGACCGCGCTCGAGACCAGGACCTCGCCAGCCCGCGCTTTCGCAGCGACGCGGGCGCCGATATGAAACGCAAGACCGATCACCTCCGCGCCGCTCACCTTGTATTCGCCGGCGTGCAATCCCACCCGGATCTCGAGCCCCAGCGTGCGCACGGCATCGCGGATCGCGGTCGCGCAGCGAACCCCGGAAACCGGCACACCGAACGTCGCCAGCACGCCGTCCCCCGTCGTCACGACTTCCTTGCCGCGCAGCGCCTTCAGCTCGCGGCGGACGGCGGCGTAATAGTGATTCATCACCGTCGCCCAGCGCGCGTCGCCGAGCCGCGCGGCTTTTTCGGTGGAACGAACGATATCGACATAGAGGATCGTGGCGAGCGCCTGCTTGAGCTCCGAGCCTCGATCGGCGGTCCGGCGCCGGTTCGCGATATTTCCCGTCAGCGGTTCATAGCGATGGCTGCGCCGCCGCGCGATGGCGGCCTTGGTGTAGTCCTGGGCGCGCTGCACCGTGCGGCAGCGAATGGTTTTTTCCTGCGGTGGAAACGTCCAGTAGACCTTGCGCCCGGCTCCGGCGCCCTGCACCTCCACGGCGCCCCATTTCAGGAACACCGTCGAGCCCGTCCGCCGAATGCACCAGGCTTTCGACGTGTATCCCGACACGTTCGACTGATGCACTCCGATGCGAAGGAATTTGGGCATGAGCGTCCGGCCGATCGAACGAGCGCTTTAGGGGCTTACCTAGGGTAAACCGTAGCCAGACATTCCCGCGTTGGCAACAGGACCGGTGAGCAGCCAACCAAATCAGCGATCTGCGATGTCTGCCTCGACGGACAGAATTGCTTCGTCCTGTGCTTTCGCAATTTGCAATTCTTCATCGCGAAAGCGTGCCGGGGTCAGCCGGCGGCGGTCGACCGTCATGCCGAAGATGTCGAAGCGGTTGTAGTAGCCGACCACGTCGTGAAACTGTTTCGGCTCGACGCAGCGATTGAGATCGATCTCCGCATAGGCGATCCCTTCCTGGTCCTGCAATTCATCGCCAAACACGCCCCCCGTCGGATCGACGAAGAAGCTCGCCGCACGTGGCGTCTGGTCGATCACGTCGGCGATGGTTCTGTCGCGTTCAATGAGGAAGGCCCGCATCGGCTGGTCCATGTAGCCGGCGGTGACGATCCCGAATACCTTGGCTTCGAAGCAGTGGGCGCTGGCCCGGATGCGGTTGGCGGCGACGTTGTCGAAATTGCCGCCGCCTGCCGGGCGCCGTGTTGGCCACATCGGCGGCCAGCTCGAGATGTGCACCTGTTCGCCCTGCGCCATCAGCGCGAAGCGGGCCAGTGGATTGGTGTTCTCGCCGCAAATCAACCCGCCGATCCGGCCCTGCCGTGTGTCCGCGACCTTGAGGCCCGCACCGTCGCCCGACGACCACACCAGCTTCTCATAGAAGGTCGGCACCAGCTTGCGGTGATGGACCAGGATTTCTCCGGTCTCGCCGATCAACAGGTTCGAGTTCCACAGCCCGCCGACGCTGACGGCCGAGCGTTCGCTGATGCCGATCGAGACGGTCACGCCGAGGCCGCGCGCCTCGGCGCAAAGCCGCGCCACTTCCGGTCCGTCCACCAGCACCGACTGCTCCGCCATGCGCACGAACAGGTCGTGATTGTCGATCGGAGGCCACAGCGCGGCCCACACCGGAAAGGCGGGAATGTAGGTTTCGGGAAATGCGATCAGCTCGGCGCCGGCCCTGGCCGCCTCGCGCATGATGGCGATCGCCTTTTCGGTGGTCGCCCGGCTGTCGAGGAAAACGGGCGCGGCGTGGACGGCGGCAGCCTTGAAACGAGGGAGCATGACAAAAATTCCGGCTAGGATCAGAAGGCCGAAGCGGTATCATCCTCGCCTTCCCGGCATGCATCGGAATTGTCGCAAGGTCGGTTGCGAGAGATCGGAGCCGCCGCGCGTTGGAACGGGAATTGCTTTGCTGAGAGGGGCCGCAATCCGGAGGCAGGTCATGTTCGATACGATCAACTGGGACGATCTGCGGGTCTTTCTCTGCGCCGCGCGCGCCGGGAATTTGAGCCAAACGGCAAAGCGGCTGCGGCTGGACCATTCCACCGTGAGCCGGCGGATCGCCCAGATGGAGGCTTCCCTCGGGATCGCGGTGTTCGAACGCCACCGCACCGGGCTCAAGCTCAACGAAGTCGGCGAACGCCTGTTGCGCCATGCCGAGCGGGTCGAGAGCGCGGTGATCGCCATCCGAGAGGAGGCCAGCGCCAGCGACACCCAGGGCCTCGTCGGAACCGTGCGGCTCGCCACCATGGAAGGGATTGCCTCGCTCTATCTCGCGCAACGCTTTGCGAAACTCCGTCACACCGCGCCACAACTCACCGTCGAGCTCGTCACTTCAGCGCAGACGGTCTATGTCCACAAGCGCGAAGCCGATCTGTTCGTGTCCTTCTTCCGGCCCCCCGGTCCGGGCCTGATCTCCGAGCGCATCGGCAAGTTTCGGCTGGGGCTATTCGCCAGCCAGAGCTATCTCGACCATCACGGCATGCCTGTAAGCCTTCGCGACCTCGCCGATCACTGGTTCGTCTCCTATATCGGGGACCTGATCCAGGTCGACTCGGTGCGCTGGCTCGCCGACGTCATCGAGGAGCCGAAGATCGCGTTTCACTCCAACAGCATGATCGCGCAGATGAACGCGGCAGCCGGCGGCCTCGGCATCGTGATGCTGCCGAGCTTTGCGACCAACGACCGGCCCGACCTGATCCCCGTGCTGCCCGCCCTCGCCGGCACCGTTCGCGAGGTCTGGCTCAATGTCCACAGCGACCTGCAATTCGCCCCGCGCATCCGCGCCGTCCGCGCGTTTCTGAAGAATACCCTGAAGCAGGACCCCGACATGCAGGTCTCGCTGGCCGACGGCGTGCCGCAGCCGCGCACGGCAGATTGCAAAAATCCATAGTTCCCTTCCACCGGAGCCCGGCTGAAGCTTGTCCGATTGGCGCAACGCGGGGGCGAAGTTTTGAGGGGGCCGAACATGAAGGTGGGTATTCCTGGCAACGTGGATCCGGCGCCGAACGTTGGCGCATTGGCCAAGAATCTGGCCAAGAAGCGGCTGACAGTCGCGCTCGTGCTCAGTGCGGCGATGATCGTGATCTATTTCGGCTTCATGGGGTTGTTCGCGTTCGACAAACCGCTGCTCGGCACCGTCCTGATGCCCGGCCTGTCGCTCTGCATCGTGCTCGGCCCGCTCGTCATCATCTCTTCCTTCGCGCTCTGCCTGGTCTACGTGCTGTGGGCGAACCGGGTGTTCGACGCCGGCATCCGCAAGCTTCGCTAAGGGGGGCAAGGAAAGATGGGCAGCAGCACGCTTTCGATCGGGTTCTTCTTCGCCTTCATGGCATTGACGCTGGCGATTACCTATTGGGCCGCACGGCGCACGCGCACCACCGAGCACTTCTTTGCCGCCGGCGGCCAGGTCACGCCATGGCAGAACGGCTGGGCGCTCGCAGGTGACTTCCTGAGCGCCGCCGCCCTGCTCGGCATTGCCGGCATCGTCACCTCGAATGGTTTCGACGGCATGGTCTATTCGATCGGGTGGCTGGTCGGCTGGCCGATCATTCTGTTCCTGATCGTCGAGCCGCTGCGCAACGTCGGCCGCTTCACTTTCGCCGACGTCGTGGCATATCGGCTGCGCCAGCGCCCGGTGCGCCTCGCCGGCGCGGTCGGAACGCTCGCCGTCATCCTGTTCTACCTGATCGCCCAGATGGTCGCGACGGGATCGCTGATCAAGCTGCTGTTCGGCCTGCCCTACACCTGGTCGGTCGTCGTGGTCGGCAGCGTCATGCTGGTCTATGTGCTGTTCGGCGGCATGTTGGCGACGACCTGGGTGCAGGTGGTGAAGGCTGCTCTGCTGATGGGCGGCGGCATCCTGCTCGCCTTCCTCGTGCTGACCCATTTCGACATGAACCCGCTCAAGCTGTTCGCCGCCGCATCCGAGAAATATGGCACGAAGGTCCTGCAGCCGGGATCGAAGGTCGTCTCGGGCCAATGGGATGCCATCTCGCTCGGGCTCGGCCTGATGTTCGGGACCGCCGCGATGCCGCATGTGCTGATGCGGGCCTATACGGTGAAGGATGCCAAGGCCGCGCGGCTATCGATCCTGTATGCCACCGGCCTGATCGGCGTGTTTCATCTCATGGTGTTCATCATCGGCTTCGGCGCCATGGTGCTGGTCGGCGCCGACGCGGTGGCCAAGGCCGGAGGCGGCGGCAACATGGCTGCGCCCCTGCTGGCGCTCGCCGTCGGCGGTAACGCCTTCTTCGGCTTCATCTGCGCGGTCGCGTTCGCGACGATGCTCGCCGTGGTCGCGGGGCTGACGCTGTCGGGCGTCGCCACGCTCTGCCACGACGTCTGGACCAACGTGATCCGCAACGGCACCGCTTCCGAGGCCGAGCAGCTCAAGGTCGCACGCGTTGCGACCGTCATGATCTCGATCTTCGCCATCATTCTCGGCATCGCGTTCGAGGGCCAGAACGTCGCCTTCATGGCAGGCCTTGCATTCTCGATCGCCTGCGCCGCCAATTTCCCCTCGCTCGTGCTTGCCATCACCTGGCGCCACTTCACGACGCCCGCCGCCGTGGCGAGCATCCTCGTCGGCACGCTGAGCTCGCTGGTGCTGATCTATCTGTCGCCGACCATCCAGGTCGACATCCTCGGCAAACCGCTGGCCGCGATCGAGCATCAATGGTGGTTCGTGTCGCTGCGCAATCCAGCGATCATCAGCATGCCGCTGTCGTTCGCGGTCGCGATCCTGCTGTCGCTGGTCACGCGCGAGAAAAACGCCAATCTCGCCTTTGACGAGATGCAGCAGCGCATCCTGTTCGGACCGGTCCAGCCGAACGCGAGCGAGCAGGCCCAGGCGAAGAATGCAGCCTGAACGGCATCAGCCGGTCAATCGCGCTGTGGGGTCTCAACGGCCCTCGCGCCTCCAGACCTCCAAGGTTGCCGGGGCCGCTTTTCACAGTCGTTCGTGACGCCGACGACGCTGGAACTTTTCTCTCCTCCGAGCTTTTATATTCCCGCTTTTGGGGCAGCCAACGTCAGCTTTGGAGAGAGGAGTCATGAAGCGACGCCGTCGGATTAAACAGATTTTCCCCCTTGAAGAACGCCTTGCCAGAGAAGCGCAAGAGCTACGGCAACGGGCTAAGAACATTCCCCCAAGCCGTGAGCGTGAGAAGCTATTGAGGAAGGCGCGGCAGGAAGAGACCGCTGCTCGTTTGACGGAATGGCTGATGTCGTCAGGCCCACGGGTGCCTATCTAGGACGGAACGACATTCCGGCGAACCACCGCCATGTCGATGGGGTGGAAGCTGCCTTTGTCTGCGCTGCCGCGGTGTCCTTTTTGACCCTGATCGCAAGTGTGGCCTGGCTGCTGGTTCGGTGAAATCCCGCTTCATGTGATTTCAGCTGCAAAGTCGGCCAATTGTTGCTGCGCTTTGTGAGGGGCCGCTTGCGAACGATGCGGAGCCTGTCACGGATGGCCGGCTCCGTATGCCTTGGCTTTTGAACCATCTCTCGCCGTGTCGGACCCCTCCCTCGCTGTCGCATCAATACCCGCGACTCGTCCTCGATGGGCAACGGCTGCCAACCCGTCCGGCACCCAGCAGTCGCTCCTCGCAACGACTGACGAAGCCGAAAATTTCTTCGCGCACTTCTTGATTTCGAAAACCCGTTTTCTATTTTTTTCCCGCTAGGCCCCAACGGGCCAGTTCCTGGGCGCCAGTGGGGCTCAGGCGAGACGGGCACCGG
The DNA here is from genome assembly GCF_015291625.1 of Bradyrhizobium sp. CCBAU 53421. Taxonomy (NCBI): domain Bacteria; kingdom Pseudomonadati; phylum Pseudomonadota; class Alphaproteobacteria; order Hyphomicrobiales; family Nitrobacteraceae; genus Bradyrhizobium; species Bradyrhizobium sp. CCBAU 53421. The sequence continues at coordinate 5,115,495 of NZ_CP030047.1, forward strand.
TCGTGTCCGGTGCCGTTCATATCCATCTTGCTCTATGGAGGATTTGGCTATGCGCACGTACGACTTCTCTCCCCTGTTCCGGTCAGCCATCGGCTTTGATCGGCTCTTTGACCTCGCTGAAACAGTCCAGCGGGCCGGCGAGGACAATTATCCCCCCTACAACATCGAACGGCTCTCGGAAGACCGCTACCAGATCGCGCTCGCGGTCGCCGGCTTCGCTCCTGACGAGATCTCGGTGACGGCGGAGCAGAACGTTCTGACCATCGAAGGCACCAAGGTCGAAAAGGCTGAACGCGAATATATCTATCAGGGCATCTCGACGCGTCGCTTCAAGCGACAATTCAGTCTGGCCGATCATGTCGAGGTCAAGAATGCGGCATTCGACAACGGGCTACTCAGGATCGATCTCGCGCGGGAAGTGCCGGAAGCCATGAAGCCGAGGCGAATTGCGATCAATGCAATTCCAGGCAAGGCAACGCGCCAATTGGAAGGCGTGGCGGCCTAACGACGCGCAAAGCCGCGCTCCGCTGGGGCGCGGCTCCTCGTTTCCGATTTCGTCTCAAGAATGGAGGCACCGATGCGGCCGACGACCGCACCTGTCGACAATGTCCTTGCATTTCGCCTGCCGGCAGGAGGCAGGCCAAAATACGAACATCCGCGCGATCTGCTGCGCGACCCCGGTCTGACGACGGCGGCGAAGAGAAGCCTTCTGGCATCCTGGGCTTCGGATGCGTGCGCCGTTCCATCCAATCCCGCCCTGCGTGCGCCTCCAGAACTCAAATCGCCCGTTCCAATCAGCGATATTCTGGACGCGCTGCGCGCCCTCGACGATCCGCGCGAACCGCCGGGAGGAAAGCCGGCCCGGCTGCACTCCACCGAACGCCATACGGCTGCTGCATAGGAGCGAGTCCATGACCGACATCAGACTGCCGAAACAAGTCATCGACAGGATCGAAGGTCGCTGGTGGTCAAGATTCAACAAGGATCGGCAGCGAGCTTCAGATCAGATTGATGAGCGTCTCGAACGGTTGCGCTCGCATCGCAACAATATTGCCCGGTACAGGCGGCTGCTCAAGACCGAGCTTTCCGACCTGGAACGTGACTTCATCAACCGACGTCTTTCCGAAGAGACGATTGCAATGCAGAGATTGACCGCCGACATACCGCCTCTCGTCGTTGACCAACCAGCGAACGACGAAATTGTCGGGCGGTCGGGAGAGGCCCAGCCATGACCGAGCTGCAGCGTCTGCTGATACGTGGGAGCGAAAAGGTCATAAGCCATTATCAATTCCTGCTCGATACCGCGAAATCAGAACACGAGCGCGAGCTATTCAAGCGAAGAATCGAGAAAGAACGTCAGATGCTGAACGATCTGCTTCAAGGCTCGGATCCGTCTGCGCGTGCCGCCTGACGAAGCCGCGACAACCTATCGTGGAGGCAGGCCGGGAATCACGTCGGGAGAAGATCACTTCCCCTTCGCGGCCTTCGCCTTCAGCTTCGCCGCGCGGTAGCGTGCGGCGCCGCCTTCACGGATCGATTGTTCACTACGCTCAATGGCCATCGCGTCGTCGGGGACGTCCTTGGTGATGACCGAGCCCGAGCCGATATAGGCGCCCTTGCCGATCGTCACCGGCGCGACCAGCGACGTGTTGGTGCCGACGAAGGCGCCCTCGCCGATCAGCGTCTTGTGCTTGAGGAAGCCGTCATAGTTGCAGGTGATCGTGCCGGCGCCGAGATTGGAATTGGCGCCGACATGGGCGTCGCCGACATAGGAGAGATGGTTGACCTTGACGCCGGCCTCGAGCGTCGCGGCCTTGGTCTCGACGAAATTGCCGATCCGCGCGCCGTCGCCGAGCGAGGTGCCGGGCCGCAGCCGTGCATAGGGGCCGACCGACACCTTCTTGCCGATCCGGGCTTCGACGATGTGCGAGAAGGAGTGGATCACGGCGCCGTCGTCGATCGAAACGCCCGGTCCGATCACCACGAACGGCTCGATCACGACGTCCTTGCCGAATTTGGTGTCGGCCGCGAGATAGACGGTCTCCGGCGCGATCAGGGTTACGCCGGAATCGAGCGCCTGCTTGCGCAGCCGCGCCTGCATCACGGCCTCGGCCTCGGCGAGCTGCGCCTTGGTGTTGATGCCGCGCACTTCGTCTTCGCTGGTCTCGATCACGACGGCCTCCAGTCCGAGTTCCCTGACAATGCCGACGGCATCGGTCAGATAATATTCGCCCTTGGCGTTGGCATTGCCGATCTTCTCGATGATCGCGAGCGCCCTCCTGCCGTCGAACGCCATCACGCCGGCATTGCACAGCGTGATCTTGCGCTCCTCAGGGCTGGCGTCGGCCTGCTCGCGGATCGCAACCGGTCTGCCGTTCTCGGTCACCAGCCGGCCGTAGCCGGTCGGGTCGGCGGCCTGGAAGCCGAGCGCCGCAAGGGCGGCGCCCTCGCGCAGCGGCGCGCGCATCCGCGCAAAGGTCTCGGCCGAGATCAGCGGCGTGTCGCCGAACGCGATCAGCAGATCATCGGCGCCGCGGGCGATCGCCTCGCGCGCCGCCAGCACCGCATGCGCGGTGCCGAGGCGCTCGCGCTGCACGAAGGTCTGCGCATCGGGCCGCACCCGGCGCGCCTCGGCGGCCACCGCCTCATGGTCGGGGCCGATCACGACCGCGAGCTGCGATCCCTCGCCGGAGGCGGCAGCATTGAGCACATGCGCCAGCAGCGCCTGCCCGGCGACCGGGTGCAGCACCTTCGGTAGCGACGAGCGCATCCGCGTGCCCTCACCGGCCGCAAGCACCACTGTCAGGCTCGTTCGCGCAGTCATTCGCAATCCCCGGTATCGCGCGCAGTTCGCAGCGCAAGGCTTTCTTGGAGGCCGTCTTTAATTGTTTTCCCCGGCAGAAGAAACCGATTCGCCGCTCAGGGCCTCCGGATTCAAGTTCCCGGTCCATTTCCTGTTAATCTTTGCCTCGTGATTCGGCGGGCCTTGAGGAGGGCTAAGCGGGCTTTGGCCAAAGATCGCGACAATCTGGCGGCGGATTTCGACACCGAGAGCACCTCCGGCTTTTTGGCCGAGGAGGATGCTTTCGATCGCCGCATGCTGTGGCGGCTTGGCTCGTGGGGCGTGGCTGCGGTCGGCGCCGTCACCATCGCCGTGATGGCCAACCAGTCGGCGCTCTCACTGCGGCGTGACCAGGTCGCCGCGTCCGATATCGCACGCCAGGCCCAGCAGCTGCAAACGCTGGCGAAGGAGAGCCACAACGAGACGCGCCGGCTGGCATCCGCGATCGATACGCTGAACGGCGACCGCGACCGGCTGTATTCGCGCGTCACCACGCTGGAACAGGGCCTCGACTCCGTGACCGGCACGATCGCGAAACAGCCGGCGGCGGCGGTACCGGCACCACCATCAACCTCGGCAGCGGCGATCGCGATGCCGCCCGCTTCAGCCAGTTCGCCGCCCACTGTGGCAGCACCAGCCGTTGCCGCCGTCCCAACGACGCCGCCAGCCGCTTTGGAGAAGCCGGTCGCGGCCGACAAGATGCCCGCATCCGTCGACAGCAAGGCGCAGGCGCCGGTCGAGAAGCCGGGCGCTGCGGCCGAGAAGCCCGTGGCAGTCGAGAAGAAGCCGCCGCCCGCTGCGAGCAGGCCGCAGGCTGCCGCGGAGAAGCCGCCGGCGCCCGAGGGTTCGCCGCCGGTTTTGGCATCCGCCCCATCGGTTGCCAGTCCGATGAGCGCCGCCGCGGCGGCCAATGCCGAGGACACAAAAGCGGCCGCGGACAAGCCGCTGATGGCATCGCTCGATCCTGCGCCGAACAAGGCAGCCGAAGCGGCCAGACCGCCGACCGCCAAGGATGTCAGCGCCGCACCGATCCCGCCGCTGGTGATCACACCGGATCCGGACGCCGAAGCTGACGACGATGCGCCGAAGGCGCTGATCCAGCGCACCGAGTTCGGCGTCGATCTTGGCACCGCAAATTCGGTCAACGGGCTGCGTGCGCTGTGGCGCGGCCTCCTGAAGTCGAAGGCCAACGCGCCGCTCGCGGCGCTGCGGCCGATCATCGTCATCAAGGAGAACAGCAACGGGCTCGGCATGCAGCTCCGCCTGGTGGCCGGACCGCTGAACGACGCCGGGACCGCCGCCAAGATCTGCGCCGGACTCAGCCTGGTGCAGCGGACCTGCGAGACGGCGATTTATGATGGCCAGCGGCTGGCGCTGAACGAGCCGCCCGCCGCAGCCAGGCCGGCCTTGCCGCACCGGCGCGCCGTGCCGAAGCGCACCACCATCGCCCCGCCGCCACAGCCTGTCGCCGAGGAAAAGAAGCCGGAGCCGACGACAATCTCCTCGATGTTCCGGCGAAACGGCCAATAGTCATGTCCGGCAAGGTATTGCAGCCAAATTCTCAACCGATTTCGCTGCTTCTCGCCGAGCCTTGTCCCAGACCCCGTTCCCGACCATAGTGCCGCGATGACAAAACCTCCGTTCCGCCTCTCCCCCTATCAGGTCCAGTTCCTGATGGTCGTGGGCTTCGTCACCGTCGGTTACGCGCTTTACGTGCGGTATCTCGCGATCGAATTCTCGCCCGTTGCACTGGCCTGCGACGCCGGCATGCAGACCATGCTGTGCAAGGCGCGCGCGCTGTCGACCGTACTGTTCAAGAACTCGGTGTTCGGGATCACCGCCCTGGTGATCGCGGTGCTGAACCTGACGCGGCCGTCGATCGTGCTGCTGACCGTCGGCCTGATCGCTGCGGGGCTCGGGATCGTGCTCTACAACGTCGTGCTGTCGGGGCTTGCGATCGGCCTGTTCATCCTGGGTTTTGCGCGGCCCGCGCCCGCCACAGCGTAGCGGCGAGCAAGAGGTACATCACGCAGGTCCAGTCCGACTGCCAGTTGATCGTGCCCTCGTTGAACATCGTGTAGAGCGCGGCGATCACGAGCAGGCCGGCGAATACGGATTCCGCGAGCGGCCGGAGGCCTTCCTTCGGGCGGTTGAGCATGGTCAGCAGCGCGAACGGCACCACCGCCATGGTGAGTGAGGCATAGGGGAAATCGCGGTAGCGCGGATCGAAGGTGAAGCCGAGCGCGGTTTCGGCTGCGATCACCGTGGTGATGACCAGCACGATCGCCAGCAGCGCGCCGATCGCGCCCTTGCCGCGATAGTCGCGCGGCCCGACCAGCTCCAGGAAGGTCGGCAGCGAGCGCCCGGCGATCAGCGCATGCGCGGTCAGCAGCGGCGAGGCGATCGCGGCGGCGAGCAGCGCGCCCCAATGCAGCCAGCCGCTGACGCCATAGCTCTCGTAGTACATCTTGTCACCGGCGATCCCGAGCAGCGCCCCGGCCGTCGTCGCCGAAATGGCGACCGCGATCCAGGCCGACGGCCGCGGCGTCCACGGCCTTCGGCGCAGCGTCAGCCAGGCCGCGAGGAAGGTGGCGACGGACAGCGCCATGCCGCCCACCATCTGCAGCTTCCAGTCCGGATAGTTGCTGATGGCAACGCCGGGCGGATACTTCACCTCCCGTTTGATCGAATCGAACAGGCCCCAATTGCCGCCGACGGTGCCCTCCAGCATGCGCTTCCAGGGCTGGTCATAGGCCTCGATCAGGTTGACCCGAAAGCCCTCGCGCTTGGCGAGGTCGAGGATCTCGGACACCACCCGCGCCTGGTTGGTGCGCGACGGCAACGCGCCCTCCCGCATCCGTCCCTGGCTCGGCCAGCCGGTCTCGCCGATCAGGATCTCCTTGCCCGGGAAGGTCACCGCCATCCGCTTGCGGATATCGTCGACATGCGCCGCGGCGTACTTGGCCTTGACCGGCACGTCCTCCCAATACGGCAGGATGTGGATGGTGACGAAATCGACCGCGTCATAGATCTCGCGGTTCTTCACCCAGTATTCCCAGACGTCGGCATAGGTGACCGGGAGATTGCCCGCTGCAGCCTTCACCGCGCGGATGTTGCCGGCAAGATCGGCGGCGGTCATCTCGCCGCGCAGCAGCACCTCGTTGCCGACGATCAGCGAGGTGACGACGCCAGGATATTCCTTGGCGAGCCGGACCGCGATCGCGATCTGCTGCAGATTCTTGAAGCGGTTGCTGCTGAGCCAGATGCCCTGCATCACCTTCAGCCCGACCTTGGCGGCAACGCCGGGCACCTGGTCGAGACCGTTCTCGATCGAATAGGTCCGCACGCAATCGGTGACCTTGGCGAGATCGGCGAGGTCCTGCTCAATCTGCTCGACCGGAACCTGCGTGGTCGGATCAAGCGGCGTCTGGGCGCCGCGGAACGGCGTGTAGGACACGCATTGCAGTTTTGCTGCAGGATCAATCGGCGCGCGCGCGAGGGTAATCGGCGTGGCGAGCCACCACCACACGGATGCAATCACGGCGAGCGAGATCAGGAGAAGCGCCAGCGGCGTACGAAGCGAAATCGGTTCCATCCTCCGGGGGACCGTCGAATTAGCCGGTCACGGCCCGTCTGCCAAGTCCAGGAATCGGTCAATACCATGGTTGTCCTGCGACAGTTTTGCGCTGGATCGATAAAGTTGTGAGTTTGCTGGACAAAATACCAAATTCCGGTCATGGGATTCCGCCAGAGTCTCCGCCGCACTGGAGACCTATTTGGACGGCATCACGCCAGCCGTTAGGATGATCCCGCGGGGGCAGGAACATATCGGGGAATGCATGCGTCGACGGCTGCTTGAGTTGAAGAACACTGCTTTGCGCCACCTTGCCGTAACGGGCCTTGTCACCGCGCTTGCGCTCCTGAACGGAGCCGGCGGCGCATTCGCCCAGAGCGGCACGCCCAATCCGCCCGACCAGGCCAAGCAGCAGCCCGGTCAGCCCGACGCCAACGCAAATGCCGCGCGCGAGGCCAACCAGCGCAAGGTCGAGGAATTCGTCGAGGCCCAGCAGGCCATCAACGGCCCGGCCGGCAACCCCGAATGCGTCTGGCTCGGTCGCCGCGTGGTCCGCCTGATGTGGAACGACGACCTCGATACCGCCTTCCGCCATCTCGATCTCTACGACCGGTTCGGCTGCCCCGGCGGCCACGTCCAGGCCGCCTTCCGCTGCCTGACCCGGTTCGGCGCCCAGATCGACAGCAAGGTGAGCGGCAGCCTCGACGGCCGCATTCACGCCTGCTGGATCAACCCGGGTGCCCAGCCGCAGGCCGCCGCAGCCGCCGCGCCCAGCCCGGCGCCGTCGACGGCCGGCAATGCCGCACCTGCGCCGGCAGCATCGCCCTCGCCTGCGCCGACCCCGTCGGCGTCACCCGCGCCGGCGTCGAAATAGCCGCATCTATTGATCGGACCCGGCCGCGATTTTTTTCGCGGCTGGAACGGCTTGCGCCCTTAAAACGCCATTGCGGCATACCAGTTGTTAAATCGGATGGCGGAGATATCTTTGCCTCCGCCGCCATGTTGGTCGAACCCAGGGGACGGGTTCGCTTAGTCCTCAATCTCAGGCCCCGTATGGTTTAACCGCGATGCGCGCCGTCGTCGCCGTCCTGTTGCTTGTCACCGCCGCCCACGCCGCCCTGTGGGGTCTCTTCCAGGAGAAGCAGTCGGCGCCCGATTTCCGTGGCACGCTGCCGAGCCTGTCCTATACGCCGTTCGAGCCGAAGCACACCGTCGTCGATGGTGATGCCGACAAGGTACGCGCCGACCTGAGGAAACTCTCCACGCTAACGCGAGCAGTCCGTGGATACTCCTCGACCGAGGGCAACGAACTGGTGCCGCCGATTGCTGCCGAGTTCGGCATGAAGGTCATGATCGGCGTTTGGATTGGCACGGATGCCGACCGCAACAGTCGCGAACTTGCATCCGCTATCGATCTTGCCAAGAGCAACAGCAACGTCACGGGCATCGTGATCGGCAACGAAACCGTCTATCGTGGCGAGCAGATTCCAATCGAGAACCTCGGGCCGATACCAAAGCTCAAGCCAACCTCCGAAGAGAACGAGCGCTATACAGCCGAGTCTGCGCGCTTCCTTCACGAAGAAACCCCGCGCATCGATCAAGAAGAGGATGGACGACTTCAAGACGCCAAGGCGCAGCCCGAGGACAAGCGGGATGAAGCCGTCAAATGGGCGATTGCCGAAAACAACGTCCATCGGCTGATCAAGGTGATCCAGCGCGTCAAGAAGTCCGTCAGCGTTCCCGTCACGACAGGTGAAATCTGGAACATCTGGCGCGACCATCCGCAGCTCGCCAATTCGGCCGACTTCGTCGCCGCGCACGTGCTGCCGTACTGGGAAAACTTCACCGACAAGCAGGCGGTGGACCAGGCAGTCGACCGCTACAACCTGCTACGCGACTCGTTCCCCGGCAAGCGCATCCTGATCGCCGAATTCGGCTGGCCGAGCCAGGGCTACAATCTGCGCAGCGCCGAGCCAGGTCCGTTCCAGCAGGCCACGGTGCTACGCAACTTCGTCGCGCGAGCCGACGCCATCGGCATGGACTACAATATCGTCGAGGCCATCGATCAGCCCTGGAAATTCAACGAAGGCGGCGTCGGTCCCTATTGGGGCATCCTCAATGCCGACCGCGAGGCAAAATTCGCCTGGACCGGCCCGGTCACCGATCTGAACTACTGGAAGATCGCGCTGGTCGCCGTGCTGGTCGGCCTGTTCATGTCGCTGCCGATCCTGCGGCTGGACCAGCCGACCGTGATGCAGGCGCTGCTGCTGTCGGCCGCGGCCAACGGCGTCGGCGCCTGGGTTGCGACCGTGTTCTCGTACTGGACCACGCACTATTTCGTCTGGGGCTCGGCCTTCGCGCTCAGCCTCGGCCTGGTGCTGCTGGTTCCGCTGGTCCTGATCGCGATGGCGCGGATCGAGGAGATCGCGGCGGTGGCGTTCGGCCGCGGCCCGCGCCGGCTGATCGGCAAGAGCGCGCAGCTCGCGCCGGCCACGATGGGCGAGGACGTCAAGTTTCCGAAGGTCTCGATCCACATCCCGGCCTATTTCGAACCGGTCGAGATGCTGAAGCAGACGCTCGATGCGGTGTCGCGGCTCGACTATCCGAACTTCGAGTGCGTCTGCATCATCAACAACACGCCCGATCCCGACTTCTGGCGGCCGATCCAGGATCACTGCCGGCTGCTCGGCGAGCGCTTCAAGTTCATCAACGCCGAGAAGGTGCAAGGCTTCAAGGCCGGCGCGCTGCGGATCGCGATGGAGCGGACCGCGGCGGACGCCGAGATCATCGGCATCATCGACGCCGACTATGTCGTGCATCCGGACTGGCTGAAGGATCTGGTACCGGCCTTCGCCGATCCGCGCGTCGGCCTGGTGCAGGCGCCGCAGGAGCATCGCGACGGCGACCGCTCGCTGATGCACTACATCATGAACGGCGAATACGCCGGCTTCTTCGACATCGGCATGGTCCAGCGCAACGAGTTCAACGCCATCATCGTGCATGGCACGATGTGCCTGATCCGCCGCGCCGCGATGGACAAGGCCGGCGGTTGGTCCTCTGACACGATCTGCGAGGACACCGATCTCGGCCTCTCGATCCAGCAGCAGGGCTGGCTCACGCTCTACACCAATGTGCGTTACGGCGAAGGCTTGCTGCCCGACACCTATGAGGCCTTCAAGAAGCAGCGCCATCGCTGGGCCTATGGCGGCTTCCAGATCGTCAAGAAGCACTGGCGGCGCTTCCTGCCCGGCGCCAGCCGGCTGACGCCGGACCAGCGCCGCGAATTCTCGCTGGGCTGGCTCAACTGGCTAGGGGCCGAAAGCCTCGGCGTCGTGGTCGCGATCCTCAATCTGATCTGGGTGCCGATCGTCGCATTCGCCGACATCGCGATCCCCGACAAGATCCTTACCCTTCCGATCATCGCCTCCTTCATCGTCTCGCTGGCGCACTTCGTGGTGCTCTACCGGCTGCGGGTGAACATCAAGGCGGCCCAGATGCTGGGCGCCATGATCGCGGCGATGAGCGTGCAGTGGACGGTGTCGCGCGCGGTGGCGCAGGGCCTGATCACCGAGCATCTCGCATTCGCCCGCACATCGAAGGGCGGCCTGTCGCGGATGTCGATCGAATTCCAGGCGTTCTGGGAAGCGGTGATCGGCGTGCTGCTCCTGATCGGCGCCATCGTGCTTGTTGTGACCAACGGCTACAAGCAGGTGCGCGAGATCTACATCTTCGCCGGCGTGCTGGTGCTGCAAAGCCTGCCATTCCTCGCCGCGGTCTCCATCGCGATCCTGGAGAATTCGCGGATCAACGAGTTCGCGTTCTGGCGCAACAGCGCGATCCGCACCGCGGAACTGATCGGGCTCCGCCCGGTCAGCCTGCCCCCGGTCACCGCCCCGTCACAGCCCGTTGGTTCGGAAATCCGCCACGACAGCTGAGCTACTTCAAGAAACGGCCCTAAACACAGGCGTCGGAACGGCAAATCCGGCGTAGCGGTGCACAATTGACCGCCCCTCGGCTATTGACCCGATGGGCCCTGCCCCCTACACAGCGCGGGCTGGAGCATGATCCGAGGATGCTGGTTGACCGCCGACATCCGGATCCGATGTTCAGGTGAGTGAGCGCGTAGCTCAGGCGGTAGAGCACGTGACTTTTAATCATGGGGTCGAGGGTTCGAGTCCCTCCGCGCTCACCAAACAAAATCAAATACTTAGCAGCAATCTGGAACGGCTATTTAGAGGAAGCGTTTTCTCTCATTCCCTCGCCGATCCCTCATAATCGGGGGCGGCCGTGATTGCTCTCATGGTTTTCGGCATCATCGCGCTGGCGATCTTCACACCTTTTGTGGCCGCGGTCGCACTCATCGCAAAGGTCAACAGCTTCGGTGATCCGGGCTGAGCCGGTAAGTCTATGGCACAGCCGGTGGCACTACGTTTGAGGCTGGGGATTTCAGCGTCCCAGTTCAGGAAGAAAACGCCGCCGGGCGTATATTTGTGAGACCGGCGGCGTAATTTTTTGGGACGATCAAAACAGCATGGCGCTGCCGATCGTTGCTAGCTTGCGGCTGAGCAGGATCAGGTATCGCGCCAACCTGAGCCGGTAGCGCGTGAGCAATAGCCGGATCAGCATTACGCCATTGCCCCTTGCTGCCAGTCTTGGGTGCCGACCTGCTCCAGGAGCCCGTCAAGATCGGCGATGCCGCTGTCATTGTCGTCCTCGCGGTCGTCGGTGCCACCCTCCGCCCAACGGGTCTGGAGTGCGCCATCGAGGCTCCCGAGATCGGGCTCGTCGTCCTCAAAGCAGTCCTCGCGGTCGCAATCGTCCCATTCCCGCTCGGTCATCACGTATTCGTCGCTCGCATCGAGGAACGCGATCAACCGCTCGATTTCGGCGGATGCCTCTTTCCTGAGTCTGCGAAGGCGCTGGAGAGTCGTTTCCCACTCCCGCTGTTGGATAGCGAGGCCGGACAAAATTGCACCAGCGGACTCCGCTGGCCTTTCTGAGAGGGTTTGCATTTCGGTTCTCTGGATTACCGGCTTTCCACGGCCGGGTGCCAGTGGGCAGCACTGGCGCCGGGAGGGTGGAAACATGGCCAGAGACCATGCGCGACGGCCTTTCCCTTTCGGGTCTTGTATAGCCGTCGCTCTCCCGGCATAGTGGTGCCGTTCGCGCCGACGGCTAATCGGCACGTTCTTTTCGTTGGCGACGTTTGATCCCGGCAAGGATCGCCCTGCCAACGCTCTGGTGCCTACGCAGGCCGGCAAGCCTGTAGGCGGGAGTTTCCACGCTCCGTCTGGCATCACATCCGATTTGCGTTAAGAAATCCATCCCCTCCCTTAGGGGGATTGCGTTTGCCCGCGCCTTCCGGTTGAATCGTCGGCGGAGGGCTACCCAATGAATAATTCGAAACTGGCCGGCCGAACGCTCGGCGGGATGTTACTTGCTGCGATCAGTTTGTGCCTGACCGGGTGCGGCGTGGCGCGATCTGTTCAAGCGAACAATGCCTATGACGCTTCGCTGACAGCCTACAAGGATTGCTTAGCGCGGTCAGGCGCCGCGGGTTGCGAAGCGCAGAGGTTGGCGCTGGAGGCCGATAAAGATCACGTTGCGATGACCCGTGCCCCGGTCGTCATCGGTGGAGGCGGCGGTTCTTCCTACGTTGCACCCAGAGTCGACCCCGTTGTGTGCAACACCATGCGCACTGGGATCATGTCATCGACGACCTGCAATTAGCATGGCTAGCAATGATCTCATCGGCCCAGCCGTAGTCGCCGCGATCGTCTCCGGCATCGTCACTACCATCGGCTTTATCGTTTCGAACAAAACCGCGACCAAGCTGCACTCTGAGAAACTGAAATTCGACGAACGTCTTGCCGAAAAGAAATTCCAGTTCGACATCGATCTAGCAGAGCGGAAGTTTGAGTACGAAAAAGGACTGCACGACCACAAGCGGCGAATAGAATTCGGCGAAGAACTTCTCGCAGCGTTCTATAGAGCCAATGACGTCCTGATTGCTGTCCGCTCGCCGGCGGCATTTGGAAAGGAAGGCTCTTCACGCCCGCAGGAGGAGGACGACCCAAACATAGCCAGAAAGAAAGACACTTACTTCGTTCCATTAGAACGATTGAACAAGAACGGGGACTTCCTGTCGGACTTTTTCAGCAAGCGCTATCGTGCTCGCGCTATATTCCGGGACACACAGCTTGATCAGGCATTCCAGCTTCTGCATGAAGCAATCGTGGCAATCCAAGTTTCAGCCAGCATGTTGATGAATACTGTTAGCTCTCCTGGCCAGCGCGATTTTTCTTTTTGGGAAAAGCGTGAGGCTGACATCTGGGCCGGCTTTGACGAGGATCCAGTGGGGGCTAAGATTAAACAGGCGATCGAACTAGCTGACTCCACACTCGGAGCTGTACTGGAAGCGGCGGCACAGCCAAGCGTCGAGGCTCACGATTGAACAGGATCGGAAAGTAGACCGTCGAAATCGGCAAACATCCTATTCAATGGATCATCCCAATCACCGGGCCGCGACTGGCGATAGAGCGTCATCGAGCTGTACCACGGCGTGGCGTCCGCATCCCAAAACCAGGGCCACACTGACGTCGCATCGGACCGGAGCAAATTCCAGACAGGTTTGCCAAGCGCGCCAGCGAGATGGGCAAGCGCAGTATCGACCGTGATGACTAAATCCAACTGATCGACAATCCCGGCGGTGTCGGCGAAGTCGCTCACGCCAGCCATCGCATCGACAATCCCGAGCCCACGAAGATCATCGTTGTGCTCGAGCTGCAGAGATATCAGGTTGACGCCCGGCCGCGCCAGCGATGCCAACCTGCGAAGCGGGAGGGACTTCCGCTCGGCAAACTGCGGATTGCCTCCTCCCGAAGCCCAACAGATGCCGACGTTAAATCCGTTAGGAAGCGTCGCGGGCCGCGCTTCGGCAAATTCCGGCCCCAAGTACCTGTCTCTGCAGCCGCCTCCCGATAGGTACGCAATTTCCAACCCCCTGGCAGCCGCTAGCTCTCCTGAGAGTTGCTGGCCAGTGCCGCCCATCGTGAACATTGGCGCCGCGAGCAGCGCGCAAACATAGTCCGGTTTCCATGGCGGCGGATCGCACTGCAGGACTTCCACACACTCGTATGCTGCTGGACCGTATTGCCTGACCACGGCGTCAACGAATGCAAGGCTGCGAGCCAAACGAACGATTGGAGCGCGCACCGAGATGATCACTCGCGCACCCATGTCCTTAACGGGTTTGGCAAACCGCAGCGACAGGATCTCGTCTCCAAATCCCAGTTCGCTGTAAAGCAGGATGGTGCTGCCTCTTAATGGTTCACCGCGCCAAAGCGGGACCACTAGGCATACCCCTGCTCAGGATATTCGATCGGCCGGTTGAAGTTGCTGTTGCTCACCACGGGCGCCCCGTTCGGCTCTGAGAACGTCAACGCCACAGCATCCCCCTCGTCCGGGCTCGGCATGCCGCGTTTCTTCATCTCGTCCTTGCTCTCGAGCATCAGCCGGCCGTCGCTGGTGTACTTGTAGCCGGGCCCGGTCAGGTCAGACTGCAGGCTATCGCTGTCAGGTAGCGAGAAGTGAGAGCCCGACAGTGCGTCCTTTAGATTGGACCACATCTCCGCCCGGCGATTTGCTGGGCCGCCTGACGGCCTGCCGCTGTCGTCCAGCGGGGGCGGCTCGATCGGCTTCGAACCGAAGTTGACGCTGTTCAGGATGCCAGAGCCAAAGCTGCCGCCGTACCCCAGCTCCACCAGCCGGTCATAGATGCCGGCGCCGAGGCCGCCGACGTCGATATTGACCTTGGCCGGCTTCTCGTCCCGCATGATGCTGGCGACCCAGCCGGCGACCTGCATGGTGTCCAGGCCGTGCCGCTTTTCGATCCTCTCGATGCAGCTACCGCGGCGCCACGCTATCGCGGTGCTGTCCGCGCCGAACCGGGCTGGATCGACGCCCAGGATGAGCGGTCCAGTCCCTTTCGTCACCGCAGACTTGCGGGCGAGCAGCACCATGTCGTGCGGAATGAAGCTGTCGAACTGGGACGCCAAAAACGCCTCGTCGGGCGTCAGCGGATATTCGCGTTTGAAGTAATTGGCGTCACCCTTGTCGGCGATCTTGCAGCGGCGCCAATAGATTTGCTCGGCATCGAGACCATGCAGCTCGGCAAGCTGCTTCTCCTCGCTGGTCATCTCGAAATCGTCAGGCGCAGCCCTTCGATAAGTCGGATCTTCCGACCAGGGCAGGAACACCGCCTTGAAGCTGTTTTCGCCGGCCAATGCCTTGCACCAGAACTGGTGAAACTCATCACCGAACTGATTTCCGGTGGTCTCGATGATGATCTCCGTATCCGGTAGATCAGGCACGGTTTCCATCAACGCGGCCAGTTGCTCCTTGAGGTTCACCCAGAACGCAGCTTCCGACGCATGCAGCGCTTGCGCTGTTGACGATCGGCCAGCGCCATCCTCCGTCGCGACCGATACCAGGTAACCGGAATCGATGTTGGCGAACTTCAGCTCTTCAGCGTTCGAGGCACCCGTCGCAGGCCGCATGTCGTCCGGCATGTGATCATGGAAGCGCTTCACCAGATTGAACAGGTTGCGCGAGGCTGGTTTCTCATGCGCCACGATCGCCGTCAGGAAGCCCGGGTTGCGGATCGTTTTGTGATAGTAGCGACCCGCAACATAGGTGCTGACGCCTTCCTGGCGAGCCTTCAGCACGACGAGCCGCACCATGCCGGTCGTGGCGCGCTGCTCCTCGATGACACGGTGCAACTTCTTCTGAACCGGATTGAAAGCGAACGGCACCAACCCGCCCGCCTTCGGCCTGATCTTCAGATGGGTTTCCGCGAAATACTCGAGATCCCCATCAAGCCGCTCGAAGTGGTCGAGCGTCGCGCTGATCGTCTCCAGCGCGTTCATTCAGCACCATATAGCTCGGCTGTCTTGCCCATGACATGCATCGCCTGCGCACACGGACAGCCTCGCGCTCGAAGCTCAATATCTTGGCGAAGGTTCGGCGCTGGAATGTTTTCGAATTCCTTCCGAAGCTCCTCAACGTGCCGATCGATGATCTCGTCGCACTCTTTGCGAATCTGAATGATGCGCTCGTCAAGCTGCGTTTTGCTTGCCATCGGCTTTCAATGCCTCCAATTCCTGTTTTGCGCGGTCGCGATCCCCATGCGCGCGCCGTAGTTCCTTCGCTCGATCAGTCTCCCGTCGAGACAAGATCAATTGCAGATCGTAGGGAAGCTGATGAAAGCGTTCCTTCTCCTCGTTGGCCCAGGAGTGCGGTGGTTCGACGGGATGCACCGCAGCAAAGGCCTTCAACGCGACATCGGATCGGCCCGGCGGGGCATAGCCCAGCGCCTGGTGCTGCTCGTCGATCGCCGCGACCTCCGCGGACAACAAATCTGGCTTGAGGCCGCCTTGATCGCCGATGAAGGCAGCAACCGTGAGAGGCGCAGCTGGCAAAGGATGGTGCCCCATCAGCCGACACCAATTCTGAAAGCGTGTCATCGATCGTAACGCCTCAACGTCTCATGAATTTGACGAAGCCGGGCAACGTGCTGGCGACGCTCAGCACCATCGTGCGCCTCGTCGAGAGAAAGAGGCTGGTCGGCCGCTCCAGCGTCCTCCTGCCCGTACCTGTCGAGCACCAGGGAACGCTTCTCGTGATCGAGGGAAGCGAACCACTTTTCTTGCGCTTCCGGCGTCGGATCAACACCACGATTGATTCCGGATCGCCTGTTCTGCTCGAAATAGTCGTCGCTCATCTCTTGTTTGCCCTCATCGCGGAAAGCAGTGCAAAGGCGTCTTTTTCACTGCCAGACTTGCTCAGCCGTGTGCTCAGGGACGTGATGTCACTTTGCCGCGCCTCACCAGGAGCGCGAGCAACACCGGGACGCTGAACCGGAGGAAGATCGGGTTTGACGACAGCTTTCGGAGCGTTCCGAACTTGCTCCATCTGGGCTGCGTCAATCAGGGCGCGCTGCGCCCAAACGGGCAAGCGTGTCTGCGAAAGCGCCGCGAGGTCCTCGTTGGTCGCGCCAAGTCCCTGCAAATACGATCGGACGCCTTCCCCGGTCGTCCTATCAACGGCGCCATAACGCTGCGCATACGCGCGTTCCTGCTCGGCATTGTATGCACGGACAGCCTGCTGCTCGCGCTGTGCGGCTGCCTGGCGCTCGTTCTGCGCTGCAGCCATGAGCTGCCCGGTGTCACGATCAAGCTGCTGGATCTGCGCAAACCGCTGCGGGTTCTGCTGCTGGATTGCCGAGAGCACGCTAGCCGCATGGTTCGCATCCGTGACGCCGTTCAATTCCGGGATCAGCGCAAAGGTCACCTGCCGGGCAACCGCAAGAGCGCCGTCCAGCTGCTGCGCATACGCAGCGCGCACCTGCTCCGCCGCGGCCGTCGATTGCTGGATGTGCTCCGACAACAAGGCGTGCGCCGCTGGATGCTGCTCCAGCCACTGCACAGCCTGCGCCTGCGGATCGGCCGCCTCTGCTGCAGGATCGGTCGACGGGACATTGTCAGCCTTCGCGCTTTCCGGCGGCTTGTCGAATGCGTCAACACTGTCCAGCAGTTCAGCGTCGGCAACGGTCTGATCGAGCTCATCCTGATACTCGCGCCAGCCGCTCAGCGCATCTGCGGCGGATTCCACCGTCAGCGAGACCTTGGGCCCCTCATGCTCCGGATTTTCGAGATCGTCCCGGAAACCGGTTCGATCATCGTTGTAGAGCCCAATTTTCTCAGGCTCGGCTTCCTCATCCCGGCGATTGGACAACTCGTCCGCGGCCTGCTGCTCGTTGAGCTCTGCGGTCCCCTCGTCCCTTTTGAGTGGCACCCAGCCAGCATCGTGCTCGAGACCGACGACGCCGGTCAGCGGTTCAGCCGGCGCAAACTGTCCACTGTCATCGCGCGGAGCTTCAAGATCAGACATCAGCGTTTCTTACCGTTGGAGGCCATGATTTCAGGAAGCGTTGACTTCGCGATTTCATAGGGCGCCTCAACAACCGGCTCTTGCCGCCCCGTTCGGCCTGTGCCGACCACCATCCGCGGCCGAACAGTGGTGATCGCCTCCGCAGTGGTATCCAGGCCGGATGGATGCCGACCAGGCTTGAGGATCCGGTATCCAAGCAGCGCGATCTCGCGAAAAACCTCTCGGGCTTCAACGCCGTTGAGCGTGCGGAGCGGCGTGCGTGCCTGGAGATAGTCCAGAAAGCTGCGCCACTCCTCATCCGATTCCAAAAACCGATCGGCCATCAGATGATCCTCAGAATGTAGTTGCAGCAGATCGTCGGCTGCGCGAGGCCGAATGCCTCACTTGAACCGCCCTGCGCCGCACCAGTGAAGAATGCAGATGAAGCGGCATATTTTGTCGTGTCGTAGAGCGCCGGGCCGCTTCCCGCCGGAGTGAAGTTTGTTGCAGTAGCACCCGCTGCCACAGTGATACCCGCCGGCGTGACCGAGCCGGAAGGCGTGTAGGGCGGCAGGTTAGCGGTTGAGAGCGATCGAGAATCGGAGCCGTTGGCGAGACCCAACTGTGGAACGCCGAAATAGGTGGAAGTCAGGCGACCAGCCGCAACGCCACCCATGTTGTCAACGCCAGCAGCCACCCGTCCGCGCATGTCCGGCAAATTGAATGTGGTCGAACCATCGCCACCGCCATACGTCGTCCCCATCCCAGTAAACAATCCGGCATAGGTCGTGCGCGAGATCGCCTGCCCAACCGGGAATACAAATGAACTATTCGGGGCGGTGGTAAGCCAATAATCCATGCCCCCGCCAAGCGGAATATTGTACGGATTGCCAAACAGACCCTGCAGATAGAATGCACCGTCCGTGTTGTTGTAGAGAGCGATATATGGCGTCCCCTGGATCAGCGTTCCCGCCGGCAGCTCCACGCTCGGCGCCGAACGCAACGGCTTAGCCCCAAGGCCGTCCACATTCAGGGTGCAGGTCCCGGTCTGCGTCGTGTGCGGAGTAAACGCGATCATCTGTCCTGAAAGGCGGGCCAGGTTGTCAAACTGCTGGTTGGACGTGACCGTGTAGGCGCTCGAAGTGCCCGCCGTGACGATCGCGCCTGCAATGTCATCCCGCCACTTCGCAGTGCTCGCCATCAGCGCCCGAGCGCTGTCGTTCACAGATGAGGGGGCCTGTCCCTCAGCAAAGTTGATCGTCGGGTCGAAAGTGGCGTTATTGCCTGCCGTCTGGGACCACCATGCAACGCCGGTCATGCGTGCTCCTGCGACTTCGCTACCACCGGATAGGTCCGCACCACCCGCTCACCATCGACGCGCAGCGGAAGCTGTTTCAGGCGCCAGTGCAGAGCAGGATCAAACGGGATGGAGTCCTCGTTCTCGATAGGAAGCCACACCCCGCGGTCATCAGCGGTCGGCCGGTAGCTCATCACTGGGTGATCGCCGTGCATCAGCACGTCGCCGTCAACCACCAGCGCATACTGCGTTTCGGCCACCGGGAAACCATCAGCGGCCAGAGCGGAGTCCGCCAGCGAGCGCATCAGCATGCTCAGGTTCACGCCCCTGCGATCCGCAAGGGACTTCAGAAGATCCTGCCGGCTGTACTGGAAGCGAACTTCAGCCATTGCGGCGGCTCTCGCGCTCGATCTGCCGGGAGATATCGCGGTCTAGTTTGGGCTGCGGTGCAGGCTGGCCGCGGTTGATGTAGCTCTCGATGTCGCGGTTCTTGTCCTGCGGCGGCTTGGGTTGACGGTTGATACCATCGGTCATGCTGGTTTGCCTCTACGTGAGTTCGGTGACGGAAAGGGTTGCAGTGCTCGCGGTGACGCCAGCGACCTGCTGGCCGGGCGTGACGATGAACACCATGGGGATCTTGGCCGGCAGATAGGCCTTCACTGCCTCGGACCAACGTGGTTTGCCGTCGATCCGGCACCGCCGCCCACGGTGACGTATTGCGGCTGGCTACCTGCCGCCAGCGTCGCGTCGCACAGCACGGGCCTATGGCTGGTCATGGACCAGTTCCAGCCAGGCGGAACGATAAGATCGCCCACGACACTCGGAACTGCCATCGCAAGCGCCTGCGTGGAATAGGTGCCAACCAGAGAGGCGGGCCCCAGGTGCTGCCCATTCTGGACGACGCTTAACGGTCGATAGAGCTGGTAGTTCGTGGCCATCACTTCCTCCAAATCAGATGGAGCAAGTGTGGAGCGTTCGCGGTGCGACTACAAGACCCCGCGATATTAAATCACATGTTTTATCTGCTATATCAATGCGTTGCAAGAAAATGTAACGTATTCCCTCACATTTCCCTCAGATGTCGTGATTTGCATCTTCCAGCATCAGCCGTTGACGGGTTGAGCCAGCCGACCGCGCAGATCCTCCTCGATCCAGGCGAACACCATTTCAGGATCGAGACCAGTCGCGCAGGCAGCTCGGATCACCTCGACCAGGCGCCGCATGGTGCGCATCTCTTCGCTGTCCAGCGGACCATTTCGCTGCTCGATCGAGACCGCGATGTCTTTCGGGATGATGCTGAACAGCACCCGCAAGTAAGTGCTCGGATCGTCCTCTCTCACACGGGCCAGGGTCGTCTTGCCATGCGTCGTCCAGTCCGCCAGCGCATCAGCGCATGCAGCCTCGGAGAACTTGCTGCGGGCTCCCTGTGGCCTCCCGAGGGGGTTTCCTGACTGTCCCGGCTTCCAGGGTTTCAGTCCACTCTTTGGGTTCTGTTTCATCACAGCCAGTTCATCCTCTCCTAAATTCCCTCTGCCACACGTGCCACACCATAGGTTCGGCAAGGGTTCGGCAGGTTCGGCATTTCCACTGCCACACCACCACCCCCTTAGGGGTGTGGGGTGTGGCGTGGCAAAGTTCTGGCAAGAAAGTGAGGTGTGGCAAATCAGTCATCATTGGCCACCTGCACGTACTTCCGCGTCATGCGCTTTTCGTCCAATTCGTCGACCACGATAAGATTTCCCGCGCCGATCCAAATCTTGATCAGGCCGGTGACCTTGGCCTTGTCCGCCTTGTTCCCATGGAGATCGAGGCCGAGCACTTTGGCAATTGGCCACCCTACCCAGTCCTTCGCCTGAGGATTTTCCCGCCAGCGGCCGGCGCGAATGGATTGGGCCGCGGCTTCGAAGTCGGCGCCGGAAACGCCGTCCAAGGGGTCGGGCCATTTCCACTTGACCACCACGCCAACGCTGTCCCCCTGCGGGGCCAGAGCTGATCCGTTCCCGAGCGAAATGGGAATTATGCGGTACCAGTCCTTCCCTTCGGCGGGAGGCGAGTTGTTGGCCTTGCCATTTTCGGCCTTGAAATATTCGCGGTGGTTTCCGACCCCGGCCTTTGTCCCCTCCTCCGGGGTCATCTTATTGAGCACCTGGGCGGATCGAACGGCATTAAGCAACGACGATGCCCCTCGCCCGTCCTCCACTGTCGCTTCGGCGCCGCCGGTCTTTCTGATGTGGTGGACGAGCTCAACGGCCGAGTTGGTTTCGTCGGCAATGGCGTTCCAGCGCTTGGCAACCAGATCCATGGCCGGATTGTCGCTCTCGACGATCCGGTGAGAAGACACAAAGGGATCGATGATAACGACATCGATCTCGTTGTCCGCGATCGTATCGACCATGCCCCGGACGACGGGCCCCACAATGACGGCGCCGTTCTTCGTGGTCTGCGCTATGACGATTTCCTGCTCGCGGCCACTGTCGATGAACAGCCAGCCTTCAAGTTCTTCCTTGGCGATCGAATAGTGGAGACAGATTGCGGCGATACGCCGCTCGGTCTCCTCCTTCGGGTCTTCGCCGTTCCAGTACCAGACCTTGCACCTTTGCGCGGGTGTGATGCCGAGCAATGCCCGACCCGTTGCCAATGCGATCGCCTCCGTCAGCGCCAAGATGGATTTCCCGACGCCGCCGGCCGCGAACTTGGCTGCCGTGAACTTTCGCGCCAGATGCCGTCCATACAGGAACTGTCGCTGTGGGATTTGCGCAGGATCCTGCCAAGCATAAGGCGTTGCCTTAAGCTTTTTTGGCTTCGGTGCCATGCAGGCGGGCTGAGCATCAGGGTGCTCAGTCCACCATGCTCTAATCACTTCCGGATCGGTGGTGGCCTTGTCGGTCTCCACCAACGGTTCTCCCGTGCGGGCGTTTGCCGGGAGCACAAGGTACCCGTTCGCCGCAGCGTTCAAGGCGTCGTAGAGGTAAGCCGCGGCTTGCTTCATGCTGCCCCCTTCGCCGGGAACGGCATACAGTAGGTTATCGGCAACTCGCCGGTAAACTCGTCAGCGCCCCGCACCGCCTCGATGCGCTCACGCCAAGCGTCTTTCTGGTGCGGGAGCGTTTCGATCAACAGGCAGTTCATCCGGTGCTTGACGGCGACGGTGGCCGCTACCCGATACGGAAATGGATCCGGCCCGCTGGTGATGATGACACCGTGTTCGGCCGCCTTTATCGCGGCCTCAAGCGATTCCGCGGGGAATGCCTGCGGTCCCCACGAAAAATGCATATCATCGCCGATCGAGATTATCCACGGATCGCGCGGCAATTCGAATGGCTTGCAGCCCTGAGGGACAACCAGCAACGAACACGCAAACCGCGCGGTCGCGTCAAACAACGGAAACAAATGCGACCGGCGAATGTTACGGTCACGTTCGATTGCTGAACGGGCAAGCTCTGGATTTACCAGAGAGCTTTCCGTTTCGGGGAGGAAGATGGTGCAGCCATCTGCTTCAAAGGTGATCGTCATGCATCACCTCGCATCAATTCGGGATAGACGAGATCCAGCACGCCCATTTCCTCCAGTTTCGCGTCAGCCTGCGCTGACGTGATCTTGTCGTTCTTGAGCTGGCGGAAGATGACGCGCGCCTCAGACTGAAGCCATTCCGCACGGCTGGCCATGAAGCGCAGGCCGGCGAGTTGGAGCTGTTTCCGGATGTAGGGGTCGGAGACCATAAGGCGATGGTTCATGCCGCACCGCCAATCAAGCGCAGTGTTTCGGCGCCGTAGCGAGCGATCAGAGCAGCCTCTGCGCGGCCGTGATCCTTCTTTCGTTTGAAGTGATCGCCGCACGCCGGGAACAGGCGCAGCGCGAGCGCGCGGGCCTCTTCCTTGTCGGCAGACAGCCGCAGGTGGGCTTTCCATTTTGCTGGCGTGACGAGGTGCAGCGGGATTGTCGCTGCTCCGATCACCCCCAAGACGACCCCGTAGGCTCGCCCAAACTTGAACGTGCTGGATACGCCCTGCCCAGGCATTGCGTTGACGCGCTCCAGGAAAACTAAATCAGGCGCCATCGCAGCCACTCGCTTGGCGAGGTTCACGGCGTCCACATCACCGGCCGCAGTGGGCATGTCTTCCACGGACACCCGTTCGGGGTGGTCGGGAAAGTAGAAGGCGATCGCCCCTGACGCGCCGGGATCAATTCCGAGAATGCATCGCGTCATGCTGCGGTCTCCGGATCGCTGTCGTTCGGAGACTTGCCGGCCAACTCCACGACGTTATCGCCACGCGGCAGGTCGGCGAGCCCACTCAAAAGGCCGAGCGGTTCAGTCATCGGTCTGACCGGAGTGGTGATATGCGCGTTGATCCGCAGAGTTGCGGCATAAAACGCGGCCGATAGCTCGTGCAGGTCGGCAATCAGCTCAACATGCTTGACCGCGTAGTCCGCCAGCGAGCTGATCTGTGATTTTAGTGCTTCGGGGTTCATTGCGCCACCTCGCCGTGCAGGAGAGGAGCAAGAACCGATGCCATCGCGAGGCTGATCGCGCAGCGGCGCGTCAGACGGATAGCTTGCAGTTTGTGGAGGGGTATCTTAGATTCCGAACCGATCGAGCCTGGAAGCAGATCAGAGTTCGGAACCGCCCGCGCTGTCGTCGCGGGCGTTCCAATTTCAACATGCATCTTAAGCGGCCTCCGTGGTGGACTGCCGCACGTTCTTGGCAATAAACGCGTCCAAATCCTCATCGCGGTACATCACGCGACGACCTAGCTTCACGAATGAAGGCCCACAACCGGCGACGCGCCAATGGTTGAGCGTCGATTCCGAGCAGGCGAGACGTTCCGCCGCCGTCTTAGTCGATTGAAGTTTGCTCATATGGTTTCCCGTAGGTGATGCCGGGAAATCCAACTTGCCCGGCGATGTTTCGCGGGGCTTAAAGTGGCAGAGCGTGGCTGGAAAATCTAGCTAAGTGCTTGAAAAGGCAGCGATATTAAGTTTGTAGAAATTTCCCCTACTTCGTGTCGCTGTCTAAATCATCTTCGCTGACTTCAAGAGGTTATACGTTCCGCGATTGCGCTCGATGCGGTCGATGTGAGCCTCGTCGGTGATCGCCGGATCAAGCGTTGGCGGATTCATTTTCTTGCCGACGCGGACGAGCTTGCCAATGCGCTCGCGACCGTCTTCATCTGTGAGCTGATCCATCAGCCAGGCGTCGCCATTAGAGATTTTGAAATGCGACGGCGCGTTGGCTGCTTTTGGCAGATTGTGAAGATGGTCAGCGATTGCTCTCAAAACTTCCTCGCCGACTGCATCAGCGTCGTCGTTGCTGTTTAGCAAGTAACGAAGCGCCCTCGCCTCGGCCTCTCTACCGCGGTCTATGACGGCGCGGATCACTTTTGCTGAAACTTCCTTACCGTCCTTGTTGCGGTGACGCTGCTTGGTCTGCAATTTGGCGCGGAGATCGCGAAGAAGCTCCAGCGTGCCATCGTCCACCACAATCATGTCGCGCTCGCCTTCGCAAACTGAAGGACGTTTGCAGCGGGCGGATTGATGATGCTGTCGAGAAGATTGGACAGCCGCTCTAGAGCATCTTTGCGCTGATCTGCGTAACCCCAGCGGTCGTATACTTCGCGAACGCCGGTCAACTTATGCCCGACGACCATCTCGGCGATGTCGGGCGTGACCTTGGCGCGCGACATGAGGGTTCTGGCTGTGCGACGAAGATCATGCAGCGTCCAGTGCTCCATAGGAGGCAATCCAGCATCCTTGCGTTGCTTCGTGATTACCTTGTCCAGTTCCGCTTTGCCCTTGCTGAAGCCGCTATAAGGCTTCTCTCCTCCCGTTCTGGCACCGAACTTATATCCCTTGGTCTTGGGCAGCATCTCCAGCACGCGCGGCGTCAAGTAGACGTAATGCGTCCCCTGGTTCTTGTAGCGACCGGCTGGAATGATCAGTTCGTTTTCGCCCTCGATTTCTCTGTCGTGCATCTGTGCGATGTCGCTGCGGCGCTGGCCAGTGTAAAGCAGGCTTCGCACGAGATCAGCAAATGCAACTGGCACCTTGTCAGATTGAAGAGCGGTCCAAAGCGTACGGATTTCATCGTCGCTTAGAGTGCGCTCGCGGGCTTTTGAAGCGCTCCGCACCATCTTGGAAATGATGGGGCTCTTGTATTTGCTATTTTGGCCTTCGTACCAATTTAGAGCCGCTCGGAGATTGGCGAATACGCGGTCCCGCGCGACCTCGCCGGCAGACTTAGCAACGCTCTTGAGCATGACATGAATGTGGTCCCTATCCAGTTCCGAAATCGGCGTTGATCCTACCGCCGGCCGAATATGGTTCTTGAACATCTTTTCAATTGCTGTTGCCGATCGCAGTTTCGGCCTCACCCACTCCACAAGGTAGCTATCGAGAACGGCATTTAGGGTGTTCTTTTTCTTGTCCCGAACTGCCGCCTCGGCAACCTGCTTCGCCTTGTCGTCGTTGTAGGGATCTTCCCGGTTCTCCACCCGCACCGCTAGCGCGCGGGCATCCTTGCGAGCTCGCTCAGCGGTGTAATGGCTCCGACCGTGAACACCCAAACTGATCCATCGCTGCGGCTTGCCTTTGATTCGATACCGGAAACCGTAGGTGATTGCTCCGGTCGGCAAGCGCCGGGCCATGAACCCGTCAATGTCGGTATCGACGATCCTGTCGCCGGCAGACAAGGCCTCTACCTCAGTCTTTGTGATCCTCACCTTGACGGATTTGTTTCGTTGCATTTTCAACCCCGTGATTTTTTGAGGGAACGCATTCCCTTGCTATACCCTCACGAGATCGGCAATTCAATGCAAATCGCTGCATTCCCCCGAATGTTGTTGAAATGCATTAGATTCAATGATTTACTGGCGACCATTGCGTTTATTGAGCAGAAACAAGGTCTTGTCGGAGGGCAGGCTATGCGACTTTTAATCATGGGGTCGAGGGTTCGAGTCCCTCCGCGCTCACCAAGCAAATTCAATAGCTTAGACGAAAATTCGATAAGCCTAAAAATCTGCCGTATGGGCAGTGTGTTGGCAAATTGAATGCAGTGTCAGCGGTCTCAAATGCCAGTAAAAATTCTGGAAAAAAAGACTTCGAGCGGACCGTAGAAATCCCTAACGGCTCCGTCGTCACCCTCAGGTTGGACGAGGAATTGTACAGCGTCGAAGCGTTCACAGAGGAAGGCGAGCGGATAGGGGAACTATCGTTTTCCCAAGCAGAGAGCGACGATCAGTACACGGCGCCCTATTGGCGCTTTATGTGGGCTCACTTGGATTTCCTGGGCGACAAGTTCAAAAAGCAGGGTATCGGGCGAGCCGCTTTGGAAATGTGGCATGAATGCTCTCGGGAGAAGGCCGTTGTCGCGCGCAATGACGGGATAACCCGGGAGGATGGCAGCAGTCATCTAACAGGTGATGCTCCAGGCTTTGTCGACCGGATGGTCCAAGAAGGACTGCTGCTGTACGAGAACTAAACGCGCGGCGATTCGCGGTCGAGCTCCAAACACCGGCAAGACTTAACGCGACCAACTGGCGGCTTTCACACTGCTTGCTGTGTGAATCGTGCATAACGGATCATCTGACTTAACGTCGGCGGCCGCGGCCCTACGATGCACGCGCTCGGTGAAAGAGCAGAAGGCCGGTGTCGGAAGCACCGGCCTTCCATTGCTCACTGAGCTGGCGCGCCCAAGGAGGTGGGTCCAGGGCAATGCTCTGGACCCCCTCAACCTTGCATCAGGGTAGCTTGCCCGGCAACGGCCTTTGGTTTTTTCCACACCCGTCCACACGGCTTCGACGCTAAAGTGCAGCCGATGAACCCTGACCTCCCCGCCCTCGCTGGCATCCTCGCCGATTGGCTCGAGCCGGCTCGCAATATTCCGGCCGTGTACCTGTTCGGCAGCCGTGTCCGAGGCGATCACAGGCCTAACAGCGACGTCGACCTCCGACTGTTCATCGATGAATGGCGCAACCTGGAGCGGGCGGACATGGATTGGTGGGCCAAGGAAAACGAAACAGATTTCGCCCTGCTCAAGAGCAGGCTCCCTGGTCCGCTGGCCATCCACCGTGAACAGTCGGATGACGCCGATCGTGCTATCGGTACTCGTGTTGGGCCGGGTCGTATGCGTGTGGACGCCACCGAAAAGAAAGCAGGCGCGCGGCCCGTACCCCGCCCCTCCGCCGGAGCCTCGTGGCATAGCCGTTGCTGATATTCATCCGCTGGGATTGCAGTCCCCAGATTGAAACAGGGCGCCGCCGGGACAAATCATTTCGGGCCCGGCGGCGTATCTTTTTGGGATTGGCGAGACAGCCCGCGGCGGTGGCTCATCAGTCGCACGTGATACCCGTCACGGATCGGCAGCTCAGCCTCCCCTATCGTCTTCCCACAGTTGACAGGAAGGTCCCGATCACCGGGGCGACCAGGAGAGACTGATATGAACATCGATCGCGAATTGAGCCTAGATCAGCTGGAGCAAGCCTCTGGAGGCGTTGGTCCCATCGTCATGTGGCTGGTGGGCGTTGCCGGGGGCGTCGTTGGAAATGCGATCTACGACGGACTGAAGTCGGGTGATCTCCAGAAGGGAATCGATCCGGTGGGCATGGCCCAGCAGTACGCGAACCAGCAGAAGGGCCGTTGAAAGCCTCCAATCGCGGCCTTCAAAAGTGCATTGTTGTCGGGCGGCGGTCGTTGAAAACCCGCCGGCGCGAACCGGCGGCTCGTTGTTCACCGCCTCAGCCGCCGGCGGTGTGCCGCCAGCCGCTGCCGGTTACGCTTCCGGTACGATCGTCGAGGGCGTTTCACGAGCAACGCTTGAACATGAGCCTCATGTCCTCCACGACCGTGGGTGCGCTTAGAACTTCCGTCCGGAAGAATCCATTTTTCTGCATTCCCCGCTGACCGCAAGGGATTTCCCTTCCGACGACAGGGTTTTGGTAGCTTTGCCGGACTGTCGGGAAATTGTGATCGAAAGCGAAGCTACGTGATCCTTTCCCCCAATAGTGATGTTTGCCGAGCCATCGAAGGCGAAGGAATCGTCGTTAACTCTCCAACCTCGTGCAGCGTCGACATAGTATTGAAGGGTCGACGCGGCCATGTTCCAG
Organism: Bradyrhizobium sp. CCBAU 53421; assembly: GCF_015291625.1. Lineage (NCBI taxonomy): Bacteria > Pseudomonadati > Pseudomonadota > Alphaproteobacteria > Hyphomicrobiales > Nitrobacteraceae > Bradyrhizobium > Bradyrhizobium sp. CCBAU 53421. The sequence goes on from NZ_CP030047.1 coordinate 5,143,235, forward strand.
TCGTCAGTTGAAGCGGGTGGAAAGTCGCACTCCAATGCTGCGACCACAGTTTGCGCGTGACCTGCCAGGGGCAGCGCTCCCAAGGCCAGAAGCGATAGAAATCCATTTCGTATGACTTGCACGTAAGAACTCCTCGAAGCGCTTATCGCATATCGATTGACGACCGGACGATCTCACCAATCCTGCATCTTAGTTTCGTAACTGGATTGATGCCATCCGCAATGTGCGGCCAGCCACCGCAAATGTCGGCTACCAGCTCACGGGTCCACCGTCAGCGGCAGCTCGCCCTGACCGCCCGTCCAGTCGATGATCTCGAGCTGCAGCCCGCGCTTCAGCATCTCGGCCTCGAGACTGCCGGCATGGCGTTTCCACTCGGGCGTCGCGCGGACGCGGAATTTCGGCTCTTCGCCGTTGGCCTCGAATTCATCGTCGGCCTTGAGCGCGCCGCGGATGGCTTCGTACATCATCTTCAGGCTGGCGTCGGTGAAGGCGCCGTAGTCCATCGGTCGTCTCCCTCAGCACGGTGAGACGCAAAAGGCCGCCACGAAACTTCCCGTGGCGGCCTTCTGCTAGCGGCCCATCCAGACGGCCCGAAATGACGTTGCGCGAGTCGGGTTAATGAAAGCTTGCAGCCTTTGCCGTGAACGTCGGTCTCGCTATGTCGCCCTGCCGACCGTGTCGGCCATTGTCGCGCCACGCGCACCGAGCGGCTTGCGGACGCCCTCGGTCGAATCGATGGCGGTTTGATGCTCGATCTCCGAGTTCAGCTCGGCGCCGCACAGCACGATGATGGCGGACATCCACATCCAGGTCATCAGGCCGATGGCCGCGCCGAGCGAGCCGTAGGTCGCGTTGTAATTGCCGAAATTCGCAAGATACCAGGAGAGCAGCGACGAGCCGATCAGCCACAGCACGGCCGCAGCGACGGCGCCGACGCTGAGCCATTGCCAGCGCGGCTTGGTTCGGCTGGGGCCATAGCGGTAAAGCACCGCAAGCGCGGTGAGGAGCAGCAGCACCAGGATCGGCCACCGTCCGAACCGGACGACGAGCTCGGCCCGTGTGCCCAGCCCAACCTGCTGCAGCAGAAGCGGGACGACGACCACCGCTGCGACCATCAGCATGATCGCGATGAGCGCTGCGACGGTGAACGAAAGAGACATCAGATTGAGCTTGAAGAAGCCGCGCTTTTCCTTCTCCTCGTAGACGACGTTGAGTGCATCGAAGACCGCCTTCATGCCGGCATTGGCGCTCCAGATCGCGATCAGCAGGCCGATCGCAAAGGTCAGGCCAAGCGTCGAAGTGCCCTTCGCCAGCACGCGGGCGATCTGGTCCTGGACGATCGCGAACGAGCCTTCCGGCAGCATCAGCGCCAGGCTCTGCAGATTGGATGAGATCGTGGATGGATCGGCGAACAGGCCGTAACTCGAAACCAGCGCGGTGATCGCCGGGAAGATCGCCAGCAGGCCGTAGAACACGACGCCGGCGGCGGTCGCCAGCAGCCGGTCCTCGTCGATCTGCTGATAGGTTCGAAGCAAGATGTCCTTCCAGCCGGCGCCTGGAATCTGACGCGGCGTCTCGGCCAGCCGGCCACGATCCTGCGTTTCGGCCCGCGCCGGCTCGGTGTCCAGCTCCCGTTTTACCGGTGTCTCCGATCCGGACACGTATCGATAGATCGCCAAGGTCGCCAGAGCAGTTGCACCGGCGAGCATCAGGTCGTTTGGCCACGTGGAGCGCTGCGCCATCGCTAGTCCTGGATGGCGTCGTGCCGCCGCCCGAAGCGCGATGCGGCGAACCAGCCGACGAGCATGATTGCCGCCCCGGCCGCCAGTGCCTGGGTCGCGGGATCGACGCGCGTCCCCGCTGCTGACCTGGAGGTGGCGATCAGCCGCGCCGCGACGGGCACGACGATGGCGCGCTTGAGCATGCCGGCCTGCCGGCCGGGCCGCGGCACTGCCGGTGCCGGACCCGCGAGCAGCATGCGGCCCGCCAGCAGCCCCGCAAGCCCGAGCAGCAGAAAGGCGCCTCCGACCACGGCGTATGCGATCCAGATGTCGAAATGCAGCTCAAGGGCATGGAAACCCGCGCCAACCCCGAACCCGATCGCAATCAGGAATGAGACCGCGCCGATCAGCAGGACTCCGCACGCCACCGCGTAGCCGGTCACCAGCTGGGCGATCCATCGTCGCACGTCTCCGAGATAGGAGCGGAAGACCAGGCTCAGCGAAGGCGATCGGGTGTTGACGCCCATAGCGATATCCTCGGCGATATCCATTGCAAGTCGGCATCCGACAACCCGGCAGGATCACCGACGTTCCCTACCCCGCCACGTGTGCCGGCGCCGGCCTCGGTGAGGATGGCGATCACGAGTCCATCAGTCGCCGCTTGACGGCGTCGGCGTCGGCCGACTTCTTCGGTGCGCTGACCGTCAGCTCGACGAACGCCTAGCCGACTGGACGATGACTCGCGCGTGGCGGAAGAGTGCTGGGGAACGGCTGGGCCACCATGAGCGTCTCACGCTCGTTGGTTTCCAGTGCAATCTTCTGGGCCAGCATCACGTCACCAGCCACCAGACAGCCGACCGGCCGGAAGCACCAACCGACCACGATGCGGTCCCGACCATCCACCTCGTAGACGTTGGTCGATGTCCCGTAGCAGATCCGGTATCGCTTGCCGGACTCCGAGCCGATGACGTCGAAGCGATTGGATTTTTCGAATTGCGCGCGCTGCTCCGGCGACAGCCATGCGGACAGCAACGCAAGCCCGCGCGCCTCGATGCGCTCATAGGCCTGCCAGCGGTTCCAGATCGCGGCAAGGGTCGCGTGCAACGTGCCGGCGGCGCGCCGGAGCCCAGACGGCAGGGACACCTCGCGCAGACGGGCCATCATGGCGTCAGCCGCCGACCAGCCTGGGATAGAACAGGGTTTCCTCGGCGGTCGGATCAAGCGTGCGAACCAGCGCGGCTTCGCCGGAGGATCTCCGCACTGCGGCGGTATAGCCGTCCGACGTCAACTCGCTGAAGCGCGCATGCGCCCAGGCGAGCTGCTCACTGTCGTTGGGGTCGAACTGCTGCTTCGTGTCGCCGGAATGATCCATCACCAAGATCGTCGCCATCATTGTCTCCTTTGAACGACATGCACAACTGCGTCAGACCACCGGCACAACTGTCGTCGGCTTGCCGCCCATCCACTCGGGCAGCGCAGCGCCGTCGCGGTGCCGGCCGCCGGCGCAGGACGCGGCCCAGGCAGCAACCGCGCCGAACAGCAGCGCCGCCGCAACCGAGAACGCCAGGATCACCGCGCTACGGCGCGAGGTCTGGATGGCCACTCTCGCATCGCCGATCACGCTGTCGACGCGCTTCTCGGCTTCGGCTGCGGCCAGGCCGGTTGCGGACGCAACCTGCTGGATCAGATAGCTATGGTCTTCGGTGTTGATGCCGCTGCGACTCGAACTGGTCAGCAGAATGCGGCCCGCCTCCGCCCGCTCGTATCCGATGTCGATGTTGGCCGGGCGCCGGATGGACCGGTACAGACGGTCGAGTTCGGCGCTCAGCAATGGCTCTGCGGCCGTCGCAGACGGTCGGCTCTGCACCAGCGGGCGCGCGGCCGACAGGCCGACAAGCGCAACGATTGCCGCACTGACGATGATAGCGAGCGCCCAGGCGGTCAGACCGTGAAGTCCGTCGCGGCCTTCGATCTCATCGGCCGACGTCGCGCCGATCATGCGCTGCGCGCGGCCAGCGATGTAACCGCCGACGCCGAAGCTCACCAGCGCCTGCAGGATCAGGTACAGCCCGGACAGCAGCGCGAGCGCAGACGATGCATCGCGCCATGACGGCGAGCTCGAGCTCACACCCAGCCCGACGGCTGTGCCGAAGCCGATCAGGATAACCGATAGCGCCGCCGCAGCGAGCGCGCCGGCAAACACCGGACTCCATTGCAGCCGAAGGCCGGTCCTGTTGTCAGTCGACACGGCAAGCCCATGCTCATTATCCATGACGGGATCCATGACGGGCCTATCGAAGTCCGAAGAACGACAATATTGCGAGAATGACCACAATCAGTCCCACCAGATAGATCAACTGGTTCATGCAGACCTCCTCCGTTCAATTCGTTCTGACAATCTGTTCGGAATACCAAGGTTCCTATGCGTCGATCCGGCGCGGTTCGGCATGACCGGCCGACCATGAAAAAGGGCCCCGCCGAAGCGAGGCCCTCCTTTGACTGTGCGAGATGCGTGCGCATCCGTTAGTCGTCGTCCCAGTCACGACCGCGGATCACGACGCCACGGTCGCGGTAGTAGTCGCGATGATGGTACCAGCCATGGTGCCAGCCGCGATCGTGCTCCCGGTAGACGCGCGGACCGTCATATCGATCGCCGTAGTAACCGGGGCCGCTGCCGAAATAGACGCCCACACCTTGCGCGCTGGCAATGGTAGGTGCCGCTATCGAGAGCGCCGCCGCTGCGGCAAGTGCGTAAGTAAGCTTCGTCATGACATCCTCCTTTGCAGTCCCCGGTGCTAACGGCTGGCGTCCGCGCATGTTGCAGGAACACGCTCGGAACTTTCCTGAACGCCTGTTCAACGTCGTGGCGAGTTCGACGCGCCGAATCTCGCGTGTCCGCGCGATCCGTGTTTCTTCGGATTCCAATTTCGTAGGAACCGCGCTAACAGCCGGGAACCGGGGCTCGTTGGCGGCTCGGTTGATTTTTTTGGAATGCCGGCTGGGGCCGTTGGCCGAGCATACCCTGATCTACGTCAGTCGTAGCACCAGCAACTTACACGACAGTTCCGCGAGCGAGATCATTCGCAGCATCCTGCCCTAATCCCGTTCGAGGAATGCGCGGCGCGGCGTGACCGGCGCCCTGCTGTTCAGCGAGGGTTACTTCTGCCAGATCCTCGAAGGCGAGCGGGCTGCCGTCGAGGAGATTTTCAGCGCGGCACCGCGGCAGTCCCGATGCGAGGCTGCGTCAGAGCCTCAGGCATCGAAACAATTGGGCGAGCGCCGTGTTGGCGGATTGGGCGCGCCGTTCGAGGATTTCGGCAGCCGTAGCGTAGTTGCGAGCCAGGATCTGGAGCGCGCGCCGAGCATCCGGCAGCGTGGACTGCTTGGCCATCTCCAGGCACTGGTGCTCGAAGTAGCGAAGCTCCTCAAGTTCGGTCATTGCGATTCGTCCGATTTCAGCTGCATCTTCGAACTCAGTGCGCCAACGGCCTAGTGAAAGTTTGGCAAGATTGTTGCGGACGCGCGATGATCTGGTCGGAGTGTTTCTGGACGCATGATTTGACAATCACTGCTCCGTGACCAGTGCGGGTCGCGCGGATCGACAAGCGCGCCCGATCGCATCACAATGCGTGAGTCTTGCTTCGGACGCAGCAACGTCCTGACCGCAGTGTCGGGGTATCCTCGCGCGGATTGCGGTGGCCAGGCATTCGGTGGAGTGGTTGGCGCGGGCCCGTGGCCGGCATCCTTGAGCGGTCTTGTTGTATCAGATGATGAAACGCGATTGGGCCTTCGTGGCCGCCTGTGTGGCCGGTGCGCTGCTGTTCGGTGTCTGGAGCTTCGAGATGGGTAGCGCGTTTCATCGCTCCCGGCAGCGCGCGACCGATCTCTCCAGCTCGCACCGGCGTGGCCAGCACGGCTCGCAGGACGGCTCGTTTGCAAGCAGCCCTGCCCGGCCCGCGGCCGACGACGGCGAGGAACAGGCCCGGCCGCCGCGATAGGTGGCGCAATTGCGTTCCTCATCAAACTAAGCCCACGCCAGGCCGGCGACGACCGCGGGTTCATCATCGTCGGTCCTCGCGCTCGTCGGCCGTCTGCGGCGCGCGCTGTCCTTGGCGCGACGATGACGCGTGTCGAGCCGGCGTAGCGCCATCGGCACGCGCCGCGCGAGGCTTTGAGCGAACTCCATGGCCTGTCTGACGACGGCCATGACGGTCGCCACGCGCGTGAACAGGCCGATCAGGAAGATCATCGAGAAGACGTCGATATAGGCCAGCACATCGCCGACCAGCATCAATTCGGGAGGCAGCGGAATCCGGTGCAGATAGGCCGCGATCACGATGACGACCGGGATCAGGGCAATCAGCTTCCGCAACGTCAGTCGATCCAGCAGGGCGGCGAGCTCAACGACCAGGATCTGCCAGAGCCAGTCGCCAAGCGCGGCCGGCTTGTCGATCGTCCAGGTCCGCCACAACGACTGCCAGAACCGTTTCCACATCGCGGCGCCCGCATCCTCTCGCACGCAATACCGAGGCTATGGCTTGGACGACGCTTCGCTGCCGTCGTCCTCGAGCGCGGCGCCCTGCACGTCGGCCGAATCGGCAGACGGAAAGATGCGCTCGTAGTTGGCCCTGGCCTCGCGAATCAGCCGTGCACGTTCGCGTTCCGACTTCGAGATGAACCTGATGATCTCGCCCATGTGCTCTCCAACGCAGGGGGAATTATCCGATCATCGGCAATGCAACCATCGTGCCTGATGGCCGCCGAGCCGACATGCTGGCGGCGCTTACCGGATCCGCCGCGGCGATACGCGCTGCTGGCTGAACGCAACCCGCGGATTGATGCCGCAATAGGCATCGCGGCCTGACGCCGACGCCTGGCACTGTTCGTAGGTCTGGTAGCCGCAATAGCCGGGATATCCCTCGTCTCTGCCCTGGATGCACCAGGGATAATCGTAGGGATCGGCAGCCGCCGGCTGTGCGGAGCCGACAATCCAGCTCGTTCCGAGCGCCGCGAACGCCAGAATTGCCCAATTCGACCTGCGCATGATGCTGCTTCCTTCCTCGATCGGCACCCAGCGGTTGATCTAGGTACGCCGGGAAAATCCGCGAGGTTTCCGCTCACCGCCTCAAGAAGGTGTGACCCGAGCGCGAAGCAGGACACCGGAAGCAAGGCGCCCTCGATGGGTGGGGCACCCAACAAAAAACACGAGGCCCGGTGTGCCTAGGAGCCCGGGCCTCGTGTCTGATGTCCCCCGCCTCAGTGGCGGATCAGGTGTTTTGGTTACGCGAGCTTGTCCGCGCGATCCATCCCGGATGACTACGGGGTCGGGCGCGCGCAGATTTCACTTGCCGTAGCTGTAGAACCCCTGCCCGGTCTTGCGGCCGAGATGGCCCGCATCGACCATCTCCTTCAGCAGCGGCGCCGGCCGGTATTTGGGGTCGTTGAAGCCGGTGTAGAACACCTCCATCACCGACAGCATGGTGTCGAGCCCGATCAGGTCGGCAAGCGCGAGCGGGCCGATCGGATGGTTGCAGCCGAGCTTCATGCCGGCATCGATCTCTTCCGCGGTCGCAATGCCTTCCTGCAGCGCGAAGATCGCCTCGTTGATCATCGGGCACAGGATCCGGTTCACCGCAAAGCCCGGGCTGTTCTTCGCCGTGATCGCCACCTTGCCGACCCGCTTGGCGAACGCTTCGGCCTTGGCGACGGTGTCGTCCGAGGTCTGCAGGCCGCGGATCAGTTCGAGCAGCGCCATCACCGGGACCGGATTGAAGAAGTGCATCCCGATGAAGCGGTCGGGGCGATCGGTCGAAGCAGCCAGACGGGTGATCGAGATCGACGAGGTGTTGGTCGCAACCAGCGCGCTCGGCTTCAACCCGGCGCAGAGATCCTTCAGGATCTTGACCTTCAGCTCCTCGTTCTCGGTGGCCGCTTCGATCACGAGATCGCAGACGGCAAGCTTCGACTTGTCGGTGGTCGCGGTGATCCGCGCCAACGTCGCGTCGCGATCGGCCGCGGTCATCTTCTCCTTGGAGACCAGGCGGTCGAGACTGCTCCCGACCGTCTTCAGGCCGCGTTGCACCGCCGCGTCCGAGATATCCACCATGGTCACGTCAAGCCCCGCCGCCGCGCAGATCTGCGCGATGCCGTTGCCCATGGTCCCGGCGCCGATGATGCCAACCGTCTCGATCATTGTGTCAGTCCTTCCCGTCGCTTGCGCCGCCTCGCGGCCGCATCGTCAAAAACGGCGGACCCTTATGGGGTCCGCGGATGGCGCATGCATAGCAGTCCGGCTGAACGGCCGATACAGGAGGCGACGGTATTCCGGTGCGGTCTACTCCGGGCGCGGCGGGACCGGCCGCCGTGGCGGGGTGGCAGTGCGGGGCGGCAATTGGGTGCGCGGCGGCTCTGCCGCACGCGACGGCTCGAGCACGCGGTTGAGCCGCACGATCCACCAGGCGAACCGCCCGTAGCTGCGGCGCAGCGCCGACCCAAAGCCCTCGTCGATATCCTGGTCACGATCCATACCTCTATCGTTAACGTGCATCATTGAAGGAACGGTGAGCGCCATCACGCGCAGCGCCGGCAATCGTTAGGAGTTTGGCAACTATTTCGCGCAAGCCTTGGTGCGTTAACGGCGCGGGCACCGGTAATCTTCCGGATTGCGTATTGAAGACCCCGCGCCGCAGCATCGCCATGCTGGTGCGACTCGCATTTAGTTGATCGAATTTTCCGCGGAGCGCCGCGACATAAGGAAATTAGACGACGAGGGCTACGCCCATGCTTTCTGAAAAATTCTTTTTGGTTCTCGAGACATTGCTCAACGGCCAGACCCATTCCGACGGAAGCCCGCGCGTGGTGAGCACATCGCCCCACATCCCGGTCAAGCTGCCGCAGGAAAGCCAGCCGGAACGCAAGCTCCCTCGCTAGGCTTCTAGCCGGCGGCGCATCCAGTTGTCAGTCGCCGCGACGGCCTTGCGGAATCCTGCTCGCCGTTCCCGCGCCTGGTCGGCTCGACCGATCACCGCGATATGCGAAGCCTGTCGGCAGGCGCGTGCCCGTGATCCAGCTCATAGTCGGTGAAAGGTGAGCCGCGCTACACCACTCCCGCAACGAAGTGGTGCCGCCGTGGACCTTGAAACCGACAGCAAGACCGATTTCGGGAGCATCGCCGTCGCGATCTGCGTCGCCGCGTACACGGCGATCATGCTTGCCTATCTCGCCCAATACGACCTCGGGCTGACGGCCACGGAGACCCGTCATCTCTCGATGGCGGCTGCGCTGTTCCTCGCGCTGCCGATCGCGCTGGATTTGCTGCGCACCGGCCAGGGCAACGCGCGCTGACACGGATAGCGGCACGCCTGCAGCGTCCGATCTCCCCTGTCATAGAGGCGCCCGCACAACATAGCGCTAGGTGAAGCGAGGCGAATCAGCGTTACCTTGCAACCGATCACTTCGTGGGATTTGGCTGCATGACCCAGCCCAGCGTCCTGGATCAGAAGAGTTTGGATCAGAACATTCGCGAGCTGCAGGAATGGCTCCGCAACGCCTGGCAGCAGCTCGCTGACCCCACGCTCACCGCCTTCTCTCGCCGCGAACTGCGCAACCAGATGAAGCAATGCAACGCCGATCTGCGCGTGCAGCTGCAAGCCGCTTCCAAACAAATGCTGAGTCAGCCGGCCGCGCGGGGCAAGACCTTCGTCAAACCCGAGCTGCGGATACTCGCCTAGGAACGCTTTCCAGCGCGGCGGATTGCGGCTCGCGTCAGGAAAACGCGTCGGCGTCACGAGCGCCAGCGCGCCAAAATGCCGCGATCTCCTGCTGCATGCACGCCATACGCACCCTCTGCTTGTGCAGGAACGCCCGACAAGGCACAGCAAAACCGCGCCGGAATGCCTATATTGGGCGTCGTCGAGCGGCCAATGCCGCCAAACCTCAGGGACTCCCGTGTTATATCTGGAACTTGCGATCGTGGCGGTCTTGATCGTCGTCAACGGTCTGTTGTCGATGTCGGAGCTTGCGATCGTCTCCTCCCGTCCGGCGCGGCTTGCGGCGCTGGTCGAGAAAGGCGTCAGCGGCTCGCGCCGCGCGCTGGCGCTGGCCTCCGATCCCGGCAAATTCCTCTCCACGGTGCAGATCGGCATCACGCTGATCGGCGTGCTGTCGGGCGCCTTCTCGGGCGCAACGCTCGGCCAGCGCCTCTCGCAATGGCTGTTCGAGCTTGGCCTGCCGGCAAACGTCGCCGACGCGGCCGGTGTCGGCATCGTCGTCGGCGTGATCACCTATTGCTCGCTGATAGTCGGCGAGCTGGTGCCGAAGCAGATCGCGCTGCGCGATCCGGAAGCGATCGCGGTGCGCGCCGCGCCGGCGATGACCGTGATGGCCAAACTGTCGCTGCCGGTGGTGTGGCTGCTCGACCGCTCCGGCAAGTCGTTGCTCTGGCTGCTCGGCCATCGCGAGGATGCGCAGGACCGCGTCAGCGAGGACGAGATCAAGACGCTGGTGGTGGAAGCCGAGAATGCCGGCGTGCTCGAGCCCGGCGAAAAGGAGATGATCGCCGGCGTGATGCGGCTCGGCGATCTGCCGGTCGGCGCCGTCATGACGCCGCGCCACGAGGTCAGCCTGATCGATCTTGCCGCCCCCGCGCCCGAGATCCTGGCGGCGCTGCAGAAGAGCAGCCACTCGCGCTGCGTGGTGTTCGACGGCAACCGCGATCATGCGCTCGGCATCGTGCAGGCCAAGGACGTGCTCGACGTCTACCTCGCCGGCCAGACGCCCGACATCCGCGCGCTGACGCGCGATGCGCCGATCATCCCGGAGACCGTCGACGCCCGCGACGTGGTCGCAATCCTGCGCGACTCCGCGGTGCATATCGGCCTCGTGCACGACGAATACGGCACCTTCCAGGGCGTCGTCACCAGCGCCGACATCCTCGAGGCCATCGTCGGCGCCTTCCATACCGAGGAAGGCCCGGCCGAACCCGCCTATGTCAGGCGCGACGACGGCTCCTATCTGATCGCGGGCTGGATGCCGGCGCTCGAGTTCAGCGAACTGCTCGGCATCGCGCTGCCCTCGCCGCGGCCCTACCAGACCGCGGCCGGCTTCCTGCTGCATGCGTTCGGCGCGATCCCCGACACCGGTGCGAGAACCGCTGCGCAGGGCTGGGATTTCGAGATCGTCGATCTCGACGGCCGGCGCATCGACAAGGTGCTGGCGAGCAAGCGGCCCGCAGCCTGACATTGCCAGCCGGCCGGCCTGTTGATAACGGGCAGGACAGCAAAACAGGCGGCCGCTGTATGCTATCGGCATAACGGCCGCCGAAATCCCCTTCGAGTAAACCCCACGGAATTGATCCCATGCGCATTACCCTTGTCGGTTCCCGCCATTTCGGCGTGACGACCCTGAACATGCTGCGCGAGCACCACGTCACGCTGGTCAGGGTGGTCGTCCATGACGGCGAGGACCGGCTGGCGGCAGCGGCCAGGGCTGCCGGCGTCGAGGTCGTGGTCCAAGCCGATCCCAAGCTGGTGACGGCCGCCGAGATCGCCCCGGGCACCGACCTGATCGTGACCGCCCATAGCCACGCCCGCGTCAGCAGGGAGGCGCTTGCCGTGGCCAAGTTTGGCGGCATCGGCTACCACCCATCGCTGCTGCCGCGTCACCGCGGCATCGCTGCGGTGGAGTGGACCATCAAGGAAGGCGATCCGATCGCCGGCGGGAGCATCTACCACCTCGCCGACCGCATGGACGCCGGCGCGATCGCCGCCCAGGACTGGGTGTTCGTCAAGAAGGGCGAGACGGCCCGCGAGCTCTGGGAGCGCGCGCTGGCGCCGCTCGGGCTGCGTCTGCTCGGCGAGGTCATCGACTATGGCAAGGTCAATGGCGCGCTGCCGGCCAAGCCCCAGGACGAGCAGTTTGCGACCAAGGCGCCTAACCTCAGTCCCGGCAAGCACTAATCCGGATATCGGTATCGAGATACCAAAGTATTGAACATCCAGATCGGATTTTCCTGTTCCTGATCCGGAACCGAATTCACCATGAAGTGTTTGAGTTCACAGGAACATTCGGGGACTCTCGCGACGCAGCAAATTTTGAACACATTGTGACAGGATAAGCCGCGTCATCACACGAAATTACAGGGATTTGATTCATGCGTTCGATCCGCATTCGCGACCTGATTTTGGTCACTTCGGTCGCTTCGGCTGCCGCGCTCACCGCTGCTCCCGCATCCGCCCAGCAGCCTTATGACGGCCTCTGGAACGTCACTGTGGTCACCAAGACCGGCAGCTGCGAGCCGTCGACCAGCTCGACCCTGACCGTTTCGGAAGGAAAGATCACCGCGCCGGGCGCGACGATCTCCGGCACCGTCGGCAGTGGGGGCCTTGTGCGAGTCTCGATCAATGGTGCATATGCGAACGGACAACTCAGTGGCAACTCCGGATCGGGGAAGTGGAATGGGGCATCAGCTGGCGTACCGTGCAGCGGCCGATGGGAAGCATCCCGTCAGTAAGATCAGCAGCATATCGAGTTTCTTCGCCATCCCGCGGCGGCCAGCATTTGCAGCCGCCGCGTTTTTCGTGACCGTATTGGCAAGCACGGCAGGCCACGCCCAGTCCGGTCCGTTCGCCGGCATGGCGGGCACTTGGTCGGGTGCCGGCTCGGTTACCCTCGACGACGGATCCAGCGAACGGATTCGCTGCCGCGCGACCTATCACGTCGGCGGGCCCAGAATGACCATGAACCTGACCTGCGCCAGCGACGCCTACAAGTTCAACCTGGCGGCCGATGTGCAGGCCGAAGGCAGTGCAGTCAGCGGCAATTGGAGCGAGTCCAGCCGCAACGTCAACGGCTCGCTGGAGGGTCGCGGCGGCGGCGGCAACTTCCAGGTCGTTGCAAGCGCGCCCGGTTTCAACGCCGACATTTCGATGCGCACCAGCGGCAACAGGCAGTCCGTCACGATCAGGGCCGACAGCCAGTTCCGCGGCGCCAACATCACGCTGTCGAAGTAATCGACCGATACGCCGACGAGAAAAGCCCTCGGGTCATCCCCGAGGGCTTTTTGTTTGCTTGTGCTGCGATCGCTCCCGATTGTCTCGATGGTCCTATGCGGCAGGTACGAACGCCGTGACCTCGATCTCGACCTTGGCGCGCTGATCGACCAGCCCGTCGATGTAGAGCAGCGTGGAAGGCGGGAAATTGCGTCCGAGCGTCTCCTTCCACGCCGCCCCGATACCGGCGCCCGCGGCCTCGTATTCGCTGCGGCTGGTCAGATACCAGGTCAGGCGGACGATGTGCTCGGGACCGGCGCCGGCTTCGTTCAACAGCTTGATGATGCGCTTCAGTGCGGTACCGACCTGGGCGGCCATCTCGGGCGCGTATTCGCCCTTCTCGTCGCCGCCGGTCTGCCCAGCCAGCACGATCCATTTGCCGGGAGCGTCGAACGCGACCCCGTGCGAGAAGCCGCGGGGTTTCGACCACTCGGCCGGTTGCAAGACACGCATGAGCAGATCCTCCAGATGTGATTATTCCCGCCCTGCTTAGCAGAGATCACGCGGCCAGCGCACCACGCATCGGCAGAATTGCGCGTTGCAAATTCATGGCGGCTCACCGATACCGGGAATCCCTCCTGATCTCGTTCCCATCACATGGATCGCACGCCCTCAAAGACTCGCGCAGCACTGTGGATGTCCGGTTGGCTCGCGCTGATGCTGATCGTGGCAGTGGCCGGCCGCGAAGCGACGCGCGAGGTGAACGTCTTCCAGCTGATGGCCGTGCGCGGCGTGCTCGGCTTCGCGATGCTGTATCCGCTGGTCCACATCAATGGCGGGCTTGCGACCGTGAAGACCGCGCGCGTGCACCTGCACATCGCGCGCAACCTGATCCATTTCTGCGCGCAGCTTGGCTGGTTCTACGCGCTGACCTTAATTCCGATCGGCCAGGTGGTCGCGATCGAGTTCACGATGCCGATCTGGACCGCGATCCTCGCGGCGAGCTTCCTCGGCGAACGGATGACGTCCTGGAAGATCGTCGCGATCGTGCTTGGCCTGGTCGGCGTCATCGTGATCGTGCGGCCGGCGACCGGTGCGATCAATCCGGGCCAGCTGATCGCGCTCGCCGCGGCGATGGGCTTCGGCGTCTCGATCGCCGTGGTCAAATCACTGACGCGAACCGAGCAGACGCTGACGATCATCTTCTGGATGCTGGTGGTGCAGTCGCTCGCCAGCCTCGGGCCTGCGCTTTATGTCTGGACCTGGCCGCCGCTCTCCACCTGGGGCTGGCTTGCCGTGATCGCGTTCTGCGGCACGTTCTCGCACTATTGCATGGCACGCGCCCTGCTCCACGCCGACGCAACCGTAGTGATCCCGATGGATTTCGTCCGGGTCCCGCTGACCGCGATCGTCGGTTGGCTGATCTATGCCGAGCGGCTCGATGCCTACACGGTGCTGGGCGCGGCCATGATCCTCGCCGGCAATCTGCTGAACCTGAAGCCGGCCGGAAAGATCGCGGCGCGCGCAAGCTGACGCTGGCGCGCCGCCCGGCACACCGCTGCATCCATGATGGCAAAGAACCCGGGGATCATCCCGGGCTCCTCATCTTGGAAGCGTTATTTCCCGGCGGCCTTGCGCAGCGCCGCGTTGATGCGGTCCTGCCAACCGGGGCCGCCCGACTGGAAATATTCCAGCACATCCTGATCGATCCGCAGCGTGACCTGCTCCCGGACGCCGGGAACGGTCACAGTCTTTGGCACCGCGTCCGCGACCTTCGTGGTGGCCCGTTTGAACGCCGCCTCGGCTTCGCTACGGGCATCGTTCAGGGTTCGCGGGCGCCTCGGCTGATCGGCCATGTCTTGGATTCCTGTGTCTCAAATTCCTTCAAACAGCACTGTCGAGAGATAGCGCTCCGAGAACGACGGCACAATCGCCAGGACGGTCTTGCCCGCAGCCTCCGGCCGCTTGCCGATCTGCAAGGCGGCCGCGATCGCAGCCCCCGACGAAATGCCGCCGGGGATGCCTTCGTTGCGCGCCAGCGCGCGCGCGGTCTCGATTGCGGTCGCGCTGTTGACCTTGACGATCTCGTCGATCACCGAGCGGTCGAGGATGTCAGGGATGAAGCCCGCGCCGATGCCCTGGATCTTGTGCGGCGTATGCTGGCCGCCCGACAGCACCGGGCTCTCCTCCGGCTCCACCGCGACGATCCGCAATGACGGCTTGCGCGGCTTCAGCACCTGCCCGACGCCGGTGATGGTGCCGCCGGTGCCGACGCCGGCGACGAAATAATCGATGTTGCCGCCGGTGTCGTTCCAGATCTCCTCCGCCGTGGTGCGGCGATGGACTTCCGGATTGGCGAGGTTCTTGAACTGCTGTGGCATGACGGCGTTGGGCGTCGTGCGCACGAGTTCTTCCGCGGTCGCGATCGAGCCCTTCATGCCCTGCGCCGCCGGGGTCAGCACGATCTCCGCGCCGAGGAAAGCGAGCATCCGCCGCCGCTCGATCGACATCGACTCCGGCATCACGAGCTTCAGCCGATAGCCGCGCGATGCCGCGACATAGGCCAGCGCAATCCCGGTGTTGCCCGAGGTCGGCTCGATCAGCACGGTGTCGGCGTTGATGATGCCGGCCTTCTCCATCGCCACGATCATGGCCGCACCGATGCGATCCTTCACGCTGGCCGCCGGATTGAAGTATTCCAGCTTGGCGAGGATCGTCGCGTTGACGCCGTTTGCCTGCGGCAGTCTGCGCAGCCGCACGATCGGCGTCGAGCCGATCGCATCGACGATGGAGTCAAAGACGCGGCCGCGTCCGGGTTGCACTGCACTCGTTGTCGACGGCGCGTCCATCAAGCGGCTCCTGTTGCGGGATATGCTGGAAATATGCGGTCTTCTCTCATTAGAAGCAGCGCACCATGACGCGCAAGGGAGAAACCGCCGAGGCGCCAATTCGTTGCATCGCAAAATAAGAACCTACGCAAATAACGTAAAACCTACGCATTTGTGTTGCGACAAGGTCAAACAAGTGCGTCTATATACTTTCGTCAGGTGCAGCTCAAAACGCAAAGGGAGGCGCGCATGCCGGCACTTGCTGAAGTTCTGTCGACCGTAGCGTCCAGGCCCGATCCGCGCGGCAGCGATTTGCCGACCTGTCCAGTTTGTGCTGACTCCATGGTAGCGGCAGAAGCGTCCGCCTACCTGTTCGACAATTTGATCAGCTATCTCTGGACCTGCGACAATTGCGGTTACGGGTTCGTGACCAAGCACTCGGTGAAACCGATCGTGTGCAACTGATCACACAGCTCATTTCGGAGCGATGTCACCGCGCGCCCAACCGGCGCGCGTTTTCGTTCTGAAATCCTCGAAGGTGCCGTTTGCCACCGCGTCGCGGATGCCTTGCATCAGCTCCTGATAATAGGCGACGTTGATTTCGGACAGCAGCATTGCCCCAAGAGTCTCGCCGGCACGCACCAGATGGTGCAGATAGGCGCGCGCATAGCTGCGCGCCGCCGGCCACGTGCTATCTTCATCGAGCGGACGCGGATCGTCGATGTGCCTTGCGTTGCGCAGGTTGATCTGTCCGAACCGGGTGAACGCCATGCCGTGGCGCCCGTTCCGTGTCGGCATCACACAGTCGAACATGTCGACGCCACGCGCCACCGCCTCCAGAATGTCCTCAGGCGTGCCGACGCCCATCAGATAGCGCGGCCGATCGGACGGCAGCGCCGGCGCGGTCTCCTCGATCATCGACAGCATCACCGCTTGCGGTTCGCCGACCGCCAGCCCGCCGATCGCGTAGCCGTGAAAACCGATCTCGGTCAGCCCGCGCGCGCTGGCGTGGCGGAGATCCGGGATATCGCCGCCCTGAACGATGCCGAACAGCATGTAGCCGTCCGGCGCGCTTTCGAACGCTCGCTTGGAGCGCTCGGCCCAGCGCAGCGAAAGCTGCATCGCGCGCTCGATGTCGGCGCGCTCGGCCGGCAGCCGTACGCACTCGTCCATCTGCATCGCGATGTCGGAGCCGAGCAGCCGCTGCACCTCGACCGAGCGCTCCGGCGACAGCTCGACCTTGGCGCCGTCGATATGCGAGCGGAAGGTCACGGCCTTCTCGGTCACCTTGCGCAGCTCCGAGAGCGACATCACCTGGAAGCCGCCTGAATCGGTCAGCATCGGGCCGCCCCAGCCGGTGAAGCGCTGCAGGCCGCCGAGCCCTGCGATCCGCTCGGCGCCGGGCCGCAGCATCAGATGATAGGTGTTGCCGAGCACGATATCGGCGCCGGCATCGCGCACCTCGCGCCAATGCATGCCCTTCATCGCCCCGGCGGTGCCGACCGGCATGAATGCGGGCGTCCGGACGAGGCCGTGCGGCGTGGTCAGGCGCCCGGTCCGGGCGGCGCCGTCAGTGGCCAGCAATTCGAAATGATTGGGAAGATTCATGCGGCTGCTTATTGCGTGTCGCCGATGCCCGATCAACCCGTCGGTAACAGCTTCCGCGCGACTTCGTGAACGCCAAAGGCCGGGCGGATGCTTGCCCCGGAACCGTCCTTCGGTTAAACAAAACGAAACCGTATCGTTTTATGTTGAGAATATGGCGGCGGATCGTCCCTGCCGCGACGGCAATGCGCAAAACCTGACTGACCGAGATGTTCTCCCCCTCCAGTGCCCGGCCTGACGGCGTCCGTCATCGGATGACGGGCGCACATGCGATCCGGCAGGCGCTGCTGCTGTGCGCCCTCGCCTTCGCGCTGGCGGCCTGCAGCTCCCTGCCACGCACGCCTTACACGGCTGCCGACGCCGCCAGTTCGCGGGTGCTCGATCTCGACGGGCTGCGCCGCTACGCAGACGAACCGGCGGCCAAATTCCGGCTCGAGAAGAGCGACCATGCCCCGATCAAGACCTATCTCGCCCTCTCCGGCGGCGGCGCCGACGGCGCCTATGGCGTCGGTGTCCTCAACGGCTGGACCGCGGCCGGCAACCGTCCGAGCTTTTCGGTCGTCTCCGGTGTCAGCACCGGCGGACTGATTGCGCCCTTTGCGTTCCTCGGCCCGCGCTACGACGACACGCTGAAGGATGTCTACACGTCAGGCATCGCGGAAAGCCTGCTGCAGGACCCGAGCCTGATGCGGGTGCTGTTCGGCTCCGGCCTGTTCGGCAACAAGAGGCTGCGCGAGCTGGTGGCGCGTTATGTCGGCCCGGACGTCATGAGCGAGGTCGCGCGCGAAAACGCCAAGGGCCGCAAGCTCCTGATCGTCACCACCGATCTCGACACCCAGCGCACGGTGATCTGGGACATGGGACGGATCGCCGCCGTCGGAACGCCCGAGGCGCTGCAACTGTTTCGCGACGTGATGGCCGCCTCCGCCAGCATCCCGCTGGTGTTTCCGCCGATCATGATCGACGCCGAAGGCCAGGGTCGCAGATTCCAGGAGATGCATGTCGACGGCGGCGTGACGGCGCCGGTCCTGACGCTGCCGGACGCACTGCTGTTCCGCGAGCGCGCCTGGCCCGCCAGCAGCCGCATGGACATCTACATCCTCGTCAACAAGAAGCTCGAGGGCAACTTCCAACTGGTGTCGAACTCGACGATCGACGTTGCCTCGCGCAGCATCTCCGCGATCACCCAGGCGCAGACGCGCTCGGTCATTCTCTCGACCTATGATTTCGCCCGCCGCAACCGGCTGGGCTTCCATCTGTCCTATATCGAGCGCGACTATCCGGCGCCGGAAACCCAGGGCTTCGATACCGCCTATATGCGCGCGCTCTACCAGTACGGCTATCAGAAAGCCGCCGCGGGACAGGCCTGGACCTCGACGCCGCCTTGAAGCAGGCCTGCCCCGGGTACCACCGAATGGACGAATCCGCATCGCGCGGGTTATAGACCGGACGGACCCGTCCGAACGCACAACGAGATGAATGGGCAATGGGATTGACGGCAACCAAGGCCAAGGTAGCCAACAAGGCGGCCAAGCGCGGCGTGATCAAGTCACGCGGCGGCCGGCCGACCCGGGATGCTGCGATCGAGCGCGACCAGCGGCTGATCGAGGTCGCCACGCGCCTGTTCCTCGAGCGTGGCTTCGATGCGACGTCGATCGACGCGGTGGCCGAGGCCGCGCGCGTCAGCAAGCCCACCGTTTACGGACAGTATGGCGACAAGCGCGGCCTGTTCGCTGCGGTGCTCCGCCGCGAAATCGCCCGCTGGCTCGCCCCGCTCGCCGCAGCGGCCGCCGAGATGCACGGCGACGGCAGCTGCGACGGTTCGGTCGAGGAGCGCCTGATCGATCTCGGGCGGCAGTTGCTGGTACTGAACTGCAGCGCGGACTCGATCGCCTTCAGCCGGATCCTGACCGCGCAGGCGATCAATTTCCCTGAAGTGGCCAAGCTTGCCGTCGACGAAGGCTGGTCGAAAGCGGTATCGACGACGGCGGATTTCTTCGACCACCTGGTCGGCAAGGGCGCGCTTGACCTCGAGGACACCACGATCGCGGCCGAGACCTTCCTCAACATGGTGGTCGGCCACACCCACCGGATGGCGACATTCGGGATCCCGATCGACATGAAGGCGGCCGTGACGCGGATGGAAGTCTCGATCCGGCTGTTCCTCGCCGGTGCCGTGGGACCGCGGGACCGGCTGCGCGACGCCGCCAAGGCGCGTCGCCGGCCGGCGCGCTGACCGCTTTTTAGGATCGTTTCGTCGTCTTACACGTTGCCGTGATGAACCTTGAATAAACAGAACGAAACCGTATTGTTTAGTTGCAAAGAGGCGCCCGGGCCCGGATCAGCCCCCCAAGGGTTTTGCGTCACCTTGTAAACTTCGACCGTCACGACGGAGCCGCCGCCATCGCTCCGCCTGAACGTTCGGCGGCCGATCTCTGACTAACGGAGGTCGGCCGCAATTTTCCCGGCCCGCTCGACGAACGCGGGTCACGCGCGTGCACATATTTCGATACAGGTTCGACGATGAGGACAGGACGATTGCGCGCACTGAGGCATTGGACATTGGGAACGTGGCTGCTTGCAACCGCGCTGCTGGCCCTGCCCTTCGCATCCCCGGCTCAAGCGATCACGAACTCGGCTGCCGCAGCCCTCACCCCGCAGGACAGTGACAGCGCGCTCGATGTGCATGCGGTTCGCCGCGAGCTCGACAGCTTCCAGTCCGCCCAGATCTCGCTGCGCAAGGCGATGGCGATTGCGGAAGCGCTGCACACAGGTTCGATCACCGCCGATATCAGCTTCGATGGCGCGACCGAACCCGCGGTCTACCGGGTCAAGACCATGCAGCAGGACCGCATCTGGCAGCATGCCATCGACGCCTCGACCGGCCAGGTGATCGGCGGCGAGCCGCCTTCGCCGCTGGCCTCCCTCGGTGCCGAAGACCGCGACAACCTTGTCGTGCTCAAGGCGCTCCGGCATCGGCTCGCCGATGCGGTGCGAGTCGCCGAGCACACGACCTCGGGCAAGGCGATCAGCGGCGGCCTGATGCGCGAACGCGGCAAGCTCAATTTCGTCATCGTGGTGCTGACTGGCAGCGACCTGAAAGAGGTGATCCTCGAGCCGCCCGGCGCACGCCGGCGCTGAGGCCCGTTCAATCGCGGCCAAGTTTTCGCCCAAAAGCCGTTGACGGACGCCGATCTCTGCCGCATAAGTCCGCACCATGATCACCGCGACCAAACGCACCAGCAAAACCACCAAGCCCTCCGGGGCCTCGGGAGGCGTGCGCGCGTAGTCGGTCGTACCGCATCATCTTCACCCGAAGCCCCGCCTGATGAAGGTCCGGGGCTTTTTTGTTGTCTGCAGCACATCTCAAACGGAGGACAAAGTGAGTAACGATCCCGTCGTCGCGATTGTCGGCGTCACCGGCGCAGTCGGCGCCGAATTCATCGCCACCATGGACAAGCGCGGCTTCCGCGTCGGCAAGCTGAAGGCGCTGGCGAGCGCCCGCTCGGCCGGCAAGACCGTCAGCTTCCGCGGCAAGCCGGTCGTGATCGAGGAGCTGACCGAGCGCGCCTTCGAGGGCGTCGATATCGCACTGTTCTCGGCCGGAAGCGGCATCTCGAAGAAGTTCGCACCTGTCGCCGTGAAGTCCGGCGCCGTCGTGGTCGACAACTCCTCGGCGTTCCGGATGGATCCGAACGTGCCGCTGGTGATCCCCGAGATCAACGCCAACCGCATCCGCGACCACAAGGGCATCATCGCCAACCCGAACTGCGCCGCCATCACCGCGCTGGTGCCACTGTGGCCGATCCACCAGAAGAACCGCATCAAGCGCGTGATCATCTCGACCTACCAGGCCGCGAGCGGTGCCGGCGCAGCCGCGATGGAGGAACTCGTCGAATCCACCCGCGCCAATCTCAACGGACAGGTCTACACCCCGAAGGTGATGCCGCACCCCTACGCCTTCAACCTGTTCAACCACAACACGGCGATCGATCCGGAGACCGGCTACAACGACGAAGAGACCAAGGTCATCAAGGAGACCCACAAGATCTTCGAGGACGAGAAGATCGCGGTCGGCGTCACCTGCGTGCGGGTGCCGGTGCTGCGCGCGCATTGCGAGGCGATCACCTTCGAATGCGAGAAGCCGATCACCGAGGAGCAGGTGCGCGCGATCATGGCGCAGGCGCCGGGCGTCAAGGTCGTCGACGATCGCGTCAAGAACTACTTCCCGATGCCGATCGACGCCTCCGGCCAGGACGACGTGCTGGTCGGCCGCATCCGCAAGGATCTCAGCGATCCCTCCGGGCACTCGATCTCGATGTTCGTCGCCGCCGATCAGCTGCTCAAGGGCGCCGCGCTCAACGCGGTGCAGATCGCCGAGCTGCTGCCCGAACGCGCGATGGCGTGAGGGGATGACGCGGCGATGCTAGACCCGTCATCCTGAGGAGCCGCGAAGCGGCGTCTCGAAGGATGCATCGGCCCCAGTCGGGCCGTCGCCCTTCGAGGCCTCCGCTACGCTCCGGCACCTCAGGGTGACGGTGATGGAGCTATGCTTGCGGAGTTAATTGCCCGCGCGAAATAACAGGCAGGCATCACCGTACGAATAGAACCGGTAACCGTCTTTGATCGCGTGCGCATAGGCGCGCTGCATGGTCTCGAGGCCGGAAAAGGCCGAGACCAGCATGAACAGCGTCGACCGCGGCAGATGGAAGTTCGTCAGCAGGATATCGACCGCGCGGAAACGATAGCCGGGCGTGATGAAGATCGAGGTTTCCGCCGCAAACGGCCGGATGGTGCCGTCGGCATTGGCGGCACTCTCCAGCAGCCGCAGCGAGGTGGTGCCGATCGCGACGATCCGGCCACCCTTTGCGCGCGCGGCGTTGAGGGCCGAAGCGGTCTCGGCGGTGATGCAGCCCCATTCGGCATGCATCTTGTGTTCGGAGGTTTCGTCGACCTTCACCGGGAGGAACGTTCCTGCCCCGACATGCAACGTCAGCCGGTGCAGCGCGATGCCGCGGTCCTTCAGCGTGGCCTCCAGCGCCGGCGTGAAATGCAGCCCGGCCGTTGGTGCTGCGACCGCGCCTTCGTTGGCGGCGAACATGGTCTGGTAGTCGCTGACGTCCTTCTCGTCCGGCGTGCGCTTGGAGGCGATGTAGGGCGGCAGTGGCGTGGCGCCGACATCGGCGATGGCCTGGTCGAGCACCGGACCATGGAACGAGAATGACAGCGTCACCTCGCCTTCCTGCCCCTTGGCCTCGACCTCTGCATCGAGATTGCCGAGCAGGCAGACCTTGCCCTCATTGCCGAAGCGGATGGTGTCGCCGGGCGCGAGCTTCTTCGCCGGCTTCACCAGCGCCTGCCAGCGCGAGCCATCAAGCCGCTTGATCAGGGTCGCCTCGATCTTCGGCTCGGTCTCGCGCCCGATCCGGCGGCCCTTGAGCTGCGCCGCGATCACCTTGGTGTCGTTGACGACGATCTGATCGCCCGCCTCCAGCCAGTGCGGCAGATCGGTGATGGTGGCGTCGCGCAGCACGCCGTCCGGATGCACCACCAGCATCCGCGCGGAATCGCGCGGGCTCGCGGGGCGAAGCGCGATGCTTTCGGGCGGCAGTTCGAAATCGAAGAGATCGGTGCGCATGATTCAACGCTGTCATTCCGGGGCGCATCGTAGATGCGAACCCGGAATCTCGAGATTCCGGATGGCCGCGCAAGACGCGGCCTCCGGAATGACGGAAGTCTTGGCTACGCCGCGTCGGCGGCCATGCGCGCCTTGACGATCTTGTCCGGATCCTTCACCGGCTCGCCGCGCTTGATCTTGTCGACGTTCTCCATACCCTCGGTGACCTTGCCCCAGACCGTGTACAGGCCGTTGAGGAAGGAGGCGTCGTCGAAGCAGATGAAGAACTGGCTGTCGCCGGAATCCGGGTTGGCGGCGCGGGCCATCGAGGCGGTGCCGCGGACATGCGGCTCCTTGTTGAACTCGGCCTTCAGCTTCTTGCCGGAGCCGCCCATGCCGGTGCCCTGCGGGCAGCCGGTCTGCGCCATGAAGCCGTCGATCACGCGGTGGAACACGATGCCGTCGTAGAAGCCCTCGCGCACCAGCTCCTTGATCCGCGCGACGTGACCAGGTGCAAGATCGGGGCGCATCTCGATCGTGACCGGGCCCTGGGTGGTTTCGAGGATCAAAGTATTTTCGGTAGCAGCCATGCTCGCTTCTCCTGGCTTCGGGGTGGATACTTCTTATTCCTGAACGGGATCGCGAATGGGCGGCCCGCAACCGCGCCGCCCAGGCTCTCGGTAAATGGCATCGGCGTGCAGCGTTGCAACGCCTCCATCACGGCGACCCGGTACGCAATCCGGTCGTTGTCGCTTGCCTCCTGCGATTCATAGCTGATCCTGGGATGCCCGAGGATCGCGCCTTCACGGTTGAAGCTGACAATGACGGTAATGTCGATCGGCCCGGCCTTGTCCGCCGGCGGCGGCCGCCAGCAGCGATGGATGGCAAGAACAACGTCCCTGATCGTATTGAGTTGCTCCGGCTCGGCCGCCGCCGCTCCGCTCAGCGCGAGCCACACGACCAGCGGCGCGGCGAACCAGGCAAGTGGCTTGCTGCGCGCCGCCATCGCCGATCACTTGATGTCGGATGCGACCTGCACCTTCACCATCTTGTCGGGATCGGTGACCGCGCCGCCGGGCGAGCCTGCGGACGCCTTCTTCAGCTTGTCGACCACGTCCATGCCCGACACCACCTCGCCGACCACGGTATACTGGCCATTGAGGCTCGATCCGTCGGCGAACATGATGAAGAACTGCGAATTGGCGCTGTCGACGCTGTCGCCGCGCCGGGCCATGCCGACGATGCCGCGCTTGAACGGGACCTGCGAGAATTCCTGCTTCAGGTTCGGATATTTCGAGCCGCCGGTGCCATTGAAGTTCTGGCCGTCGCCGGTCTGCGCCATGAAGCCGTCCATCACGCGATGGAACGGCACGTTGTTGTAGAAGCCTTCGCGTGCGAGCTGCTTGATGCGCTCGGCATGCTGGGGCGCGATGTCGGTGCGCAGCTTGATGACGATGCGGCCCTTGGTGGTGTCGATCACGATCGCATTGGCCTTGTCGAGATTGGCAGGCAGCGGTTGCGCGACCGCGGGCACGACGCAGAGCAGCGCGGCAACGAATGCAAGAATGCGGATCATGGAAACTCCGGGTCTCTGGACGTTCTGGGTGTGGCGGGCCGCCGGGATCAGCCGGCGAACTTGGCCTTCAGGCTAGCGGCGACTGATGACGGCACGAATGCAGAGAAGTCGCCGCCCATCTGGGCGATTTGGCGCACCAGTGTGGCGGTGATCGGGCGGACCGCGACCGACGCCGGAACGAACACGGTATGCACCTCGGGCGCCATGGCCTCGTTCATGCCGGCCAGCTGCATCTCGTAGTCGAGATCAGTGCCGTCGCGCAGGCCGCGAATCATCAGCGTCGCCTTCGCCGCGCGCGCCGCTGCGACCGTGAGGTTGTCATAGGTCGAGGCCTCGAAGGCGCAGCCCGCCTTTTGGGCAATCGGGTCGAACACCTCATGGACCATGGCCAGCCGTTCCTCGGTTGAGAACAGCGGCTTCTTGCCGGGATGGACGCCGATGGCGACGATCAGGCGGTCGCAGAGGAAGACGGCCTGTCTCACCACGTCCAGATGGCCGTTGGTGACGGGATCGAAGGAGCCGGGGTAGATCGCGATACGGGACATGGTCCCTCCTAACCCGCCCGGCTCTCCCCGGCAAGCCGCCCGGGTTCCCTCGACCGCGCGAAATAAATCCCTCCTCGTCCAGTGAACGAGTCCTGGGATGCCAGCGTCTACGTGGGTGAATGTTTCGTCGGCCGTTGGCGGACGAAACAAACCGGCCGGCGATGAAACCATTTTCCACCCTGGCGAAGACACCAGGAAACGCGCGGCCGGTAGACATTGGACAACGAAACGACGGGCCCGGGGGGCCCGATCATATGGGGACCGTCATGATCAAGGCACTTTCCGCTATCGCTGTTGCCGCGTTCATTGCCGCCGCGCTCACCGTGCTGCCGGGCTTTGCGCCGCAGGTCGAAGCCTCCACCCCGCAGCCGCTGGCCAAGAGCGATCGTCTCGACAGCCACCCGGTCGGCAAGGACTGCTCGCAGCAGGCCTGGCCGAATTTCGAAGCCTCCTGCCTGCGCAGCGCCGGCAACAAGACGGTGGTTCGCGAAGCCCGCCTCGTCACCGCCGACCGCACCCCGTAGGTGATTTGAGGACACCGGGCACTGGTCCAGGTGCAGACGACGAATCCCCGACAGCCTGCATGGGGCGTTGCCAAAATATCGAAAACAACCCCATGCACAGTAGCCGCCCATCGTAGCAGCTCGAAGCCATCGCCTTGCCGCTCCGGCGCGATCGCACCGGAAACCGGCCCGTCAGTTCGGTGTAAGCTCAGTCCGTCACACAAAACCCAATGGTAATTTGCGACGTCCCGTCGCAGACTATCGTCTAAGGCACCCGACCGGATGATCCGGTGGGCGCAAGCCATTAGGGGATTGCCGTGACCAGTACGCCCGCCATCGTTTCTTCCGGCCACCCTCCAAGCAGTCCGATCCCGGTTGCCGTCACTCTCGGTGCCCTCGGCGTCGTCTATGGCGACATCGGCACCAGCCCCCTTTACGCCCTGAAGGAAGCCGCCAAGGCCGCCGCCCATGGCGGGCCGCTGACGCAAAGTGCGGTGCTCGGCGTGGTCTCGCTGATCCTGTGGGCGCTGATCCTCATCATTTCAGTCAAATACGCGATGCTGATCCTGCGCGCGGACAATCGCGGCGAAGGCGGCATTGTCGCGCTGCTGGCGCTGCTCTCGGCGCGCAACGCGGCGCCCGGCACCTGGCGCTCCCATCTGCTGGTGGTCGGCCTGATCGGCGCCGCCCTGCTCTATGGCGACGGCGCGATCACGCCGGCGATTTCCGTGCTGTCGGCGATCGAAGGCCTCAAGGTCGACGCGCCGTCGCTGACGCCGGCGGTGGTGCCGCTCACCGTCGTGATCCTGATCGGCCTGTTCTTCATGCAGAAGCAGGGCACGGGCTTCATCGGCAAGATCTTCGGCCCGGTGATGCTGTTCTGGTTCGCCGTGCTCGCAGCGCTCGGCATTCACGGCATCGTCAAGGCACCCGGCGTGCTGGTCGCACTAAGCCCGTTCTATGCGTTCGATTTCCTGATCCATCAGGATTTTCACGTCAGCTTCGCCATCCTCGGCGCCGCATTCCTCGCGGTTACCGGCGGTGAGGCGATGTATGCCGACATGGGGCATTTTGGCCGCTTTCCGATCCGGCTCGCCTGGTTCGCCATCTGCCTGCCTGCGCTGGTGCTGAACTATTTCGGCCAGGCCGGCGAGCTCATCAACGACCCGAATTCGATCGACAACCCGTTCTTCCAGCTCGCTCCCGACTGGGCGCATTACCCGCTCGTCCTGCTCGCGACCGTCGCCACCGTGATCGCCTCGCAGGCCATCATCTCCGGCGTGTTCTCGCTGACCCAGCAGTCGATCCAGCTCGGCTTCCTGCCGCGCATGCATATCCAACACACCACGAGCGATGCGATCGGACAGATCTATGTGCCGCTGGTGAACTGGCTGCTTGCAGCCGGCACGCTCGGCGCGGTGCTGGCGTTCGGCACCTCCGACGCACTCGCCGGCGCTTACGGCATCGCGGTGTCGCTGTTGATGGCGATCACCACGCTGCTCGCCGCACTGGTCGCGATCCAGTGGGGCTATTCGCCGATCATAGTGATCGCGGTGAACGGCTTCTTCTTCATCATCGACGCGATCTTCTTTGCGGCGAACACTGAAAAGCTGTTCGAAGGCGGCTGGTTCCCGCTGCTGCTTGCCGCGGCTGTGGCGTTCCTGATGATGACCTGGCGCGGCGGCGTCAAGCTGGTGGAAAAGGCGCGCGGCAAGCTTCGCCAGCCCGAGGAGGATCTGATCGAGACCGCGGTCAACAAGTGCAGCGCCCGCCTGCCCGGCACCGCGGTGTTCCTCGCCTCGGCTCCCAATGGCGTACCGCTCGCGCTGACCCAGTTCGTCAAGCACAATCACGTGCTGCATCAGCGCGTGCTGTTGGTCACCGTGCAGATCGAGGAGCGGCCGAGGATTCCCGACGAGGAACGCGCCGACGTCAACGAGATCAGCCCGGGCATTACAAGGATCATCCTGCACTACGGCTTCATGCAGTATCCGACGATTTACGAGGGACTGCAGCTCACCTGCCGGCAGGGCAAGCTGCCCGGCATCGATCTCTCCGACGTGACCTACTACATCGGCCGTGAAACCATCATCCCGCGCGAGGACATTCCGGGCATGTGGGTGTGGCGTGAATCGCTGTTCGCCTTCCTGCAACGCAACGCCGAACGGTCAGCGGCGTTCTTCGGCGTGCCGACCGGTCAGGTGGTGGAGTTCGGCACCGAAATCGAGATCTGATCGAGCGACCCGCGTAGCCCGGATGCCTCTGCATCACATTCCGGGCTACGGGCGGCAAGGCAAGCCTGGTTTGATCTTGGCCGTCGCCGGCCAACGATCATGCGGCATGCGGCGGGGCCGCGAGCACCATCGCAGGGCTGACAGGCTGCTCCATCACGAGCGTGCCTCCGTGGCCGTCGCTGGAGGCGACGAAGGTCGACGCGATGTAGTTGCCGAGCAGCGCAATGCTCGCGGCATGTGTGCCATCGGTCAAACTGAGCGTCCCGCCCGAGCTGTCGCCCGAATAGCCCGGGATGACAGCCTTCGAAAACGCGATGTCCGCGAAATCGATGGCGTCGCCGCCCGTCATTCCCGCAACCGTTCCGGTGAAGCTCCGGGAGTCGTCCAGCTTCAGCGTCCCGCTATCTGACGCAAAGGAAAGATCGGCAGCGCTCGCCGAAGGCAGATCAAGCGTTTGTCCGGCCGCGATGGTCGGCGGATCCTGAACCGTGAACGGGCTCGACCAGTTTCCCCAGACCGTGCCGTCGAACGCGCGAATCCACAGCGTGTCGCTGCTTGAACCGACCTTGTAGGTCAGCTGCGAAAGTTGGGACGCCGAGACATAGTTGTCCTGGTTCGGTGCCAGCGCCAGCCCATTGAGGTAGAACGCGCCGCCGCCGGCTCCGGTGTCCCATACGTCATATTGCGTGGCCGCGCTGCCGAACGGGTCGGAGTAGCTAAAGAGCACGGAACCGGGATAGATTTGGCCCTGGATGGATGTCACTGTCGGGTTGACCGGGGTGACGACCGGGCCGGTGTCGATCGGCGCGGTGACCGTGAACGCGCTGGACCATGCGCCCCACACCGTCCCATCATTGGCACGCACCCACAGTGTGTCGGCCCCCGATCCCGATTGGTAGGTCAGGTACGGAAGCTGTGCGGCGGTGAAGATGTTGTCGCCGTTGGGCTGGAGTGCCTGCCCGTTGAAGACGAAATGTCCACCGCCGCCGCCAGTGTCCCACACGTCATACTGCGTGGCCGCGCTCCCGAACGGGTCGCTGTAAGTGAACAGCGACGACGCGGCGTAGCTTTGCCCATGGGTCGCGTTCAGATTTTGCACGATCTCGACGGGGCCGGGATCGATCGGAGCCGAGATGGTAAAAGCGTTCGACCAGGCTCCCCAGACGGTCCCGTCATTTGCCCTTATCCAGAGCGTGTCGGTGCCCGATCCTGATTGATAGGTCAGCGATGAGAGTTGGGCGGCCGTGATGTAGTTGTCGCGGCCCGCCTGAAGCCCGAGGCCGTTGAGCGAAAAATGGCCGCCGGGGACGCCGCTGTCCCAGACGTCGTATTGAACCGCGGCGCTTCCAAACGGATCGCTGTAGGTGAACAGCGACGACACGGCATAGCTCTGGGCATGAGCAGCCGCATGGTTGGCAACGGTCTCGACCGGCCCGCTGTCGAGCGGGGCAGTCACCGTGAACGCTGCCGACCAATTCCCCCACACCGTCCCGTCATTGGCACGCACCCACAGCGTGTCCGCGCCGGAGCCCGACTGGTAGACCAGCTGCGAGAGCTGCGCGGCCGTGATGATGTTGTCCGTGTCGGGGTTGAGCGTCACGCCGTTCAGAACGAAATGCCCGCCGCCGGTGCCGCTGTCCCAGAAATCATACTGCGTGGCGCCGGCCCCGAACGGATCGCTGTAGGTGAACAGCGTGCTGGCCGCATAGCTCTGGCCGTGCGCCGCCTGGATCGACGCGACGGCCTCCACCGGTCCGGTATCGATCGGACCGACCACCGTGAACGCATTCGACCAGGAGCTCCACACGTACCCGTCGAACGCACGGACCCACAGCGTGTCGGAGCCGGAGCCAGCCGTGTAGGTCAGACTGGCGAGCTGACTGGCATTGATGATGATGTCTTGACCACCCGCATAAGGTGCGAGCGCGCCGAGCTGGAAATAGCCGCCGCCGGATCCCGTGTTCCAGAAATCATACTTCGTGGCGGCACTGCCGAGCGAGTCGCTGTAGCTGAACAGCGACGCCGCGCTGAATATCTGGTTGTGCGTGGCGGTCTTGGCGAATCCGACAACACTGGGCGTATCGACGGGGGCCGTGATCTGAATGGCCTGCCAGGAGCCCGTGACGCTTCCGTAGACGTACTGGACCCAGAACGTGTCGCTGCCCGATCCCGCGAAATAAGTGGCTTGTGCCAGTTGTGCGGCCGTCAGGCCGACCGTTACGCCGTTCGGCTGAACAAATCCGTTGACGGTGACCTTCGCCCCGCCGCTACCGGTCTCCCAGATATTGTAGAGCGTGATCGTGCCGCTCCCGGATGCGGCTCCCCCGGACACCAGGTTCGCCAGCGGCATGCTGCCGGCGTGCGCGAAACCGAACGAGGAAACGTTCAGTGATCCATACGTGTCGGCGTCAAGGATGTTGTAGTACCCGTGTCCGCCTGTCGAGGGATCTCCCGACCAGCGGCTGACCGCAGTAAAGCCGCTGACCGTGACGCCCCCGGACGCTCCGCTCACCGCCCAGGTCGTGCTCGCACCGTTGATGGCGAGCTGCACGATGCCAAAGTCGATCGCGCCCGCAGAAACCGGCTGGCCGTTGAGGAAATAGACCGGCGTGTCCCACTCAGTAGCGATCTGCGACAACACCTGAACTTCGGAGCCAAGCGCCGAGAAACCTGCATTCGCCAGCTCGGTTGCGTCGTTGGCCAGTTGCGAGCCTATCGCGAGCGGCGACTGTCCATTGGGTTGCAGCAGCGCATTGACCAACGGCTCGATCGCATCGAAGGTGCTCTGGACGCTGTAGCCGTTTGCGATGTAGGCGTTCAACGTCGATACGAATTGAACGTTCGCGGCGATCAAGTTGTTGTAATAGGCAAATGCGCCGACCTCGAGCGTGACCGTGATGGGGCTGCCCTGGATCGAGCCGAACGGTGTGTATTGGAGGAGCGTGAAGACCCCGTTGGCGCCGGTCTCATTGAGGTGGTCGACATATTCCGGGTCGGGGATCAGAAGCACGCCGGCGATGGCGTTTGTCGAGACCGTGTAACTCTGCACCAGCGTGGGCGAGGCCGAGATCGTCGTCTGCCAGGCAGGGCCGCCATTGGCGGCGATCAGTGTCGGACTTCCCAGAATTGAATAAGTCTGTACCGCGTTAGATAATATTATGAGCGCCATGCACCTGTACCTGCCGTCTAGACCGTAGAGGCAATGACAGTGAACTATCAGATGCTGCGGCAAATGGCGAGACGCCGGATTTCAGTTCGCTCAATCGGGGTCACCGCCCCCCTCCCGGACGGCCCATGTCAGACGATCCGCCTCTTCAGCTGAAGCCGCGACTGGCGATCTCGATCGACCAGGCGCAGGCGATCGTCAGCCGCGCCGCGGCGGGCGCACGAGTACGCGACATCACCGAGCTGCGCGGCGGCGAGATCAGCACGATCCTCGAGATCGTGCTGGCGGACGCACCGAACTGCATTCTCAAGGTCTACCCCGCCCAGCTGCATTGGAAGATGGCGAAGGAGGTCTATGTCCACGGGCTGCTGCGCGACGTCGATATCCCCGTGCCCCGCATTCTCCTCGCCGACGACACAAGCTCGGTGATCGATCTCAGCTTCGTGCTGATGAGCAAGCTCGACGGCGTCGAGCTCAGCCGGCGCGATCCTGAGCTGAGCGAGCAGGAGCAGTTTGCGATCTTCGCCGAGATGGGCGCGGCGCTGCGCAAGATCAACGCCATCACGCTCGACAGCTTCGGCTACATCGGCCCGAACGGGGTCTGGACCCCGCACCCGACCAATCGCGCCTACATGTCCGCCCAGTTCGAGCGAAAGCTGACGGAGTTTTGCTCACGCGGCGGAGATGTGGCGCTTGCCAAGCGGCTCCGGGCCGGCATCGCCACCCGCGCCCACCTGCTCGACTCCACCGACCGACCCCGCCTCTGCCACTACGATCTCCATGCCGGCAACGTGCTGGTGACGCCGGACGGCACGCCGCAACTCTGCGGCATCGTCGATTTCGAGAACGCGACGGCCGGCGATCCCCTGATGGATATCGCCAAGGCGCTCTACTACTTCACTCCCGAGGATGCGCCGAAGCGTGACGGGCTGCTTGCGGGCCACGGCACACGCGACCGCCCGGACTGGGAGGCCGCGATCGACCTCTACCGCCTCGCCTGCACCCTGGAGCTCTGGTGCTGGTACGCC
Source organism: Bradyrhizobium sp. CCBAU 53421 (assembly GCF_015291625.1). Classification (NCBI taxonomy): domain Bacteria; kingdom Pseudomonadati; phylum Pseudomonadota; class Alphaproteobacteria; order Hyphomicrobiales; family Nitrobacteraceae; genus Bradyrhizobium; species Bradyrhizobium sp. CCBAU 53421. The sequence goes on from NZ_CP030047.1 coordinate 5,175,046, forward strand.
CAGGTCGGAAAGATCGACGAACTCCCCAAACTCACTACGGAGCTGGAGAGCGCTGCGTGAACGCGCCTGCCTGACGAGCGTCGGATGCGGCCGACGCTGGCCTGGGCTGTCGTCTGGGAGGAACTCGAAGAGTCAAACAAACATGCCGGATGGTGCCAGCTTCTAGGTCAGAGCCTGACTCTTTTCGGTGGCCTCGATCGTCTTGGCTTTAGACAGACATGGAGCCAATAGATGAGCCTCGAGAATAAAGTCGCCGTCGTCACCGGCGGGAGCCGCGGTCTCGGCCTGGGTTTGGTTGAAGCGCTTGTTGCCGAGGGAGCAAAAGTCACGGTCGTTGCACGTGGAACGGACTCGCTCAAGGCCGCCAGCGATCGGCTCGGGGTGACGACGATCTCGGCGGATGTAACTGATCGCGCCGCCGCCAATCGAATCCTCTCCGACATCAAGCCGGACATTCTGGCGCTCAACGCGGGCATCACGCCGCGGATGGGCCGACTGGATCAGTTGAGCTGGGAGGAGTTCTCCGCAACCTGGGAAACCGACGTCAAAGCAGGTCTGTTCTGGCTTCAGGCAGCCCTCAATCTACCCCTGAAGCCGGGCAGCAGAGTGCTCGTCGGATCAAGCGGCGCCGCTGTCACGGGATCGCAGATGTCGGGCGGTTACGGCGGCTCCAAGCGAATGCTATGGTTCATGGCCAAGTATGCCAATGGTGTTTCGCAGGAATTGAATCTCGGCATCCGTTTTCAGGCCATCGTGCCGCGACAGATGATCCTGGGGACCGGGATCGGAGATGCGGCAGCTGGTGCCTATGCGGGATCGATGGGGATTACGCCCGAACAATTTGTCGCGCGCTTTGGCGCCCCCATGCCTCCTCGGGAATTCGGTGATCTGGTGATCTCAATCTTGAAAGACCCGCAATACTCCGACGGCATCGTATTCGGACTCAATGGCGATGCCGGCGTGACCGTCATGGAGGGAGCGGCAGCTTGACGAGCGGTGAAGAAGACCTTTCGAGCGCCAATCGGTGGGCCGCGCTTCTCGCACTCGCCGAAGAATTGCGGCCCGAGCTTCACCGATATTGTTCACGTCTGGTGGGCTCGGTGATCGAGGGCGAGGACGTCGTACAGGACACGTTCGCCAAGGCCTTCGTCGCCATGGAAGAAATGGTCGAATTGCCTCAACTTCGCGCGTGGTTGTTTCGTATCGCTCACAACCGTGCCTTGGATGTCTTGCGCAGCAAAGCCATCCGCGCCGCCGAGCCGATCGAGGCAGCGTACGACGTTGTCGACGGAGCAAGCCCTGATCCTGTGGAGCAGTTGATGCATCAGGAAGCGGTGCGGACAGCGGTATCGCGCTTTGCGGAGCTCCCGATTCTGCAACGTAGTGTGATTATCCTGAAAGATGTCCTCGATGAGCCGCTCGCCGATATCGCCTCGCTGCTCGGTCTGACCGTCGATTCCGTGAAGGCGCATCTTGCGCGGGGGCGCGCGCGTCTTCGCGAGATCAACGCAACCGCGTCGCGGCCGCCGGATGTCAGACCGCCCTCTGCAGCGGTCATGCGGTATGTCACCCTGTTCAACCAGCGGGATTGGGACGGGTTGCGCGCGATGCTGGCGGAAGATGTGAGGCTCAATCAATCAGCCCACCCCGTCCGGATCGGACGGATAGACGTTGGAATGTTCTTCAGCATCTACGGAAAAATGGACCGGATGCGGCTGGCGCCCGCCTGGTTGGAGGGCCGAGAAGTCATCGCGGTATTCGAGAACGATATGGAGACCAAGCCAAGCTACTTCATGTGGCTCGAGTGGCGAGGCGACGAAATTACGTTCATCCGCGACTACAGGTACGTCCGCTATATCATGGCGGACGCGGAGCTCACATTCTCAACCAGCGACGGAACGCCAGCGTGAGGAACGGTGCGTCCTGGCCAACGGCTGTTCGAAGACTGTATTCGCACCCAATTGCTCCGGGGTGAGCCTTCCGGCTCGCCCCGAGGCTCTCTCGACCGAGCCTGATCAGTTCCGCGCCTTGGCTAGCCGCCGTTGCCGTTCTCGCCGTTTTCCTCTTCCGGAATGTGCTCGACCGAGACCACGTGCTCATCCTCGGCGGTGTCGAACACGATCACGCCCTGGGTCGAGCGGCCGGCGACGCGGATGTCGGCCACCGGGCAGCGGATCAGCTGGCCCTTGTCGGTGACCAGCATGATCTGGTCGGCGTCCTCGACCGGGAACGACGCCACGAGGTTGCCGTTGCGGTTGTTGACGCTCATGGCGACGATGCCCTTACCGCCGCGGCCGGTGGTACGGTACTCGTAGGACGAGGTCCGCTTGCCGTAGCCGTTGACGGAGACGGTGAGCACCACCTGCTCGGCGGCCGACAGCTCGGCATAGCGCTCCTGCGACAGCTGGATCGCGTTCGTGGTCTCCTCGGCCTCGGTATCCGCCGGCTCTTCGCTTGCGGCCTCGCCGGCCACCGCACGGCGCATTTTCAGGTAAGCCGAGCGCTCGTCCGAGGTGGTCTCGACATGGCGCAGGATCGCCAGCGAGATCAGCTTGTCGGCCTCGGCCAGCGCAATGCCGCGCACGCCCATCGAGGTACGGCCGGTGAAGACGCGCACATCGGTGACCGGGAAGCGGATGCACTGCCCGCCGGCGGCGGTCAGCAGCACGTCGTCGCGCTCGGTGCAGATCTGCACGTCGACGATCGCCTCGCCCTCGCCGAGCTTCATGGCGATGATGCCGGAGCGGCGGACGTCGACGAAATCGGACAGCTTGTTGCGCCGGACGGTGCCGCTGGTGGTAGCGAACATCACGTCGAGATTGCTCCAGGAGGATTCATCCTCCGGCAGCGGCATGATCGTGGTGATGCGCTCGCCCTGCTCCAGCGGCAGGATGTTGATCAGCGCCTTGCCGCGCGCGTTTGGCGCAGCCATCGGCAACCGCCAGACCTTCTCCTTGTAGACCTGGCCGCGTGACGAGAAGAACAGCACCGGCGTGTGGGTCGAGGCCACGAACAGGCGCGAGACGAAATCCTCGTCGCGGGTCTGCATGCCGGCGCGGCCCTTGCCGCCGCGGCGCTGCGCCCGGTAGGTCGAGAGCGGCACGCGCTTGACGTAGCCGGCGTGCGACACGGTGACGACCATGTCCTCGCGCTGGATCAGGTCCTCGTCCTCGACCTCGCCTTCCTGCTCGACGATCACGGTCTTGCGCGGCGTCGCGAACTGCTGCTTCACCTCGGCGAGCTCGGTCTTGACGATGCCCTGCACGCGCGCCCGCGAGCGCAGGATGTCGAGATAGTCGGCGATCTCGGCCGCGAGCTTGTCGAGCTCTTCGGAAATCTCGTCCCGCCCCAGCGCGGTCAGGCGCTGCAGCCGGAGATCGAGGATCGCCCTGGCCTGCTCCATCGACAGCCGCAGCGTGCCGTCCTCGTTGATGCGATGCCGGGGATCGTCGATCAGCGTGATCATCGCCTCGACGTCGCGCGCCGGCCAGTCGCGCGACATCAGGGCCTCGCGCGCGGTGTTCGGATCGGGCGAGGTCCGGATCACCCGGATGATCTCATCGATGTTGGCGACCGCGATCGCAAGGCCGACCAGGATGTGCGCGCGATCGCGCGCCTTGCCGAGCAGGAACTTGGTCCGCCGCGTCACCACCTGCTCGCGGAACGCGACGAAGATGGTGAGCAGGTCCTTCAGATTCATGGTCTGCGGACGGCCGGAATCCAGCGCCAGCATGTTGGCCGGGAAGTTGGTCTGCAGCGGCGTGAACCGGTAGAGCTGGTTCAGCACCACGTCGGGCACCGCTTCGCGCTTCAGCTCGATGACGACGCGATAGCCGTCACGATCGGACTCGTCGCGCAGGTCGCCGATGCCTTCGATCTTCTTCTCTTTGACGAGATCGGCAATGCGCTCGACCATCGTCGCCTTGTTCACCTGATAGGGAATCTCGGTGATGACGATGGCTTCGCGATCCTTCCTGATCGTGTCGATCGTCACCTTGCCGCGCATCACGATCGAGCCGCGGCCGAGATGGTAGGCGCTGCGAATGCCCTGGCGGCCCAGGATGACGCCGCCGGTCGGGAAGTCAGGTCCGGGAATGATGTCGATCAGCTCGTCGATCGTGAGCGCCGGATTGTCGATCAGCGCCACGCAGGCGTCGACCACCTCGCCGAGATTGTGCGGCGGGATGTTGGTCGCCATGCCGACGGCGATACCGCCGGCGCCGTTGACCAAGAGGTTCGGGAACCGGGCCGGCAGAACCGACGGCTCCTTCTCGGAGTTGTCGTAGTTCGGCTGGAAATCGACGGTCTCCATGTCGATGTCGGCCAGCACGGCGAGCGCCGCCTTGGTCAGCCGCGCCTCGGTGTATCGATAAGCCGCCGGCGGATCGCCGTCGACCGAACCGAAATTGCCCTGGCCATCGATCAGCGGCACGCGCAGCGAGAAATCCTGCGCCATGCGGACCATCGCGTCGTAAATCGACTGGTCGCCGTGCGGGTGATATTTACCGATCACGTCGCCGACGACGCGGGCGGATTTCACATACTTCTTGTCCGGCGTGTGTCCCTGCTCATGCATCGAATAGAGGATGCGCCGGTGCACCGGCTTGAGCCCGTCGCGCGCATCGGGCAGCGCACGCGACACGATCACGCTCATCGCGTAATCGAGGTAGGACTTCTTCATCTCGTCGAGAATGGAAACGGGACGAATATCTGAGGGCCCCGGCGGCTCGCCGGGCTTGTGGTCGTCGTTATCGGACAAAGGGGAAATCCGGTCAGTTCTGCTGGGGAATCATATAGCCCATCGGGGGCCTGATAACCACCCTTGCGCGGCTCCGGCAAGCCGTTTTTCCCTTCGTTTTTTCATGCACTTACGGGCTTGTTGCCGGCTTCGATCGCTGCATGGCGCGGGAAGCCAATGGCGAGTGCCGAATTGCGCACGGAACGCGCGATTTCGCTTCCCTCAGTGCCCGAACACCACGGCGTGCATGATCCTCCCGGGCACGAAGGTGAACAGGCCGGCGATGACCAGCGCGCCGAAGAAGATGCCGATCATCGTGAACTTGTGGCGGCGAACGTTGTGGCTCCGCGCCGCCGTCACGCCGAGCACCAGCATGGCCAGCGAGAAGATCGACAGCAGATGGATAGGGCTCCACGGGCCCAGCAGCCGGATCTGGTGGATCCAGAACGAGCTCCCGGCGACGACCAGCATCAGGATCACCCAGATCCAGCCCAGCGTCCGGTGCGGCAGCGTGCCCTTCGGTGCGGCGAGCTGGATGGAGCCGAGCACGAAGGCGGCCATCGCGGCAAAGGCGTGGAGCGGGATCGCAGGCGCAGCGTCGAGCAATGGCGCGAGGCTCATGATGGCAGCCCTCGAGTGAAGCTCGCGGCCAGACATCACTTGCCGCAGGCCAATGTAAATATCATTTACATTTGCCTGTGTCAAAGTCCTAGGAACCCACACGGGACGCCATCAGCCGGACAAGACACTACAGACGTTTAGAGAGTTATCATCATAATTCACACGAAGATATTGCCACGACAAAACGCCACGCCGTTCCGCGAAATAATCTTCACGGAACGGCGGAGCGCTGGAACGCGCGAGCCGCGATCAGAACGGGATGTCGTCGTCCATGTCGCTGTTGCGGCTGCCGCCGCCGGCGGCGACCGCACGGCGCGGCGCCGAGCTGACCGGACCGGACGAGCCGAAATCGCTGCCGCCGTCATCGGAGAAGCTGCCGCCTCCGCCGCCCCGCCCGTCAAGCATGGTGAGGTTGGAGTTGAAGCCCTGCAGCACGACCTCGGTCGAGTACTTCTCGACGCCGCTCTGGTCGGTCCATTTGCGGGTCTGCAACTGACCCTCGATGTACACCTTGGCGCCCTTCTTCAGGTACTGCTCGGCGACCTTGCAGAGGCCTTCGTTGAAGATCACGACGCGGTGCCACTCGGTCTTTTCCTTGCGCTCGCCGGTGCCCTTGTCGCGCCAGGTTTCCGAGGTGGCGATGGAAAGATTGGCGATCGGACGGCCGTCCTGCGTCCGCCGGATTTCCGGATCCTTGCCGAGGTTTCCAACCAGGATCACCTTGTTCACGCTTCCTGCCATCGCATCATCTCCACTCAAAACCGGGCGTCCGGACATCGGCCGCCACTCTCAACCTTCGCCACTTACTTTGCAGGCGTCGTGGATGACCCTATACGCCGGAGCCGGCTCGCTGCCTTTGCCGTCGCGCGGTTTATCCACGGATATCGAGATATAGCACCGCCGCCGACAATGTTCCAGTTTTGTTCGCCACAACCAGCCGTAGAGCCCGCCGGCGCCGGTCGAGCGGCATCCGATTTCGATCCGGGGCTGCCTGCCGGTTCCACAGCACGAGAAAACCGGCGAAAAATCAATGCCTTGCAACGGCCACACTTCTTCCGCGAGTGTGGCTTTTGGGAGACGGCGCTTCCGGTTGAATCAGCGTATAGCTAGCACCCATCAGACGGGCGCTCGCGTCTGAGATCGCGCTTCGGGACCCTTTGGAAGCCGATTGGGAGCTGGGAGTTTCACGATGAAGAAGTTTTTGCTCGGTACGGTTGCCCTGATTGCATTCGCTGCGCCGGCCGCGGCCGCCGATCTTGCGGCACGCCCCTACACCAAGGCGCCGCCGCCGATGATCGCCGCCGTCTATGACTGGAGCGGCTTCTACATCGGCGTCAACGGCGGCTGGGGCTCGAGCCACAATTGCTGGGACCAGGTCCCGGGCGGCATCTTCATCGGATCGGATGGTTGCCATGATGCGACCGGCGGCGTCGCCGGCGGCCAGATCGGCTATCGCTGGCAGGCGGGCGCCTGGGTGTTCGGCCTCGAAGCGCAGGGCGACTGGGCCGACCTGAAGGGCAGCAACAACAGCGCGCTGTTCCCGGGCCTGTTCACCAACCAGAGCAAGATCGACGCGTTCGGCCTGTTCACTGGCCAGATCGGCTACGCCGTCAACAACGTGCTGCTGTACGCCAAGGGCGGTGCGGCGCTGACCGACAACCGCTTCAACACCTACTTCACGCCGACCGGCGTCCTCGCCGGCAGCGCCAGCGACACCCGCTGGGGCGGCACCATCGGTGCCGGCATCGAAGTCGGCTTCGCGCCGAACTGGACCGCCGGTGTCGAATACGACCACCTGTTCATGCAGGACAAGACCTACAACCTCACCACGCCGGCCGGCGCGCTGTTCAGCAGCATCCGCGATCGCCAGGACGTCGACCTCGTCACCGTCCGCGTGAACTACAAGTGGGGCGGCCCGGTGGTTGCGCGCTACTGATCGCGCGACTCGGATTTGACCTAAGGAAAGGCCGGCTTCGCGCCGGCCTTTTTGTGACCGGCTTGCCTGCGCAGCCGGCGCGCCGAACCATAGCCACGAATCAAGCGTGGTTCGCCGTCAACTGGTCGGCCAAGCTCGAGTACAACTACATCGATCTCGGCAAGGTCGCGCCGATCCAGTACACGCCCACACTCAACGATCGCTCGGAGTGGAAGGACACCTTCCACACCGTCAAGCTCGGCATCAACTACCACTTCAATTCGCCGGGCCCGGTCGTATCGGCGAAATACTGAGCTACCGGCGGTCGCACACGCACGTACACGACGAACACAAGAGCCGGCCGCGCGCCGGCTCTTGTGTTGCGTGCGAGCGCGCGCCACGCCTGGGCCGTTTTCCGTGCATTGTGGTTTCACGGATACACAACTTCCGAGGTTTCTATGTAGAAACACATGATCGTCACGCGACACTGCTGTGACGCTCCCTTCAACGTTTGAAGGGGACAACAAGAAAATGGGACTGGGACTTTGAAAATCAGGAATGTTTTGCTGGCCTCGGCCGGCATGTTTGCCCTCAGCGCAATTGCACCAGCAATGGCCGCCGATATGGCGGCACGCGCGCCTTACGTGAAGGCGCCGCCGCCGGCCGCGATCTACAACTGGACCGGCTTCTACATCGGCGGCTTCGGTGGCTATGCCAGCGAGGACTCCGGCAATCCGAAGATGGAAGGCGGCTTCGCCGGCGGCACCATCGGCTACAACTGGCAGGCCGGTAACATCGTGTACGGCCTCGAGGCTGACGGCGCATGGGCTGACGTCGACGCTTCGGTGAACACGCTCGGCGTCACCGTGAAGAGCAAGATCGACGCGCTCGGCACCGCGCGCGGCCGCATCGGCTTCGCCGTCGACAAGGTGCTGTTCTACGGCACCGGCGGCTACGCCTGGGTCGACAACAAGATCAGCGTCAGCGCGCTCGGCGTGACCGCCTCGCAGAGCAACTTCCACTCCGGCTGGACCGTCGGCGCCGGCATCGAGGCGTTCATCGCCCCGCAGTGGTCGATCAAGGGCGAGTACCTGTATCGCAGCCTCGGCAGCGAGACCTATTTCGGCGTTGCCTCGCCGGACCTCAACCTGCACAGCGTGCAGTTCGGCGTGAACTATCACTTCGGCGGCCCGATCGTCGCCAAGTACTAAGCTAAGTACTGAGCCGAATACTGAGATCGATCTGCGCGCAGATCGTACGGAAAGGCCGGCCTCGCGCCGGCCTTTTTGCTTATGAGTGCTTTCGAGCGAGGCCTGTCCCGGACTTGATCCGGGATCGATCCCGGTTCGCGTCGAGAAAACCGCGGCAAAACAGAAATCGAGAGCCCGTTCCGCTTCCATCGGAGCGGGAAAAGGCCCTGGCGGAACCGACCCCTGCTGACGGCTGCTGCCAACAGGCAAACTATCCGTTGATGGACGCGACTCAGCACTGGAAATTGTCGACCGTTCTTCCTACGTTCCAGTCTTCACACCCCATCGGCGCAAGCTCCCGGCATCACCGGCGATGCGCGCCCAAAAGGCGCCCGATCATGCGCCCGGAACTGTCGCAATGGATGAAGTGCTCAAGGCGAAGCGCCAACAGAACGCCGGCTCCTCATCGCGCGCCATCACGATCCGCGGCGCGCGCGAACACAATCTGAAGAACATCGACGTCGAGATTCCGCGCGACAAGCTCGTGGTGTTCACCGGCCTGTCCGGCTCCGGCAAGTCGTCGCTGGCATTCGACACCATCTACGCCGAGGGGCAGCGCCGCTACGTCGAGTCGCTGTCGGCCTATGCGCGGCAATTTTTGGAGATGATGCAGAAGCCGGATGTCGACCAGATCGATGGCCTGTCGCCGGCGATCTCGATCGAGCAGAAGACGACGTCGAAGAACCCGCGCTCCACGGTCGGCACCGTCACCGAGATCTACGACTACATGCGCCTGCTGTGGGCGCGCGTCGGCGTGCCCTATTCGCCCGCGACCGGCCTGCCGATCGAGAGCCAGATCGTCTCGCAGATGGTCGACCGCGTGCTGGCGCTCCCCGAGGGCACCCGCCTCTATCTGCTGGCGCCCGTCGTGCGCGGCCGCAAGGGCGAGTACAAGAAGGAGCTCGCCGAGTACCTCAAGAAGGGCTTTCAGCGCGTCAAGATCGACGGCACCTTCTACGAGCTGGCGGAGGCGCCCGCGCTCGACAAGAAATTCCCGCACGACATCGACGTCGTGGTCGACCGCATCGTGGTGCGCCCCGACCTCGCCCAGCGCCTCGCCGAAAGCTTCGAGACCGCGCTGAAGCTCGCCGAGGGCCTCGCGGTGATCGAATACGCCGACGCGCCCGCGGCCGCCGCCGAGGACAAGAAGAAGACCGCGAAGATCCACGACAAGAGCGGGCCCGAGCGCATCCTGTTCTCGGAGAAGTTCGCCTGCCCGGTCTCCGGCTTCACCATTCCCGAGATCGAGCCCAGACTCTTTTCCTTCAACAACCCCTATGGCGCGTGTCCGGCCTGCGGCGGCCTCGGCGTCGAGCAGCATATCGACGAGGACCTGGTCATCCCCGACAAGGAGCTGACCCTGCGCAAGGGCGCGATCGCGCCATGGGCGAAATCGTCCTCGCCCTATTACATCCAGACCCTGACCGCGCTCGGCAAGCACTACAAGTTCACGCTCGACACCAAGTGGAAGGACCTGACCAAGAAGGTCCAGAACGCGCTGCTGCACGGCTCCGGCGACGACGAGATCAAGTTCTCCTATGAGGACGGCGTCCGCTCCTACGACACCAAGAAGCCGTTCGAGGGCGTCGTCACCAACATCGACCGCCGCTACCGCGAGACCGAGAGCGAGTGGGCCCGCGAGGAGCTCGGCAAGTATTTCTCCGACGTGCCCTGCGAGGGCTGCCACGGCTACCGCCTGAAGCCGGAGGCGCTGTGCGTCAAGATCGGCGGCAAGCATATCGGCGAGATCTCCGAGCTTTCGGTGAAGCGCGCCGGCGAGTGGTTCGAGACGGTGCCGGAGGCGCTGAACGCGCAGCAGAACGAGATCGCGACCCGCATCCTCAAGGAGATCCGCGAGCGCCTGACCTTCCTGCTCGACGTCGGCCTCAACTACCTGACGCTGTCGCGCTCGTCAGGCACGCTGTCCGGCGGCGAGAGCCAGCGCATCCGCCTGGCGTCGCAGATCGGCTCCGGCCTCACCGGCGTGCTCTACGTGCTGGACGAGCCGTCGATCGGCCTGCACCAGCGCGACAATGCCCGCCTGCTCGACACGCTGAAGCGGCTGCGCGACCTCGGCAACACCGTGGTCGTGGTCGAGCACGACGAGGACGCGATCCGTTTGGCCGACTACGTGCTCGATATCGGGCCCGGCGCCGGCATGCATGGCGGCCACATCGTCGCCGAGGGCACGCCCGACCAGATCATGCGCAACCCGAAATCGCTGACCGGCAAATATCTCACCGGCGAGCTTTCGGTGCCCGTCCCCGACCGGCGGCCGCCGAACCACCGGCGCACCATCAAGGTCATCAATGCCCGCGGCAACAATCTGAAGAACGTCTCGGCCGAGATTCCGCTCGGCCTGTTCACCTGCGTCACCGGCGTCTCCGGCGGCGGCAAGTCGACGCTGCTGATCGATACGCTCTACAAGTCGATCGCGCGCAAACTGAACAACGCCAGCGAAGGCGCCGCGCCGCATGACCGCATCGAGGGCCTCGAGCACATCGACAAGATCATCGACATCGACCAGTCGCCGATCGGCCGCACCCCGCGTTCGAACCCCGCGACCTATACCGGCGCGTTCACGCCGATCCGCGAATGGTTCGCCGGCCTGCCCGAGGCCAAGGCGCGCGGCTACGAGCCCGGGCGCTTCTCCTTCAACGTCAAGGGCGGCCGCTGCGAGGCCTGCCAGGGCGACGGCGTCATCAAGATCGAGATGCACTTCCTGCCCGACGTCTACGTCACCTGCGACACCTGCAAGGGCAAGCGCTACAACCGCGAGACCCTCGAGGTGCTGTTCAAGGGCAAGAGCATCGCCGACGTGCTCGACATGACCGTCGAGGAAGCCGCCGAGTTCTTCAAGGCGGTACCGCGCGTGCGCGAGACGTTCCAGACCCTGCACCGGGTCGGCCTCGACTACATCCATGTCGGCCAGCAGGCGACGACGCTATCGGGCGGCGAAGCCCAGCGCGTCAAGCTGGCCAAGGAGCTGTCGAAGCGCGCCACCGGCCGCACGCTCTACATCCTGGACGAGCCGACCACCGGCCTGCACTTCCATGACGTCGCCAAGCTTCTGGAGGTGCTGCACGAGCTGGTCGCCCAGGGCAACACGGTGGTGGTGATCGAGCACAATCTCGAAGTCATCAAGACCGCCGACTGGGTGATCGACCTCGGCCCCGAAGGCGGCGACGGCGGCGGCGAAATCGTCGCCTGGGGCCCGCCCGAGGACATCGTCAAGGCGCCGCGCAGCTATACGGGCAAGTTTTTGGCACCGGTGCTGAAGAAGGCGAACAGCAAGCCGAGGAAGAGCTCAGCGAGCGAGGCGGCGGAGTGACATTGGTAGGGTGAGCGAGCCGCAAACAAGCTTCGCGTTCGGAGATGACAGCGCTCCGCACACCGCTGCGGCGCGCGCAAACATTCCCGAAAACGTGACAAGCAAAGCAGCGCTCTTGGCTACGCTCGCAGCGCAGCTCCGATTCCCCGATTACTTTGGCAACACTTGGGATGCATTCGAGGAATGTATTCGCGATCTCTCATGGTTGCCCCGCGGTCCCGTATTCGTAACGCATACGGACGTACCCCTGATTAGCGACGTGTCGAACGCCATGACCTATGTGGCAATTCTGAATGACGCTGTCTGCAAGATGTCGCGACCGGCGGACCATCCGCTTTCAGTCGCATTTCCACCCCAGTATCACGACCAGGTCATGTGGTTGCTTCGAGCGGACCAAGCCCGTCGCACGTAGCGCGTAGGATGGGTAGAGCGAAGCGAAACCCATCGACTCATCTCGCGGCCCGAACGATGGGTATCGCTTCGCTCCACCCATCCTACGGATTTCCTCGGTAAGTGGCTATCTGCCAGACGTTTGCCCAGGAATCCCGGACCGTCGCTCGCCTGTCGCCATAGGGCGTATCGGCAGGTGCCTCGATCGATTCAGCACCGGCCGCTATCGCCCGCCGATAGGTCTCGTCCGCGTCCTCGACGTAGACATAGAGAAAGGCCGGCATGGCCCCGCGGACGCCTCCGCCGTCGCTGATCAGGATGATCGAGTCTCCGATGCGCATTTCCGTTGGCGCGCCGGAGCGGACGTCGCCTTCCGCACCGAAAACGTCTTTCAGGAAGCCGGCCAAACCGGCGAGATCGCGCGTGACAATTCTCGGTATCACGGAAGGCCAGCCGGCGGGCTTGAATTGGGGCATGGGTCTGCCTTTGACGAAGCGACGATGGTGCGTGCTGATGAAAGCTACCAGAAGCGCAGGAGCAAGTAGACCGGATGAGCGAAGCGATATCCGGGACTGTCGGCCGAACAAGTGGATGGCTCCCGCATCTCTCTGAGCCTGTCATCGGGCGCGTGTTCGCGCGACCCGTTGGCTCATGCGGGATACGATGACTGGAGCAGCCCACTCCCGCCCTACACCGCCCAATAATTCGGGTGCGTGTACGCGTGCGAGCGGTCGCCCCAGTCGAATTCGTCGCCGTCGAACTCGGACGGGCCGGTGCGCAGATCGTCCAGCGTCACCTCGGCCTCGAAGGCCTGGCGCGCGGGATCGAATTTCAAGGCCGTCCATTTGACGGGATAATGGTGGTGAGTGCTGAGCACGCCACCAGTCTTGATCACGGCGTAGGCCACCGTGCCGCTCACCTTGTCGAGCATCAGCCGCTCGATCGAGCCGAGCTTCGTGCCGTCGCGTCCGAACACGCAGACATGCTCGACGCGGTCGCTGGGCACCAAGGTATGATGCATGGCATCCTCCCTGTTTTCCCTTGTTCGGCCGGGATTATAGCACCTGCGCGTCCCAATGTGCACAGGTCGTCGGGCGAATTGGCGAAGCGTAATCCGCCGTCACTGCCCGAGAAACTCCGGCGGCACCCGGTCGGTCAGCCATACCCCGTTGTCCGCCCGGTAAAACTTGAATCCCTTGCCGTGCATGGCACCTGCATCGACCTTGAAAATGTGGGGCTTGCCGTGACGCTGACCGACGCGCACGGCTGTCGCTTCATCGGCGGACAGATGCACCTGCTGGCGTGCCTGCGGCTTCAGGCCTTCCACCAGGATCGCATCGACAAACCGCGTCGCGGTCCCGTGATACAGGATCGACGGCGGCTGTTGCGGCGGCAGACCCAGCTGCACCGATACCGAGTGCCCCTGCGCGGCACGGATGTCGCGGCCATCGGCCGAGATCGAAAACCGCTTCTTGTCGCTGGCCGCGGCGACATCGAGCAGGTCAGCCCGGCTAAACCGCGTTCCGGCCGCGTTGGCTTTCTCAACCAGTTCATCAATGTTGGCCCAGCCGTCAGCGCTGAGCGTCAAGCCGATCTCGTCGGGCTTGTGCCGCAGCACGAAGCTCAAGAACTTGCTGAGCTGGATTTGATCGATCGGCATCGGGTGTGGTCCTGTCCGGCTGACTTATACCCAAGGCCAAACGTGACGAGCAAGTCACCCGGCAAGCGAAGAAATCGTAGCGGTGGGTGACGCGTCGCTAGCCCGCCCTGCGCAGCACACCTACTCCGTCCTTCTCAGAAACACCCCGAACGCCCTTGGGCTGTCGCCGACCTTGACCTCGCCAATCACCTTCAGCTCGGCGGCGTCGATCACGGAGAGCGTATTGCTCTCCCAGTTCGCGACCACCACCTGCTTGCCGTCGGCCGTGGCCTCGATGCCTTCGGGGTAATCGCCGACACTGATCCGCTTCACGGGCTGCAATGTCGCGAGGTCGAACACGCTGACCTTGCCGTCATACTGGTCGGTGACGAAGCCGCGGCCCTGCGCCAGCGCCACCGCATAGGGACGCAGGCCGACGTGGACGCGGCCGATCTCGCGCGCGGCCGCGATGTCGATCACCGAGACGTCGTTGGAGCCGACATTGGCGGTGTAGGCGCGCCTGCCCTCTGCATCGACGGTGACGCCGAACGGACGGGAGCCGACCTTCACGATCCCTCGCCGCTCCCGCGTGCCAGTGTCGATGATCGACACGCTGTCGTCGTCGCGGTCGGCCGAGAGCAGCCGCCGCCCGTCCGGCGTCACGGCAAGCCCGGACGGCGAAGCGCCGACCGCAAGATTGGCCACGACACGCTGCTCCCTGGCATCGATCACCCGCACCGCGGCGGCGTACCAGTCGGCGACATAGACCGTCGCGCCGTCGGGCGCCACGGCAATGCCGAGCGGCCCGCCGCCGACGTCGACCCGGCCGACCACCTTGCGCGTTGACGCGTCGACCACCGTGACCGCCTTGGCATCCGGGCTCGTCACATAGGCGAAGCGGCCGTCATTGCTGACAGCGACACCCGCGGGCTTGCCGCCGATCGGGATCGTTGCCACCGGCTTCGAGCTCGCAAGATCGACCACCGTCAGGTCGTCGCTGAGCTGGTTGGTGACGAACGCCTCCTCGGCCCGCGCGGCGCCGAGGCCGGCGAGCAGCGCCAGCAGCGCGATCGCGCGCATGCTCAGCTGCCGCTCTCGATCTTCTTCTTCAGCGCCGCCAGCCCGCCCCGGTAGAGCTCGCTCACCGCCTTCACGGCGGCCTCGTCGTTCAGCTCCGGCGGCGGATCGTTGTTCGGAAAGCCGCGGTAGAAGGCGCCGGCCCATTCCAGCTTCGCCTTGCCGCCCGGCGCCGGCGACACCGACAGGGTCGAGGAATAATTGGTGACCGGCAGCACCTTCACGTCGACCGCGGTGATCCGGTACGAATAGCTCATCATCTCGGGCTCGTATTTGTAGAGCTCCTCGTCGATGGTAATGCCAGGTGCCAGGGTCAGCCGCCGCGTGGCGCCGATCTCGTTGCCCTTCTCGCCCTCGGTCTTTGCGACACCGGCAAGCCAGCTCATGTCCTGGAAATTGCCGATCACCGCCCACACCTTGGCCTGCGGCGCATCGATCTCGATGGATTCCCGTACCTTCTGGCGGGTCGGCCCATGGGCCCAGGCGGCCCCCAACACGGTCAATGCCGCCGCCACCACGAAAGTCCGTGCGATCGTCCGCCTCATCCTTGGTCCTCTCCCGATGCCTGTCGGCCCTGCGCCGCCGGGCGCATGCCGCAGTTTATGATTGGAGGTTCTAGCCTAGACCGGCGACCTGTTTCTTGCACCAGAGCGAAGTCGCCGCCGCCGGCTTCCCCGGGAGGCAAGCCTGCCGGGCAGCGGCTTCAGTCCTCGATCGCCGCCTCGACGAACCCCTTGGGGTCGTCGCAGAACTCGCGCATCAGCCGGTAGTGATCGGTGTCCTTGAGGCCCACCGGCTCCAGCCCATATTTGGTAACCCGCAACAGCGTCGCGTTCGGATACGCCATCAGCACCGGCGCGTGGGTCGCCATGATCACCTGGCAGTGGCCGGTGCCGTTCATCCGGTGCAACAATTTGAGGAATTCGATCTGCCGCGACGGCGACAGCGCAGATTCCGGCTCGTCGAAGATGAAGATGCCCTGCCGCTGGCACCGCTCGTTGAAGAAGCGCAGGAACCCCTCGCCGTGGGAATAGGACAGGAAGTTCGGCGGCACGTCTCCGACATCCAGCGCGGCCTCGTCGACATAGCGCGCCACCGAGAAAAAGCTCTCGGCGCGGAAGAACCAGCCATTCGTGATCTTAGGTAGCCAGCTGGCACGCAGCGCCGACGCAAGTGAGCCGCCCATCTTCTCAACGGCATTGCCGTGGTCGACCGCGCGATAGCCCTTGCCGCCGCCGGCATCGTCATAGCCGGCCATCACCGCGATGCCCTCCAGCAGCGTCGACTTGCCGGTGCCGTTCTCGCCGACGATGATGGTGATCGCCTTGTCGAAGCTGAGTTCGAATTCGTCGCGCAGCAGCGGCAGCACGAACGGATATGCGTTGCGATCGGGAATGCGCGCGGGATCGAGCCAGACGCGCCTCAGGTACGGCGCGGGCATGTTGATCGGGCGGCTTCGTCTGGCCATATGCGCAAATCCGGGGAAACAACGGCGGGTGGCACAGTTTATGATCCCAGCCCGTCACAATCCTAGATGACGTGATATCCGATACCCCGCAAGGCCGACATGCCCAGCAAGGCTTACGGATTCTTCCGCAAGGCGATCCTCACCGAGCAGCAGGCGGTCTGCAGCTATGACGGCCGCCCGCGCCAGGTCTGCCCGCATATCATCGGCCACAACAAGAGCGGCGAAGAGGTCGTGCTGGCCTGGCAGTTCGCCGGCGAGAGCTCGGGCAGTCTGCCGCAATGGCGCTGCCTGCACCTCGCCAATGTCAGCGACGTCAGCCTGCGCAAGGGCCCCTGGTACGAAGGCGGCTCGCACCGCACCGGGCAGACCTGCGTCAGCGCCATCGACCTCGACATCAACATCCATGTCCGCAAGCGGCGGTGAGCGGGCCCTAGCGCCGCGACAAAGCGAAACTGCGTCCACCACCACAACTGTCATCGCCCGGCTCGACCGGGTCCAGTACGCCGCGGCCTCTCGGCTCAAGCAGCGGCGTCTCTGGAATGCTGGATCACCCGCGTGCGCGAAAGTGGGTGATGACCCTGGGTGCTTGGCTGTTTGACAGTTGAATCCGCTCTAAGTCCCGTCATCCTGAGGTGCGAGCGGAGCGAGCCTCGAAGGACGCACGGCCCGGCTGGTGGCCGTCGATCCTTCGAGACGCGCTTCGCGCTCCTCAGGATGACGGGATTAATTGTCGTCTTGTTGCACCGACCTGACCGCGACACTGTGCCCTGCCCCCTAAGGCTGCTCCGCCTCCTCCAGCACCTCGAGCACCAGCTCCATCGTCATCAGCACGGGATTGTCGCCGCGCACCAGGCGTCCCTCGGCGATACCGCCGAGATAGTCGACCAGCGCGACATCGAGACTGGCGCGCAGCCGGCGATTGGCGTCAAGCGCGATCTGCCCCGCGGTCACCGCAAGCTCGGTTGCGAACGGCACAACGCTGTGGCCGTCGCTGAAGACCGCGCCGATGGTCGAGCCGACCCCGCCATGTAGCCGCGCGCGCAGAATGCCGTGCTGGCGGCAAAAGCCTTCCAGCGTGCAGGCGAAATCCTGGTTCGGCCGCAGCCGCAACGCGAAGGCATGGCTGGTGGTCTTCGCACCCGCCGGCGCGCTTTCGACCGGACCGAACAGCTTGAAGTTGGTCTCGCTATCGGACTCGGCCAGGAACGTCGCGCCGTCGATCCCGAACGCGCTGACTTCGAACGGCTCGGCGACGATGGTTTCGTCCGGCAGCATGTGCCCGCCGTTGAAGCGGCCGTCGGCCTCGGTCCACAGGCCGTGGCAATGGAAGAAAGGCGCGCCGTCGCGCTCGCCGAAGGTCAGCGCCGCAAGCTTGAGCCGCGTCACGCCGTCGGGACGGAACGTGTCGCTGTAGAACGCAGCGTTGACGCCGTCCTTCGACAGCGCCGGCATCACATAGGCGAACGGCCCGAGCGCACCACCTGTGGCGCTTAGCACGCCGCCGGAAAATCCTTCCGCCGCAAAGCCGCGGCGCACCGCTTCGAGCAAGGGAATGCCGGCTTCCAGCACGAAGGAAAACGCGCGGCCGCGCGCGGCGACCCATTGGATGCGCTCAGAGACCGGAGTGCCAGGCTGGGCGATGCTGCGCATCGCCTCAATTGCCCGTCGATTTGGCGATCAGCTCGAGTAGCCCGCGCGCCTCGAGCTCGTCGCGGATCAGCCGCTTCGGCACCTTGCCGTAGCCGGACTTCGGCAGCGCCTCCCAGAAGAAGAAGCGTTTTGGCATCTTGTAGCGCGGCACCTTCGGCGCGAGATACGCCGCAAGCTCGGCCTCCGCAACCGCGTCCACACCCTCGCGCGCGACGCAGACGGCAATGCCGACCTCGCCCCAGAACGGATCGGGCACGCCGAGCACCGCGACCTCGCCGACCGCGGGATGCGTCAAGAGCTTCTCCTCGATCTCGCGCGGATAGATGTTGGAGCCGCCCGAGATGTACATGTCGGAGGCCCGGCCGGTGATGTAGACAAAGCCCTCCTCGTCCATGTGACCGAGGTCGCCGGTGCGGAACCAGCCGTCGCGGAACGCTTTCGCGTTGGCCTCGGGATTGTCGTAATAGCCGGCGAACACGCCGGGCCCGATCACGCAGATTTCGCCGGTCTCGTTCGCTTTCAGCTCGCGCCCGTCGTCGCCCTGGATCGAGACCTGCATGCCTGTTCGTTCGAAGCCGCAGGTGCCGATCCGCGCATGCGGGCCGTCCTCGGGATCGTGCAGGCCGGGCGGCAGCACCGTGATGTTGCCGGTGACTTCGCCAAGACCGAAATACTGCACCAGCACGCCGCCGAGCTTGGTCAGCGCGGCCTTCTGGTCCTCGCGGTACATCGGCGCGCCGGCATAGATGATGTAGCGCAGCGAGGAATGGTCGTGCTGGTCGGCGGCGGGATGCTCGACCATCATCTTCAGGATGGTCGGCACCGTGAACATGTTGCTGACGCGGTGCTTGGCGATCAGGCGGAACGCCTCGGCGATGTCGAATTTCTCCGACGGCAGCAGGATGGTCGGCACGCCGCGCGCCGTCTGCACCAGCTGATGCACGCCGGCGCCGTGCGACAGCGGCGCCACCACCAGCGAGGCGTCGTCCTCGGTGGTGCCGGGCATCAGGTCGGCCAGATGGTTGGTGATGACGAAGGCCATCTGGCCGTGGGTCAGGACCGCGGCCTTGGAGCGGCCGGTGGTGCCTGACGTGAAGAAGAACCAGCAGGGATCGTCGTACTCGACGGCAACGTTCTCGACCGCGGCGCCGGCATGTTTGGCGATGACGTCGCCAACCGTCGCCTCGCCAAACGTGCCCTCCTCGCCGATCCGCCAGACGAATTCGAGCGCGGGATTGGCGGCCGCCTTGGCGTGCTCGGGGAAGTCGGCGTGGCAGAGAAACGCCTTGGCGCCGGAGGCCGTCGCCAGATAGGCGACCTCGTCCGGCATCAGACGGAAATTGGTCGGCACCCAGACCGCGCCGAGCCGGAAGGCCGCGAACATCGACCAGAACATCTCGTCGCAGTTCTTGGAATGCACCAGGATGCGGTCGCCCTTGCCGATGCCGCGCGCGGCCAGCGCCGCCGCCAGCGCCGAGACGTTCTGATCGATATGACGCCACGACCAGGCCTTCTCGTTCCAGATGAAGCCGGGACGGTCGCCGTGGCGGCGGGCGTTCTGGGTCAGGAGGTAGGCGAGGTTCATCACCCGGCGCGACACCCGCGCGATCCCGCCGCGCGGCGCGGTCTCAGCCGACCCGCTCATTGCCGCCCCGCCGATACGCACAACAGACAGGGCAAGGTCGGAACGGTCATCGGATGTTTCCTCGGTCAGAACCGGGCGTCTTCAAGCGCCGCAAGGGGTTGATGCCACCCGGTTTATCGCCAAGCCGCCGCCCTCGGCAAGGCCCGACGACCGCGGCGCGACGATACCGCGCCGGCGGCTGCCAGCCCGACTATATTTGGCCCGAATACTTGCCCGAGACTTGGCCGAGACTTGGCCCTGGACCGCTACTGCGGATGCTTGGCCAGGTCCTGCTCGCTCAGGTTCCAGTCCTGCCAGAGCTGCAGTGCCCCGATCAGGGCCACCAGCCCGCCGAGCAGGATGTGCCAGAGCTGCAGCGTCTGGTCCTCCGAATAGCCGTAGATGTTGGGCGACGCGATCAGCCAGAGGCCGAGCGCGATGCTCGCCACCTCCTCCCAGCGATGCAAAGCGACATATTCGAGCTGGGCGAGGCCCAGCACCAGCATCCCGACCACGAAGCTGTTGAGCACCAAATGGCTGCGCTCGACATCGACGACGTCGCTGACCTGCATCGGAAACCAGGGCGAGACCATGATCAGCACGCCGAGCAGCATGCCGAGCCAGTCCTCCCAGGGGCGGTGTGTGCCGAAGAAACGATTGTCCGACATGACGAACCTCCTCGCGACAAGGGGCATACGTCAGCGGCCGGCCTCACCACTCCGTACCAAACGACCATCGGGCCGCATCACGGGCGTATGTCAGGGATCAATCCTAATCGAGTTGCATCGGCCCGCAAGGCCCGATCGGCGTATGTGCGATGCGGCAGGAGCGACGGCTACGGGCGCGGCCGTCAGCGCGTCCCACCGAGCCGGGCCAGCGCCTCCTTGGCGGTCTTCAGATCGGGCTGCAACTCCAGCGCCTTGCGGAAATCGGCTGCCGCGCCCGTCTTGTCGCCGAGCCGCAGCTTGGCCTGGCCGCGGTTGTTCCAGGAATAGACGTCGGCCGGATCGTATTGCAGCGCCTTGTCGTAATCGGCGAGCCCGCCCTTGTTGTCGCCCTGAAACAGCCGGATCATACCGCGGTTGCGCCAGCCGCGGGCGTCGGTCGGCGCCATCCTCACTGCCTCGCCGTAGTCCGCGGCGGCGCGATCGAGCTGCTCGGCATCGCGATAGACATTGCCGCGGTTGATATAGGCGAGCACGTTGGGCTCGAGCTTGATCTCGGCGGTGAAGTCGGCGATGGCATGCGCCGCGTCGTGCTTGCGGTAATAGACGAAGCCGCGATTGCCATAGGCCACAGAGAGTTGCGGGTTGTACTTGATGGCGAGGCTGAGGTCGGCCAGCGCGCGGTCGAGATCGCCCTTGTTGAGCCAGGCATCGCCGCGATTGTTGTAGGCCATCGCGAACGCCGGATCGATGCGGATCGCCTCGTCGTAGTCGGCGATGGCATGATCGAGATCCTGTTTGAAGGCGTAGACGCGGCCGCGATTGGTATAGGCGCAGGCAAAGGCGGGATCGAGCTCGATGGCCTCGTTGAGGTCGGCGAGCGCGGCGTCGAGCTCGCGCTTTTCGGTCAGTCCATGACCGCGGTTGCAATAGGCCCCGGCCAGCCGCCTCCCGGTCTGGGTCTTGCCGTCGATCACCGCCGTGCAGGCGGTGACGCGATCGCCTGGGGCCGTCGCGGCGCCGATGCAGGTCTGCCAGCTCGGATCATCGGCCGCAGCCGCTTTCGGGGGATTTGGCAGCGTCAACGCGGCGCCGAGCAATGCGGCGGTCAGGCAGGCAACAATGCGCATATCGTCAATCCACAAATGCCAATTTGCGGGTTGGTCGCAGCTTTGCACCGGCGGGTTCACGCGCTTAGATCATGGCGGGTGAATCAACCGGGATTTTGCGATGGCTGGCGTCCGCGACAACAAGGCCGAGAAGCGCTTCGAGCTCGATACCGAGGGCGGGCTTGCCTTTGCGAATTACCGGCGGACGCCCTCGGCGGTCATCATCACCCATACCGAGACACCGCGCGCCCTGCGCGGCCGCGGCATCGCGTCGGAGCTGGTCAAGGGAGCGCTGGAGCTTATCCGCGCCGACGGCCACAAGGTGATCGCCGGCTGCGGCTTCGTGGTGGACTACCTCGACAAGCATCCGGAATACGCGGATCTCGCCGGCTAACACCCTGCCCTTCGTCAGACGATCTTGATCGACATGTCGGGCAGGCCCTCGAGCTTGCAGAGCAGCACGTCGCCCTTGACCACCGGGCCGACATTCTCCGGCGTTCCGGAATAGATGATGTCGCCGGCCTTGAGCTCGAAGGCTTCGGAGAGCTTTGCGATCTGCTCGGCGACGCTCCAGATCATGTTCTTCAGATCCGAGCTCTGCCGCACCGTGCCGTTGACCGCGAGCAAGATCGCGCCTTGGGTGAAATGCCCGGTCTTATCGACCGGGTGGATCGGGCCGAGCACCGCGGCGTGGTCAAAACTCTTGCCGATCTCCCACGGCTTCTTCTCCGCGGCCATGCCGTTCTGCAAATCGCGCCGCGTCATGTCGAGGCCGAGCGCGTAGCCATAGACGTGATCGAGCGCCTTGTCGGCGGGGATGTTGCTGCCGCCGGACTTCAGCGCGGCGACCAGCTCGACCTCATGGTGATAGTTCTTGGTCAACGACGGATAGGGATGATCGGCAACCGTGCCGATCGCGACATTCTGGATCGCATCGGTCGGCTTCTGAAAGAAGAACGGGGGCTCGCGCGTCGGATCGGAGCCACGCTCGATCGCATGCGCGGCGTAGTTGCGGCCGATGCAGTAGATGCGGCGGACCTGGAATACCTCGGTGGCGCCGACGATCGGGATCGTCACGGCCGGGACCGGAAACATCGCCTTCGGCGCGGCCTCGGCATGGGCCGGCGCGGATTGTGCCGCGGCGCCGGCCAGTGCGAGGGCACCGGTCGCAAGCATCGTCCGGCGATCGAGATCAGTCATGAGCGTTCTCCTTCTTGTTCGCCGATCTATAGATGTTCGCCCGCGCGTAAAAAAGGGCCCGCGCTGGCGCGGGCCCTGGCCGTCTGCGGGAAGATGATCCCGTCAGTGCTTGATATCGGGCGGCAGCTTGCCGCCATTGGCCGCGAGCTTGGTCATCACCTGCTTGTGCAGCCAGATGTTCATGCTGGCGGAATCGTTGGTGTCGCCGGTGTAACCGAGCTCCTTGGCGAGCTCCTTGCGCGCCGACAGGCTGGAGTCGATGTCGAGCGCCTTCATCAGATCGACGATCGAGGTCCGCCACTCGAGCTTCTCGCCCTTCGCGGCAACAGCCTTGTCGAGGATGGGGGCCACGTCGACGGACTGAGCGGGCGCGGCACCGGCGGGTACCGCGGAAGGAGACGGCGATGCGCTACCGGATCCACCGGCGGGAGCTGCGCTTGTGGCCGTTCCGCCGGCGGGCGCAGCGCTGGCGCTACTGCCGAAGATCGCGCCCATGATTTTTCCGAAAATGCTCATCGTTCGCTCCCAAGAGAGTTGAGATGTGAAGGCCACACGGCAATGCGCCGGCTGACCGAGGTCGCAGTTGAAGTGTATCGCCCCCTCAATACCTTGCCAATGCGACATTCACTTAAGCGTGAGTGCTTTTGCCACGGTTTGGGAGTACCCTCACCAAACAGTTCGCGACACGGCCAGTTCCCTGCTCTGTCTTTCGCGTCTGGCTTGCTCGTGATCGCTTCGAGAGGCAGTACGTTTGTGCCCGCGCGCCGGGCGCAGAATGCGCCCGCCCAGAGGGAGACAACGACCATGGCCAGTCCATACCAAGGCAATGTCACATCGATGACGCAGAGCGGACAAGGCGCCGCATCTGCGCCGGTTATCCGCACCATCGGCCTGTCCGATTTGCATCTAGCGCTGCGTCTCGGCTGGGAAGACTTCAAGGCAGTCCCGAGCCACGCCATCATCCTGTGTCTGATCTATCCGGTGCTCGGCCTCGTGCTTGCGCGCACCGTGCACGGTTATTCCGTGCTGCCGTTGCTGTTTCCCCTGGCCGCAGGCTTTGCCCTGCTCGGCCCGTTTGCCGCCATCGGCCTCTACGAGATGAGCCGCCGCCGCGAGGACGGCGGGGAAGCTTCCGCATGGGACGCCATGGAGGTGTTCCGCTCGCCGTCATTCGGCGCGATGCTCGGGGTCGGAACGATCCTGTTCGCCCTGTTCGTGACCTGGATCGCGACCGCGCAGGCAATCTACACCGCGGTGTTCGGCTATGAGACCGCAGCCAACGTTCCCGATTTTGCCGAGCGCGTGCTCACCACTCCGCAGGGCTGGTGGTTGATCGTGGTCGGTTGCAGCGTCGGCTTCCTGTTCGCGTTGGTCGCGCTTTGCATCAGCGTGGTCGCCTTCCCCATGATGCTCGACCGCCAGGCAAGCGCCGGCGAAGCCATGGTGACGTCGATGCGCGCCGTCGCGCAGAACCCGGTGCCGATGGCGGCCTGGGGCCTGATCGTCGCGGTGTTGCTGGTGCTGGGCACGATCCCGTTCTTCCTCGGGCTTGCCGTGGTGATCCCGCTGCTCGGCCACGCCACCTGGCACCTCTATCGCGAGGTCATCGTCAAGGATCCGAACGCCCGGCCGGTGATCCCGGAGCCGCGCGAGCGCAAGCCCGCCGCCGACTTCCCGGCCAACCTGTTCCCGTGGCGGCGCAGCGATCGCGGATAAGCGCCGGCCCACCCGAGCTCGTAAACGCCAAAGCAACCGCCGGCCGATTATATTCGGCCGGCGGTTTGTCGTTCCGGATCGTCAAATGGGTGTGAAATTGGCGTGGCATTTGCAGCACTGCCTGAGATTTACGGCTCTTTCGCGAGCCTTGTTTTGGCCGCTGTTGCCGCGAACATACCCGCCGGCTTTCGCGACCAATCGATGACATCGCAGACTCCGGAGTGAATTGCTGATGACCTCTCGCTTTCCCTTTCGCGCCCTCGCCGCTGGCGCGTTGCTGTTGACCTCGACCGCCTCTGCGCTCGCCGCGCAATGCGGCACGGGCACGTTCGAGTCCTGGCTCGACGATTTCAAGAAGGAGGCTGTGACGAAGGGCATTTCGCAGAACGCGATCCAGGCCGGGTTGAATGGCGTCACACAGGACAAGGCGATCCTGGCGCGCGACCATTCGCAGCAGGTGTTCAGCCAGACCTTCGAACAGTTCTCCGGTCGCATGGTGCCGCCGCGGCTCAATCGCGGCTCCGACATGATGAAGCGCTACGGTTCGGTGCTGTCGCGAATCGAGGAATCCTACGGCGTGCCCGGCGAGATCCTGGTCGCGATCTGGGGGCTGGAGACCGATTTCGGCGTCAACACCGGCAAGTTTCCGACCCTGCGCTCGCTGGCGACCTTGGCCTATGATTGCCGCCGCTCCGACATGTTCAAGGCCGAGTTGATGGATGCGTTGCGCATCGTCGAGCGCGGCGATCTCGCTCCGCAGGAGATGCGCGGCGCCTGGGCCGGCGAGATCGGCCAGACCCAGTTCATGCCGTCGTCCTACATCAAGTTCGCGGTCGACTTCGACGGCAACGGCAAGCGCGACCTCCTGCACAACGTGCCTGACGTGCTGGCGTCGACGGCGAACTTCCTGAAGAGCTATGGCTGGAAGAAGGGCAAGGGCTGGGAGCCCGGCAGCGAGAATTTCGCGGTCATTCAGCAGTGGAACAAGAGCGAGGTGTACGCCAAGACGATCGGCTACTTCGCGACCCAGCTCGCCAAAGCGCCATAAGGTACGTCAAAGGGCCGACTGCCCCAGGCAATCGGCCTTTTTCGCCTTGATCAGCGGCGCAGCGATGCGGCGCGGATGTCCGACGGTGTTGCGCCGTAATACCGGCGAAACGTCCGATTGAAGTAGGACAGATCGCCGAATCCCGATTCAAACGCGATCGCGCCGATGGTGCTGTCGCTCCGGACCGGGTCCGTCAAGAGGCGATGCGCGCGCACCAGGCGCTGAGTCAGCACGAATTCCGAGAACGTCGTATCCACGCTTTCGAACAGTCTTTGGATGTAACGCGGCGTGAGCCGCAAGCGCGTCGCCACGGCGAGCAAGGTCAGATCGCCGTAGCTGAGATTCTCAGAGATGTCGGCCTTGAGCGCGGCGAACCGCGCGGCCGCCAGCCCTCGATCTTGCGCGACGGCCGTCCCATCCGGATTCGCGCCAACGACCAGCGACCCAAGGTCGATCAAATGGGTGACCACTGCATCGAGCAGTCCGGGTGTCGAAAGACGATATCCGTCGTCCAGTTTCCGAAGGTAAAGCGCGAGCAGCCGCAGTGCTTCCGTGTTCGATGGCAATGCGCGCATGAGCACGTCGTCGAGATTGGAGACCAGCGGCGCCAGCGCCTTGCGGGGCAGCCTGAGGCCGATGAAGCGGGTCGGCAATTGCGGGAGGACGGCCATGCGGCCGACTTCCGTACTGGACATCAGCACTGCTTCACCCGGGCCGATCTCAACCTCCCGACCGCGCTGCGATGCGTTCATGCCGCCGCTTGTTGCGATCGTCAGGACGAGGTCGTCAGTGCCGTCGAGCAGTTCGCGCGGTCTTACGACCCGCAGGTTGGTGCACGCCCAGGATCCGGTGCCAAGGCCGGGCAACTCACGCAACCTCGCTTCGGCATGGAATGCACCTTCGACCAGCGGCTCCGGCTCGAGCTTCATCACCAGCCGCCCGACCTGTTCCCGGAAAATCGCCAATCGATCTCGTTCGTCCCAATCAGCGGTCGAGAACCGAAATTCGATGATATCTTGCATTGTCATCGGTTCATCCTCGTCGGGGATGCGGCCGCCTACAGTCGGCTTACAGCGAGCGGTCAGAACGATGCGCAAGTGGTCGAGAGCGTGAGGCCAACCGACTGTTGATGAAAGCGCTGCCTGTATGCGGTGCTGATCTGTGTCAAGCGTGCCAAGGTCTCCGGGCTCTCGGCCGCGATGATGCGCACGACAAAGGACGGCTCGTGTGTGACCCGGCCGGTATCCGGGTCGCGCCATTGGCCAAAGGCCCTGAGCTGGGTCAATCCATCGGGGAAGCGCGGTGTCACCTCCCTCAGAAGGAAGTCCGACCACTGGGCGTCCGATACGCGGCCATGTCCGGCGATACGGCGTCCAAACAGCAGTTCGGCCTGCATCATCGCCTTGCCATTGATCAGCTGGCAGGACGTTGCCGCGCCTTCGGCGGCGGATGCGTTATTTCCCGCAACGAGGACCAGCCACACCGCGACATGGATCAGTGCGCGCATGAAGTTCGAGCCGTGAGCTTTACCACTCCGGTCGGCGACGTCTTGGAGGCTGCGGTCCGGTACACCATCCAGGCAAACGGTGACATTCCGAGGAACACGGCCAGTACGCCGATGATGCCCATGGCAAGCCCGACGTCGCCGGGCTGAACACGCAAAAGTAGCACCAAAATCACCAATATCCTTTTGCGAGCGAGTCAATATCGCGCTATGGAGTTTATTGACTTGTCCACCCGCCGGCTTGGACAGGCGCGACAACGCATTGGACGAAAACGACCTGGCGGGTCGGTATTTCAATTTGTATACGTTTCGGCCAATGGGACGTGCGTTCCACCTCGGACTGCCGCAGGGGCGAACCACGGATGGAGCATACCTAGGGCGCTTTAACACAGCCGAGTCATTGGCTAGAAGCCCGTGCGTCGCGTGCGGTTTTTGCCGCGGAACCGGGTCGCCTTCGTGAACCAGACGCGGCAAGTCGGCGACACCTATTGCGACAGCTTGAGTTTCCCGATGACCTCGACGGCCGACGACGTTGCACTTTCCAGGTTTTCCTTGGAAGATTTTGCCGAGCAGGACCGCATGGCCGCATGGCGTGATCTGTACGGCCGGCTGGTGCTGAATGCCGACCTCACGCCACTGCCGCATCATACTTTGCATGCGGACGTGACCGTGCGGATGCTGCCCGGGTTGTCCATCACGTCGGCCAGCATGTCGGCGTTTCGCTACGAGCGGGGGGCCGAACTGTTGGCGGATGGCAACGACGGGCTTGTCCTGGTGATGGGTTCGCACGATGCCAGGATGGTGCAGCGTGGATGCGAGGTCACGTGGAGCGCCGGCGACGGGCTGTTGGTCAGCTCGGCGGATCCGGTCGCGATGGTCTGCCCCGCCCCGGCGAAGATTCTGTGCCTTCACGTTCCACGGCCGGCGCTGGCGCCGCTGGTGAGCAGCGTCGATTCCTCCGTGATGCAGCCTATTGCGCACTCCACCGAAGCGCTCAAATTGTTGGTGAGCTATGTTGGGGCGCTGCAGGAGGATTATGCGCTTGCCACGCCTCAGCTACGGCACCACGTGGCCTCGCATGTGCACGATCTGATCGCTGTGGCGCTCGGCGCAACGAGAGACGCCGCGGCCCTTGCCCATGGGCGTGGCGTCCGCGCGGCGCGACTGCGTGCCATCAAAGCCGATATCATCGACCATCTCAATCATGGTAATCTCACGGTCGCGGCAGTAGCGCGGCGGCACGCCGTCACCCCGCGTCAAGTGCAACGGATGTTTGAAGACGACGGGACCACATTTTCACAATTCGTGCTCGGGCACCGTCTCGCGCGAGCGCATCGATTGCTCGTCAATCCGCGCTACGCCGATCGGCCTGTGAGCGCCGTCGCCTTTGAGGTCGGTTTCGGCGACGTGTCGTATTTCAACCGCACCTTTCGCCGGCAATACGGAGCGCCCCCCTCGGACGTGCGTGAATCGGCGCGAAGCGGGCCGATCAACGGCACTCCATCCGGAACACGTGAGGGGCATTCGATCGGGGCGCTCGCGCGGCGCGATGGCGCCCGCCCGCCGGAATAGCACGATTACATCGAGCGTTTGTCGCGGGCGAGACACCGCGCTTTTGGCAATCCGCAGCATGGACGGGCGGGTCTTCAGATTGCCCAAGTTGGTCGACCAATACGGCAGGCTCCGTTACCACACGCATCGAGGTCGGCTATTTCGCCACCCAACTCGCCATGGCGCCATAGAGCGAAGCACGTAACCGGCCGCTTCGATAAGTTTCGAAGCGTGACTGCAAGCAGTGGTTTTTCTGATTCAATCCGAACCGATCACGCGCCACCCAAACCAAAGGGCCGATCGCCCCAGGCAATCGGCCCCTATGCCATGATCAAAAGCTTACTTCGCCATGCTGGCTTCAGCAGCCTTGCCGAGGTGCTCGCCGCACGCGCCCCACTTGTTGTTCAGCATCGCGTCCTGGGCCAGCGAGACTTCCTTCTCCGCCGCGAATTTGACCTCATTGTCGGCCATGGCTTCGACGGCAGCTTCAGTCTTGCCGAAATTGGCACCGCTGCAGCCGACGCCCATGTGATGCCGATGAGCGGCCTGCGCGGGAGCAGCGACAGCGTAAGCAACGGCAGCCATCGTGGCTGCGGCGATGAATGTTTTAATCATGGGATGATCCATCTCTTGTTCTTGGACAGATCCCTGCGTGATTGCGGAATCTGCAGCGCAATTATTCGCTGTTCCCGGCGCCGTTCAGAATGAACTTCGCGCGATACGAATGTGATCGGCGCTGCACGCGGATCGCGCATGCGTTGCATAGTGTTTCGATTACATGTCGGTAAGGAAGCGGCGCCGCATTAGCATTGCCGCTCGCGTTCACTTCAATCGGTACGCATTTCCGGTAATCAGCAAAGCTTCCG
This sequence comes from Bradyrhizobium sp. CCBAU 53421, assembly GCF_015291625.1. Lineage (NCBI taxonomy): Bacteria > Pseudomonadati > Pseudomonadota > Alphaproteobacteria > Hyphomicrobiales > Nitrobacteraceae > Bradyrhizobium > Bradyrhizobium sp. CCBAU 53421. The sequence continues at coordinate 5,204,408 of NZ_CP030047.1, forward strand.
GCGCGACATCTTTCTGCTGATCGAAACCCGAACGGGCGGCTTTGCCGTAATACCGTGCAAGTCAATGCGACTGATTGACGCTCTACGGATTAGAGCGGCTGAAGGACGATAAAATGAACTAATAATCATTTCAACGCCGATCCGCTGCATGCGAATCACGCATGGAACACATCGCTGTGATCCGATGCTCAAGCGGCCATTCCAGCTTGATTAGGCGGTCTTTAATTACCAGATAACGGCCAAGGGAAAGTAGGTTGAGTTCTCCTAACAAGCTGATTTCTAGACAGTTTTGTTCGAGTGCGCAACGCCCGTGGAACTTCTGTTGCCAGCCCCGCCTCCCACCCCGCAAACGGTTAACCGGAACTTACCGCCGCCATGCGTTTTGAGCCTAGCTGCATCGCAACATCGGAACTACCGCACTGCACTATATCATCTATATTCACTTCAACGATGAGGCTTTGGAAAAGCTGAATCTGAACTACTAGGAGACTACCATGTTGCTCTCGCTCATCCGCATGATCCAGGCTTTCCGGGATTATCAGCGCAATGTCAGCGAACTGTCCCAGCTCAGCGATCGTGAACTGGCCGATATCGGCCTCGACCGCTCGGACATTCCGCGCGTTGCCGCCGGTACCTACAACGGCTAATCGGCCGCAAGCCATCTGATGAACGGATAACGCCCGCTTCCACAGCGGGCGTTCTCGTTTTCAGAGCCCTTTCCGAAACAACCCGGGCCTGGTCCGCCGACGCGCTCTCAGGACGCGAACCGGTATCCTCTTCAGCTGAGGGCGCTTTGGCGGTTTCAGATGCATAGGCGATCAAAACGCGCTAACGCTGCGCGATGACACCGCATCAATCCTCTTCCCAACCCGTGCACATCGTGGGCGCGGGGCTCGCCGGCTCGGAAGCCGCCTGGCAGGTCGCCAACTCTGGCGTCCGTGCCGTCCTGCACGAAATGCGCCCGCACCGCATGACCGAGGCGCACCGGACCGAAGGCTGTGCCGAACTGGTCTGCTCGAATTCCTTCCGCTCCGACGACGCCGCCAACAACGCGGTCGGGCTGCTGCACGCCGAGATGCGGCGGCTGGGCTCGCTCATCATGCGCTCGGCCGATGCCAACCAGGTGCCGGCCGGCGGCGCGCTGGCGGTCGACCGCGACGGCTTCTCTGCTGCCGTCACCAAAGCACTGAACGAACACCCGCTGATCGAGATCAGCCGCGAGGAAGTCGCAGGACTCCCGCCGGCCGACTGGAGCAACGTGATCGTTGCCACTGGTCCCCTCACCTCCGCGCCGCTCGCCGACGCCATCAGGCAGCTCACAGACGAGAACGCGCTGGCGTTCTTCGACGCGATCGCGCCGATCGTGCACAAGGATTCCATCGACATGTCGGTGGCCTGGTTTCAGTCGCGCTACGACAAGGTCGGTCCCGGTGGCACCGGCGCCGACTACATCAACTGCTCGATGACCAAGGAGCAATATGACGGCTTCGTCGCCGCATTGCTCGACGGCGAGAAGGTCGACTTCAAGGATTGGGAGACCAACACGCCCTATTTCGACGGCTGCCTGCCGGTCGAGGTGATGGCCGAACGCGGCCACGAGACGCTGCGCCACGGCCCGATGAAGCCGGTCGGATTGACCAATCCGCACGATCCGACGGTCAAGCCATATGCGATCGTCCAGCTGCGGCAGGACAACAAGCTCGGCACGCTCTACAACATCGTCGGTTTCCAGACCAAGCTGAAGCATGGCGCGCAGCAGCGCGTGTTCCGCACCATCCCGGGCCTCGAGAACGCGGAATTCGCCCGCCTCGGCGGCCTGCACCGCAATACATTCCTGAATTCGCCGAAGCTGCTCGATGGCCAGCTGCGCCTGCGCGCGCAGCCGCGGCTGCGTTTCGCCGGCCAGATGACCGGCTGCGAGGGTTACGTCGAGTCGGCCAGCGTCGGCCTGATTGCCGGCCTCTGCGCCGCCGCCGACATGCGCGGCACCGCGCTGACGCCGCCGCCTGCCACCACCGCGCTCGGCGCGCTGCTCGGCCATATCACCGGCGGCCATATCGAAACCATCGACGCAGGCTCGCGCTCGTTCCAGCCGATGAACATCAATTTCGGCCTGTTCCCGCCGCTGGCCAGTGCTCCGACCAAGAAGCCGGACGGCTCGCGGCTGCGCGGCAACGAGAAGACCGTCGCCAAGAAGCAGGCGATCAGCGCGCGGGCACTTACCGACCTCGACCAGTGGATCGCAGAGCACCTGCGCGTTGCGGCAGCGGCCTGACCGTCATGAGCTTGCCGAAAGACGACGACGCCACCCTGTCGGCGCGATGGAGCCAGGGCGTACTGCTCAAGCGCGACGTGTTCTCGACCGTCGAGCGCGGCCGTTTCCGGTCCGATGACGGCGAGGTCGAGGGCGTGCTGCGCCGCCTCGATCAGGTGCCGTTCTGGTCGTTTGGCGTAGCGCTGCACCTGTTCTCGCGCGAACGCCGCGCGCTGGCCTTGGCGCGCGATCTCGACGTCGGCCCCAGGCTGTTGTGGGCAGGCAGGCGCGCGCTGGTGCGCGGCTTCATCGATGGCGCGGCGCTGCATCTGGCGAAGCCGCATGGCGACGTCGCCTATTTCCGCTCCGCCAAGGCTGCGTTGCGCAAGCTGCATCGCGCCGGCATCTGCCACAACGACCTCGCCAAGGAGCAGAACTGGCTGGTCGGCCGCGACGGCCGCGCCTATCTCACCGACTTCCAGCTAGCTGCCTGCTTCAAGACCCGAAGCCGGCTGTTCCGCATCGCGGCCTATGAGGATCTGCGGCATCTGCTGAAGCACAAGCGCAGCTACGCGCCGGAGGCGCTGACGCCGAAGGAGCGCAAGGTGCTCGCGAAGAAATCCGCGGTCGCCAGCGTCTGGCTCAAGACCGGCAAGAAGGTCTATCAAGCGATCACCCGCGGCATCTTCAATTTCACCGACCGCGAGGGCGGCGGAAGGCGACTGGTCAACGACGCACCGGTGCTGGTGGATCTGATCCGCAGGAATCCTGAGGTGCGCGACACCGCGATCGTGGCCTTTGCCGACCGGCGCGTCGGCGTCGGGCTCTACGCCTTCGTCGAGGCGGACCAGTCCGCGCTGGAAAGAACGCTGCGCAACGAGCTTGCCGCGGCCCGGGGCGTCAAGCCGCCGGAGCACATCCAGATCGTGCACGCACTGCCGCGCGATGCCGCCGGCAAGCCGCGCACCGAAATCCTGCAGCTCGTCGCCATGAACCAGATCGACCTGATCGAGCCGATGATGCGCAGCGACGCCGACCGCGAGTTCCTCAAGGACATCCTCGAGCAACGCAAGAACCTGCGCGACCGCTTCAATTTCGAGGTCGCCGAGATGGATCGGCCGGCGCGCTAGGGCGCGATGAAGGTGGATTTATCAACGCCGCGCTTCGCTTCCTGTTCGAGCATGATCTTCGCAAAAGACGCTGCGCACTTCCGGGCGCGCAGCCCTCGACAAACGCGGCGCGAAGCCCCACTCTTTGCGAGGCTAGCGCGCTCAAGGGACAAGTCTAATGCCACTCACCCGTGGCCGTATCGGGGGATATGATTCCGAACGCCTGGCGTTCGGCTTCACCATGATGAACGGCGACCAGGAAATCGAATGCCAGATCAGCGACGCCGCCATGGACGAGCTCGCCGGCACACGTGGAACCGCGAGCATGGCGCGACAGGCGCAATTCGTTGCGCTACGCGATGCCGTCGAGCAAATCGCATCCGACATTTATGACAGCAGCCCGGTGGTCAGGGGCGCGACGATCCGGATCTTCACCAAGCACATCTCGAAAGAGAGTAGCTAGCTTCCGAACTCTTCGGTGCGCGCGGCTCGCCACAACGTCCAGAGCGTGCGCAAGCGAGAGACCGGCTTCGGCAGGAACGGATCGTAGTCGGCCGTCCTCGCCCGGTTCAGCTCGCGCCTGACATGGGCGAGCGGCAGGAAGATCGGCCGCACGCCGGACGGCACATCCGCAAGCAGCCCGAATGCGGTCTTGAGATGACCCTGCGCCTCGTCCGCAAGCTGGTCGATCGCAGCGCGGATGTTCGGCGTGGGCTTGCCGGCAAACGCCTCCTCCTTGCTGCTGCCGTGCTGCTGCAGGAGCTCCAGTGGCAGAAACAGCTGCTGCCGCGACGCGTCGCGGCCGAGCGCCACGATGACCTGCGCCATGCCCTGGGCAAGGCCCGCATGACGGGCCAGGTGATCGATCGCTTCCGATGGCCGCGCCACCACGCGCGTGGCCTGCGAGAACAGCACTGAGGCCGTGGCGTCGAGATAGCCCTCGAGTGCGGCCAGCGTCGGCATCGGGTCGTTGTAGAGATCGAACTGATGCTCCTCGACCAGCTGCGAGAATGGCGAGACCGGCAAGCGGTGATTGCGGATCGCATACAGTAGTTCTGCCGCGACCGGATTGCCCTCGACGCCGCCGTGTCCGGCGCCGGCCAGCATATCGGTCCACCATTGCAGCCGCATCTCGCCGGGCAGCGGCTGGCTGACCTGCTCGTGCACGCGCGAGACCTCGATGTTGAAGGCGTAGATCGCAAGCAGCGCGCGGCGCTCCGGACCCGGCAGGAACAAGGTCGACGCGTAGCGCACGAAGTCGTGGGTCCGCACCAGATCGGCGCAGAAGGCCGCGCCGTCCTTCGGCGCCTCGGTCGCGCTCATGGCACCGCGATCAGCGCCGCCGCGACCCGGCGCCGCTCACCCAGCATGATGTTGTAGGTGCGGATCGCAGGGCCCGTCTGCATGGGGTCGAGCACCACCCGCACCGCGCGCAGGGCCTCGCGGAGGCCCTTCGGCGGCACCCAGACCTCGGTGCCGCTGCCGACGATCAACGTGTCGATCGCATTGGCGGCCGCGAATACCTTTTGCAGCGAATATTCGTCGATCTCCTGCGGCCGCGTGACCGGCCAGGCCCAGATCGAGTCCGGCAGGCACAGCAGCGAGCCGCGGTGCGACATATCGGCAAACGCGAAGCCGCCCTTGCCGTAGGCCTCGATCGGCGCCGACCTCGGAAGATGGGGAGCGTCCGAGGGATTGCTCATGGCCGGCTACTTCTTGGCTGCCGCGTTCGGCTTCTTCTCCGATTCATCGTCGGCGGCGTCGCGCCTCGTTGTGCCGACGCCGAGATAGATCAGAATCGGTGCCGCAATGAAAATCGACGTATAGGTGCCGACCAGCACCACGCCGAACATCATCACCGCGGTGAAGCTGTGGATCGCCTGGCCGCCGAACAGGAGCAGCGCGAGCAGCGCGAGGGTGACGGTGACGTGGGTGATGATCGAGCGCGACAGCGTCGAGTTGATCGATTCGTTGAGCAGCTGCGGCATCGGCATCTTCTTGTAGCGCCGCAGCATCTCGCGGATACGGTCGTAGATGACGACGGTATCGTTGAGCGAGTAACCGAGAATCGTCAGCAGCGCCGCGATGCTGGTGAGGTCGAAGTCGACCTGGCTGATCGACATGAAGCCGATCGTCAGCACGATGTCGTGGACGTTGGCGATCATGGCGCCGAGCGCGAACTGCCACTCGAACCGGAACCAGAGATAGATCAGGATGCCGACGATCGCGAGCATCAGACCGAGCATGCCGTAGGCAAGCAATTCGCCGGAGACGCGCGGTCCCACCACCTCGACGCGGCGGTAGTCGACGGAATCGCCGAGCGCGCCCCGCACCTTCGTCACTGCGTCCTGTTGCGCCTGGTCGCCGCCGGGCTGCTCCGCGACGCGGATCAGGACTTCGGCCGGACCTCCGAACTGCTGCAGCTGCACTTCGCCGAGGCCAAGCCCGTTCAAGGTCGTGCGCATCGCTGCGATGTCGGCCGTGCCGGACTTGGCCCGCACCTCCAGCAGCGTGCCGCCCTTGAAGTCGATGCCGAAGTTCAGGCCGTGGGTGAAGAACAGCGTGATGGCAAGGATCGAGAGCAGCGCCGAGATCGGAAAGCTGATGCGGCGGAAGCGCGTGAAGTCGAAATGCGTGTCGTCGGGCACGATGCGCAGCGACGGCATCAGCCCGAGCGCCGCGACCACGGTGAGCACGGCGATCAGGATGCCAAGGCCAATGAGAACAGTATGAGTCACAACAGGCCTCTCAGATCGGCACGGTTTGCGGCCGCTTCCACCGCACCCATGCCGCGACGATCAGGCGCGTCAGGGTAAAGGCGGTGAACACCGTGGTGATGATGCCGATGCCGAGCGTCACGGCAAAGCCGCGAACCGGTCCGGTGCCGATATAGAACAGCACGGCGGCAGCGATGAAGGTGGTGATGTTGGAGTCGAGGATGGTCGCCAGCGCCCGCTTGAACCCGGCGTCGATCGCCGAGATCGCGTTGCGGCCGCCGCGCAGTTCCTCGCGGATGCGCTCATAGATCAGCACGTTGGAGTCGACCGCGATGCCGACGGTGAGCACGATGCCGGCGATACCGGGCAAGGTCAGCGTGGCGTTGAGCAGCGACAGCAGCCCGAAGATCATGGCGACATTGATGGCCACCGCGATGTTGGCGAACACCCCGAACAGCCGGTAGGTGATCAGCATGAACACGATGACCAGGATCGAGCCGACATAGGCCGCAAGCTCGCCCTTCTCGATCGAGTCCTGGCCGAGGCCGGGACCAACGGTGCGTTCCTCGACCACCGTCAGCGGTGCCGGCAGCGCGCCGGCGCGCATCAGGATCGCCAGATCGTTGGCCGACTGCACGGTGAAGCTGCCGGAGATCTGGCCCTGTCCGCCGGTGATCGGCTCGCGAATCACGGGTGCCGAGATCACCTTGTTGTCGAGCACGATCGCGAACGGCTGGCCGACGTTGTCGGCGGTCGCCTGCGCGAATTTGCGCGCGCCCGACGTGTTGAACTTGAAGCTGACGATCGCCTCGCCGGTCCGCTGGTCGAAGCCGGGCTGGGCATCGGAGAGTTCGCTTCCGGAAACCAGGACCTGCTTCTTCACGATGTACGGAACCGGCGGCGGCGATGCGCTCACGAGCCGCTCCGAGTCCGCCGGCACCGTGGCCTGGTCGGGCGACGCCGTGGTGTCGACCATGCGGAATTCCATCTTCGCGGTCTTGCCGAGCAGCTCCTTAAGACGCGTCGGGTCCTGCAGGCCAGGCACCTGCACCAGGATGCGGTCGGTGCCCTGACGCTGGATCACCGGCTCGACCGTGCCGAGCTCGTTGACGCGGCGTTCGACGATCTGGATCGACTGCTCGATGGTCCTGCGCATCCGCTCGATCATAGCCGGCTGCGACACGGTCAGGCGGATCAAGCCGCCCCCGGCGTCGGCGACGTCGACATCGCGCTGGCCGCTGGAGCCGAGCAGGCCGCCGATCGGTTGCGCGACCTCGCGAAGCTTCGCCAGCGCCGCCGGAACGTCGGTCTCCTTCGCGATCCGGGCCTCGACGGCGTCGTTGCGGATCGTGATGCCTCCGGTGAAGCCGATCCGCGCGTCACGCAGCGCCTTGCGGGTGTCGTCGCGAACCTGCTCGAGCTTTTCCTTCTTCACGTAGTTGGCGTCGACCTCGAGCAGCAGATACGAGCCGCCCTGCAAATCGAGACCGAGAACGAGGCGGCGCTGCGCCCAGGCCGGCCAGGTCTTGACCTGCGCCTCGGGGAAGAAATTGGGCACGGCGCACAGGCAGACCACCAGCGCTGTCAGGATAATCCCCAGCGCTCGCCACCGCGTGAAATACAACATCGAATTGACCTGTCAGATTCGGCAAAAGGCTCCGCGATCAGCTCGCGGACGCCTCGTCCTTGGCGTCGCCCTTCGCCGGCTCGCCCTTGGTCCGCACGCCCGAAATCATCTGCCGCATCTGCCGCACGCGGACGCCGTCCGAAATCTCGAACTCGATCTGGTCGTCGTCGACCACCTTGGTCACCTTGCCGACCAGGCCGCCCGAGGTCACCACGGTGTCGCCGCGGCGGATGTTCTTCACGAGGTCCGCATGATCGCGCACCTTGCGCTGCTGCGGGCGCAGAATCAGGAAGTACATGATGACGAAGATCAGCGCGAATGGCAGCAGCGACATCAACATGCTGTTGGTGTCACCACTTGCTCCAGCCTGAGCAAACGCAGGAGTAATCAGCATTCGGACGATCCTCGGATAAGACGGGAAAGGACCGGCAGCGCCCTAGGGGTCGGGGCGGTATGGCGGTCCGGACAAATTCGCGCGGACTATAGCGGCCGCGGTCCCAATTGCAACGTTAACGGACCTTCATTTAGGGCGCTTGCGGGACCGCCGCCAGCCCGATAAGGCTGCGCCGTCAGGAACTGGACAAATGCCGAAAAAAGCCAAGAAAACCGACAAGAAAACCGATAAGAAAACCACCAGCAAAACGGCCGGCGGAGCCGCCGCCAAGCGCGCCGTAAACGCCGCGACAAAACGCCCGGTAATGCCGCTCGATGGCGCCACTGCCGAGCGGATCGCGAGCGCCCTGGAAAGCATCGCCAGCCGCCTTGCGGCCGCCTCCCCGACCCCCGATCCGGCCGAGTCGTTTGGTGCCGCGGACGCCTTTGTCTGGCATCCGGACGGACGCCTTGCCCCGGTGCCGCGCGTCAGCCGCGTCGAGATCGGCCTGCTCAAGGGCGTCGACCGGATGCGCGATATCCTGATGGAGAATACCGAGCGCTTCGCCAACGGGCTGCCCGCAAACAATGCGCTGCTGTGGGGCGCCCGCGGCATGGGCAAGTCGTCGCTGGTCAAGGCGACGCATGCCAGCCTCAATGTCGGCCGCAAGCCCGCCGACCGGCTGAAGCTGATCGAGATCCACCGCGAGGACATCGAGAGCCTGCCCGGTCTGATGGAGCTGCTGCGCAGCTCCTCGTTCCGCTTCATCGTGTTCTGCGACGACCTCTCCTTCGACGGCAACGACGCCTCCTACAAGTCACTCAAGGCGGTTCTGGAAGGCGGTATCGAAGGACGACCCGAGAACGTCATTCTCTATGCGACGTCGAACCGGCGGCATCTGCTGGCGCGCGAGATGATCGAGAACGAGCGCTCGACCGCGATCAATCCGGGCGAAGCGGTCGAGGAGAAAGTGTCGTTGTCGGATCGCTTCGGGCTCTGGCTCGGCTTCCATCGCTGCAGCCAGGACGAGTACCTCGCGATGGTGAAGGGCTATTGCGACCACTACGGCATCAAGATCGCCGACGACGAACTGGAGCGCGAGGCGCTCGAATGGTCGACCACCCGCGGCTCGCGCTCCGGCCGCGTCGCCTGGCAGTACACGCAGGAACTCGCCGGCCGGCTCGGCGTACGGCTCAGCGGGGCATAGCGCGCGCCGCACGTCCGGCCAATTGCAGGCCTTCTGAATCCGGTACGGCATGGGTACACTCGACGCATGCCGGCCGACCCCAGCACGACAGCGAGACGATGTGGCGAGTGCACCGCCTGCTGCGACGGCTGGCTGAAGATCCGGATTCGTGACCACGACGTCCATCCGGGACAGCCGTGCCCGTTCAGCAGCGCGGGCAAATGCACGATCTACGACGAGCGTCCGGTCGATCCCTGCCGGAACTTCGTCTGCGGCTGGCTGGCGCCGACAAGTCCGCTGCCCGACTGGATGCGACCGGACAAATCCAATGTCATCTTTCTTCCGGCAAGCTTCGTCTGGCGCACAATTCCAGTCGACGTTGCGGTTGCCATCGGCGCTCAGCCGAAAGCCAAGGCGCGCGCGTGGCTGGAAGCCTTCAGCCGCGACGCGCGCCGTCCCCTGCTGCTGCAGTCGGACGGGGACTGGCACGCGTTTGGACCGCCGCAATTCCTGAACGACATGGTCGAGCGTCTCGCAGACCGGCGAAACCCCTGGCAGCCCGTCTAGGCCTTGCACCAGGCGCTAGTTCGCTTCGAACCAGGCCGAAAATTGGCATCCATTATTCCAAAACAGCTCTCAGTTTCCGCACTGCAACATTTTATGTCAGCAATGCTGCCTGACTTCCGAGGCGGACTTTATGGTCGGGCATTCAAGTACATGAATGTAAGTCAAATTTTATTCCAGAATCCGATATGCGACAAATTGATGCAGTGCAATAGTATCATAGTACCATTTAAGTCACATCGCGTGTTTATCTCCCATACCTCGCCCGCGTCCATGTATCTGGTGTGTGGTATACATTAACGTCCCTCCACTTTGTGACCCTCAGCACACCGCTGAGGCGGTTTGACAAAGGGGGGATCAGATGAAGAAGGGACTTCTCGCCGGAACCGCGCTCGCGGCGATCGGCCTGGCGCTCACGCAACAGCCGGTGCAGGCAGCAACGCTCGATGACGTGATGGCGCGTCTGGATGCGCTCGAACGAAACAATGCGAAGCTTGCCAAGGAGAACGCGCAGCTGCGCGACCGAGTGAACCACATCGCGACCCGCAGCGCCGAGCCCGCTGCGGCGGCCTCAACGCCAAAGGGCAATCCGGTGCAGCACGCGGCCGTTGCGCCCTCCCCGAAGCCAGCGGCTCCCGAACACGCCGTGGTCAGCATCGGAGGCGCGCCGCTCTACAGCAAGGCGCCGGGCGGCAACGCCTTCGTCGATAACACCACCGTCACTCTCTATGGCCACGTCGATTTGTCCGGCGACGTCTTCAACGCCGGCGTGTTCGATCAGGGCACCAAGTTCGGTGTGGCAAGCAACCTCACCTTCTTCGGCGTCCACGCGCGTCACGATCTCGCACCCTATGGCTTCGAAGGGTGGGCCGCCGTCGCCCAGTTTGAATCCCTCGTCGAGGTCGCCGCGGTTCCGACCGAGCGTGCCGCGCTCGGAACGCGCGACAGCTTCATCGGGATGGCAACACCATGGGGCACGATCAAGGCGGGCAAATCGGACACGCCGTACAAGAAATCCACATCGAAGTTCGATCCGTTCTCGGCGACGCTCGGCGACTACAACTCGATCATGGGCAATACCGGCGGCGACCTGCGCGCGGAATTCGATTGGCGTGCGGCCCATGCCCTCTGGTACGAATCGCCGGTCTGGAACGGCTTCCAGACCACGCTGATGATCTCGCCCGGACAGAACACGGCAAGGGACAACAGCGATTTCGCGCTCGGCGACTTCAACTGTCCCGCCACGTCCGCGCGCGGCAGCGGCAGCGGCTTCCCGCTGACGTCAGCGCCGGAAGGCTGTACCGACGGCTCCTATGGCAACCTCTACAGCGCCTCGCTGACCTACAATCAGGGACCGTTCACGGCGGTCGCCGCCTACGAGATGCATGAGGGCACCAACCGCACCGGCGACGAGGCGGTCACGCCGCTCAGCAACGGCGGCGTGCTGATCGTTCCGCCGGGAGCCGTCGGCATCGCCAACGAATGGGCCGCGAAGATCGGCGCCGGATACCGCCTCGACGACGGCATCGGCAAGCTGCAGCTCTACGGCATCTACGAGGTGATGCGGCGCGAGAACACCGTGGCCGATTTCAACGAACGGTCACGCGACGGCTACTTCCTCAGCGCCACCCAGAGCGTCGGCGCCTGGGACGTCAGCGCGTCATGGGCCCACGCCAACGCCTCGCCGGGCTCGCCCGGGACCGGCATATTCAACAACTACACCGTCACGCCGGCCGCAGGATCGGCCGACTTCGCGCTCAACACGCTCGACAGCAGCGCCGATCAATATGCAGCCGGCGTCAAGTACCACTTCAGCCCGTTCGCGACCTGGTATCTCGTCGGCAGTTACCTGCGCAACGGCCCCGGCGCGCATTACTGCCTCGGCGTGAGCGGTCATGGCTATGGCGTGTGCGGTCGCGACGCCAACAACAACGTGGTCGCCGGCAACAAGGCGAGCGCCGTGACGACAGGCATGACGTTCGACTTCTAGAGCGTTCTCGCGCGAAGTGGATACCGGTTCGCGTGAAGAAAACGCGTCAACCCAAGAAGCTGGAGTTTCGGTTCTGATCCGTCAGAACCGAAACGCTCCAGCGCAAAACAAAACGGGGGAGGCCTGCGCCTCCCCCGTTGTCTTTGTTGTGAGACTTGGAAGTCCCTTGGAAGTCCCGGCGCGTAACTTACGCGCCGTTGAGGAACTGGAGCGGATCGACCGGAGACGATCCCTTGCGAATTTCGAAGTGCAGCTGCGGCGAGCCCGCCTCGCCGGACTGGCCGGACTTGGCGATCACCTGGCCGCGCTTGATGGTATCGCCGCGCTTCACCATCAGCTCGCTGGCATGGGCGTAGGCGGTGACATAGCCGTTGGAGTGGCGAACCAGCACGAGGTTGCCGTAGCCCTTCAGCTCATTGCCGGAGTACGCGACGACGCCGTCTTCGGCTGCCTTCACCGGCGTGCCCTCGGGCACCGCAACGTTGATGCCGTCATTGACCTTGCCATTGGTCTTCGAGCCGTAGGCGGTGATCACCTTGCCGCGCACCGGCCAGCGGAAGGTCGGCAATGCGCCGGTGGCTTCGCTCGACTTGGTGGCAACGGGTGCCTCTGCGGCGGCCGCCGGCTGCTCGACAGTCGCGGTCGGCTGAACCAGTCGGGCGCTCTGCTGCGGCAGCGCCGTGGCGACGACCTTCGGGGCCGCCATGGCCGGTGCCGGGGCAACGGCGACGGGCGCGGCAGCAACGGGTTGCGCAACCGGCGCAGGAGCCGCCATCGCAGTCTTGGCGCCAGGCACCACCAGCTTCATGCCGAGGCTCAGCCTTGCCGACTGATCGAGATTGTTGGCACGGGCGAGATCGGCCACAGGAATGTGGTGCTGGCGCGCGATGCTGTGCAGCGTGTCGCCGCGGTTGACGTAGTGGACGCCAGCAGGCGCGGCTGCCACGGCCACGGGCCGCGTGGCCGGCGCGGCCATCGCCGGCGCGGCTGCGGCGGCCGTCGGACGCGGAATGACCAGCTGCTGACCGGGCGACAGCGCGCGCGGTCCCTTGTAGCCGTTGGCACGCAGGATCTCGGCGGTCGAGACGTTGTAGCGGCGCGCCAGAACGTCGAGCGTATCGCTGGTGCCGACGATGATGGTGGTGCCGCTGTGTCCGGCGTGCGCTGCGGCGACCGAATGCGGAACGGTGCCGGTGGCTTCGATCTGCGGCTGGACAGGCGGCGGCGTGTAGGACGAAAGCCCGCGCCCTCCTCCGGAGACGCCGGCGTTGGCGACCGGGTAGGACTGCGGCGCTGCGACCGGCGGCGGCAACGGCTGTGACTGATATTGTGAATATTGCGGTTGCGTACGGGGCCGCGCGTATTGCGGCAGTTCGCGCGGCGGCTGTGCCTGCACGGTGCCGGTCGGCTGCGGATCAAACGCAAACGGATTTTGCGAGTAGGAGTTTTGCGAGAAGCGCGACGACATGTCGGCGCTGCAACCAGCAAAAGCCATGGACATCAGCGTCAGCACCGCAACCTGCGGTACGCGACGCGAGCGAAGCAACTCAACAACCCCAGACATGGTTACTCACTCGTACGCAACAAAAGACTGTTTTGAGTAAACACGTCGCGAGTAAATAACCGCTTAACCCTGCGAATAAGGCGTTGGCGCCAAGCAGCAAATCGCCAAATTCACAATTCGCGCGCGATTCCGGGCAGTGCCGGCACAAAGCGGACGTCGACCAATTCCTTGCGGTCGAAGCCGCTCTCCGTCCGCACCACGCGGACCAGGGTCTGGGTGCCCTGATGCGGTCCGACCGGGGCGATCAGGACGCCGCCCGGCTCGAGCCGCTCCAGCAGCTTCTCCGGGATCTGCTCCATCGCCGCGGTGACGATGATGCGGTCGAAATCGCCGGCCCCCGCCGGGACGTCGAAGCCGTCGCCGAGCAGCACCTCGATGTTGTAATAGCCCAGCTTTTCGAGGCGCTTGCGGGCGCCGTCGGCGAGCGTCCGGTAGCGCTCGATAGTCAGAACCTGCTTGCACAGCCGAGACAGGACGGCAGCCTGGTAGCCCGAGCCGGTGCCGATCTCGAGTACCCGGTGGTCCTTCTGCAGTTGCAGCTGCTCGGTCATGTAGGCCACGACGAAGGGCTGGCTGATGGTCTGCCCGCATGCGATCGCAAGCGCGCTGTCGCGATAGGCCTCGTTGCGATCGCGCGGATCGACGAACACCTCGCGCGGCACCTCCTCCATGGTCCGCAACACCGCCTGATCGCTGACCCCTCGCCGCCGCAGCGTCAGCTGAAACATCATCTTCTCGGTCGGGTCGGGCTTCACGGCCATGTTCATCAGCGTCTCTGGGCAGCGCTCGGAATCTTGCTCACGCTTGATGCCATTGAAATCCGAAATACCGCGTTAAGGAAAAATTTCCCGTCACCCTTTGTTCCCGGTCAGGAACCGGCAGTCCGATTTCGTGTTGGCGCCAACACGGCAGCTTCCCATATAATCGACAGCGATGCGCGGTGAACGCCCGGTCGCGGGGGCTTGTTCGGTTTACACCCCGCCCAGAGGCTGGACGAATCCCGCGCAACACGTCAGTCAAGGCAATCCGGCGATGCAGCGCGGCGCGCCGGAAACCGACTAATTCCCAAACGTTTGCATTGCGCCTTGTAATGTTATTTGCGAGCCTATTTCAGGGACGGGCAAGGATTCCATCATGACAGCGATACGGCCGGCGGGCTGTTCAGTTTTCCTCGTGGAGGACGAGGTCATGATCCGGATGATGGTCGCCGATATGCTGGAAGAGCTCGGCCATAGCGTCGCGGCCGAGGCCGGCGAGATCGGCGAAGCGGTCAAGCTCGCGCAATCGACCGAATTCGACCTCGCGATCCTCGACGTCAACGTCAACGGCAAGGTGATCACCCCGGTCGCCGAGCTGATCAACGCCCGCAACCGCCCCTTCATCTTCGCGACCGGCTATGGCTCGTCCGGCCTGCCTCCGGAGTATCGCGATCGTCCGGCGCTGCAAAAGCCCTTCCAGCTGGAGACGCTGGCGCAGGTGATCTCAAGCGCGATGCGGAGCGCGCCGGTCTGACGATTAGCTCGATGCCGTAGCCCCGGACGGGCTACAGAAGCTCACTTCAGCGTCGTGGCCAGCGTTTCCGAGAACGCCTCATCGGTGCGGTCGAGCCGCAGCGGCGTCACCGAGACGTAGCGCGCGGCAAGCGCGGCGAGATCGGTGCCTTCGGCCGGCGTATCCATCATCGCCGCGCGCTCGAAGCCAATCCAGAAATATGGATTGCCGCGTCCGTCGTGACGGCGATCGATCTTCAGGAAACCCTGATTGCGCTTGCCTTGCCGCGTGATCCGGATGCCCTTGACGTCGTCGGGCATGCAGGACGGGAAGTTGACGTTGATGACGGTGTTGCGCGGAACGCCCGCGCCGATCACCTTGCGGATGATGTCGGGCCCGAATTTCAGCGCGGTATCCCACAGCGGCGCGTTGCGCGTCTCGATCGAAAACTCCTGCGACAACGCAAACGACGGAAAGCCCAGGATGGTGCCTTCCAGCGCGCCGGCGATGGTGCCGGAATAGACCACGTCCTCGGCGACGTTGCGGCCCTTGTTGACGCCGCTCAGCACGAGATCGGGCAGCTTGTCTCCGAGGATGTGGCGCGCGCCCATGATGACGCAATCGGTCGGCGTGCCACGCACCGCGAAATGACGCGGGCTGACTTCGCGCAGACGCAGCGGATCGTTGAGCGACAGCGAATGCGAGACGCCGGACTGGTCGAGCTCGGGGGCGACGATCCAGACGTCGTGGGACAATGCGCGTGCAATCTGCTCGACGACCTGCAGGCCGGGGGCGTGGATGCCGTCATCATTGGTGCAGAGAATTCGCATCCGTCAAAGTGCCTTTTGTTCCGATTCGACGCGGGTTTTCTTGCGCCGCGGTTCCTGAATTGATTGCCGTCTTAACCGGCTAGGGCCGCGGAGGCAAACCCGACGACGGCCCGCGCCATCGCGCCGACGTCACGCGCCAGGGACGCACAAATCTGCCGCTGCCGGCGATCTTGCGGTCGAACACCGGCCAGGCCGGGCGGACCGACCGCCGGACGGCCTTGAGCACCGGCATGATCGGAGGCGGCGTGGGCGCCTCCGATTTAGGGGCTTCGGACTTTGGAGCCTCGGACTTGGGAGCCTCGGACTTGGGAGCCTCGGACTTGAGAGCCTCGGACTTGGGAGGGGCGTGCTCGGGAGCCTCGGACCTGATGGGCTCTACCTTGGGAGGCTCAGGCTTGGCAGCCTCGCGCTTGGCAGGCTCAGCCCTCGGCGATTCAATCCTGGACGGTTCAGCAGCGCTCCGAGCTTCAGACTTGAGCAGCACAGGCTTGGCAGGCTCAGTCTGTGGGGCTTCGAATGTCCGGGCTTCAGGCTTGAGCAGCTCGGGCGTGACCGAAGCCGCCCGGAGAGGCTCGGGCCTCGGAGCCTTCGGAGGCTCCGATCTTGGGATCTCGGATCTGGCTGGTTCAACCTTGCGAGGCGCAGGCTTCGGCGGTTCGGGATTTGGCGTTTCGAGTTTCGGCGGCGGCGACGCGGGCGCCTCCTCGGCCGGCTTTGCGACGGGCGCTGCCGCATACGATTTCGATTTCAGTCTCGCCAGCAGCTCCTCGATCGAAGGCGCCGATTCCGCGTCAAGCGGAGCCCGCCGCGCCACCGGCGGCGTAGCCCGGACCGGAGGCTGCGGCGGCGCGACGGCCGCGGGCGCGGGCAGATCGGCCGGCGCCAGATGGGCGAACTTGCTGCGCGCGATCTCCAGCGCCTTGTCGAAGTCGGGCCGGTCGATCCAGGCCTTCGTTTGCACCTCGGTCACGCGGGCTTCCCACAACCGTGCGGCCTCGATGTCGTAATAGCCCATCTGCTTCTGATTGATCAGCTGCAGACCATGGCCGGTCACGGCCCATTGTTTGCCAAGCCAGTGGATGTCACGGTGGAGCGGCATCGCACTGGCCCTCGCCTTACATGCCCTGCTCGATGACCTTGAGCCCGCCCATATAGGGCTGCAGCACATCGGGCACGGCGATCGAGCCATCCTGCTGCTGATAGGTCTCCATGACGGCGATCAAGGCGCGCCCGACCGCCGTGCCGGAGCCGTTCAGCGTATGCACGAAGCGCGGCTTGCCGTCGGGACCGCGGTAGCGCGCGTCCATGCGGCGCGCCTGGAAATCACCGCACACCGAGCAACTCGAGATCTCGCGATAGGCACCGCCATCGCCCTGCCCCGGCATCCACACCTCGATGTCGTAGGTCTTCTGCGCGGAGAAGCCCATGTCGCCGGCGCACAATGTCATCACGCGATAATGCAGGTCGAGCTTCTGCAGCACCTGCTCGGCGCAGGACAGCATGCGCTCGAGCTCGTCCTTGCTGGCTTCCGGCGGCGTGATCGACACCAGCTCGACCTTCGTGAACTGGTGCTGACGGATCATGCCGCGCGTATCGCGTCCCGCCGCGCCCGCCTCCGCACGGAAGCACGGCGTCAGCGCGGTGAGCCGCATCGGCAGCTCCTTCTCGTCGAGGATGGACTCGCGCGCGAGGTTGGTCAGCGAGACTTCGGCAGTCGGGATCAGGCCCAGGCGTTCGCTGCGCAGATCGGCATTCGGCGCCGAGAGCAATTCGCCCTTGATCGCCCAGAACTGATCGTCCTCGAATTTCGGCAATTGGCCGGTGCCGAACATTACGGCATCGCGCACCAGGAGCGGCGGATTGATCTCGGTGTAGCCGTGCTCGCCGGTGTGCAGATCGAGCATGAACTGCCCGATCGCGCGTTCGAGCCGCGCCAGCCCCCTCTTCAGCACGACGAAGCGCGCGCCGGACAATTTCGCCGCCGCCTCGAAGTCCATGTCACCGAGCGCGGTGCCGAGATCGTCATGCAGCTTCGGTGCAAAGCCGTAGTCGCGCTTCTTGCCGAACACATGGTGCTGGACGTTGCCGTGCTCGTCGGTGCCGTCGGGCACCTCGTCGAGCGGCAGATTCGGAATCGACGACAGCTGCTTCGTCAGCTCTTCATCGGCGGTCTTCGCCGACGCCTCGAGCTCGGGCATCGTGGTCTTGAGCTCGGCGACTTCGGCCATCAGCGTGGCCGCGCGCGCCTCGTCCTTCGCCTTCTTGGCATCGCCGATCTCCTTCGAGGCCGCATTGCGCCGCGCCTGGGCCTGCTCGGACGCCATGATCGCGGCACGCCGCTTCTCGTCGATTGCCAGCAGCGACGGCGACAGCGCCCCAAGTCCGCGGCGCTTCAGGCCGGCGTCGAAGGCTGTCGGGTTGTCGCGGATCGCTTTGATGTCGTGCATGGCAGTCGGGGTCCTAACGTCGCTCGGGCGGATAGCGTTGTATGTCAACGTTTTGCGGCGTGCCTCAACTAGCACAACTGTCATCGCCCGCGAAGGCGGGCGATCCAGTATTCCAGAGCCGTCGGCGTGTCCCCGAGAGGCCGCGGCGTACTGGATACCCCGCCTTCGCGGGGTATGACATCGAATGTGATGTGAAGACAGCCCTACTCGGCCGGGTTGGTCGCCGACGGCGCTCCGGACGAGGCGCTCGAGGCGGCGGCCTTCTTCTCCACGATCCGGACCGCGATGATCGCGCCCTCGTAGAGCGCGAGCAGCGGGATCGCGAGCGAGGCCTGGCTCAGCACGTCGGGCGGCGTCAGTACGGCGGCGATGATGAAGGCGACCACGATGAAGTAGCGCCGCTTCTCCTTCAACATCTTCGAGGTGACGATGCCGATGCGGCCGAGCAGTGTGAGGATCACAGGCAGCTGGAACGCGATGCCGAAGGCGAAGATCAGCGACATCATCAGCGAGAGATACTCGCCGACCTTGGGCAGCAACTGAATCTGGGCGGTCTCCGCGCCGGCGGTCTGCTGCATGCCGAGCGAAAAGCGGGTCAGCATCGGGAAAACCACGAAATAAACCAGCATCGCGCCCAGCACGAAGAAGATCGGTGTGGCGACCAAATACGGCAGGAAGGCATTGCGCTCATGCTTGTAGAGCCCGGGCGCCACGAACATGTAGACCTGCCCGGCAACGATCGGGAACGAGATGAAGGCCGCCCCGAACATCGCGAGCTTG
This sequence comes from Bradyrhizobium sp. CCBAU 53421, assembly GCF_015291625.1. Lineage (NCBI taxonomy): Bacteria > Pseudomonadati > Pseudomonadota > Alphaproteobacteria > Hyphomicrobiales > Nitrobacteraceae > Bradyrhizobium > Bradyrhizobium sp. CCBAU 53421. The sequence continues at coordinate 5,223,340 of NZ_CP030047.1, forward strand.
AGCTGGGTGAGAAAATATTCGAGCAGCGCGGTATAGATGAATTTCGAATTCTCCGGCCCGGCCACCCAGATGAACGGCCAGACCAGGACATTGAATATCTGCTTGGCGAAGAAGAAGCAGATGATGAAGGCCACAGCAAAGCCGAGCAGCGCCTTGATCAGCCGCGAGCGCAGCTCGATCAGATGATCCATCAAGGGGGCCTTGCTGGCCTCGATATCTTCGGCGCTCATGACGCCCTCGCGTCCTTGAGCACGTCAGGCTGTGCCGGCGTCACGTCCTGCGCAGGCGCCGGCTCGGGCTTCACCTCGCTGGTGATCGCGAGCGGCTCGCTCGTGGCGGCGGCGTGCGCCTCAGCCTCGACGAAGGTCTCCGGTGTCGGCTCGGCCGGTGTGGTGGGCGTCACCGGTGCGTCGCTTGACGTCACCGGTGCATCGATCGCGGAGGCGACCTGCGCATCGACCGGCTTGTCGATCTGCAGGGCGTCGCTGACGTCCTTCTGCAGCGAGGTCATGATGCCGCCGCTGGTGATGCCGGTGGCAGCTTCCCTGACCTCGTCAAAACTCTTCTTGAGGTCGGCCATCTCGGCCTCGCGCATGGCCTCCTGGAACTGGCCCTGGAATTCGGCGGCCATCCTGCGGGCCTTGCCCATCCATTGCCCGACCATGCGCAGCACGCCCGGAAGTTCTTTCGGGCCGATGGCGATCAGCGCGACGACCGCGATGACGACCAGTTCACTCCACCCGATATCGAACATGAATTCTTCCGCCTAAGCGCGCCGCGATCCGCCCCATCGGTCCTCACAGGATCTGGGGCTGCCGGCGCCTTTTCTCAATCGGCGTCCATAGCGCGTCTGTGCGACGGCGTCACCGTTTCGCGCAAGGAAAAACGTCGAAATATGCGTCAGTACAAGCGCGTTAGACGGCCTTGCTGCCGACGTCCTGGCGCGCGGCCGACGGCGCCGCATTGTGGTCGATCGCCTTGGTGGACTCCGGCTTGTCCGCAACCTTGTCGTCGTCCTGCATGCCCTTCTTGAAGGCCTTGATGCCTTGGGCGACGTCACCCATCAGGTCCGAAATCTTGCCGCGTCCGAACAGCAGCAGGACCACTGCGATCACGACGATCCAGTGCCAAATGCTAAGCGAACCCATCCTGCAACCCTCCAGAAATGGCCGGGGGACCGGCCTGAACATGGTCGGAAGTTAGGCCCGCGGGGTGTCAAAAACAAGGACCTCGGCCGCGGCAAATCGCTGTCGCGGCTACGTAATATTGCTAGGCTTAACCGGGAATATTCCGGGCTATTCGCCCTTCTCCTCGGCGCCGTCGTCATCGCCCGCGTGGTCGATGTGCTCTTCCGGCTCACCAGCGTCAGGTTCGGCCGCGTCAACTTCGGTCGCGTCCTCCTCGGCGGCGGCTTCCGCCTCGAATTCGGCTTCCGCCTCGACCGTCATTTCGACCTCGGCAGTCTCGACCTCGGCAACCGCTTCGTTCTCGGCCGCTTCGCTCTCGGTCTTCGGTTCCTCGGCTTCCGGCTCGACCGCCGGCGCGAGCAGCAGTTCCAGCGTGTCGCCGGGCTCGAGCGGCTCCTCGTCCTCGCGCAGCGTCGCGTCATCCGACGGCGAGGGAACGGAAAAACCGGTCGGCAGGCGCGAGTCGAGCAGGCCCGTGCCCTTCAGTTCCTCCAGGCCCGGCAGGTCGCCGAGTGCTTCGAGGCTGAATTGCGACAGGAAGGCGTCGGTGGTTCCGAAAGTGAGCGGACGCCCCGGCGTCTTGCGGCGGCCGCGCGGGCGGATCCAACCGGTCTCCAGCAACACGTCGATCGTTCCCTTCGAGGTGACCACGCCGCGAATCTCCTCGATCTCGGCACGGGTCACCGGCTGGTGATAGGCGACGATCGCCAGCACCTCGATCGCCGCACGCGACAGCTTCCGCGTCTCGGTGCTCTCGCGCGTCATCAGCCACGACAGATCGCCGGCGGTGCGGAACGTCCACTTGTTGGCGACCCGAACCAGATTGACGCCACGCGGCGCATATTCCGCCTGCAGCTGTGCGAGTGCCGCCTTGATATCGACGCCGTCGGGCATCCGCTTTGCGAGCGTTGCCTGATCGATCGGCTCGGCCGATGCGAACAACAAGGCTTCCAGGAGCCGCAATTCCTCAGGACGCGCTACCGGATGATCCATAGGAGAAACCTCCTCCTCGGGCTCGTCTCTGCGCACTTCCGCCAAGCTTGCCATGGGCTTGCTCTCCTTCTTCCACTTACTCAACCGACAGGTCCGGCTTCTTCCACTTACTCAACCGACAGGTCCGGCGCGGCGATTGCAGCCTGCGCTTGACGCTTTCGGAAATAGATCGGCGCGAACGCCTGCTTCTGGTTGATCTCCATCTCGCCTTCGCGAACCAGCTCGAGGGCGGCAGCGAAGCTCGAGGCGAACACCGTCGCCTTCTGCTTGGGATCGGCGACGTACTTCATCAGGTACTCGTCGAGGCAGCTCCATTCCTCGGCGAGGCCGACCAGCCGCTCCAGCGAGGCGCGCGCTTCGGCCAGCGACCACACCGTCCGCTTCGCCAGATGCACCGAGGTCAGCACGCGCGACGCGCGCTGCGTGGCATAGGCCGACAGCAGGTCGTACAGGGTCGCGGTGAACTTCGGATGCTTGATCTCGGCGATCGATTCCGGATTGCCGCGCGGAAAGATATCGCGCTGGAACTGCGGCCGGTTCATCAGCCGGTTCGCCGCCTCGCGGATCGCCTCCAGACGGCGCAGCCGGTTGGCAAGCGCGGTCGCCATTTCCTCGGCGCTCGGTCCCTCCGCGGTCGGCGGCTCGGGCAGCAACAGCCGCGACTTCAGGAAGGCAAGCCAGGCCGCCATCACCAGATAATCGGCGGCAAGCTCGAGGCGGATTTTGCGCGCCGCCTCGATGAACGACAGATATTGGTCGGCCAGCGCCAGGATCGAAATCTTCGACAGGTCGACCTTCTGCTGCCGCGCCAAGGTCAACAGCAGGTCGAGCGGGCCTTCATAGCCCTCGACATCGACCACCAGCGCGGGTTCGCCGTCGGCGAGGTCGGCCGGCCGCCCGGTCTCAAACGATAGAATTTCAGCGGTCATGCCGTCCCTACCCGATCCAACAACGCATCCAGTTCAGCCCGTGCCGCCTGCCGGTCGAGCGCTTCAGGCTGCTTGCGCGCAGCGAGCGTCGCCCTGGCCCGCTCAAGCGCCTTGCCGGTCAATTCCGGCGTCTCCCGCGCAACCTCGCGCATTTCGTCGATATTGCCGTTGCAGTGCAGAACCATGTCGCAACCGGCGCTGACGATGGCGCGGGTCCGTTCGGCAATTGATCCGGCCAGCGCATTCATCGACACGTCATCACTCATCAACAAACCCTGAAACCCGATCAGGCCGCGAATCACCTGTTCGATGATTGTCGCAGAAGTCGTTGCCGGATGGACGGGGTCCAGCGCGCTAAACACAACATGTGCAGTCATCGCCATCGGCAGGTCCGCCAGGGGCTGGAACGCGGCGAAATCGGTCCGTTCCAGCTCGGATTTGGCGGTATCGACCGTCGGCAGACGGAAATGGCTGTCCGCGGTGGCGCGGCCATGGCCGGGAATATGCTTGAGAACCGGCAGCACGCCGCCCTGTTCCAACCCATCCGTGACGGCACGGGCGATCGCCGCGACCTTGTCCGGTTCGGTTCCGTAGGCCCGGTTCCCGATCACCGCATCGGCGCCGGCCACCGGAACGTCGGCCAAGGGCAGGCAATCGACGGTGATCCCGAGGTCGATCAGATCGGCCGCAATCAGCCTCGAGCTGAGCCGGGCTGCTGTGAGGCCAAGCTTCGGGTCGATGTCGTAGAGCGCGCCAAAGCTCGCGCCGGGCGGATATGCCGGCCAATGCGGCGGTCCGAGCCGCTGCACCCGCCCGCCTTCCTGGTCGATCAGAACCGGCGCGTCGGCCATGCCGGCCGCAGACCTGAGTTCCCCAACAAGAGCTGCCACTTGGGCAGGACTCTCGATGTTGCGCTTGAACAGGATGAAGCCCCACGGCCGCTCCGCACCAATGAGTTCGCGTTCAGCGTCGTTGAGGACCAGCCCGGATATGCCGGTGATGAATGCGCGGTTCGCCATTCGGCCGATTAGGCCGCATGCGGCCCACCGGTCAAGGAAACGGCCGCTAATTTCTTTGGATGAAGCAGTTCGGCAGGCCTGCCGACTTCAGGCGGTTGCAGAGCTGGTTCGCCTCCTCCGCGGAGCCGAGCGGGCCGGCGAAGGCGCGGTAGTACACCCCCTTCTCGGCGAGATCGACGCGCTTCACGACCAGCGGCTGGGAGGCCAGCAAGCTGGAATACTTGCCTTGCAGCACCTTGTACGACGCCTGCGCGTCCGCCTCATTCTTCTGCGACGACACCTGGACCAGATACCCACCGCCGCCAACCGAGGCCGTCGAGGTCGACGCCACCCGCGTCGGGGGCGCAGCCGGAGCCGCGTCAGCCTGCCCGGGAACCAGCGACATCGGCGCGTTCACGCTGGCATTGGCCGCCGACGGATTGCCGCGCGACACCGGAGGCTTCGCCGCTGCCGGAGGTTTCGCCGGCACGGCCGCGGTGGCCTGTGTGCCGTCGGGCCCATCGCCCTTGACCGAGAGGGTGCGGACCTTGCGCGGCTCGTTGTTCGGCAGGGTCCCGTTCGCGGTGATCGGCGCCGGCGCGGGCTGCGCGGTCTGCACGCTGGCGGCCGGCGGCGGATTGGTATTGGCGTTCAGCGGCGGAAACACCACGCGCGGTCCGGCGGTCTTCGAATTGACGTCGACCGGGGTCTCTTCACGCGACACGATCTTCTCGGAGCCGTCGCCTGTCGCCATACGGTCCGGCGTCTTCGCCGGCGCATCGGCCTGGGCCGGAATCACCTTGGTCGGCGTGTTGTCGGCCTTGATGATCGGCGGCTCGCCGGTACGGGGCGAGCCCACATAGGTGCGGTAGGCATAGGCACCGCCGACGCCGAACACGCCAAGCGCCAGGACAGCGGCGACCGTCATCAGGCCACTGCTCCGCCGGCGCGGTTCAGGCTCTTCCTCATCGGCTTCATAGGCGTAGGGATCGTCCGGATAGGATGGATCGCGCTGCAGATCCTGTTCACCGGCTTCCAGCTGACCGTAGAGCGCGTCGTCATAGCGCGACGGATCGTGGCCCTGATCGCCGCTCTGATAGTGCGGCTCGTCGTCAAAGGCCTCGGGTTGTCGCGGCGGCTCGACCGGCCGATAGGCTGCGACCGGCTCGGGCGCGGGCGGCTGCACCTGCTGGGCAGCGTAGCGGTGCAACGGATGCACCGGCTTCGGCTGGTAGTCCTGCTCGGGCTCTTCGTATTCGGTGTGCTGCACAGGCGGCGGAACGACAGTCTCCTGTCGCGCGCGCTGCATCCACGGCGGCGGGCCCGCGGCCGGCGCATCGTCGTCCTCGGCCTGCGGATCATATTGTTGCGGCCGCGCATTGGCGCGTGACTGCAGCGGGCGCGGCGGCGGCTTGTTGGCGGCGCCGAACGGATCCGTCTGGCCGATCAGCCGAGCCAGTTCCGCAAGCGGATCGCTCTCGGCCCTGGGGGCCGCGTCGGTGGAAAAAAGTCGGTCCTGATATCGATCAGCCATTGTGATGATGCATCCCCTTCGGGACAGCGCCAAGATCGCCGGCACAGCCGGTCCGAACGAGTTGGCCCCTGCCAGATGCCCTCACAAATCCCCACTCGTGAGGGCCTAATGCCCCTGCCTACCGCATCTCGGTCGGAGCGTGGACGCCTAGAACAGCTAAGCCCGATGCCAGAACCGAGACGACGCCCTGAACCATTGCCAGTCGCGCCCTCGTGATCTCTGCATCATTATTGATAATGAAGCGTAAATAGGGCAAATCGCGCCCCTTGGTCCACAGCGCATGAAATTCACTGGCCAAATCATATAGATAAAAAGCGATTCGGTGCGGCTCGTGTGCCACCGCCGCAGCCTCGATCATCCGGGGATAAAGCGCAAGCCGCTTGAGCAGGTCGAGCTCGGCCGGGTCGGTCAATCGTTCCACCGCGGCGTTCCGCAGATAGGCCAGCCGCGCCTCGTCGGTCTCGGGCAGATCGGGAACCGCCTCCTCCCGCGCATTGCGGAAGATCGAATGGCCGCGGGCGTGGCCGTACTGGACGTAGAAGACGGCATTGTCCTTTGACTGCTCGATCACCTTGGCGAGGTCGAAATCGAGCACCGCGTCGTTCTTGCGGAACAGCATCATGAAGCGCACGGCATCCGAGCCGACCTCGTCGACCACTTCGCGCAGCGTGACGAATTCGCCTGACCGCTTCGACATCTTCACCGGCTCGCCGTCGCGCAGCAGCTTGACGAGCTGCACGATCTTGACGTCGAGTGTCGCCTTGCCGGCAGTCACCGCCTTCACCGCCGCCTGCATCCGCTTGATGTAGCCGCCGTGATCGGCGCCGAACACGTCGATCAGGTTAGTGAAGCCGCGCTCGAACTTGTTGCGATGGTTGGCGATGTCGGATGCGAAGTAGGTGTACGAGCCGTCCGACTTGATCAGCGGACGATCGACATCGTCGCCATAGGCGGTGGCGCGGAACAGCGACTGCTCACGGTCCTCGTAATCCTCGACCGGCTTGCCCTTCGGCGGTGGCAGGCGACCCTCGTAGATATCGCCCTTGGCACGCAGGAAATCGATGGTCTCGGCGACCTTGTTGTTGCCTGATGTGATCAGCGAGCGCTCGGAGAAGAACACGTCGTGATGGATGTTGAGCGCGGCGAGGTCGCCCTTGATCATCTCCATCATCATGGCGATCGCCTTGTCGCGCACGATCGGCAGCCACGCGGCTTCGCTCATGTCGAGCAGCTTCTCGCCATACTCCTTGGCGAGCGCCGCGCCGACCGGCACGAGGTAGTCGCCAGGATAGAGCCCTTCCGGGATCGCGCCGATATCCTGCCCCAACGCCTCGCGGTAGCGCAGGAATGCCGAGCGCGCGAGCACGTCGACCTGGGCGCCGGCGTCGTTGATGTAATATTCGCGGCAGACGTCGAAGCCCGCGAATTGCAGCAGGCTGCACAGCGCATCGCCGAACACGGCGCCGCGGCAGTGGCCGACATGCATCGGCCCGGTCGGGTTGGCCGAGACATACTCGACATTGACCTTCTCGGCCTTGCCGACGTCGCTGCGGCCAAAGGCGGAGCCCGCGGCCAGCACGGCGCGCAGCGCGTCGGCCCAGACCTGCGGCTTCAAGGTCAGGTTGATGAAGCCGGGTCCGGCGACATCGACGGAGGCCACCAGCGCATCGGCGCGCAGCCGCTCGGCGATCTTGTCGGCGAGCTCGCGCGGCTTGGCCTTGGCATCCTTGGCGAGCACCATCGCGGCGTTGGTCGCCATGTCGCCGTGGCTGGCATCGCGCGGCGGCTCGACCACGACGCGGGACAGATCGATGCTCGCGGGCCAGTTGTCCTCGGCGGCAATAGCGGCACAGATCGCGTGCACGCGCGCCAGCATGTCGGCAAAAAGGTGTGGTGAAGCAGTGGTGTCGGCCATGGCAGGGCGCTAACGCAAATCCGGGGTCGAGTCAAAAAGCCTTTGGTGCTCGATCAGGGCGAAACGGTCGGTCATCCCGGCAATGAAATTGCCGATCCGCCTGTTCCGCGCGCTCGCGGTCTCCTGCACGCTGCCCTCGATCCATTCCGCCGGCAGATCGCCGGGCGACTGCCGGTAGCGCTCATACAGGTTGCGGACCACCTGCTCCGCTTCCCGCATCACCAGCATCACCCGCGGGTGGCGATACATCCGCCGGAACAGGAATGCCTTGATCGCCGCCTCCTGCTCGGCCACCTCGGGGGGAAACGCAATCAGCGGCGCATTGTGGTGACGCACGTCCTGGGCCGATTGCGGCTGGGCGGCCGCGAGGCGCCGGGTCGCCTCCGCGAAGACTGCATTGATGAAATGTGAGATCAGCTCACGCACCAGCTCGGCACCGCGCCGGACCTCGTCGAGCCCGGGGTAATGGCGGTCGATCTCGGCGATGATCTCTGAGGTCAACGGCATCTCCTTGAGGTCGTCGACCGCAAACAGACCGGCGCGCAGGCCGTCGTCGATATCATGCGCGTCATAGGCGATGTCGTCGGCGAAGGCCGCGATCTGTGCCTCGAGCGAGGCATAGCTCCAGAGCTCGAGATCGTAGGTCTGGTTATAGTCGGCGATCCCGATCGGAATGCCGCTGTCGAGATAGCGGCCGCTAGGTGCGCCGTTGCGCTCCGTCAGCGGGCCGTTGTGCTTGACGATCCCCTCGAGTGATTCCCAGGTCAGGTTGAGCCCGCCGAATTCAGGGTAGCGATGCTCCAGCGAGGTGACGACCCGCAGCGCCTGCGCGTTGTGGTCGAAGCCGCCGTCGTCCTTGAGGCAGTCGTCGAGCGCCCGCTCCCCGGCATGGCCGAACGGCGGATGGCCGAGATCGTGCGCCAGCGCCAGCGTCTCGGTCAGGTCCTCGTCGACCCCGAGCTGCCGCGCCAGCGCGCGGGCGATCTGGGCGACCTCCAGCGAATGGGTCAGCCTGGTGCGGTAGTGATCGCCCTCGTGGAAGACGAAGACCTGGGTCTTGTGCTTTAGACGGCGGAACGCGGTGGAATGGATCACCCGGTCGCAGTCGCGCCGGAACGGGCTGCGGGTCCGGCTCGGCGGCTCGGCGACCAGCCGGCCGCGGCTGCGGTCGGGGTCGCAGGCATAAGGCGCGCGGGGGGCAGCCATTCCGACCGACACGGTATTTTAGTCCTTATCCATTTGATTCCATGGTCCGACGCACTTAACTATGACTGAGGCGGCCGACCAAATGAATTGGGCATGACGCCGGGCATGATCCGATCCGACCATGCTCAAATAGGGTTTCGGAGACCGATATGACTGCTGCCATCACCGTCAGCGAACGGGCCGCCCGCCGGATCGGGCAGATCCTCAGCAAGGAAGGCGACGGCGCCAAGCTGCGCATTTCCGTCGAAGGTGGCGGCTGCTCCGGCTTCCAGTACAAATTCGACGTCGAGCGCACCCAGGCCGATGACGACCTCGTGATCGAGCGCGACAGCGCCGTGGTGCTGATCGATCCCGCCTCGGTCCCGTTCCTCGCGGGCTCGGAAGTCGACTTCGTCGACGACCTGATCGGCGCCTCGTTCCGCGTCGTCAATCCGAACGCCACCGCCTCCTGCGGCTGCGGCACCAGCTTCTCGATCTAACGCTTCCGCATCCCGAGTGGTTTCTTCGCGAGCCGTTTTGCGGCTCGCGCGGTACGGCTGACTATTCCGCCGCGAGCACCTGCGGGCGCTCGCCTTCCGCCTCCGCCTGCGGATCGAGCTTGCGGCGCAGCCGACGGTCGATGCGGTCGAGATAGATGTAGATCACCGGCGTGATGAACAGCGTCAGCAATTGCGACACGCAGAGGCCGCCGACCACGGCGACACCCAGCGGCTGACGCAGTTCGGCGCCGGCACCCGCGCCGAGCGCGATCGGCAGCGTGCCGAAGATCGCCGCGAACGTCGTCATCATGATCGGGCGGAAGCGCAGCAGCGCCGCCTCGCGGATCGCGTGCTCGGCGCTGAGGCCGACGCGGCGGCGCTCCAGCGCGAAGTCGACCATCATGATCGCGTTCTTCTTGACGATGCCGACCAGCATCACGATGCCGATCATCGCAATCACCGACAGCTCCATCCCGAACAGCATCAAGGTCAGGATTGCGCCGATGCCGGCCGACGGCAGGCCGGAGATGATCGTGATCGGGTGGATGAAGCTCTCGTAGAGAATGCCGAGAATCACGAAGGCCGCGAACACGGCGGCGAGGATCAGCACGCCCTGCCCGCGCAACGAATCCTGGAACACCTGCGCGGTGCCGGAGAAGCCGGTCGCAATCGTCGGCGGCAAATTCGCGGTCTGCTCGAGCTCGGTGATCTTGTCGACCGCGTAGCCGAGGGAGATGCCGGGTGCGAGATTGAACGAGATCGTTACCGCCGGCTGCTGGCCCTGATGGTTGATCTGCAGCGGCCCGACCGTCGGCACCAGCCGCGCCACCGCATCCAGCGGAATGGTCTGGCCGTTCGCGGTCTTCATGTAAAGCTTCGAGAGATCGGACGGATCGACGCGGAACTGCGGCTGTACCTCCAGGATGATCTGGTAGTCGTTCGACGGCATGTAGATGGTGCCGACCTGCCGCGAACCGTAGGCGTTGTAGAGCTGGTTGCGGACCTGATCGACAGTGACGCCGTAGACCGCGGCCTTCTCGCGATCGATGTCGACCGTCATCTGCGGGTTCTTGATGTAGAGGTCGGTGGTGACGTCGAGCAGGCCCGGGATTTTCTCGATCTTGTCCCGCATCTCCGGCGCCAGACGGTACAGCGCCTCGGTGTCGCCGCTCTGCATCACATACTGATACTGGCTCTTGGAGATGCGCCCGCCGATGTTGAGGTTCTGGACGCTCTGGAAGAACGCCTGCATGCCCGGGATCTCGCGCGCCTTCTGGCGCAGTCGCCCGATCACGACGGTGGCGTTGTCGCGGGTCTTCTGCGGCTTCAGCGCGATGAACAGCCGGCCGTAATTGGTGGTCGGGTTGGGGCCGCCGGAGCCGACCGTCGAGTTGATGTAGTCGACCGCCGGATCAGTCCGCATCACCTCGACCAGCGCCTGCTGGCGCACCTTCATCGCCTCGAACGAGGTATCGGTCGCCGCCTCCGTCACACCGATCAGGAAGCCGGTGTCCTCCTGCGGGAAGAAGCCCTTCGGCACGATCATGTAGAGATAGACGGTGCCGCCGAGGGTAGCGAGCGTCACCACCAGCATCAGGGCCTTCTTGGCCAGCACCCAGTCTAGCGCCCATTCATAGGCGCGCAGCCAGGCTTCGAACATCGCCTCGAACGCCCGCAGCACGATGTTCGGCCGCTTGGTCGCATCATGCGCGCGCAGCACGCGGGCGCACAGCATCGGCGTCAAAGTCAGCGACACGAAGCCGGAGACGATGATGGCGACCGAGATCGTGACGGCGAATTCGCGGAACACGCGGCCGACGATGCCGCCCATCAAGAGCACCGGGATGAAGACCGCGATCAGCGAGAACGTGATCGAGATGATGGTGAAGCCGATCTCGCGGGCGCCCTTCAGCGCCGCCTCGAACGGCTTCACGCCGTGCTCGATATGGCGGACGATGTTCTCAAGCATGACGATGGCGTCGTCGACCACGAAGCCGACCGAGAGCGTCAGCGCCAGCAGCGTCATGTTGTTGATCGAGTAATCCAGCGCGTACATCGCCGCGCAGGTACCGAACAGCGAGATCGGCACCGCCAGCGCCGGGATGAAGGTCGCCGACGCCGAGCGCAGGAACAGGAAGATCACGAGGATCACGAGCGCGATCGCGATCAGCAGGGTCTCCTCGACGTCGCTGACCGCCTGCCGGATCGAGACCGAGCGGTCCATCATGACCTGCATGGTCACGGACGGCGGGATCGCGGCCCGCAGCGACGGCAATTTCGCCAGCACGGCATCGACGACGGCCACGGTGTTGGCGTCGGGCTGTTTCTGGATCGCGAGCACGATCGCCCGCTCGTCGTTCATCCAGGTCGCGATCTTGTCGTTCTCGACGCTGTCATAGACCTTGGCGATCTCGTCGAGGCGAACCGGCGAGCCGTTGCGCCAGGCGACGTAGATCTGGCGGTAGTCGGCCGCCTTGTCCATCTGGCCGGAGGCCTGCAGCGCGACGTCCTGCTTGGGGCCGTTCAGCGTGCCGACCGGGGTCGAGGAATTGGCGCGCGACACGGCGGCGCGGATGTCTTCCATCGAGACGCTGCGGGCGGCCGCGGCCTCCGGATCGGCCTGGACGCGGATCGCGAATTTCTGCGCGCCGTAGATCAGGACCTGGGCGACGCCCGGCAGCTGCGACAGCGCCTGCCCGATCGTGATGTCGCCATATTCATTGACCGCCGACAGCGGCAGCGTCGCCGACCCCAGCGAGACGAACAGCACCGGGAAATCGGCCGGGTTCACCTTCCGGAAGCTCGGCGGGATCGTCATCTCGATCGGCAGCCGGCGCTGCGCGATCGTCAATGCCGTCTGCACGTCGAGCGCGGCGGCATCGATGTTGCGGTTGAGATCGAACTGGATGGTGATGACGCTCGTGCCCTGCGAGGAATTCGAGTTCATCGAGGAGATGCCGGCTATGGTCGAGAGCTGACGCTCGATGATGCCGGCGACCGAAGCGGCCATCGTGTCGGCGCTGGCGCCCGGCAGCGTGGCGGTCACCGCGATGGTCGGGAAATCGACCTTGGGCAGCGCCGAGACCGGCAGCAGGCGGAAGCCGAACACGCCGAATGCGATGATCGACGCCGTGATCAGCGTCGTCATGACCGGGCGGCGGATGCAGAGCTCGGAGAGCGTCATCGGTCAGGCTCCGGCCTTGCGCGCCCGCAGCTCGACCCGCGATCCCTCCGACAGCAGCAGCTGGCCGTCGACGACGATGCTTTCATCGCCCGCCAATCCGTCCGAGATCACCGATGAGCCCTGGAAGGTGCGATCGACCTTCACCGGCCGGACCTTGGCGACGCCGTCCTGGACGACGAAAACGAAATTGCCGTTCTGGCTGCGCTGCACCGCGACCGTCGGCACCACGACCGCGTCCTCGCTGCGGATGATCAGCTTGGTCTGCACGATGGTGCCGGGCCACAGCGTTTCGCTCGCATTGTTCATGATGCCGCGCACGGTGACCATGCCGGTGGTCGCGTCGACGGCGTTCTCGACCATCGCGACCTTGCCGCTCTCGGAGCGCTGATGGCCGGGAATGGTCGCGATGACCTGGGAATCGCCCTTCCCCATGGCGTCGCGCAGATCGACCAGCGCACGCTGCGGGATTGCGAAGGTGACGTAGACCGGCGCCATCTGGTTGATGACGGCCAGCGGCTGGGTGTCGGCGGGGCGGACGAAGTTTCCGACCTTGACGTTGGCGGCGCTGATCCGCCCCGCGAACGGCGCGCGGATCACGGTGAAGCTCTTCTGGACGCGGAGGTTTTCCAGCGCGAACTGGTCGGCCTTGATGGTGCCGATCAGGACGTCGGACTGGGTCTTGGCGTTGTCGAGATTGACCTGGGTGGTCGCGCCCTTGCCGACCAGCTCGGTGTAGCGGCGGAGGTCGCGCTGCGCGCCCTCGAGCTGGGCCTGGTCGCGGGCCAGCACGCCCTCGGCCTGCTCGATCTGCGCGTCGATCTGCCGCGCGTCGAGCATGAACAGCAGGTCGCCTTCATTGACCTTGGCGCCGTCCTCGAAGTGCACCGAGACGATGGTGGTCTCGAGCCGCGACTTCAGTGCCACACTGGAGATCGGCGTGACCTGTCCGATCGCGTCGACATCGACCGGCACCGATCTGCGTTCGGCCTTGGCGAGATCCACGGAGACCACGCGCGGCCGCGGAGTCCCTTGCGCGGTGACGGCACCGCCACCCATCCATGAAGAGCGCGTCATGTAAGCCGCCCCGGCCGCAATGCCGAGAACAGCGACAGTCAGAACCAAATTGCGTTTTTTCATAAGTCTTGCACGTGCGCCGCCCGCTCCCCCTTGAGGCCGGGACGCTTCGCAACTCCCCCATCGGCAATTGTTACGCCTTGTTTCCGGAGAGGGTTAGCACAGGCGGACCGCCCATGGTATGCCACCTAAGTAAAATCCTGCGGCTCCCCCGAATCGCGACCTTATGTCCAGCTCCGTTCTTGTCTGCACCTGGGAAGAGGCCCGCCAACGCTCCCGTGCCATCCGCTACAGCGTCTTCGTCGAGGAGCAGCGCGTGCCGGTAGAACTGGAATGGGACGACATGGACGCGTCTAGCTGGCATGCGCTGGCTTTTGCCGAGGACGGCATGCCGGTGGCGACAGGCCGCCTGCTGCCCGATGGCCATATCGGCCGCATGGCCGTGCTCAAACCGGCGCGCGGCACCGGTATCGGCGCCCGCGTACTGGACGCACTGATGGCCAAGGCAGCCGAACTCGGCTATCCGGAACTGATCCTCAACGCGCAGACGCACGCGGAACCGTTCTACGCGCGCGTCGGCTTCGAGCGCGCCGGCGCGGAGTTCGAGGAAGCCGGCATCCCACACATCGAGATGCGGAAGCGCTTGGTCTAAGCGGGGCGCTCGGTCGCGTGTCCCATCAATGAAGGAAGTCCGATGGCAGTTCGCATCGCTACGTGGAACGTCAATTCGGTCCGGCAACGGATCGAGCTGCTGGTCAGCTGGCTGAAGGAGTGTTCCCCCGACATCGTCTGCCTGCAGGAGATCAAATGCGTCGACGACGCGTTCCCGCGGCTCGAGGTCGAGGCGCTCGGATATAATGTCGTCACCCACGGCCAGAAGACCTTCAACGGCGTCGCGCTGCTGTCCAAGCTGCCGTTCGATGAGACCAAGTCGGGCCTCGCCGGCGACGACGAGGACGCCCACGCTCGCTTCCTCGAAGGCGTCGTCACGCTGAAGCAGGGCGTGGTCCGGGTCGCGTGCCTTTATCTGCCCAACGGCAACCCCGCCAATACCGACAAATACCCCTACAAGCTCAAATGGATGTCGCGGCTTCTTGAGTACGCGCAGCAACGGCTTAAGGCCGAGGAGCCGCTGATCCTCGCGGGCGATTTCAACGTCATTCCGGCCGCTCGCGACGTCTACAATCCGGCGGCCTGGGCCGGTGATGCCCTGTTCCGCCCCGAGACCCGCGAGGCCTTCCAGTCGCTGCTCGGCCTCGGCCTGACCGACGCGCTGCGGGCGGTCAATGACGAGCCCGGCCAGTACACCTTCTGGGACTACCAGGCCGGCGCCTGGCAGAAGAACTGGGGCCTGCGGATCGACCATCTCTTGATGTCGCCGCAGGCGAGCGACCGGCTGATCGATGTCGGGATCGACAGCTATGTCCGTGCCTGGGAGAAGCCGTCCGACCATGTCCCGGTCTGGGCCGATCTCGACTTCGAGACCGCCTGAGCCCACCGGTCGCCCGGGATCTCAGTCCCGGCGGCCTCTAATCGCGACGACCCTGCACCCAGTGCTCGAGCATCTGCAGCGCCATCGCACGGTCGTCCTCGGACGCCTTGGCGATCGCCCGGTTGTAGCTTTCCTTGATCCAGGCCTCGTCGGGCGTGGCGCTGTCGCGTGCCAGGGTCAGCCACATCAGGCCGCGCGCCCGCTGCGGCGGCAGCCGATCGCCGTTGAACAGCATCTGGCCGAGCAGCGCCTGCGCCTGATGCTGGCCCTTCTGGGCGGCGAGCCCGAGCCAGCGCGCGCCATAGCGGAAATCGTCCCGCGAGGCGTCCGGCGTCTTCAGGTACAGCCGGGCGAGGTCGTACTGGGCGTCGGCATTGCCGAAATAGGACGCGGCGTAGGAGAACATCTCCCGCGCCCGCTCGGTGTCCGCCTTCACCTTGGAATTGGGAATGCCGCTCAGATAGTAGCGGCCGAGCGCCACGAAGGCGTTGGCCACGATCGAGGCCTGCGGCGCCGACGGCGAATCCTCGGCATGCGCATTGGCGATCCGGCTGAAATACTCGAAGGCGCGCATGTCGTCCTGGATGACGCCGTCGCCCTCGGCGTACATCTTGCCGAGCTTCCACTGCGCCACCGGGTGGCCGCCCTCGGCCTGGTACTGCAATGTGCTGAAGGAGGAGGTCGGCGCGGTCGCCGTCGGAGCAACCGTCGTGGCACCGCGCTTCAGCGCGGCGGCCGTCCCCGGCTGCGGGGAAACCACCGGAAGAACCGTATCCTGGGGGCTGACCGGGGCGCCGTCGAATCCGAATCCAGGGCCTGCCACCGGAATGGCCCCTAACGCAAACGCAAAAATCGTACGCTTAAACGTCCGCATAACACTGTTTCTCGTGCGCGCCACCCGGATGGGTGACTGCGCCATCCACCGCCGGCCCCACTTGCTCGGCGTACTTCCACAGCGCACCAGATGTGTGGTTAGTCGCCCGAGGGACCCATTTGGTCTTACGATTTGCGAGCTCGGCGTCGCTCAATTTTACGTCAAGTGTGCCGGCGACCGCATCGATCTCGATGATGTCGCCGTCCTGCAATAACCCGATCGGCCCGCCGACGGCCGCCTCGGGTCCAATATGTCCGATGCAGAAGCCACGGGTGGCGCCGGAGAACCGGCCATCGGTGATCAGGGCAATCTTGCCGCCCATTCCCTGCCCGGTCAGCGCCGCCGTGGTTGCCAGCATCTCCCGCATCCCGGGACCGCCCTTCGGCCCCTCGTAGCGGATCACAATCACTTCGCCTTCCTTGTAGGTGCGCTTCTGCACCGCCTCGAAGGCGTCTTCCTCGCGGTCGAAGCACCGGGCCGGACCGGTGAACTTCAGGTTGGACATTCCCGCGACCTTCACGATCGCACCCTCCGGAGCGAGATTACCCTTCAGCCCGACAACGCCACCTGTCACGGTGATCGGATTGTCGGCGCGCCGCACCACGTCCTGGTGCGGATTCCATTTCACGCTTTTGAGGTTTTCGGCGATCGTTCGGCCAGTGACGGTGAGGCAATTCCCGTGCAGGTGGCCATTGTCGAGCAGCGTCTTCATCAGCAGCGGAATGCCACCTACTTCAAACATGTCTTTGGCAACATAACGGCCGCCCGGCTTCAAATCCGCGACGTAAGGAGTCTTTTTGAAGATTTCGGCAACGTCGAACAGATTGAACTTGATGCCGCACTCATGGGCGATCGCCGGCAGGTGCAGTGCAGCATTGGTCGAACCACCTGAGGCTGCAACCACGGCCGCAGCATTTTCAAGGGCTTCCCGGGTGACGATGTCGCGGGGCCGGATGTTTTTCTCGATCAGCTCCATCACCTTCTCGCCGGCGGCGGCACAGAAGGAGTCGCGGATCTCGTAGGGCGCCGGGGCGCCGGCCGAGTACGGCAGCGCCAGCCCGATCGCCTCGGAGACGGTCGCCATGGTGTTGGCGGTGAACTGGGCGCCGCAGGCGCCGGCCGAGGGGCACGCCACCCGCTCGATCTCGTCGAGGTCCTCGTCCGACATGGCGCCGACCGAGTGCTTGCCGACCGCCTCGAACATGTCCTGCACGGTCACCGGCTGCCCGCGGAAGTTGCCGGGCAGGATCGAGCCGCCATAGATGAAGATCGACGGCACGTTGAGGCGGACCATCGCCATCATCATGCCCGGCAGCGACTTGTCGCAGCCGGCGAGCCCGACCAGCGCATCATACGAGTGGCCGCGAACCGTCAGCTCGACCGAATCGGCGATGCATTCGCGCGACGGCAGCGACGAGCGCATGCCGTCATGGCCCATCGCGATGCCGTCGGTGACGGTGATGGTGCAGAACTCGCGCGGCGTGCCGCCGGCAGATGCCACGCCCTTCTTCACCGCCTGTGCCTGGCGCATCAGCGAGATGTTGCAGGGAGCGGCTTCATTCCAACATGAAGCAACGCCGACAAACGGTTGATGAATCTGGGTTGTCGTCAGCCCCATCGCATAGAGATAGGAACGATGCGGTGCGCGCTGGGGCCCCTCCGTCACATGACGGCTGGGCAGCCTGCCCTTGATGTTCGTCTTGCCGTCCACCTTGGCGTCCATCGCGACCCTGTTCCCGGCGCTCTTTCCTCCATCAACGCCGGAACCCGAAAAAATGTCCCGTCGTCGGAGCGCTGGCTATTCAGCTAGGTGAATATCCTTTCATGTCAGGGTGTGGCCAAAAAGCGGCGCGACTACGGACCGGCTGTGTTTAGGGTTAAATGCACAGTAACTGTTGCGAAGACGCAACAATCGTGGCTCCCGGGCAACCATGTATTATCGGTCCTTATGGGAACCTGACAGGTACCTGACCAAGTAGCCGTAAGATTGCTGTCTCGTGATGGAACGCGCCCGAGTTGTGGATCGATTGCCGCCCTCTCTTCGATCCGGAGGCGCAGAGAAAGCCCGGCGCCGATCGCACGCGCACGCCCCCTCCCTCCGTCGTCCCGGCGAAGGCCGGGACCCACCGACGCTGCTTGTCGCGCAACGCTAGAACGCCGAGTCCCACCTGCAACATCCGCTGCGGCGTATGCGTCCCGGCCTTCGCCGGGACGACAGTGAATTTGCGCCAACCGTGAGTCGTACTTCCGCACCCATGCGCCGTCGGACCACTCAGTAGCAGGGCCGCTGGTGTCTCCCCCTTCTCAATCCGCGGCGCGCCTTGGCGCGAACCCGGAATCCACACCCTCAGCCCGTCTAGCCCTGTGGGCGATCAGCGCGAGACGGTTATCGACCCCGGCTTCCGTCCGTCGCATCTTGAGCGCGATGAGCCGGTGGTTCATCCCGGATTCATGCAACGCGACCAGCAATCGTTCTTCGGTCTCGGTCCAGCCCTTGAATCGGTTCGCACGCATGCGCCACGCTCCCTATCCTGGCAATCATTGCTGATTCCCGGAATTTGCGCGTGTCCTAATTTGAGCCCGCGTGTAACCGGGGTCTTACGGCCTTGCGGTTGATGGCGCGGTCGAGTACCTGCGTACCCGCAACGTGGAGAAACAGTTACCGCCCGGCGGCCGCAAGGCCGCCGGGCGTTGTTCGTTCAGTGCCCTGAGCCCCGTTGCGAGCGTCCTAATCAGGACAACACCGACAAGCGGCATAGTGGATTCCGCGTTCTCGCTGCGCGAGCCCTCCGCTGCGCAATTGCGCTCGGGGGAATGAGGAAAGCAGCTCGAAGACAGTTCTACTCGGCCGCCAACTTCGGCGGCGCCGGCGTCGTCCAGCACGCAACGCGATTCCGGCCGCGCTCCTTGGCCTGGTAGAGCGCGGCATCGGCGGCCTTCATCAGCGCATCGATCCCGGGCATGCTGGTGAGGGCCTCGGCAACGCCGATGCTCACGGTGAGCGGCACCGGACGGTCATCAGTCCGCAACGCCAATCCCTCCGCCCTCTTGCGAATGCGCTCGGCGACGGTCCGGGCGCGCGACAACGTCGTCTCCGGCAGCAGAACCGCGAACTCCTCGCCTCCGACACGGCCGACGACATCGGACTTGCGCTTGCCGCGAACGCAAATCTCGGCGACGGCCTTGATGGCCTCGTCACCGACCGCATGACCGAATCGATCATTGATGCTCTTGAAGTGATCGATATCGACCATCAGGACGGATACCGAGCGATAGTAGCGCTGGAACCGGCTCCACTCTGCATCCAGCGTCGTCAAGAAGTGCCTGCGGTTGAACAGTCCAGTGAGCGGATCGGTGGTCGCGAGCACCTCGAGCTGTCGCGCGTTACCGACGAGATCGGTCACGTCGACAAAGGTCAGCATGCGGCCGCCGTTGGCCATCGTCGAGCAATGGATCCTGATATTGCGGCCATCCGGCGTCTGGACGTCGCGCTTGTGATCGCCTGCCTTGATCTCCGCAATCCGCTTCGCCGGAAAGGTCTTGATCTGCTCCGGAGTAGCGCCGGTCGGAACTGCCCGGCGATTGCGCGTGATGAGTGTGACGTATGCCGGATGCCGGGCAACCTCCTCCTCGCTCACCTCCCAGAATTCCCGCATTCGCCGATTGAGGAAGATCGCGTTGAGATCGCGATCGAGCAGGACGACACCGTCCTCCACGTTTTCCAGCGCACCGGTCAGCACCTTCAATTTGTCCGATGCGCGCACGATGTCGGTCACGGGCGTATAGCTCACCATCCGGCCGCCGTCGGGCAGCGGTGTGCACTGACATCGCACCACGTCGCCATTGCTGCGCCTGAGATCGATCGGATTTGCGTCGCCGACGCTGACCAGACGGACGCGCTCGGCGACGTAGGCTTGAAGCTGCTCAGCCGGCAGCTCATAGGCCATGGTCTTGCAGCCGTGATGCATCAGATCGGTGAAGGTGGGATTGCGGTCGGCAACCGCGTCCGGGAGCTGCCACATGTTCCGGAACGCGCGGTTGATGAACAGGGCTTTCAGCTCCGCGTCCAGCAGCAGGATGCCGACCGGAATCTGATCGAGCGCCGCGCGCAGCGCCAGCATGTGCCCGCGCAGAATATCGCCGCTGCGTCGCTCCGGAACGGCCGACGGTGCAGGCCTGGCAGACACGGCGCCGGCAGGCGCGGGAGCCGGATCGCTCGCCTGCTGCCCCTCAAACACCAGGCCGAGCTGACGGTCCGATTGCCACAGCCGTTTGCAAGGTCTCACCTGGTTGGTACCGACGATCAACAGTTGGACCTGGTCGGGAATGCCAACGACGCTTGCGAGTTCCACGGTCGCGCCCGTATCGGTGAGCTGCCGGACCGTGCAATCGAAGGCCGACCGACCGAAATTGAACACGATCTTTCCGGCCAAAAACGTTCGGCCGCGGGAAGCTGACACCTGTCCGGACATGGCGGGACCACCTGGAGCAAATTGCGAGCCCCCTCACCTCAGCACTTTTGAGTCACCAAGCCATGAACGCTTTCGAGGGGTTTTGAGCCGGAACCCAACGCTGTGTGCGCTGCAAAACGGGTTCCATTCGATGGTCCGCAACGCCACAGTCTCCCCCTTGCAATTCGAGGCGTGCGAAGCACCGGCCCGGAATCCATCGGACCGTTGGTGTGATCGTCATCGAGGGAGCATTGGTGAAGCCGCTCTCTGACTCCACGCCAGCTCAGACGGTATTCACGTTCTTCGCGGATCCGATCATCCTGCTGTTTTTAGTCGGAATGGCTATCGGTGTGTTGAAACGAAACCTGGGAGACCGTTTCGTTGTCCCCTGTCCGCTCCTTGTCGCGGCGGCGCTACTTGCGACACAGATCCTTGCGGCGATCGTTTTTCGAATCCCGCCACGTCTGCCCTTCCCGGAAATCATCTCGATCTGGATAGCTGGCGCTTTGGCTGTTGTGGCGTGCGCGTTCGCCAGGCCCCTATCGCCCGGCCGGTTTGAAACCGTTGCCGAGGCGCTGGGCGACGCATCGTACAGCACGCATCTGTTCCACATTTTCCTCGTCGTGGCGCTGAAAATGGTGTTCCCGATCACGCCGGTCACTGCGGTGTTCTTCGTGCTGCTGGCGCTGCTGATCTCGAACCTGGTCGGCCTCATGCTCTACCGGACCGTCGAGCGGCCGATTTCCGCCCTGCTCCCGATCAAATGGACCGCGGTGGCTGCACGGGCGACGATGCGATAGGGTTGCGGCCAAGCGCTTTCGATCCGTATCGCGCCCGCTCATCGAGCTACGGCGACAGGTCGTCCGACCGATCGTACAATACTGCTCAGGCTTTCAGCCGCTTCCGCTTCGCGTTCAGCGCCGAGGCGACGCGGCTCACCGGCGGGCGGCCGAGCAATCCGGCCATCTCGTTGGTCGTGGCCAGCAGCTTGTCCATATCGATACCAGTTTTCACGCCCATGCCTTCGAGCATGTAGACGACATCCTCGGTCGCGACGTTGCCTGTGGCGCCGGGCGCATAGGGGCAGCCGCCAAGGCCGCCCGCGGCGGCATCGATGACGCGCACGCCCTCCTCCATGCCGGCATAGAGATTGGCGAGCGCCTGGCCATAGGTGTCGTGGAAGTGCATCGCGAGATTGCCGACCGGAAGCTCGGCGCCGACCGCGCGCAGCATCTCCTTCGCTTTGACCGGCGTGCCGACGCCGATGGTGTCGCCAAGCGAGATCTCGTAGCAGCCGAGATCCCACAGCGTCACGGCGAGGTCGGCGACCGCCTTCGGCTTGATCTCGCCATCGAACGGACAACCGAGCACGCAGGAGATATAGCCGCGCACCTTGACGCCATCGACCTTGGCACGCGCCAGCACCGGCCTGAAGCGCTCGATCGATTCCGCAATCGAACAGTTGATGTTGGCGCGCGAAAACCCTTCGGAGGCCGCCGCGAACACCGAGACCACCTGCGCGCCGGCCGCGCGCGCGGCGTCATAGCCCTTCTCGTTCGGCACCAGCACGTGGAATTCGGCGCCCTTGATGTGGCTAACGCCGCGCAGCACCTGGTCGGAGCTCGCCATCTGCGGGATCGCCTTCGGCGACACGAAGGCGCCGACCTCGACGGTGCCAAGCCCTGCCGCCACCAGCGCCTCGACGAAGGCGATGCGCGCCTCGACGCTGACCGGCGTCTTCTCGTTCTGCAGGCCGTCGCGCGGCCCCATCTCGACGATGTGGATTTGATCGCTCATGACGCCGCCTGGGGCTCGACTTCGGCAAGCTCGACGCCCTCGTCGACGATGTCGCCGACCTTGCATTTGAGCTTCTTCAGCACCCCGGCATAGGGCGCGCGCAGGGTCTGCTCCATCTTCATCACTTCGAGCGTGAGGATCGGGGCGCCCTTCTCCAGGGTCGCGCCCTCCTCGGCCAGCAGCGCAACCACGGTGCCCGGCAAGGGTGCCACGATCTTGTCCTCGCCGACCTGCTCCTCGCTCTCGCCGCCGAACGGGTCGACCCAGTGCAGGTCGAAGCGGCCGTTGCGGGTGCGCAGGTACAACTCGTGGCCCTCGATAACAGATGCGACGCGCGACTTGAGGCCGTCGAGCGTCAGGTCGAAGCCATCCTCGCCGGGTGACGAGATGGCAAAGGCAAGCTCGCGCCCGCCGACGCAGAGCGTCGAGGGTCCATTGCCATAGTGCAGCGTGATGGCGTGGGCGGGCTCGTGGCCCTGCCGGAGCGAGAACACCCGCTGACGGCGGCCGACCGGCATCCAGCCGAACGCCTGCCAGGGCGAGTTCGCCTCGTTCCGCGCTGCCTTCTGCTCGGCGTTGACGATCGCAGCCACCGCCGCGCACAGCTCGAACTCGCCGGCCACGCCCGTGCCTGATGTCAGGTTCTTCAGCTCGCGCTCGATGAAGCCGGTATCGATCGCGTTGGACCTGGTGTTGGGATGTGTCACCAGCGCAGACAGGAACGGGATGTTGGTGACGATGCCGCGGACATCGGTCTCCTGCAGGCCGCGGTTGAGCTTCTCGATCGCGCCCTCGCGCGTCGGCGCCCAGGCGATCACCTTGGCGAGCATCGCGTCGTAATACGGTGAGACGTTGTCGCCGCTGCGATAGCCGGCATCGATGCGCAGGCCGTCGCCCTCCGGCGGCGTCCGCCAGGTCTTGATGCGGCCGACCGAGGGCATGAAGTTCTTTTGCGGGTTCTCCGCGTAGACACGCGCCTCGATGGCGTGGCCGTTGAGCTTGATCTCGTCCTGCTTCAGCGGCAGCGCCTCGCCGAACGCGACGCGCAGCTGCCATTCGACGAGATCGACGCCGGTGATCAGCTCGGTGACGGGATGCTCGACCTGCAGGCGGGTGTTCATCTCGATGAAGAACACGTCCTTGCCGTCGGAGACGAACTCGATCGTGCCGGCGCCGACATAGTTGACCGCACCGGCCGCTTTTCGCGCGGCTTCGCAGACGGTGTCGCGCTGCGCGGCATTCAGCGTCGGCGACGGCGCCTCCTCGATCACCTTCTGGTGGCGGCGTTGCAGCGTGCATTCGCGCTCCCACAGCGAGAGCAGATTGCCGTGGCTGTCGCCGATGATCTGCACCTCGATATGGCGCGGGTTCTGCACGTACTTCTCGATCAGCATGCGGTCGTCGCCGAACGCCGCCTTGGCCTCGCGCTTGGCGCTGGTGATCGCGGCCGAGAGCTCGCCCGCCGAACTGACCACGCGCATGCCGCGGCCGCCGCCGCCGGCTGACGCTTTCACCAGGACCGGGAAGCCGATCCGGTTGGCGGCCTCCGCCAGGATCGCCTCGTCCTGCCCCTCGCCGTGATAGCCGGGCACCAGCGGCACGCCGGCCTTCTCCATCAGTGCCTTCGAGCCGGATTTCGAGCCCATCGCCGTCATCATCTCGGCGGTCGGGCCGACGAACACCAGACCGGCATCGAGGCAAGCCTGCGCGAACTCGGCATTTTCAGACAGGAAGCCGTAGCCGGGATGCACGGCCTCGGCGCCGGTCTGCCTTGCGGCCGCGATCACGCGCTCGATGTTGAGGTAGCTGTCGCGCGCCCGCGCAGGCCCGAGCAGCACCGCCTCGTCGGCGAGCGCGACATGCATCGCATCGCGGTCGGCCTCGGAATAGACCGCGACGGTGCGCAGCCCCATGGCGCGCGCCGAGCGGATCACGCGGCAGGCGATCTCGCCGCGGTTGGCGATCAGCAGCGTGCGGAAACGCCGATAGAGTTTTGAACGGTCCATGATCAGATCCTGGGTCACATCCTGAACAGGCCAAACTTGGTGGGCTCGATCAGCGCATTGGCCGCGGCCGACAGGCCGAGCCCGAGCACCAGGCGGGTGTCGGCCGGATCGATCACGCCATCATCCCAGAGCCGCGCGGTGGCGTAATAGGGATTGCCCTGCTTCTCGTATTGCGCGCGGATCGGCTCGCGGAATTTGTCTTCCTCTTCCGCCGACCAGCTCTCGCCCTTGGCCTCGATGCCGTCGCGCCGCACCTGGCTCAGCACCATCGAGGCCTGCTCGCCGCCCATCACGGAGATGCGGGCGTTCGGCCATAGCCAGAGGAAGCGCGGGCTGTAGGCGCGGCCGCACATGCCGTAATTGCCGGCGCCGTAGGAGCCGCCGATCACGACGGTGAATTTCGGCACGCCGGCGGTCGCAACCGCCGTCACTAGCTTGGCGCCGTCGCGCGCTATGCCGCCTGCCTCGTACTTCTTGCCGACCATGAAGCCGGTGATGTTCTGCAGGAACACCAGGGGAATGCCGCGCTGGCAGCACAGCTCGATGAAATGCGCGCCCTTCAGCGAGCTCTCGCTGAACAGGATGCCGTTGTTGGCGATGATGCCGACCGGATAGCCCCAGATATGGGCAAAGCCGCAGATCAGCGTGGTGCCGTAGAGCTTCTTGAATTCGTCGAACTCGGAACCGTCGACGATCCGCGCAATGATGTCGTGCACGTCGAACGGCTTGCGGCCGTCGGCGGAGACCACGCCGTAGATCTCCTCGGCCGGAAACAGCGGCTCCTGCGGGGTGCGCATGTTGAGCTGTGCCTTCGCCGGCTGCTTCAGCGTGCCGACGATGCGCCGCGCGATCCCGATCGCATGGGCGTCGTTCTGCGCGTAGTGATCGGTGACGCCCGACTGCCGCGAATGGACGTCGGCGCCGCCGAGCTCTTCGGCGGTGACGACCTCGCCGGTCGCAGCCTTCACCAGCGGCGGGCCGCCGAGGAAGATGGTGCCCTGGTTGCGCACGATGATGCTCTCGTCGGACATCGCAGGCACATAGGCGCCGCCCGCGGTGCAGGAGCCCATCACGATGGCGATCTGCGGGATGCCCTGCGACGACATTTGCGCCTGGTTGTAGAAGATGCGGCCGAAATGCCGTTCGTCGGGAAAGATCTCATCCTGCAGCGGCAGGAAGGCGCCGCCGGAATCCACCATGTAGACGCAGGGCAGATTGTTCTGCCGGGCGATGTCCTGGGCGCGCAGATGCTTCTTCACCGTCATCGGGTAATAGGTGCCGCCCTTGATGGTGGCGTCGTTGGCGACGATGATGCATTCGCGCCCCGAGATCCGTCCGACACCAGTGATGACGCTCGCGGAATGCACGTCGCCGCCGTAGAGCCCGTTGGCGGCGAGCGGCGACAATTCCAGGAACGCGGTGCCGGGGTCGACCAGGAGATCGACGCGATCGCGCGCCAGCATCTTGCCGCGCGAGGTGTGCCGCTTGCGCGAGGTCTCGCCGCCGCCGCCGGCAACCTGCTTGAGCTTGTCGCGGAGCTCTGCGACCAGGCTGCGCATCACATCGGCGTTGCGGGCGAATTCGGAGGATGTGGGATCGATCGTCGAATGAAGCGGCATCGGTGTTGCACGTTTCGTTGGAGGAGCCGACAGGATTTGGGAAGGCGGGCCGTCGCGCGAGAGGCGCGACGGTGCGCAGGTCAGGCCGTCTTGGCGAACAGCTCGCGGCCGATCAGCATGCGGCGAATCTCGCTGGTGCCGGCGCCGATCTCGTAGAGTTTCGCATCGCGCAGCAGCCGGCCGGTCGGATAGTCGTTGATGTAGCCATTGCCGCCGAGCAGCTGGATCGCATCCAGCGCGCATTGTGTGGCCTTCTCGGCGGCATAGAGGATGGCGCCGGCGGCGTCCTCGCGCGTGGTCTCGCCGCGGTCGCAGGCCTTCGCCACCGCGTACACATAGGCGCGCGAGGCGTTCATCGTGGTGTACATGTCGGCGATCTTGCCCTGCACCAGCTGGAACGAGCCGATCGGCTCGCCGAACTGCTTGCGCTCGTGGACGTAGGGCAGCACCACGTCCATGCAGGCCTGCATGATGCCGATCGGTCCCGCCGCCAGCACCGCGCGCTCATAGTCGAGGCCGCTCATCAGCACGTTGACGCCGCGGCCGACCTCGGAGAGCACGTTCTCCTCCGGCACCTCGCAGTCTTCGAACACCAGCTCGCAGGTGTCAGAGCCGCGCATGCCAAGCTTGTCGAGCTTCTGCGCGGTGGAGAATCCCTTCATGCCCTTTTCGATGATGAAGGCGGTGATGCCCCGCGGTCCGCCGTTCGCATCGGTCTTGGCATAGACGACCAGCGTCTCGGCGTGAGGACCGTTGGTGATCCACATCTTGCTGCCGTTGAGCACGAAGCGGTCGCCCTTCTTCTCGGCGCGGGTCTTCATCGAGACCACATCGGAGCCGGCCGACGGCTCCGACATCGCCAGCGATCCGACATGCTCGCCGGAGATCAGCTTGGGCAGATATTTGCGCTTCTGCGCCTCGTTGCCGTTGCGGCGGATCTGGTTGACGCAGAGGTTGGAATGCGCGCCGTAGGCCAGCCCGACCGAGGCCGAAGCGCGCGAAATCTCCTCGACCGCGATGCAATGCTCGAGATAGCCGAGACCCGACCCGCCATACTCCTCCTCGACCGTGATGCCGTGCAGGCCGAGTGCGCCGATCTTGGGCCAGAGATCACGCGGAAACGTGTTGGAGCGATCGATCTCGGCGGCGCGCGGCGCAATCTCGTTGGTCGAGAAATCATGCACCGTCTCGCGGATAGCATCCGCGGTCTCGCCAAGGTCGAAATTGAAGATTGCTGCCCGGTTCGAGGCCATGATCCCTCCCGTGAGATTCATCTTGCAATTAAACGATCATACGTTTTTTTCTTGGCTTCGCAAGCGACTGTGCTATGGTTTGCGCGCGAAATCCGCAGTTCATTGAATTCACTGGGATTTCATGCGATAAACATACGGTCGTTCGCTTGTTTCCTGCGCTCCCTGGCAAGCCAACACCCTCCGAGGCCCGCGATGGCACGCACGATCGGCTCACATGGCCCCACCACGCTGGAGGCGATCCGCAAGGCCGGCGTGCGCCTGATCTTCGAGCATGGCTACGAGGCGATGAGCCTGCGCCAGCTCGCCGCCGAAGTCGGCATCCAGGCGGGCTCGCTCTACAACCATATCTCAACCAAGCAGGACCTGCTGTTCGATCTGGTGCAGGAGCATATCAACGATTTGCTGCGCGAGCTCGACCTTGCGCTGGAGGGCCAGGCCGATCCGGTCGAAAGGCTGCGCGCCTTCGTGGCCTTCCACGTCACTTACCACATGACCCGCAAGCGCGAGGTCTTCATCGCCAATTCCGAGCTGCGCAGCCTCGATGCCAAGAACTACGACGCCGTGGTGGCACTGCGCGGCGCCTATGAGCAGCGTCTGGCGCAGATTCTCACCCAGGGAGTCTCGGACGGCGTGTTCGAGGTCGTCGATATCCAGGTCGCGACCTTCGCCATCATCTCGCTGCTGACCGGTCTTTGCACCTGGTACCGCCCCGGCGGCCGCCTGACCCGCGACGCCATCATCTCGGCGCATGAGAAGCTGGTGCTGTCGGGTGTCGCGCCACAGGCCGCGCGCAGTCAGGTCCAGAGCGGCGGCAAGAGCCCACGCACTGCGGTAGCGGGCTCGTGACTGTGACAGAGCGCCCACAGCTCGATGACATCGACCTGCGGATCCTGTCCGAATTGCAGCGGGACGGCCGGATCAGGATCAACGAGCTTGCCGAGCGGGTCGGCATCACCGCCCCGCCCTGCCTGCGCCGGGTCCGCGCCTTGCGCAGCCGCGGCGTGGTGCAGGCGATCCGCGCCACGCTTGACGAACGGCTGCTCGGCTATGAGGTGACGACCTTCGTCCTGATCCAGCTCGACAGACAGAACCTGATCGCGATCGAGGCGTTCGAGGCCGCGGTGGCGGCCGTGCCGCGCTTCCTGCAATGCTGGCGGATCTCGGGCGACGCCGACTTCATGCTGAGATGCGTCGCGCCCAGTGTCGACGACATGCGTCAGCAGCTGCTGCAGTTCGCCGGCCTGCCCAACGTGCGTAAAATTAGAAGTTTTCCGGTGCTCGGCATCTCCAAGGATGCGCCGCTGCCGATCCCGGGCGCCCTCGCCGCGCCTACCCCCGCGAGTTGATCGTCAGCCCTGACGGGCCCGATCCAACCCTAATGGGTCCACGGCTCCCAGCGGCGGAATGCGAAATTGTCGGCATAGGCGATCTGGCGGTGCGCCGAATCTTTCGGCTCGATCACCTGGTAGGCGATGCCCTTGCGCTCGCAATAGGCGACCGCCTCCTCCTTGGTCTCGAACTGCAGCGTGAGCTGCTGCTTCATGTCGGTGGACGAGGTCCAGCCCATCAAGGGCTCCACCGTGCGCGGCTGCTCCGGCTCGTAGTCCAGCTGCCACTCCTTGGTCTTGGCACGTCCCGATTGCATCGCGTTTTTGGCGGGCTTAAAAATGCGTGCGGTCATGGATGGTCGGGCCCCGTGGGATGTGCGACATGGAAGCGATTTGAAGGAAACCGCCGGGATAGTATAGAGACACCGTTCAACGAACTGATCGGTGATTCCTCGATCTCGGAGGGAGCCTTCGCCGGACCGGTATAGTCATTCTACCGCGCTGTGACAATCTGGCCCCGGGAGGCTTCCCTTTGGAGTCCCTTGGGCCCGCGGCGCGGCCTTCTCGACAGCATCATCTCGAGGAAGCGGCGCTCCCATGGAAATCCACGCCACCCTGCCCGAAAAAGGACGTGACCTCCGCCTCGACCTGTTCCGCGGGGTCGCGAACTGGGCGATCTATCTCGATCACATCCCCGACAATATCGTGAACTGGATCACGACCCGGAATTACGGCTTCAGCGACGCCGCCGACCTGTTCGTCTTCATCTCCGGCTACACCGCATCCTTCGTCTATGCCCGCATGATGCTGGAGCGCGGCTTCATCGTCGGCGCCACCCGGCTGACCAAGCGGGTCTGGCAGCTCTATGTCGCCCACATCATCCTGTTCGTGATCTACATCGCCTCGATCAGCTATTTGGCGCTGCGCTTCGGCGATTCCGAGATCATCAACGAGTTCAACGTCGCCGGCCTCGTCGACAACGCCACCGAGACGCTGCGCCAGGGCCTGTTCCTGAAATTCAAGCCGGTCAATCTCGACGTGCTGCCGCTCTACATCGTGCTGATGGGGCTGTTTCCGCCGGTGCTGTGGTTCATGCTGCGGCAGCCGAACTGGACCATGATCGCCTCGCTCGCGCTGTGGCTGGTGTCGCGGCACATGGGCTGGAACCTGCCCGCCTACCCCGCCGGGACCTGGTACTTCAATCCGTTCGCCTGGCAGGTGCTGTTCGTGTTCGGCTCGTGGTGCGCGATGGGCGGCGCGCGCGCCAACATGCACATCATCAATTCGCGCTACACGCTGTGGTTCTGCATCGCCTATATGATCTTCGCCCTGATCATGACGATGGCCGGCCGCTTCCCGGACTTCGGCGCGATGTTCCCGGACTGGCTCTATTCAACCTTCAACCCGAACGACAAGACCAACCTCGCGCCCTATCGCTTCCTGCATTTCGTGGTGATCACCGTGCTGGTGATCCGCTTCGTCCCGAAGGACTGGTCGGCGCTGGAGTGGAAGGTGTTCGACCCCCTGATCGTCTGCGGCCAGCAGTCGCTCGCGGTGTTCTGCGTCGGCGTGTTCCTGTCCTTTGTCGGACATTTCGAGCTCTCGATGAGCTCGGGCTCGCTGTTCGCGCAGATTTTCGTCAGCATCTCCGGCATCGCGATCATGACGATCGTGGCCTATTACATCTCGTGGTCGAAGCGGCAGGACAAGCCGGTCAAGCCGCCGGCGCAGAAACCGGCGGCACCGGCGAAGGCGGCCTAACGGGCTTCAAGCCCCGCCGCGGCTGGGATCCTGCGTCGTCGAGGAGACGATGGTGGCGACGTCGCCGAACGTCGTCATCACGGGCGTGACCACCTTGTGCATCGCGGTCTTCGTCACCAGCGTGTCGTGCAGCACGAGGTTGTCGATCCCGGTGGTGAGGAAGCAGCTCACCGCATCCTGCGGCGTCTCGATGATCGGCTCGCCCTTGACGTTGAACGAGGTGTTGATCAAGACCGGCACGCCGGTCAGCGCCTCGAACTCCTTCAGCAGGCGATAGAGCGCCGGGTTGGTTTCCTCCCGCACGCTCTGCACCCGCGCCGAGCCGTCGACATGCACGATCGCCGGGATCCGGTCGCGCCATTCCGGCCGTACCGGCTTTGCGATCAGCATGTAGGGTGAGTCCTCCTCACCCTCGAAGATTTCCTTCATGCGCTCGGCCAGCACGATCGGCGCGAACGGACGGAACGCCTGGCGGTGCTTGACCCGGCTGTTGAGGATGTCCTTCATCTCGGCCTTGCGCGGATCGGCGATCAGGCTGCGGTTGCCGAGCGCGCGCGGACCGAATTCGGAGGGGCCCTGAAACCAGCCGATCACGCGCTGATCGGCGAGCAGCTTCGCGGTATCGCGGCAGATGTTGTCGCTGCGCTTGGCCTCGATCTGGATGCGCACCAGGAAGCCTTGCAGGGCTGCCGCGACCTCGGCGTCGCTGTAGCGCCGGCCGACATAGGCATGGTCCATCACGAAGGAGCGGCGTGCTTTGAGGATTTCCAGCCAGCCGTAATAGGCGCAGCCGATGGCGATGCCGTCGTCGCCGGCGGCAGGCTGGATCCAGACGTTCTCGAAGCCGGCCTCGCGCGCGATGCGCCCGTTGGCCACGCAGTTCAGCGCGACGCCGCCGGCAATGCAGAGGTTCTTCGCGCCGGTGGTCTCGCGCAGCCAGCGCGCCCGCGCCAGCAGCACATTCTCGGTGTCGTCCTGCACCCGCCAGGCGATGTCCTCCCAGTGCCGCATCGTCGGGCTCTTGTCCCAGCTGCCGCTGTCGAGCACGAAGGGCTGCCGGTTCTCCTCGCCCCAGAACGGCACGTGCAGCCTGCCATCCTGCATCTCGAGCAGATGGCCGACCTGCCCATGGCGGCCATAGGGCGCAAGCCCCATCAGCTCGCCGCACTTGTTCCAGTCGCCGAACACATAGGTCGAGACCCGGCTGTACAGCGCCCCTAAGCCCGGCATGTTGTAGAACTCATCCGACAACAGACCGCGCGCCGGCTCCATGAAGACCTTCTTCAGGCATTCGAGCTTCGTATCATCGAACCTGTAATAGCTCTCGGACTCGCGGGCGAGCGGCGACGCCCCATCCTGCGGATAGGACTCCATCGCGTCAGCCTGATAGCTGCCGACGCCGTCGACGATCATCACGACGCCGTCCTTGAACGGCGACACCGCAAACGCGCTGTAGGCATGCGCGAGGTGATGCGAGATCGACACGACCTTGTCGGACTTCGAGCGAAACAGCGGATGCTTGATCGCCTCGTTGCGCTCGGCGATCGGCAGGAAGCCCGGCATGTCCTGGTGGAGCATCCGCTCCTCCATTTCGGGCACCGGCAGGATGTAGCTGTTGCGCACCACGAGATCGACGTCGTCGAGCGTGATGCCCTCGGCGGACAGGCAGTAGTCGACGACCTCCTTGTAGAAGCCGGAGGCGTGCTTCTCGCGGGTGATGCGCTCCTTGGAGATCGCGTAGGCGATCGCGCCGTCACGCAGCAGGCAGGCGCTCACGTCATGGTCGTAGACGTTGAGACCAAGGACGTAGGTGTGTTGTTTCGGCATGGGCACTCTTCAGGGAGGATTCTCGAACGCTCAGAGAACATGATCGTGTCGACTTCAAGTTCTCGACGGCATTTTTCGCGGCCCGCAAATCTCTGCTTCTGCGATGCACAAATCAATTCGACGCAATGCAAGATGAACAGAATGAACGGCGGATGAACGACAAGATGAGCGTAGCAACCACATCATCCTTTGCAGATAGGAACGTAACTTGACCTTACCTGTTGCTCTCAATAGAGTCGTTAAAGCTCGCAAGAACCTTAGTGAAAATATTGTCTTAGCATGCTCGAACCGGACGCCGGTCTCGCGCGTCTAAGCGAGACAGCCAGCATCGGTTCAGATGTTTGGAAGTGACTGGAGATCTTCAGAATGACTAAACGCTACAATATCCTGACTCGTTGCCTCGCAGCGGTCGCTTTGTTGTTCGTCTATGTCGCAAGCACCTCCGCCATCCTGGTCGGCGCCACCACGTCGTCTGCGCAGGCGCAATGGCGCGGACGTGGCTATGGGTATCGCGGCGGCTGGGGACGCGGACGCGGATGGGGTTATGGTCGCGGATATGGTTATGGCCGCGGCTATGGCTACTACGGCGGTTATGTCGGTCCCCGTTGCTGGTGGACCCCGCGTGGTGTTCGCGTTTGCCGGTGGTAACAACCGCTCGGCCGACACAAGCGATATCGAAGACACCAATCAGGTGCGTCGGTCCCGACGCACCTGATTTCGTTTTGGAGCTTGCTTCGTCTGCCGGAGGCTTGGATTTCCTGCTGGGGCTTGGTTCTCTTGGCGGGCTTGGCTCACCAGCGGCGCGCAAGAAAGAGCCCCGGGAGACGCCGGGGCTCTAGTCACGGGAGAGAACGCGTCGGAAATCGGGATGCGAGGAAGAGCCGCCGGCCCGATCACCCAATGCATCTACGACGTGCATCAGAGCAGATTCGCCTGCCTCAGGCTGTAGCCGTGCCGCAACAACCTGCGGGAATGAACGGCCTGTCCACCGGTTCCCGAACGTGACCAAAATCTCCGAAGCGCCTAGAGCCTACCCCGTTCCGATTAAATCGGAACGCGGCTCTGGATTCTTGCTTTGACGCGTTTTCTTCACGCGAACCGGTATCCACTTCGCTCGAAAACGCTCTAGCCATCGAGGATCGCGACGGCCCGCGTCCACCCGGCCGACGCACGTTCGATCTTCACCGGGAAGCACGACACCATGAAGCCGGTCGACGGCAGCTGCTCGAGATTGTGCAGCTTCTCGATGTGGCAGTAGCCGATGTGCCGCCCGGCCTTGTGGCCCTCCCAGATCAGGCTGGCGTCCCTGGTCTCGGCGTATCTTTTCGCGGTGAAGACGAACGGCGCATCCCAGCTCCAGCCATCGATGCCGGTCAGCCGCACGCCGCGCTCGAGCAGATACATCGTCGCCTCATAGCCCATGCCGCAGCCCGAATTGACGTAGTCGGCCTGGCCATACTTCGCGCCGGCGCTGGTGTTGACGACGACGATCTCGAGCGGCGACAGCGTGTGGCCGATGCGCTTCAGCTCGGCTTCGACATCGCCCGCGGTCGCGACGTAGCCGTCAGGCAGATGGCGGAAGTCGAGCTTCACGCCGGGCTGAAAGCACCACTCCAGCGGCACCTCGTCGATGGTCCACGAGCGCTCGCCGCGGTTCATGGTCGGATGGAAATGCCAGGGCGCATCGAGATGCGTGCCGTTGTGGGTCGAGAGCGAAACCTGCTCGACGGCCCAGCCCTGCCCGTCAGGCAGATCCGCGGCCTTCAGCCCATCAAAGAACTGCAGCATGCGCGGCAGCCCTTGTTGATGGTCGATATACTGGATGGTCGGGTGATTGCCCGGCGGATCGGCCGGAACGTCGTTCTGCAGGGGAACGGAGATATCGATCAGTCTGCGCGCCATGGTGCCTCCTCGCGGATTGGTCTTGTCAGGCTGAGCCAACCTGCCAGTCCGCGTGCTCCATCGGCAAGCCACATCCGCTGGAGATCAGGCCGCGGCCTGCCCCGGTTGCGACAGCGGCAAGGAGCCGCAGCATTGAACCTATTTCCCGCGCGGACGACCCATGGGCACTGGGGATTTCAGGGCCCAGTATTCGGCGACGCCGTCTGGGCGAATATATTCCGTCCAGGCGGCGTTGTTGCGTCAGGCGAGACATCCCGGCCGGAGCGTGATTACCCGGGCCAGAGTGCTGTTCACGTACAGAGAGACGCAGAAACAATCCGTGTGCTCATATCGGGCGGATTGCCGGTGGTGTTGCCACGGCGATACAGAGATACCCCTGCAACGATGCTAACCAACCTGCATCTGAACCAAGACGGGGTTGCGTCGTGTCGGGATTTGATCACTGGAACGGTGCAAATAGAGCTTACTCGTCCGCCGAAGCGCCACACCTGCGCGATGAGCAGCAGCAGTTCGATCGCTATCACAAATTCGACGACGCCATCCCGCGGCCGTCGGAGCGTGGCCCAAGAACAGTGATCCTGGATCGCTACAACCCGCCGGCTCGTTGATCTGGTCAGCGCCCGGGCGGCCGAAGTTGCCGGGAACGGACCGCGGGGCTCCGGTCCGCGCTTGCTCTTTCAAAATGCCAACTGACCGCGATTTGTCGATCAACGGCGCATCGTGATGAGCTTGTCGCTAACTACCGGCTGGTTCGGACCCCAGTCATTGGTAAGCTGAGCGAGAGCGTTTCGCCACAGGCGTGCGTTGCCGCCCCAGCCTCACCCGCTAGCTGACCATCAGGATCCGCAAATTCAGCAATGGGCTTCGCTACGAAAGCGATCCGCTAGCGGATTCGTCAAAAACGCCGCCCGCTTCCTTCCGCCC
The DNA here is from genome assembly GCF_015291625.1 of Bradyrhizobium sp. CCBAU 53421. Classification (NCBI taxonomy): domain Bacteria; kingdom Pseudomonadati; phylum Pseudomonadota; class Alphaproteobacteria; order Hyphomicrobiales; family Nitrobacteraceae; genus Bradyrhizobium; species Bradyrhizobium sp. CCBAU 53421. Next base: position 5,258,073 of record NZ_CP030047.1, read on the forward strand.
TCTTCCCAAACGCAAAATCTGGGATAAAGAGCCTCGAAAACTATTAAGTCTTTGATCTGGATGGTCGGGGCAGCTGGATTCGAACCAACGACCTGCAGTACCCAAAACTGCCGCGCTACCAGGCTGCGCTATACCCCGACATTTCCGAGAAGCCCCGTGGATACACGCTTCAGCCAGCGCCAGCAAGGCACCGGTGCGGGGCCTGCCGCGACGAAATCGGCGGCGGTTTCCGCCCCCGCAATCGCCTCAAAACGCTAGTGGCCGGCGAACAGCGGGTGGCCGACCCGGTCGCCAGGCTGGATGCCGTATTTCTGCGCGGTGCCGGCAATCACCTCGAGGACGCCCCGGGCGAGCCCCCGCGACGGAATGATCTTGGTCGACATCGGCTCGGTGTTTTCGGCGATCCGCAGAATGCGCCCGTCGGCGCGGATGAATATCATGTCGAGCGAGATGTAGGTGTTCTTCATCCACATCGACACTTCCTGCTCCGGCGTGAAGTCGAACAGCATGCCTTTGCCGTCCGCGAGCTCCTTCCGGTACATCAGGCCGGTCTCCTTCTCCTGCTCGGTGGTCGCCATTTCGACCGAGAAGACGTGCACGCCTGACTTGGTGACGATCTCGAGCGGCTGGACGCTGGCGGCCTGCGCGGCCGGCACCAGCAGCACGCCCAACGTGATGACGAGGCAGGCCAGCAGTTGCGGGTGAAGGCGCCCAACCATGCGAACGAAATTCATCGACAAATACTCACACCGGAGAAGATTTTCCGGCGGACCCTAACCCGATGATTGCGGCAAATGCCAGAGCCCTGAAGGCTCGCCGACGGCTCACGTTTGCGTCAGGCAGTCTCCGCTCGGAGCTCAGTGTGACGACAGCGCCGAGGGGCCGGTCTCCGGATGGATCTCGGCGGCCATCATGCCCTTGGAGCCGGGCCCGAATCGCACCAGCACATACTGGCCGGGGCGCAGCTCGGTCATGCCGAAGCGGCGCAGCGTCTCCATGTGCACGAAGATGTCGGGCGTGCCCTCCCCGCAGGTCACGAAGCCGAAGCCGCGCAGCCGGTTGAACCATTTGACCTGTGCACGCTCGAGCCCGCTGGTCGCCGTCACCGTGACATGGGTCCGCGGCGGCAGCATTTGCGCCGGATGGATCGCGGTCGACTCGTCCATCGAGACAATGCGGAAGGCCTGGTAACCCTTCGCGCGCTGCACGCACTCGACGACGAGGCGCGCGCCCTCATAGGCGGTCTGGTAGCCGTCGCGGCGCAGCACCGTCACGTGGAGCAGGATGTCGGGCCAGCCATTGTCGGGGACGATGAAACCGTAGCCTTTCGAGGCATCGAACCATTTGATGACGCCGGAGACTTCGACGAGGTTGGCTGCGGTGTCGCCGAGACCGGAGAAGGCATCGATTGCCGGATCGCGCGGCGCGCTGCCGTACTCGCCTTGTGCAATCCTGCTTTGCCCAACTCCGCCTATCGGCGGTCCGCCGAGCTTCTTGGACTCAAATCCGTCCGACCCCATGACCCCGGACCCCACACATCAAATGCAGAGCGCCGACGTTGCGGCGCACCCTGTACACGCTGCTTTCCATGACCAACTCATTTGGACGCTGCGCGAATCTCTCAACCAAAAGATAACACTCCCGCTTGCCGGGCATAGCTAAAAAACGATTCTTGCCGGAACTATGAACAGGCTTGCACAGCCGCGAATCAAGCAGGCATCAATTGCCTACGAACGGACCAAGCGTGTCGCCGATGTCGTGGCGGATCACCAGGTCGGCGATGTTGTCCTGATCGGTCGGCTCGTTGTTGATGATCACGAGCCGCGCGCCGCTCTCCTTCGCCATCATCGGAAAGCCTGCGGCGGGCCACACCACCAGCGATGAGCCGATCGCCAGGAACAGGTCGCAGTGCCTCGAGAGTTCCGCCGCGCGGCGCATCGCATCCTCGGGCATCGACTGCCCGAACGAGATCGTCGCGGTCTTCACCGGATCGCCGCAGTCAGCGCAGTCGGGCGCACCACCGGCCTTGTCGAAGTGCAGCTTCACCCACGCGAGGTCGTAGTCCTTGCCGCAACCGATGCAGCGGGCGTAGGTGGTGTTGCCGTGCAGCTCGATGACGTCGTCGGCCTTGAAGCCCGACGCCTGATGCAGATTGTCGATGTTCTGGGTGATGATGCCAGGAACCTTGCCTGCCCGGTAAAGCGAGGCCAGCGCACGATGCCCGCGACCGGGCTTTGCGGCCACAAATGTCGGTTCCATCGCGAAGCGCCGGCGCCATGACTCGTCACGCGCCTCCTGGCTGGCCACGAACTCGTCGAACGGGATCGGCCGGTTGCGGGTCCACAGCCCGCCAGGCGAGCGGAAGTCGGGAATGCCGCACTCGGTGGAGATGCCCGCTCCGGTGAAGGGCACGATCGATGATGCCTCGGCAATCATGTTGCCGAGCCGCTCGACGCCGCTGCGCAGATCTTTTGCAATCACTGGGAATGATCCGGTTGACCGGCGGCGACTATAGCACGGTCGAACCGATTGCGAGCTCAACCATCACGCGAGCGATCTGCTGCGGTCGGGCCGCAGCTTCGCCGGGCGCATCAGCTTCGTCGCTCGTCCGCTGCCTTTCTTCCGCTGCCTTGGCTTCATCACAATCCTGCAAAGCCCGCTCCGCATTGACGCCCAATTCACTGATGCCAATGCGCGGCGGGGATAGGACCATGACGAAGAGGATGGGCAATGGCCGATCAGGAAGACAGTGCCGCGCGCGAGCGCGAAGAGATCGTCGCGCGCGTTGCCAGCTTCCGGGCGACGCAGCGGAAGTTCGAGCGCGATCGCCAGGAATATTACGACAACACGCTCGGCAATGTCTGGAGTGGGTTTCAACGCAAGAGCGCCTGATGTCGCTCGCCGAAGGATCGAGGCCAAAGCGCTTCCGCGCGATCACACCTTGACGCACGGTTGAGAAAGCCCGGAGCGATGTGCTCCGGGCTCGTCGCCGTTACCAGTAATGGCGATAGTAGTGGTGCCGATAGTACGGACCGCGATAATAGCCGTATCCGTCGTCGTAATAGCCGTAACGCGGGCCATAATAGCCATAGTAGTCGGGCCCGTAATAGCGTGGGCCGTAATACGCACCGGCCGCGCCTGCGGCGAGTGCGCCGGCGGCCAGACCGAAAGCCAGACCAGGTCCGATGTGACGCGCCTGCGCCGGCGCGCTGACCATCGTTGCGCCCACCGTCGCAACCGTCGCCAAAACCGCCAATGTCTTTTTCATGGCAACCTCCTCACGTGGTTATGCGCACCAACGCGGGCATAATGGGATGGTTGCAGCAAAATGGCGGTTCGGGTTCCACAGCCATGCGAAAGCGCAAAGCTACCATCGGTTAGCGCTGGAACAAAAACACAACCTCAATGATTAGCTTGAGTTGAGCGAGGTTGGCATCGATGCCGGCGTGGATGGAACTGCTGCTGAACGTGATGGGCTTTGCCGGCTTTATCGGCATCGCGATGTATCACAAGCATCCGAACGGAAAGCTGCCGGACTAGGCGCCGCGGCGCAGCTCAATTTGCCTGTTCTAGTTTGATTTCCGCGGCTCGCCCGCCGTACGGACCAGCCGGTCCGCCTTCACGAGCACCTTGCCACCGTCCGGCTGCGGCCGAAGCCAGAAGCTGATCACGACAAAGGCGGCACAGAACAGCAGGCCCACGACCATCACACGGCGGTGGGTCGATCTGTCAGCACGATGGAACGATGGCGTCATGGCTGTCATCTGCAGCCATCTCAGCTGCAATCGCAGGTAGTGGCAACGCAATATCGCTCTTAACCTAACCTAGTAGGGTTAGCGGTGGTCCGGGAAGGCATCGTCGGACGGCGTCATTGGCCGCGCCGCCTCATCCACAAAGATATCCAACGTTCGTCCGCAGCAAATCCACAGCCGCAGCAGGTCGATTTGCCAAGCAGAATGCGGAGCTTGCTGCGCACCCGTCCACAGGCTGCCGCCAATCAGGCATCGGCGAGGCGCTTGAGGGTCGCCTGGAAGCTCAGACTGCGGGTTCCAACCAGCACGGTCCCGAACACCTCGGCCTCGTCACCGCTGAAGATGCCGGAAAAGCCACTCGTCACCTCCTGCCCTGCGAACAGCGGCCGGGCGAACGGATCGGAAAACGGGGAGTGCTGGTTGGTCCTGAGGTGCCCCTTCCAGGTGCCCTCACCGGCCGTGTAGGCCCCGATCGACCAGAAATACGGCCCGCCGCCGATCAGCAGACCATCGCGCAGGATCAGGACGCCGCTGTCGCGGCCGCGCACGCCATCCATCATATGGATATGGATCGAATAGAGCCCGTTCCTCATCGGTCGCGCCGTCCGGTCCCGAAAGCGCACAGTATGGCGCCAAGCCGGCCGGCACGCGAGCGGCCCGATCCCGCCCGGCCGTCGAATCGGGCCGGACGCGCGGTTCCAGGCCGCTTACAAATCGTTAACAAAGCCCTGACAAGGTCCGACCGCCGGAGGGAGAGAGCCATGCTCATTTACCCCGTACCCGTCGAAGTGACGCAAGCCCGCGTGCATCTCGTCGTCGATCAGACGGCGAAGGAAGAGCCGCGCATCATCAGCGAGGATGTGCTCGACGTCTTCGCCGCCAAGAACAAGGCCGATCGCGACGCCGTCGAGGCCATCCTCGACATCAAGGTGTAAAAGGCGCGAGCGGCAAGTGTTCCCGAGACACAGCGGCACCATTCGCACGTTGGCCGCGGCTCGCCCCATTCCGGTCGACGCGATCAAGAGGAACTACTCGACTGCGCGCGGGTCATCCTGGTGACGCCAGGAGACATCAATGTACAAGCCGATCGTCGTCATCATCTTCACCTTGATCTGCGGCACGGCCTTTGCCCAAGACATAGGTCCAGCCCCGCAAAGCGGGATGGAGCGTCCTGAAAACACCAATGGAGCCACTCCGAACGGCTCGATGGATACCACGGGCATGGATACGAAACGGGCCAATGAAGCCGAGACGAGAGGCACGGCGCGTGGCACGACGGATGCCTCAAAACCCGGGACCAAGGCGCAGAAGCCGAATTGATGGCGAAATATCGAGACCGGGTGGTGCCAGCCGCCCTTGCGGCTTTGGCACTGCGTGTCCCACGCGAGGTCCTTGAACCTTTTGTTTTCCCCGAAGACTTATCCGCACTGGGGATTTCAGGGCCCAGTATCCGGCACAGCGCTGTGGGACGAAGATATTCCGTCTACGCGGCGCTGTTGCATTTTGCAAATTCAACCTTAAGTTTGGTCCCCAACAGTTGACGGCTCACGCCCTGAGAGATCCCCAGTCCGTCAACTGGGAAAGCCCCGCATCCAGCCTGCGGGGCTTTCTATTTTTCGGATGCTGGAACCTTGCGCCGTGCGCATCGTTGGATGTCTGGTTGCCGGCACGATCTCCCCAAGGCCGGTCGGCATCAGACCTCGCGAGCCCCACTCGCGGGGTTTTGCGTTTTAGAGAAGGTCCAACCTCGCGCGTCCTTGATTGGCCGTGATGGGCATTCGATGAGATAGAGGGCCGTGCCTCCAAGGCTCGACCACGAAAGCCCCGTCCCAGAATTTTCCTGGGCGGGGCTTTCCCGTATCGCCCGCCGCATCAGCGTGTCGCAGGTCGCCCCGTCCTCACCCGGCCAGGTGAAGCCATCTCGCTCAATGCAAGGGCTCGCGAAAGCTTGAGAACGCAAGCGCCCGGAGCTGCGGCAAAAGTCGTCTGGGCCCCTGCCGCGCGCAGCGTTTTGCTGCTATTTCTTGGCGCGTCTCGCCCGAGCCCAAACAAAATCTCTGAATTTCCAGGAGGACAAGAAAATGCGCTATCTGCACACCATGCTGCGCGTCCGCAATCTCGATGTCGCGATGAAGTTCTATCAGGACGCGCTGGGGCTGAAGGAAGTGCGCCGCATCGACAACGACAAGGGCCGCTTCACGCTGGTGTTTCTCTGCGCCGAGGAAGACCTCCATCTGCTGAAGTCGCTGCCGCAGACCCGCGGCGCGCCGCTGGTCGAATTGACCTACAATTGGGACGAGGAGAAATACGGCGAGGACCGCCATTTCGGTCATCTCGCCTACGAGGTCGACGACATCTACGCGACCTGCGAGAAGCTGATGAAGATGGGCGTCACCATCAACCGTCCGCCGCGCGACGGCAACATGGCGTTCGTGCGTTCGCCCGACCTGCACTCGATCGAGATCCTGCAGAAGGGCGATCCGAAGGCGCCGGCCGAACCGTGGGCCTCGATGCCGAACACCGGGCACTGGTAAACGCCACGCCTACGCACGCGTTCCTATCCGTGCTTCTCCATCGGTGAAGCGCGGCGCGACCGCGAGGAACGTGGCGCTTTGGTTGACGTTGCCTCCTCACACAAGGAATGCGAGGAGGCAACGAGAGATGGGAAAAGGAATTTTGCTTTGGCTGTTGGGTGTGCCGATCCCGGTGATCATCGTGCTGTGGTTGCTGTTCGGTCACTGACCGCGCTTTGACTGAAATTGAAGAGGCTCTGCCGCATCGCGGCGGAGCCTCTTTTTTTGCGCTCGGTGCAATTCACCCCGCGCATTTCCCCGACGGTTCGGCTAAGAACGCGCGCAAAGCGCAATAGCGGGAAGAAAAGCGTGATGGACAGCAAGCCGCAACTGACGATCTGGGGCCGGCCCAACTCGGTCAATGTGCAGAAGGTGCTCTGGTGTCTTGCCGAGCTCGACCTGCCCTATCATCGCATCGATGCCGGCATGCAGTTCGGCAAGAACGATCAGCCTGACTATCTCGCTATGAATCCGAATGGCCGCGTCCCGACGCTGGTCGACGGCGACTATGTGCTGTGGGAATCCAATTCGGTGATGCGCTATCTCTGCATGGCCTACGGTCAGGGCTCGCCGATCTATCCGCAGGCGCCGAAGGCGCGCGCCGCCGTCGACCGCTGGCTCGACTGGACGCTATCGACGCTGCAACCGGTCGAGCGCCCGCTGTTCTGGGGACTGGTGCGCACGGCACCGGACAAACGCGACATGGTCCAGAGCCAGAAGGACGCCGATGCCGCGGGCCTGGTGTGGCAGGTCGTCGAGGCGCAGCTTGCAGGCCGCCGCTATGTCGAGGGCGATCAGTTCACGATCGCCGACGTCGCGCTCGGCGCCTTTGCGCGGCGCTGGTTCGGCGTCGAGGGCGTGACCAAGCCGAAGCTGCCCCATCTCGAGCGCTGGTTCGGCGAGATCGCACAGCGGCCGGCCTTCGTCCGCTTCATCGCACCGCCGATGTCGTGAGCGGCGAGCCGCTCAGCGGCCGCTCGACACCCCCGCGCCGACACTGATGGCGCCACCTAACCTCACGCAGGTGTCGGAGCCCTCGACCTTGACGAAGCCCGGTCCGTACGAGGAGCAGGGATTGCTCCGCGTCGCGGATTTCGACGGCAGCGTCCTGCCGGCATCGGTCGGCGTCTGGAAATTGCGGCGGTCGCCGGCTTGCGCGAACGCAGCGGCGGGAAGCAGCACGGCGATGATGGCGAAGCAGGTCTTGCGCATCCGGCCTTTTATCGCGCGCCGGCCGGTGAGGCTAGCGCACGAATCTGACGCCGAACGTCCTGCCTTCGCGCCAGACCACTTCGCAGGCGCGCCCGGTGCGGGCGTCGCGCGAAAACGCCAGCCGCAGCTTGGCCGGCAGCGTGTTGTTGTCCTGCACGGTGATCTTGGCACCCGACGAGGACATGTCCTCGACAACGCAAGGCCGTGCGGCGAATCCGCCGTCGAGCGTGATCCAGCCGGATTGACGCAGCGATTTGCGCGTTTCGCGCTTCTTGGACCCTAGAGCCATCACATCATCCCCGGCGACCACGCCTATCGCCGCTGGCTTACCAAAGGGTTGCGAAATCGCGGCGGATTGCAGTGATTGCCGGTTTGTTCACACCCGCCGAACGGCACGGCAAGGCGTTCGCCGGCGCGACAATTGGTTGAGACTGCTGGATTACCGGTTTGGCGCTGGTGGCGCTCCCTAGCGGAATCGAACCGCTCTCTCCACCGTGAAAGGGTGGCGTCCTAACCGATAGACGAAGGGAGCAAAACTCCCGGCAAATCAATACGTTAGACGTGAGATAGGCCGGACTGGCCGTGACCTGCAACCGGCCGCGACGGGCGAACGTATAGTGGCGATTGGCCGGACGGGCAAGCGTTCAGAACGCTTTTCCCGGATTGCCGCCCGGATCACCCGCCGAAGGTCACCTGCAGGATAACCCGGCCTCGATCGAGGTCCAGAAGCCGCAATGCGACGGCGCATGCGCATGGGCACGCGAACCGCCCCCATGAATCAGGATGGCGGCCGCAAGCGCGACGACGACGGCGGGAACAATGAATCTACGGAACGACATGGGCCTGCGCATCGAACGACATCGTGGCCTAACTAAGGCCTGCGGGCCGGACGGCAGCAGCACGCTCCGCGCCGGCGGCTAAAGCGTTTTCAAGCGAAGTGGAACACCGGTTCGCGTGAAGAAAACGCGTCGAAACAAAAATCTAGAGCCCCGTTCCGATTCAATCGGAACGGTAATGGCTCTAATGATTGCTGGCGACGTCCTGACGATTGGTCGGCTGCGCCGCCGCCACCGCCGGCTTCGGCTTGATGCAGGTGCTGCAGATCACGAGCTTGCGCGCCAGCCGGTCGTCGGCATCCTCTTCCGACAGTTGCGTCTCCGCTGCTGCCGGTGACGCATTCCGCGCGTGGCGTCGCGGCTGCGGCTGATTGGGATCCTGCCCGGCGCCATCCCAGGCGAGCGGACCTGCTCCCGGCGGCGTGGTGGTCATGCTGTATTGCTGCGAGTATTGCGCGCAGGCGCCGAGCGCGATCGGGAGAAACAGCACAGCGGCCTTGCGGGCCCAGTTCCTGAATGCAGACATGATCACACTCACACGCTATTCGTACCGCGACATCAGTTCTGCGAACTAAGAGCAGAACCGCTAAGAAATCGTTCACCCTGATTGTTCCGTCGCATCCAACCGCGACGGCATCAAGACGGGATTGCGGCACCAAGAAGCTAATCAAAGACGCTCATCCGGAGTCCAACCATGCCAGGCATCAACGGTCGCTTCGACGGCCAGCGCGTACTCGCCGATCTCAATGCGCTGCGCGCGATCGGCGCCTACAAGACCGGCGTGCACAAGCCGACATTCTCGGAGCCGCATCTGCGCTCGCTGGACTGGCTTGCAACGCACCTGCCCGATGCCGGCCTCACCGCGACGACCGACGGCATCGGCAATGTGTTCGGCGCCAGCGCGAAGACGGGACCGAAGCTGCTCGCAGGCTCGCATCTCGAAAGCCAGAACCATGCAGGCTGGCTCGATGGACCGCTCGGCGTGATCTATGCGCTGGAGGCCGCGCGCGTCATCAACGGCGCTTCCGGCATCAACGGCGCGGTCGAGGTCGCCGCATGGTGCGACGAAGAAGGCCATTTCGGCAGCTTCCTCGGCAGCCGGTCCTTTGTCGGCGCGGTGACCGAGGCTGACATCGATGCGGCGCGCGACCGCTCCAGCGATCGCACCATGCGACAGGCGTTGCGCGATGCGGGCTTCGCCGGCCGCCCGCGCCTCACCGCCGAACCCGGCCGCCATATCGGATATCTCGAAGCCCATATCGAGCAAGGCGACACGCTGGAAAGCAGCGGACTCAAGATCGGCGTCGTCACCTCCATCGTCGGAATCTGGCAATTTCGCATCACCTTCACCGGCGAGCAGAACCACGCCGGCACCACGCGGATGGCGGTGCGCCGCGATGCGGGCCTGGCGCTGGCGCGGTTCTGCGTCGCGATCGACGACAGCTTCCCTGCCCTGTGCGGGCCGCGCACGGTCTGGACCACCGGCCGCATCACGCTGGACCCGGGCGCGCCGAGCATCATTCCAGGCGGCGCCGAGATGCTGTTCCAGATCCGCGACGACAATCCCGAGGTGATCGCGCGGCTCGAGGCGCACCTGCATCAGCTGGCGGAAGCAGCCACCGCGCAGGGCCGCTGCGGCGTGACAGTCGAGCGCATCCGCACCGGCGTGCCCGCCATGATGACGCCGGCGTTCCAGGATGCGATCGAGGCCGCGAGCGCCGCCTGCGCCGGAGGCAAATCAATCCGCATGCCGAGCGGCGCCGGCCATGACGCCCAGGTCCTCGCCACCATCATGCCGGCAGCGATGCTGTTCGTGCCGTCGATCGGCGGCATCAGCCATCACTGGAGCGAGAACACCGACGACGCCGATATCGTCACGGGCGCCGAGGTGTTCGTCGAAACCTGCCGGCGCCTCTTGGCAGGCTAGAGCGTTTTCGAGCGAAGTGGACACCGGTTCGCGTGAAGAAAACGCGTCGGTTCTGATTTAATCAGAACCGAAGCTCTAGCCGCCTTGCGAACGCCGCCCCGCGGTATCGTCGCCATCAGGTCGGACCGCACCGATTCCGGATCGCAGCGGAGCCAGCGCGGGCGAACTCTGCACGTTGCCTCTCCGCGCGGTGAAGAACACGTACAACAGGCAGACGTCGATCAGGATCGTGCAGGCCATGACGCTGTAGGCCCACGGGCTGTCGATCAGCTTCACTTCCATCAACACACGCGACAGGCCGAATCCCACGACCCACGCGTCGAAGCTCATGCAGATCCGGCGAAACGTCTCGGCATCCAGCCGCCGGATCAGCCAGGCACCGAACGGTATGCCGACGGCGACGCAGGGAACCAGCACGAACAGGATGCTCCGGCTCTCCTCGATGAACAGACCGAGCTTGTAGTACGCGATCGCAGTCAGACCGGACTCCGTCACCCGAACCAGCGCGAGGCCGGCCCGAAATTCGTCTTTGACGAGGCCCTGATTGTTGAAAAGGATCGCCAGCGGCGGTCCCGAGATGGTCGTGACCGAGTACAGGACCCCGAGAGCTGCTCCAAACGGCAAACCGACCAGCCATTTCGACTGCATCGGCTTTCGCCAACCGGCCGCTTGCAGCAGGATCAGCGGCAGAATGATCGAGTAGGTGGCGAATTTGATCCAGCCCGGTTGCAGTGACGTCAGAGCAAAGGCTCCGACTGCGATGCCGGGCAGCATGCCGATGAGAATAGGCAGCACGCGCCGCCACACCGCGGGAACGCCGCTCAGGTTGATGCACAGAACATACAGGTTGACGAAGACTTCGACGATGACGACCGCGGGATTGAGAACGCGGTTGGTGTAGAAGACAAGCGCGACCGGCACCGTGAGCGAGGAAAACCCGTAACCCAGCGCACCGTTTACAAAGGCCGCAAACAGAGCGATCACGGCAAGAACGATCACAGCAGAATCAATCGAAAGCATCTTTGGCGTTTACCGGATCAGTCGCTTTGCCCGCGGCATTATAGCCCAACCAAAGGGACGCGGTGCCGAAACTTGATCGCCGCCTCATGGCGCCGCGGCCACGCGCCATGCGGCTCGCGACATTCAGACGAACCGGCTGGACCCACAGGTCGCTGCTCGATCACAGTTAGGGGACCGAAGCTCTCAACCTGGAACGCCGCATCGGCGTTTCGCCGTCAGGAACCTGCCCGGCAGCCCTTGGCCGCCCTCTGCCTTGAGCTGATCGAGGCACGAGCCGCGCTTTGGCGCGCAACCGTGGCATAATGGACACGAGAACGGCACCAGCCGAGCCGATTCCGCCCGCTGCCCGATTTGCAATCCGCTGAACTTGCTGCCATTTCTTCAGCACGCATCGCTTTGGTGCCATTAAGGGAGCCGTCCGGCTCATGTTGTTGCTTGAGTCGCTTCCGACCGTGATTGGCGCCGCCGCCATCGCACCTGCACTCTTGGTACTGTGGCTGGTGATTGCCGCCGACGAGCGCCCCGGACCGCCGGTGCAGGTTTGGCTCGCCTTCGTGCTCGGCGCGGCCAGCATCTCGCTGCTCGGACTGGCGCGAATTCCCTTCAATGCGCTGCTCGCCATTCCCGACAATCCCTGGGCGACGCAGGCGGTGCGCGCGCTGTTCGGTGTCGCGGCGCCGGAGGAGATCGTCAAGGTTCTCGTCATCGTCGTGATTTCGACGCGGCGCCGCGCCTTCGCCGATCCGATGGACACGGTGGTATACGGCGCGGCCGCGGGCCTCGGATTTGCGGCTTACGAGAACCTCGCCTATCTGGTCCAGCACAAGGACATGTGGCGGGCGCTCGCGGCGCTGCGCAGCGTGCTCACCGTGCCGTTTCACGGCGCGCTCGGCATCATCGCCGGCGCCTACCTTGCGATCGCGCGCTCCGGCGGCGCGCTTGGCGCCTACCGGGGCCACCGCGACTGGGCGCGCATCACGAACTGGACGTTGGTGCTGGTCGCGCCGGTCTTGCTCCACGCGGCGTTCGATTTCCCGCTGCTCGCGCTGCAGCGCATTCCCGATCTCTCCTCGACCGCCCGGCTGCTGCTCGGTTCGGCCAGCGTACTGATCGGCTTCTCCTCGATCGGCTTTGCGATTCGCCTGGTGCACCGCCTCGGCAAGCATCATGCCCCGCGCACGGACGTTGCGCGCGAACGGCTGAGCCAGCTGCGGCGGATGTGGGCGCTGCTGCTGGTCGGCGGCGGTGCCGGCTTTGTCGGGGTCGCCTTCCTGCTCACCTCGCTGCATCATTGGTACGTCAATCCCGAGCGCAATGCCTCGTTCATCCTGGTCCCGATCGGCTTCACCTCGATCCTGATCGGGCTGGCGCTCTTGATCGCGACCACCACCGTCTATTTCCTCGGCCGCAACCGGATGCGGACCGCCTCGGAGGGCTTCCCGTCCGCGCCGGGCCAGAGCTAGGATAAGGCGCACGCTCGCAGACCTTGCCGTTGCAGATTCGGAGAGCCGCGATGACCCTGTCCAACGATCTCGACAGACTGCGATCGGAGATGCAGGCCGCGGTCAAGCAACACTGGAAGGCGTTCCTGTTCGAGGGCATCCTGCTCGTGATCCTCGGCATCGCGGCGATGATCGTGCCGACCTTCGCGAGCCTTGCCGTCACCATCTTCCTCGGCTGGATGTTCCTGATCTCGGGCATCGGCGGGCTGATCGTGACGTTCTGGGCACGCAACATGCCGGGCTTCTGGTGGTCGCTGATCTCGGCCGCGCTCGCCGTGCTGGCCGGCATGGTGCTGCTCGCCCGTCCGATGCAGGGCGTGGTGACGCTGACCATCGTGATCGGCGCCTATTTCGTCGCCGAGGGCGTCGCCACCATCATGTACGCGCTGGAGCACCGCCGCGAATTGTCGGGACGCTGGTCCTGGCTCCTGATCGCCGGCCTGATGGATGTCGTCGTCGCCTTCTTCATCGTCGCCGGCCTGCCGGAGTCGGCGGGCTGGGCGATCGGCCTCCTGGTCGGCCTCAATCTGATGTTCGGCGGGGCGACGCTGATAGGTATGGCGTTGGCCGCGCGCAACACCTGACGGCCAACTGGCTGCCCTCGCGGATTTGGGGGGTGACAGGTCGAAATCCCTGCGCTATAGACCCGGCGCATGATCACCGTCGCCACCAGCTATTTTTGGTACTTTAGCTACGACAGCTCGCTGGCGGCAGGAGGATCGCGCTCAATCTGAAGAATTGCAGCAAACGTCCAAAACAAGCCGCCAGACCTGGCGGCTTTTTTGTGTGCCGGCAGGTCCCGAAAATCCAAAGGAGCCAGCCGTGTTGAGTACGACAGACGACCTTCGCATCAAGGAATTGAAAGAACTGAGTACGCCCGAAGAGGTGATGCGGGAGGTCCCGCGCACCCTGACGGCGACCCGCGTCGTGATGGGCGCCCGCAACGCCATCCACGCGATCCTCAACGGCACCGATGACCGCCTGCTGGTCGTCGTCGGCCCCTGCTCCATTCACGATCCCGCGGCGGCCGTCGACTACGCCGAGCGTCTCGCCAGCCTGCGCGAACAGCTTGCCGACCGCCTCGAGATCGTGATGCGGGTCTATTTCGAGAAGCCGCGCACCACCGTGGGCTGGAAGGGCCTGATCAACGACCCCGACCTCGACAACAGCTTCGACATCAACAAGGGCCTGCGGCTCGCCCGCAACGTGCTGTCGGCCGTGAACAATCTCGGCCTGCCCGCCGGCACGGAATTCCTCGACATGACGACGCCGCAATACATCGCCGACCTGGTCTCCTGGGCCGCGATCGGCGCGCGCACCGCCGAGAGCCAGATCCATCGCGAGCTGGCCTCCGGCCTGTCCTGCCCGGTCGGCTTCAAGAACAGCACCGACGGCGGCGTGCGGATCGCGGCGGACGCGGTGAAATCGGCGTCGCACCCGCACCACTTCATGGCGGTCACCAAGGGCGGCCGTTCGGCGATCGCCGCCACCAGCGGTAACGAGGACTGCCACGTCATCCTGCGCGGCGGCCGGGTGCCGAACTATGATGCAGCGAGCGTCGATGCCGCCGCCGCCGAACTCGGCCGCGCCGGCGTCGCAGCGCGGCTGATGATCGACACCAGCCACGCCAACAGCAGCAAGAAGCCGGAGAACCAGCCGCTGGTGGCCACTGACATCGCACAGCAGGTCGCAAGCGGCGAACAGCGCATCATCGGCGTGATGATCGAGAGTAACCTTGTCGCGGGACGCCAGGACGTCGTGCCGGGCAAGCCGCTGACCTATGGCCAGAGCATCACCGACGGCTGCATCGACCTCGCAACGACGGCTGACGTCTTGAAGCAGCTGGCCGATGCCGTCGACGCAAGGCGCAGCGTGCGGCGTGACGGCCTGCAGGAGCGTTCGGCCTGAACCGGCCGGACGGATTGAGCGTTACCGGCGGGGCGTACATCGCGCTCCGCCGGTCTTTCCGTGGCCTAGCAGCCGCGGCAGATGCTCTTGATCTTCTTGTCGAGCGCAGCGTCTTCCTTGTTCGCCTGGCTGTTCGGGTCGCTGATACCCTTTTCATTCCCAACGTCGCCGCGGCGCGGCTGACGATGTCCGATCGGCGCTTCCGGCACCCCCGAATTCTTCTGCATGGAGGACGATCCGCCCTGTTGCTGCGCCCAGGCTTTGGACGTTCCAAGCTGGGGCGCCCCGACCGCAACAATCACCAGAGCCATCAACAAAACAGTCTTCCGCATCTCGCGTCTCCGCTTCTCAACCCTATTGCGCCCGTTCCGGCACCTCGACGGTAGCACAGTTGCGAGGCCCTTGCGCTGCGCAATCCTGGACCTTCCGTATATCGGCCATGGTGCCAGGGAGCCAGATTCCCGCGGCGACCAGCACCACAAAGAGGCCGAACATCACAGCATTTTCGATGCCGCGGCTGCCCTCGCCGTCGGGTGGCTCCTGCCGTCCGCCCCCCGGCCCCGCTCATCACAGGCTCATGATTGCGGCGGGTAGAGATGAACGTCACCGCAATAATCGACGATGCGGTACCGCTGTTCCGAGGAATCTTCACGTTCGCGGGAAGCTGGCTGCGACAAATAGCTCGGGCCGATCGGCGCCTTGCCGTGGCCGCCGGGGATGTCGAGCACATAGTCCGGCTGACACAGTCCGGAGACGCGCCCGCGCAACGCCCGCATCAATTCCTGCCCGGCTTCGATCGTGGTGCGCAAATGCGCGGTGCCGGGTGCAAGGTCGCCGTGATGCAGATAATACGGCTTGATCCGGCACTCGACGAAGGCGCGCATAAGCGCCGCGAGCGTCGCAGCATCGTCATTGATGCCGCGCAGCAAGACGGACTGGCTGACCAGCGGAATGCCGGCGTCGGCAAGGCGCGCGCACGCCGCGCGTGCGTTGGCGGCGAGTTCACGCGGATGGTTGGCGTGGATCGCAACCCAGGTCGTCGCCCCCTCGACCCGCAGGGCCGCGATCATCTCGGGATTGATGCGTCCGGGATCGGCGATCGGAACACGGCTGTGAAGGCGGATGACCTTCACATGATCGATGGCGGCGAGATCGGCCATGATCTCCGACAGCCTGCGCGGCGACAGCATCAAGGGATCGCCGCCGGTCAGGATGACTTCCCAGACCTCTTGATGGGTGCGGATGTAGTCCAGCGCCGCGCGGTAGGCCTCGTCGGACAGGACCGAGGCCTTGCCCGGCCCGACCATTTCGCGCCGGAAACAGAACCGGCAATAGACCGCGCAGACATGGACGAGCTTGAACAGCACCCGGTCCGGATAGCGATGCACGATGCCGGCGATCGGCGAATGCGCATCGTCGCCGATCGGATCGGCGTTCTCGCCCGCCTGCTCCACGAGCTCGTCGGCGCTCGGGATGAACTGCCGCGCGATCGGGTCGTTGGCGTCGGCCGGATCGATCAGCCCTGTGAGCTCCGGCGTCACCGCGACCGCGTAGCGTGCAGCCACCTGTTCGAGCTCGGCAAGGGCTGCGACTGGCACGAGGCCCGCTTCGGCCAGCTCGCGCGGCTGGCGCAGCGTCGCCGCCAGTTTCGGATCGATCCTGTTCATGGCTCTCCTGCAGGCGGCGTCCAGACCACCTGATCAATTCGCGGCGCGCCGCTCGCCAGCATGACCAGCCGGTCGAAGCCGAGCGCGACGCCGCTCGCCTCGGGCATCTGGCCGACGGCGGCAAGGAAATCGTCGTCGAGCGGATAGCGCTCGCCGTAACGGCGGGCCTTCTCGTCCATCGCTGCGGTGAAACGATGGCGCTGCTCGGCTGCATCGGTCAACTCGCCAAAGCCGTTGGCGAGCTCGACACCGCAGGCATAGACCTCGAAACGCTCGGCGACGCGTGGCTCGCCCGCCTTGGTGCGCGCCAGCGCGGCCTCCGGCGACGGGTACTCGAATAGCACCGTCAGACGGCCCTGTCCGAGATGGGGCTCGACGTGCTCGACCAGCACCTTGCTGAAGATGTCCGACCAGGTGTCGTCATCGACGATCCGCACCCGCTCGCGCGCGGCGGAGGCCAGCGCCGCGCGATCGCCCTCGCCGCCCGAGATCGTCGCCAGCAGGTCGATGCCGGCGAAGCGCTCGAAACCGGCGGCAACCGTCAGCAGCTCCGGCTCGGCAAAGGGATCGGCGGTCTTACCGCGGAAGGAAAATCGCCCGATCCCGGTCGCCTGCGCCGCATGGGCGATCACGACGATCGTGTCGGCCATGATGGCGTCGTAACCGGCATTGGCGCGGTACCATTCCAGCATGGTGAATTCGGGCAAATGCAGGTCGCCGCGCTCGCGATCGCGGAACACCCGCGCGAACTCGTAGATCTTGGGCTCGCCGGCGGCGAGCAGCTTCTTGCAGGCGAACTCGGGGGAGGTGCGCAGATAGCGCGGCGCCGGTGAGCCGTCGGGTCGCCTGAGCTCAGTGCGCGGAGCGTGCAGATGCGTCTCATTGCCCGGCGATATCTGCAGGATGGCGGTCTCGACCTCGGCAAAGCCCTGCTCCTCGAACCAGGCCCGGAGCGCCCGCGTGATCGCGGTCCGCGCCTGCAGGAATGGCCGGCGATCGGCGTAGCGTGACGGCGTCCACCAGGACGAGGGGTGGTCACGCGCGGTCATCGGCCGGCCACCCCAGCGGCTGCGGATTCAACATCAACAAGCCACCGCCCCGATTGAGGAGTCGGGCGCAAATCCTTGATTCCATACAAATACATGGTCGGCACGGCCTTGGCCTCAACGGAACACGGCGAAACGAGCCCCTTCTTGTCGAAAGATGCCGGCGTTGTCCATGCGCAGCCTCGACTGAACCTGAGCGGGTGGCCCAGCGTCCTACACCCAACTCAACTCAACTCAACTGGAACGGATCAAGCCATGTTCCGCCGATTGCGAACCGCTGGATGCACTTTGCTGCTTGGGCTGGCCCTGCTCGCGCCGGCCAACGCCGACGGCCCGGGAAAGCAGTTCAAGCGCGTCACCGATGCGGCCACGTTCACCTCACCGGACGGCAAGGTTCGACTGGAGCAATATGCGCGCGACCTGGGCGACGATGGCCTGCTGTTTCAGTTCTGGACCTTTGACCCTGCCCACCAGCACGCCGCGCTCCTCAACGAGGGCGAAACCACCGATCAAGCCGGATATCAGGCCGGCTTCCGCTTCAGCCCGGACAGCCGCTGGCTGGTGCGGATGCAGAAGATCGGCTCCGGCACTCACACCCTCTACCTCTACAAACGGACCGGCGACCGGTTCGTGCCGGCCACCGGAAAGCCGCTCGGCGAGGCCGCGTGGGACTTCTTCTACACCCAGCCGGCGGCTGACGGCGTGCGCCGCGACCCCGAAGACCCCTATGGGCTCGATCACATGCAGGTCGGGCTGATCAAGGGCCTGGAGGACAACTACGCCTCGATGGGGCAGCATTGGCCGGACAGCCGGTATCTCGTGATCGGCCTGTCATTCGACATCCAGGGCGAGGAGACGCCCTTCCCCTGGGTTGAGGACTGGCGCTGCGTTTACGACCTGAAAACCGGGACATTCTCGGTTCCCACGAGCCTCGCCGAACATAACGAGAAGGCCCGAAAGATCCCGGGCAAGGACCCTCGTTAGCGGCTTCCCGGGGGCGGCTACCAGCAATTGGCAAACTGCCGAATCCGGCCGCAAAAGACTGGCATCTCAGGGACAAATCAGTATGTTGCAGCCCGAAATCGCCGCCACGGCCGAGGGGCTGCCGGTCCGGTTTGCGCCCCCGCTTCTCAAATTCAGGAAAACACCTTTGAAAGTCATCGCCAGTTCCATCCGCAAGGGCAACATCATCGAGCAGGATGGCAAGCTCTATGTGGTCCTCTCCGCCGAAAACATTCATCCCGGCAAGGGCACCCCCGTCAGCCAGATCGAAATGCGCCGCATCGGCGACGGCGTGAAGGTGTCGGAGCGCTACAAGACCACCGACCAGGTCGAGAAGGCCACCGTCGAAGACCACAACTACAACTACCTCTATGAGGACGGCGACGGCTTCCACTTCATGAACAACGACAACTACGACCAGGTCCAGGTCTCCAAGGAGATCGTCGGAACGTCGGCGCCGTATCTGCAGGAGAACATGACGGTGAAGCTGTCGATGCACGACGGCAATCCGGTCGCGATCCAGCTGCCGCAGCGCGTGACGCTGGAAGTGGTGGAGACCGAGCCTGTGACCAAGGGCCAGACCGCCTCGTCGTCGTACAAGCCCGCGGTGCTGTCGAACGGCATCCGCACCGGCGTGCCGCCGCACGTCTCCACCGGCACGCGCATCGTCGTGATGACCGAGGACGGTTCCTACGTCGAACGCGCCAAGGACTGAGCGGAAGGATTGAGCATCAACGCGCGGTGACATTCATCACGAATCATCACCGCGCATCAGGTTGTTGTTTAAGCTCAAACTTTCCGGAAAACTGCTACACACTTTTCCGGAACTTGCTCTAATCTCTCGCGATCAAACATGAATCGGGGAGTGCAGTGAACAGGAAGGTCGTCAGCTTCATCAGTTGCTGGCTGGCAGCCCTGCTCTTGCCTCCTCCCGGCGCTCATGCCGACGAATTCCGGACGCCTTCGATCTCGGCGATGCGGGTCGAATGGCGCGCCGTGCTCGACCAGCTACGGCAAGAGATCACCACCCGCCCGGCCGTCGCCACCGGCTTCACGTTCGCCGGACAGCGCCGCGTCGCGGCCTCCGATCCGCGCGCGATGCCCGCGCTGGTGCAGCTGAACGCGGTGACATCGCCGCTCTTCCCCGGCATTGCGCAGAGCCCGATCCCGGTGCTGCTGCCCTTCGACCCCGCAAGCTATCTCGACGCACGACAGAACGGCGCAGCGGCCAGCCTGCCGGTCGCGCGCTACCAGGCCGACTTCCGCGCGGCCGATGTCTTCCACGCCGGCGCGGCCGGCTATGACGCGGTGTTCTCGCTCGACCCGGGCGCCGGCGACGGCATGCCGCCGCGGACCTTTGCAAAACCGGTCGAGGTGCAGATCTCGGGCTCGATCCTGGTCTACGACCTCGCCGACCGACTCAGCGGCAAAGGCGAACCGGTCAAGACGCTGGCCGCGCAATTTCCGGACCTGCGCCGCTTCATCCGCGAAGGCTATGTCCGCTACGCGTTCACGCGCTTCGGGATTCCCTACGTCGTCTCGATCCAGTGCCTCGACAGCGCGCCGCGATCGAAGCGGCTCGCCTGTCGCGAGGCCTATCCGGTCGCCGAGCGCTTCCTCAAGGCGCTGCGCATCGCCGGCGGGCAGCCGTCACGGCCGCGCAGCGACATCGGCTCCGACATCGCCGAGCGGCCGTTCGCGCCATCGGCGGATTTCAGCTACCGCCCGAGCGGCGACATCGTCGCGGGCAGCGGCGGCCGCAGGCAGCAAGGCGGCCACGCCGACTTCACCGTGTATTCGCAGATCCGCTTTCCGCTGCAGAAGGCGCCGGCCTTCGCGCACTCGCAATCCTTCGCCAGGCGCAAGGCCGGCGCGACCGTCGACGAGTATCCTTGGCAGGACAATTTCTGCGAGGCGCGCAGCTTCGAGGTCGGCCAATGCGCCAGCGGCTACGGCCACCAGGGCCAGGATATCAGGCCGGGCGCGTGCCCCGCCGACAGCAAGGACGGGTGCGACCCCAGGCAGCAGGCCGTCGTCGCGGTGCGCGATAGCATCGTGATCCGCTCGGCGCAGCAGCAGGCCGCAACCTTGCAGGTCAACACCCGCACCGAGCATGTCCGCTTCCGCTACATGCACATGAACCCGTCGGTGATGGATGCCGACGGCCTGCTCAACGGACGCTACGTCAGCGAGGGCGAGAAGATCGGCGTGGTCTCGAACTATCTCGACCATCCCAACGGCACGTCACGGCATCTGCATTTCGACGTGCAGGTATTCACGCGCGACGGCTGGCTCTGGGTCAATCCCTACACCACGCTGGTGTCGGCCTATGAGCGGCTGATCCGCGGCCGCGGCCGCGAGATCGGGCCGGAGCCAGGGCCTGCGGCCGCCGTGGCCCATGCCCTGCCCGACGATGTCGTGCATCGCATCGACACCCAGGAAGGCGGCGGCAATTAGGGCGAGCGAACCGCGGTTCGCGGACGCACTGCCGAAATATCGAAAACAACCCCATGCACAGTAGCCGGCGGCTGCCGTCATCAGGCACGACGTCTTGACACGTCGGGCAACTCAGCGGCATCATTCCATTATTCCGAAATCGTGCAGCCGCCGCTCGCCTGGGAGCCATGGCCATCGGCTCCGTCGACACCACTTTCCGGAACGTCCGTTCCCGTGGGTCACATCGACTTGCAGAATGGCGGCGGCGCGATCATGGACGATGGCCCCTAAACATCATCCCACACCCCTCTTCGCAAAGCCGCTAAGAAGCTCCGCGTGCCAGAGCGGTCACGGCGATCCTCGCAACGTGTTGGGCCGAGAGGCGCGCCGCCGGCGAGGCGCTGATCCGCGAGGCCGGCGCCCTGCCCTGCGAGAGCTGGAACGAGAAGATGTGGGCCGGCGGCGGCTCGGTCGATCCGCTGCCCTCGATCGACCATGCCATCAACGCCGGCTACACGTCTGCGAGACCCTCGCGGAGATCCTCGACGGTTTGAGCAGAGGGCGCTCACATGCTGTCGCATTTTTTTTTGCGAAGACCTCTTGACACTTTCTGAGCTCGATTTAATTCGTGGCACGTCGGCCCGCGTGGCCGATCACCTGGACGCCAGTCGGGTCCAGGCGTAACGGGCACCGGTCGTGTCCGGTGCTTCTCATACCCATCTTGCTCTTTGGAGGATTTGGCTATGCGCACGTACGATTTCTCTCCCCTCTTCCGGTCGACGATCGGGTTCGATCGTCTCTTCGATCTGGCCGAGACAGCTCAGCGGGCCACCGAAGACAACTACCCGCCCTACAACATCGAGCGACTTGCCGAAGATCGCTACCAGATAGCGCTCGCGGTCGCAGGCTTCTCACCGGACGAGATCTCGGTTACTGCCGAGCAGAACGTCCTGACGATCGAGGGCAACAAGGTCGAAAAAGCGGACCGCGACTATCTCTATCAAGGTATCTCGACCCGTCGATTCAGGCGGCAATTCAGCTTGGCGGATCATGTCCTGGTGAAGAACGCCGCGTTCGACAATGGTCTGCTCAGGGTCGAACTGGCGCGCGAAATTCCGGAAGCCATGAAGCCGCGGCGGATCGCGATCAACGCAACGCAGCCGAACCGGCCGCAACAGCTCGAATCAGCTGCAGCTTGACACACGAGAAGCCGCGTTCGGAACGCCGAGCGCGGCCTCAACATTCAATTCTCGTCTTAGAACGGAGGCAAACATGCGGCCGACGACCGCCAAAGTTATTTGTTTGAAGTCTGACCGCAGTAAGGCGCGGTTCAATCATCCCCGGGATGTCTTGGCAGATCTCTCCCTGACCATGGAAGAAAAACGTGCTCTCCTGGCGTCATGGGCGTCTGACGCTGCCGCAGTCCCGTGTCGTCCGGACTTACGGGCGCCAACAGAGCTGCGATCACCCGTAACCATCGATGCAATTCTCGACGCGCTATGTCGTCTCGACAGCGATCCTCATCATCCGCCGGGCGGCAAGCCCCATCGTCTTCGTTCAACGGTGCGTCCGCTCGCGGCGTAGGAGGGTGATATGAACGACATCAATCTTCCGAAACACATCGTAGACAGAATCGAAGCCCGCTGGTGCGCCAGGCAGGAGAAGCGCGAGATCGTCGACCGCCAGCTCGAACAGCTTCGGGCGCATCGCAACAACATCCGGCGGTATCGGCGGTTACTCAGCACCAAGCTGAGCGACCTGGAGCGCCAGTTCATCGAACGACGTCTCTCCGAGGAATCCTCGGCGATGGAGGCTCTGGCGGCCGGCATGCCCCCTCTCTTACGTGAACGGCCATCGCTGAGCGTCAGTAGATCGGAAGGCGCCTCACCGTGAGCACGACGCAGTTTCTGATACGCGGAAGCGAGAAGGTAATCCGTCACTATCAATTCTTGCTCGACACTGCCAAATCGGACCAGGAGCGGGAGAAGTTCGCAAAAAGGATCGACGAAGAGAAGCGCAACCTGGAACGGCTGTATGCTCTCACTCAAGCGGCCCAGGCCGCTTGATCGTGTTGCCCATGGACAACGTGTGGATGGCGAGGCTCAACGATGAGAACGCCAATATCGGCAAGAGACCTGGAGTTGATTGCGCTGCGCGAAATACGCAGCTGTCCCGGCGGAGAGCACGTATGCCACGTGGAAGTCGTCTCAGCGAATGGAGACTGGAGCCTTCATGCATCGGTGCGGGACGGCGGAGATATCAACCGGATCCAGCACGCGACGAGCGTCACGGCGACCCGCCTGAAGAGCCGGTATCAACTGCGAAGCGATTGGTGAATAACACCACATTATGCAGCGAGACGTCGGCAACCGCGGGGATCGATGCGGCCATAAAGCCGATCAGCGCGAACGTCGCACCCGTGAGCACGCGCCGGACGGGGGCCCGCATGGTGAGCCGCGTCCGCCTATTTCTTCCACGGGGCATCGCCGCGTGCCGCGGCGTCCGCGAAGATGCCCTGCTCGTAGTCGATGAAAGCGTGCACCATCGCGCGATAGGCGGCTTCCGCGACCTTCGGCGACAGCCCGTCCGCTTCCGCAAGCGCCATCGCCTTCTTTACCACCGCCTCGGCGCGCTCGGGCGCCTCGACCTGCGCGGGGTTGGCCTTGAAGCGCGCGGCTTCATGGACGTAGCGGCCGCGCTCGGCCATCAGGCGCACGATCTCGCGGTCGAGCCGGTCGATGTTGCTGCGTACCTCGCCAAGCGTTTTGCAGCAGGCGCCGTTGTCGACGGTGGGACTGCCCCACAACGCCGGCGCGTTGGTCGCGGGCTCCTCCGCCCACGCCACGGCAGGGATCAGAAGCATCAACAGAGCTACCGGCAATCGCATCGAACGTCTCCCAGTCAACGAGCACGATGGCCGATTGTTATGCCGATTTTGCACGCGCGTGGAAGCCGCGATGGCGCTGCAGCGACCGCGAATTCCGTTGCGAACCGCGGCGATGATCAACCGATGTCCATTCCGGCCAACACCTCGCTGACCTTCTTCTGGGCGTCCGCCGGCAACGGCAGGATCGGACGCGGAGGCTCGGCCGCACAGATCCCCCTGAGATTGGCGATCGCGTAGGCGACCCGCACGCTCGAGAATGTCTTGAACAGCTGCCAGACCGGTTGCAGACGCGCATCAAGCTGCCGCGCCCTGGCGGCGTCTCCATTTGCCACGGCACGGACGATGTCGAGGCAGACCTTGGGGAAAACTCCGGCGAGAACGCTGTACCAGGTCTCGCCGCCCGCCAGCAGAGCTTCGGTGCAATTCCAGTCGGCGCTGTAGCCCAACGAGAAGCCGTTCGGCACCACAGCCCGTAATTCAGCGATATGGCCCGGCACCGCGGCAGCGTCCAGCGCGGGACTCTTCACCGCCACGATTCCCGCAACGTGACTCAATCGGCCGACCAGGTCAGGCGTGAATCGAAAATGCGTCGTGCCCGGATTGTCGTAGATGCAGATCGGCAATCCGCTTTCACGCGCCACTGTCTGAAAGTGCTCAAACACCTCGTCATCGGTCAGCGGCGTATAGGACACCGGCGCCAGCAGGCCTGCCACCGCGCCGGCATCACGCGCATCCTGCGCCAGCTTCACCGCATCATCGGTGCGCAGCGCGCCGACGCCGACCAGGAGCGGCGTCTTGCCATCTGCCAGGCCGGCAGCCACCTGCACCGCACGCCGCCGTTCATCGCGGCTGAAATACGGATATGAGCCGGTGCTTCCGAGCAGCCCGATCGAATTCACCTTCGCCGCAATCAAGGGCTCCAGCAATGCGCGAAGCGCTCCCGCATCGACCTGCCCATCTCGGTTCGAGGGCGTGATCGGAAAGGCGGAAAGCCCCTTGAGATTGATCATCGGTTGCTCCTGTCTGGTGACCCGCCGCGCAAACGGCGAGATCGCATTGCGGCCGTCGCCGCCGCGCCATCAATCACCGCGCCCTACTCTGCCTGCAAGGTCCAGTTTGCTGCGGACTTCACAGCAAACTGGTCCAGTGCGCGGCATCGCTTGCAGCCCGCGGAATTGGGCCGGCTTCGATCGGAATTGCCGGTGGCTATTCCAGCATCGTGGTCAGCTGCGCGCCCTCGTCCGCGACGAACACCGCGATCAGTTCCGCCGGCTCCGTGGTGCTCGCATTGGCCGAGACCACATGGGTCGATCCCGGCGGCTCGAAGAAGGACTGGCCGACCTTGAAGGTCTCGACCGGCCCGCCGCCGAGCTGAGAACGGATCTCGCCCTTGGTGATGTAGGCCGTCACCGAGCCGGAATGGCGGTGCGGCGGCGTGAAGCCGCCGGGACCATAGAACACGCGCACGACGGTGACGCGCTTGCCCGGCACGTTGGGCAGCGCGTGCGAGGTAATGACCTCGACCTTGTCGAGCGGCGATGCCGCGTTGGCACTGGCGCAGAGCGGCGCGATCACCGCCGAGATCGCATCCATCGGGGTCGGCAAGGCCTTGCCGATCACGAAGGCTGAGGCCAGCCCCGCAATCACGGCCAGCGAAACCGCACGCGGCGGCCGCGCGAATGAAACAGATGCTGTCATCGCCATCGAGGTCATCGGTTGTTCTCCCCTGTCGATTGCCGTTCGATCCGTCTCACGAAGCCGCCGGCTGCCGGCGCGGCGGCGGCGTCCAGCGATAGGCGGCGCCGAACCGGTTCCAGACATTGATCGAAGCGATCGCCGAGGTCAGGTAGGTCAACTCCTTCTCTGAGAATTCAGCCGCGACCTCGGCATAGACCTCGTCGCTGACGCCGTTCGGCAAGGTCGTCAGCGCCTCGGTCCAGGCCAGCGCCGCGCGCTCGCGCGCCGAGAATTGCGGCGCCTCGCGCCACACCACGACGAGGTTGAGCTTGTCGACGGGCACGCCAAGGCTCTCGCCTTGCAGGATGTGATACTGCACGCAGAAGGCGCAGCCATTGATCTGCGAGGCGCGCAGCTTGACCAGTTCGAGCAGCTGCTTGTCGAGGCCGGCCTTCGCCGCGAACTGGCCGAGGTCGCGCACGACGGCGAAGACATCGGGGGCGAGCTTCTCGAAGTCGATGTATTCCTTGCGGGCATGTGACATTGGCTCGGCCTCGTGTTATCAGTGTGCTGACATGTTATCAGAGCTCTGATATAGAGCAAGATGCAGATATTCGCGAAGGCAACATGGCGGGAATGCAGAAACGAGGGAAATCCGGCGCCGCCGCGCGGCGGCCG
Source organism: Bradyrhizobium sp. CCBAU 53421 (assembly GCF_015291625.1). Taxonomy (NCBI): domain Bacteria; kingdom Pseudomonadati; phylum Pseudomonadota; class Alphaproteobacteria; order Hyphomicrobiales; family Nitrobacteraceae; genus Bradyrhizobium; species Bradyrhizobium sp. CCBAU 53421. The sequence continues at coordinate 5,284,196 of NZ_CP030047.1, forward strand.
GCGGGGAAAGCGGCGGCGGGCAAGGTCGCGACCGGGGCGGCCGCGGACGCCCTGCCCGCCTCCGTCATCCCGCCGCCGGGCGAGGGCAAGCGCGGCGAACAGGGCTATCTCGCCTATCTGCTGCGCCAGGCGCATGCCGCCTCACGGCTGTCGATGGAGCGCGAACTCGAACATCTCGGCGTCACCTCGCCGCAATTCGTGGTGCTAACGATGCTGAAAGCCTATCCGGGCCTTTCGGGCGCCGATCTCGCGCGGGTGGCATTGCTGACGCCGCAGACCGTCAGCGTGATCATCCGCAACCTCGAGCGCGACGGCGCGATCCGCAAGACGCCGCACCCGGTCCACGGCCGGATGCTGCAATGGACCCTGACCAGCCATGGAACCGCGCTGCTGGAGAAATGCCGCCATATCGCCCAGGCCCAGGAGCGGCGGCTCGCCGCCAGCCTGGACCCGAAGTCGGAACAGGTAGTCCGGCAATGGCTGTCAAAAATCGCCACAGATTTGCAGGATACCTAGAGCATGCCCCGGAAAAGTGGGAACCGGTTTTCCGAGAAGGGCATGCTCAAATAATGCTCCTGTGGCGGCGTGGCTTTTGGCTCACCCGATCGGCGCCGCTAGACTGGGCCGATGAAACAGCCTGATTCTTTGCAATCCCCTGCCCGCCGCACCGTCCTCAAAGCGGCGCTCGCGGCAGGCGTGACGCTCGGCACTCCGCTCGGCGCGCTGGCGGCCGCGCCTGCCGGCTTCGACCAATGGCGCGAGAATTTCCGCGCCCGTGCACTGGCAAAGGGCATTTCGGAGGCGACCTGGAATCGCTGCATGGGACGGGTCGAGCCCGACATGAGCGTGTTCAAGCAGATGCGCAACCAGCCAGAATTCCACGAGCAGATCTGGCAGTACATCAACCGCCGCGTCTCCGACTGGCGGGTCATCCACGGCCGCGAGGCGCTGAAGAAGAACGAGGCGCTGTTCGCCAGGATCGAGCGCGACTTCGGCGTCGAGCGCGGCACGCTGCTCGCGCTGTGGGGCGTTGAATCGGCCTATGGCGATCCGCTGGTGCAGCAGAACCACATGACGCCGGTGTTTCCCTCGCTTGCGGCGCTCGCCTGGAACGAGCCGCGCCGCAAGGCCTATTGGGAGACCGAGTTGATCAACGCGATGAAGATCGTGCAGCGTGGCTGGAGCACGCCGGAGGAGATGAACGGCTCCTGGGCCGGCGCGATGGGCCATTCGCAGTGGATGCCGGAAGTCTGGCTCAATGTCGGTTTCGACTATGACGGCGACGGCAAGGTCTCGCCGTTCGGCCGCCCCGACGACGCGCTGGGCTCGACCGCGAAGTACCTCGTCAATCGCGGCAAATGGCACCGCGGCGAGCATTGGGGCTACGAAGTCCGCGCGCCCGGTGGCGGCGCCAGCGGCAGCCGCACCTACGCGGCCTGGGCCAGCGCCGGCGTCGTCCGCGCCGACGGCCAGCCGTTTCCGCAGCCGAATGCGTCGGCGCAGCTCTGGATCCCGGTCGCGGGCGGTCCCGCTTTCCTGCTCGGCCCGAACTTCAATTCGGTGAAGAGCTACAATCCGTCGATGAACTACGCGCTGGCGATCTGCCATCTCGGCGACCGCTGTCTCGGCGGGCCGCCCTTCATCCAGCCGTTCCCGGGCTCGGAGCGCGCGCTGACGCTCGCCGAGGTGCAGGAGATGCAGACGCGGCTGACCAAGGCCGGCTTCGACACCGGCGGCACCGACGGCCGCGTCGGCAACGACACCATGCAGGCGATCAAGGATTTCCAGACCAGGACGGGCCTGTTGCCCGCCGATGGTTACGGCGGGCTCAAGGTGTTGGCGCGGCTGCGGCAAGGCGGCTAGCCGTCCACCGTTGTCATTGCGAGCGCAGCGAAGCAATCCAACTCTCCGCATATGCGGCACTGTGGATTGCTTCGTCGCTTCGCTCCTCGCAATGACGGAGACTATTTCGGAGGCTGCCGCACCACGCCGCCTGCGTTCATGCCGCCGTCGATCACGAGCTCGGTGCCGGTGACGTAGCGCGAAGCATCCGAGGCGAGATAGAGCACGCCTTGCGCGATCTCGAAGGCCTGGCCGGCGCGGCCGAGCGGCGTTGCGAACCTTGCCCGCTCCTCGGGATCGATCGGCGCGTTCTGGCCGGCGCCGGTCGCGCCGGTCGGGATCTTGCCCCAGATCGGCGTGTCGATGATGCCGGGATGCACCGAGTTGACGCGGATGCCGTCGTTCACCTGCGCGCATTCCATCGCGATCGACTTGGCGAACAGCCGCACCGCGCCCTTGGTCGCGCTGTAGCCGGAGAGCGTCGCCGCACCGCGCAGGCCCGCCAGCGACGACATCATGATGATCGAGCCGCCGCCAGTTTTACGCATCAGCGGCAGCGAATGCTTCACCGACAGGAACACGCCGTCGATATTGATCGCGGTCTGCCGGCGCCAGTCTGCGAGCGACATCTCGACAATCGACGGCGCGCCAATGCCGATGCCGGCGTTCGAGACCATGATGTCGAGGCGGCCGTAGCGCTTGCCGATCTCAGCTACGATTTCGATCCAGCGCTCCTCGCTGGTGACATCCTGCGGCAGGAAGACCACCTCGCGACCGGCCTTCTTGAGCCGCGCGGCGAGCTCGGGTCCCCGCAACTCGTCGATATCGGTCGCAACGACCGTCGCGCCTTCCTGCGCGAACAATTCGACGATCGCCTCGCCGATCCCCGACGCGCCGCCGGTCACCAACGCGACCTTGCCTTCAACCTGTCCTGCCATGTCCACTCCCGACGTTTCTTATCTGATCACCGCCGGGCCCTGATCCGGTGCCGCGACGTCGAGCACACGGAATTGCACACGTTCGGTGCCTTGCCAACGGTCGACTGCAAGAGAGCCCGCCACGTGCAATTGCTGGCCGCGATTTTGCGTCAAGGCGCTGCCGAGCTTCTGTCCGACCGAGCGGAATGCGATACCGTTGACGATGGAACCGTCGCCGGACTTGAAGCGCAGCCGCAAATGCGCCTGCCCGACCTCGTCGGCATAGACCAGCTGGTGTGACGGCAGCGCGATCACCGGCTCGGGATTGGCGGCACCGAACGGACCTGCGCGATTGAGCGTCGCGGCGAATTCCGGCGTCACCGCGCGCGCGGTGACGGCGCCGTCGATGAACAGCTCGTTCTCGTGCCGTGAGTTAGCGACGTCATCAGCCAATGCGCTTTCCATGTAGGCGCGGAATTCGGCGAGCTTTTCCTTGCGCAGCGTGACGCCGGCCGCCATCGCGTGCCCGCCGCCCTTCATCAACAGGCCGTCGTGCACCGCCTGCCGCACGGCCTTGCCGATATCGACGCCGCCGATCGAGCGGCCCGATCCGGTGCCGATGCCGCCGGGCTCGAGCGCGATCGCAAAGGACGGCCGCGCGAACTTCTCCTTCAGCCGCGCGGCGACGAGCCCGACCACGCCGGGGTGCCAGCCTTCCGCCGCGGTGACGATGACAGCGCCCTTGTCCTCGAGCCCGAGCGCGGCCAGCGCCTCGGCTTCGGCCTGCGCCTCGGCCGCCTGCTCGATCACCCGCCGCTCGGCATTGAGGCGATCAAGCTCGGCCGCGATCCGCGCGGCCTCCGAGACGTCGCCTTCGAGCAGCAGCCGCACGCCGAGATCGGCGCGCCCGATGCGGCCGCCGGCATTGATGCGCGGCCCCAGCATGAAGCCGAGATGCCAGGCCTCCGGCGGCCCATTGAGCCGCGACACATCCATCAGCGCGGTGTGGCCGACATGATCGCGGCGGCGCATCGCGATCAGGCCCTTTGCAACGAAGGCCCGGTTGAGCCCGATCAGCGGCGCGACGTCGGCGACGGTGCCGAGCGCTACGTGATGCAGCACGCTGAGCAGATCGGGCTCCGGCATCTCGCGGGTCCAGTAGCCGCGCTGGCGCAGCTCGCGGTTCACCGCGACCAGCGTCACCAGCACGAGGCCGACCGCCGCGAGATGGCCGAGCCCCGAGAGATCGTCGGGCCGGTTCGGATTGACCAGCGCGTCGACCTCGGGCAACTCGTCGCCGGTCTGGTGATGATCGATCACCACGACCGACATCCCGAGCTTCCTGGCTTCCGCCAGTGGCTCGATGCTGGTGGTGCCGCAATCGACCGTGACCAGCAAGGTCGCGCCCTTGGCCGCCAGCGCGCGAACGGCGTCGACGTTCGGTCCATAGCCTTCGAAGATGCGGTCGGGAATGTGGATCAAGGGATCCAGCCCGCAATGGCGCAGGTGCCAGGTCAGCAATGCCGCCGAGGTCGCGCCGTCGACGTCATAGTCGCCGAAGATCGCGACCTTCTCGCCACGTACTGCCGCATCGGCGATACGCTTGGCGGCGTGTTCCATCTCGGTGACGGTGTGCGGGTCGGGCATCAGCTTGCGGATCGTCGGATCGAGGAAGTCGGCGACTTCGTCGATCGCGACGTCGCGCCCCGCCAGTACGCGCGCCAGCATTTCCGGGAGATTGTGCCGCTGCACGATCGCGAGCGCCCGCGCCGCCCCGCGCGCATCCAGCCGGTCGCGCCAGAGCTTTCCGGTCAGCGACCGCGTCACGCCAAGGAACGCCTGTGGCGCCTCAACGGGCAGTGCGGATGCGTGGAGCGTCATGATTCCCTTCCAATCATGCGGGAATCGTAGCGCCTCAGTGAATCCCAAGCCAGTTCTAGCAGCCCATCCGGCTGGCGATTTCCCCGAAATCCTTGGCCACGATGTCCCAGCTACCCGTGGCCTCGAAATCGACTTTCTGCAATGGACCGTATTCGGTCGGCCGCGCCACGAACGCCGTCTTCAGGCCGTGCTTCTGCGCGTTCTTCAGATCGTAATTGTGGGCGGCGACCATCATCACCTGCTCAGGCGGCAGGCAGAGCAGTTTTGCCGCGCCGAGATAGGTTTCCGGATCGGGCTTGTAGTGCTCGAACAGCTCGGCCGACATCACGAGGTCCCAGGGCAGGCCTGCGAACTTCGCCATGTTGGTCAGCAGCGCGACGTTGCCGTTCGACAGCGGCGAGATGATGTATTTGCTCTTCAGCCGGGTCAGGCCGGCGACGCTGTCCGGCCACGCATGCAGGCGGTGCCATCCCAGCGTGAGGTGCTGCAGGTCAGGCTCGGTCAGCCCCTTGATGTCGAACTGCGCGACCAGCGTCTCCAGCGAGCGGCGATGCAGCACGTCGAGGATGACGTAGCCGTTCTGCGGATTCTTGCGCACCTCGTCCATCGAGGCCGCGTAGACCGCGCGCCAACCATCGACCAGCGCCGTCCAGTCGGCCTTGATGCCGCGCTTCTCTCCCCATGTCGTGAAGTCGTTGATCAGGCTGGTGCGCCAGTCGACCACTGTGCCGAACACGTCGAACACCAGTGCCTTGACGCCGGAAAGATCGGACATGCTCGTCTCCCTTGTTGTTTTTGTTGTCGTCATTCCGGGGCGCGCGTGAGCGCGAACCCGGAATCTCGAGATTCCACAATGCGCATTGCGCATTGGGGTTTGTCCTTCGGACGCCCCGGATTGGCTGGGCAGATCAATCCAGGTGGAATTTCTCCAGCTGGCGGTGCTCGGCCTTGATGTAGCGCACGGTGCCGGTGACCGAGCGCATCACGACCGTCTCGGTCTCGATCACGTCCTTCTTGAACTTCACGCCCGTCAGCAGCGAGCCGGTGGTGACGCCGGTGGCGGCGAACAGGCAGTCGCCCTTGGCCATGTCCTCGATGCCGTAGATCATCTTCGGATCGGTGACGCCCATCTTGTGCGCGCGCGCGCGTTTCTCTTCGGTGTCGAGGATCAGACGGCACTGCATCTGACCGCCGATGCAGCGCAGCGCGACCGCCGCCAGCACACCCTCGGGCGCGCCGCCGGTGCCGATGTACATGTCGACGCCGGTCTCGTCGGGCTTGGCGCAGTGAATGACGCCGGCGACGTCGCCGTCGGTGATCAGCTGCACGGCAGCGCCGGTCGAGCGCACGCTGTTGATGATGTCGGCATGGCGCGGACGGTCGAGCACCAGCACGTTGATGGCGGTGGGATCAACACCCTTCGCCTTGGCGAGCCGGCGGACGTTGTCGGCCGGCGGCGCGTCGAGCTCGATCACGTTCTTGGCGTAGCCCGGGCCGATCGCGATCTTCTGCATGTAGACGTCGGGCGCGTGCAGCAGCGTGCCGCCGTCGGCCATTGCCATGGTGGCGATCGAGCCCGGCATGTTCTTGGCGCACAGCGTGGTGCCTTCGAGCGGGTCGACCGCGATGTCGACCTTCGGGCCGGCGTTGAGGCCAACCTTCTCGCCGATGAACAGCATCGGCGCCTCGTCGCGCTCGCCCTCGCCGATCACGACCGTGCCTTCGATCGGCAGCTTGTTGAGCTCGCGCCGCATCGCGTCGACCGCAGCCTTGTCGGCGGCCTTCTCCTGGCCGTGGCCGCGCAGCCGCGCGGCCGACACCGCCGCGCGCTCCGTCACGCGCACGATTTCGAGCGTCAGGATGCGCTCGAGCAGCATCTGCGGCGGAACGGAAATATGGGTCGACATCGGCGTACTCCTTAAGCCTCGGGGACAGGCCAGCCTGCCCGCATCAATCGTCTCACGCTCGACCCGTTCAGGCCATGCGCTAGTTTTTCTCGATCCGGATCACCTGCGGCCGGCCGCTGATGACCTTATCGCGCTGCACTGCGGCCAGCGCACGATGCACGGCATCCTCGCTGGTCGCATAGGTAATCAGAATGACCGGGACCGGTGAAGGTTTTTTGGCCGCACCGTTCACATCGACGCCATCGGGGTGCCGTTGCACGATGGATTCCAGAGATATCTTCTGTTCCGCCAGCCTCGTGGCGATTGTTGCGGCAGTGCCTGCAAGATCGCGCGCCATCAGGCGGATATAGTAGCCACCCTCATGGCGTTCCATCGGCGCCTTGGAGGTGTCGCGCAACCGCTCCACCGGGCGCCCGAACGGCTTGGCACGGATGCCGCGGGCGACATCGGCGATGTCGGCGACCACGGCGGAGGCGGTCGCGCCGCCGCCGGCGCCCGGACCCACCAGCGTGATCGGCGGAATCCCCTCGCCGTCGATCGCGACCGCATTGGTCACGCCCATCACCTGCGCGATCGAGGATGATTTCGGCACCATGGTCGGGTGCACGCGCTGCTCAATGCCCTTTGCCGTGCGCACGGCAACCCCGAGCAGCTTGACGCGGTAGCCGAGTTCCGATGCCGCCTTGAGGTCTTCCGGCGTGATCGAGGAGATGCCTTCGACATAGACCGCGCTTTCCGCGACCTTGGTTCCGAAGGCGAGGCTCGCCAGGATCGCAAGCTTCTGCGCGGTGTCGTGACCATCGACGTCGAATGACGGGTTGGCTTCGGCATAGCCGAGACGCTGGGCGTCCTTCAGGCATTCCTCGAATGACAGGCCCTCCTGCTCCATCCGGGTCAGGATGTAGTTGCAGGTGCCGTTGAGGATGCCGTAGACGCGGTTGACGGTGGTGCCGGCGAGGCCCTCGCGCAGCGTCTTGATGACCGGGATCGCCGCACCGACCGCCGCCTCGAAGTTCAGCGCGCCGCCGTGCTTCTCGGCGGCTGCGGCAAGTCGCAGGCCGTGCTTGGCGATCAGCGCCTTGTTGGCGGTCACGACCGACTTGCCGGCCTTCAGCGCGGTCTCGATCGCAGTGAGCGCGGGATCGCCGGCGCCGCCCATCAGTTCGACGAAGCAGTCGATATTAGGATCTTCGGCGAGCGCCTCGGGGCTTTTCGCCCAGGCGACGCCGCGCAGGTCGAGGCCGCGCTTCTTGGCTTTCGAGCGCGCCGTGACGGCGACGACGCGAACCGGCCGGCCGCTGCGCTCGGCCAGCGTCCGTCCTTGCGTTTCGATGAGGCGGACGACATCGGCACCGACGGTGCCGAGCCCCGCTATGCCCACGTTCAGGGGTGCAACCATGAGATAAAGCAACCTGGAAGGATTAGCGTCGGTTGGCGAGAGGAACGACGTTGTGCAACGTTTCGATGCCGCTTTCAAGGAAGCGGCGCACGCCGCGCGCGGCCTGCCGGATGCGCTGCTCGTTCTCCACCATCGCGATGCGGACATAGCCCTCGCCATGCTCGCCGAACGCCACGCCTGGCGACACCACGACGCCGGATTTCTCCACCATCAGCGTCGCGAACTGCATGCTGCCGACCGCCTCGAACGCCTTGGGCAGCGGCGCCCAGGCGAACATCGAGGCCTGCGGCGGCGGAATGTCCCAGCCGGCGCGGCCAAATGACTCGACCAGCGCGTCGCGGCGCTTGCGGTAGGTGTCGCGCATCTCGCGGATGCAGTCGTCCGGACCGTTCAGCGCGGCGGTCGCCGCCACCTGCACCGGCGTGAAGGCGCCGTAATCGAGATAGGATTTGACCCGCGCTAGTGCCGCGATGATGCGCTCATTGCCGACCGCAAAGCCCATGCGCCAGCCGGCCATCGAGAACGTCTTCGACATCGAGGTGAATTCGACGGTGACGTCGAGCGCACCGGGCACCTGCAGCACCGACGGCGGCGGCTTGTCCTCGTCGAAATAGACTTCGGCGTAGGCCAGATCGGACAGGATGAAGATGTCGTGCTTCTTCGCGAACGCGACCAGATCCTTGTAGAAATCGAGGTCCGCGACATAGGCGGTCGGGTTCGACGGATAGCAGACGATCAGCGCGATCGGCTTCGGGATCGAGTGGATGATGGCCCGCTCGACCGCCTCGAAGAATTGCGGCGTCGGCTCCGAGGGCACCGAGCGGATCACCCCGCCCGCCATCAGGAAGCCGAACGCATGGATCGGATAGCTCGGATTCGGGCACAGCACGACGTCGCCGGGCGCGGTGATCGCCTGCGCGACGTTGGCGAATCCTTCCTTCGAGCCGAGCGTCGCAACGACCTGGGTATCGGGGTTCAGCTTGACCCCGAAGCGGCGCCCATAATAGGCGGCCTGGGCCTTGCGCAGGCCGTTGATGCCTCGGGAGGCCGAGTAGCGGTCGGTCCGCGGCTTGCCCAGCGTCTCCTTGAGCTTCTCGATCACATGCGGCGGGGTCGGCAGGTCCGGATTGCCCATCCCCATGTCGATGATGTCGGCCCCGGCATTGCGCGCGGCCGCCTTGGCCTGGTTGACCTTTTCAAAGACGTAAGGCGGCAGACGACGAATGCGGTAAAAATCTTCCATGGGACCCTTGCTCCGACAACCGCGATGCCAGAATCGACCCCCTTGGTTGAGATGCGGAAGCCGGCTCGGCCTCTTACAGAAATCGCACTGAATCAATGACTTAGAGCGAATTCAGGCGCACGATCGGGGGGCTGCGGCCGGATCTGCGGTTGAATTGGGTTTCTTTTAGCACGGACGCCGGGCGGCGCCAGCGCTGATCGGCCTGTCCCGCGCGCTCACTTGCCGCTTTGGGCTGCGGCCGACGCCTGCGCCTGGGCTTGGGTCTGGCGTTCACGGGCGGCAATCAGCTCCTGCTCGATCTTGGCCTGGTCCGCGGGCTTGATGGTCGGATCGGCGCGGTCGGGCGGGAGATCGTGGACCGGGAGATAGCCGTTTGCATCCTTTTGCCGCGCCGGCGCATCGGCCGGCATGGCCATATCGGCGATCGTGCTCGAGCACCCGCTCAGCGCCAGCATCGACGCGAGCAGCGCTGCGGCTGCGAGCCCCCTGTTCATTCGATCGATCGGCATGCGCCGAATTGTCCCCAACAAGCTAGCGCGCACGTCGCACGTTGCCGACACGGGTCGCACTGGTACGAGCCTTGCAGCGTCCCCGCTGCAATTAATCCTGGCTTTAGTCGTTTCAAACCATTGTCGCCCGAAACGCTTAAAGCGTGAACAGCAAAAGCGACCCCTGAGGCTTCAATATGACGGAACAAAGATTTTTTGTCGCACCGCAACAGAGCGAAACGGCGAATTTTGCCTGATTCTCGTTGCCGCACCGCGCGATGACGCCCTCCAAACGACGCGATATTGTCCTTCCGATGAGCAACGTCAGTACCGACACCCAAGCCACCCCGAAATTCAACGCCGAAGCCTTCGCCATGAATATCGCGCGGGCGATGGAGAGCAGCGGCCAGGCGCTGGCCGCCTATCTGAAGCCGCGCCAGACCGGGGAAGTCCGCGACAAGCCGCCGAACGAGCTCGGTGAGGTCATCAAGACCTTCAGCGTGATCGCCGAATACTGGCTGGCCGACAAGGAACGCGCCTCCTCGCTGCAGATGCAGCTCGGCAAGGATTACCTCGACCTCTGGGGATCGGCCGTGCGCCGCATGGCCGGCGAAGCCGATGCCAAGCCCGCGATCGTGCCGGCCCCGCGCGACAAGCGCTTCCAGGATCCGGAGTGGAAGTCGAATCAGTTCTTCGACTTCATCCTCCAGCTCTATCTGCTGACCGCGAAATGGGCGCAGCAGCTGGTCCACGACGCCGACGGAATCGATCCGCACACCCGCAAGAAGGCCGAATTCTACGTCCAGCAGATCACCAACGCGCTTGCGCCGTCGAATTTCGTGCTGACCAATCCGGAAGTGCTGCGCGCCACGGTCGAGACCAATGGCGACAATCTGGTCCGCGGCATGAAGATGCTGGCCGAGGACATCGAGGCCGGCCACGGCTCCTTGCGGATCCGCCAGTCCGATTCGAGCAACCTCGAGGTCGGCGTCAACATGGCGACGACGCCGGGCAAGGTGATCTTCCAGAACGAGCTGATGCAGCTGATCCAGTATTCGCCGGCGACGGAGAACGTGCTGCGCACGCCGCTCCTGATCGTGCCGCCATGGATCAACAAGTTCTACATCCTCGATCTGCGCCCCGAGAAATCCTACGTCAAATGGTGCGTCGACCAGGGCATTACGGTGTTCGTGATCTCCTGGGTCAATCCGGACAAGGAGCTCGGCAAGAAGACCTGGGCCGACTACATGACCGAAGGCCCGCTCACGGCGATGGACGTGATCGAGAAAGTCACCGGCGAGTTGAAGGTGCACACCGCCGGCTACTGCGTCGGCGGCACCCTGCTCGCCTCGACGCTCGCCTATCTTGCCGAGAAGCGCCGCCAGCGCGTGACGTCGGCGACGTTCTTTGCCGCGCAGGTCGACTTCACCCACGCCGGCGACCTGCTGGTGTTCGTCGACGAGGACCAGATCTCGGCGCTGGAACGCGACATGCAGGAATCCGGCGTGCTCGAAGGCAGCAAGATGGCGATGGCCTTCAACATGCTGCGCTCCAACGACCTGATCTGGTCGTACGTCGTGAACAATTATCTGAAGGGCCAGCCGCCCTCCTCGTTCGACCTGCTGCACTGGAATTCGGACGCGACGCGGATGCCGTCGTCGAACCATTCCTACTATCTGCGCAACTGCTATCTGGAGAACCGGCTGTCGACCGGCACGATGGTGCTCGACAACACGCTGCTCGATCTGTCGAAGGTGAAGGTGCCGGTCTACAACCTCGCGGCACGCGAGGATCACATCGCGCCGGCGGAATCGGTGCTCTACGGCTCGCAGTTCTTCGGCGGCCCGGTGAAGTATGTGCTGTCCGGCTCCGGCCATATCGCCGGCGTGGTCAATCCGCCCGCCTCGAAGAAGTATCAGTACTGGACCAACGACAACATCAAGGACATCAAGCTCGCTGATTGGCTGAAGGGCGCCGAGGAGCACAAGGGATCGTGGTGGCCCGACTGGCGCGGTTGGCTGGAGAGCCATGATCCGGAGACGGTCCCGGCGCGCATCGTGGGCTCGAACGGAGCGTCGGTGCTCGAGGACGCTCCGGGCAGCTATGTCCGCGTCCGCGCGTAGCGCCAAGTCTTCGCGTAGCGCCAAGTCTCCCGCTCAGCTATAAGCAGATCGTCCCGACGGTCGGGAATCGAATTCACGTGAGGGGGAGACGATGACGCGCGAACTGTTCTGGCTGTCGCTGACGGTGATCCTGACCGGGCTGCTCTGGATCCCCTACATCATCAACCGCTGCCAGGTGCGCGGCCTCTCCGGCGCGATGGGCAATCCCTCGCGTGGCGACAAGCCGCACGCCGAATGGGCCAACCGGCTGATGTTCGCCCATGACAACGCGGTCGAGAATCTCGTGATCTTCGCGCCGCTGGTCCTGATCCTCAACGCAGCCGACTATTCCACCAAATGGACGGTGCTCGCCTGCGCCGTCTATTTCTGGGCCCGCGTCGCGCATCTGATCGTCTACACGCTCGGCCTGCCGGTGTTCCGCACCCTGGCCTTCACGGTCGGTTTCATCGCCCAGGCGGTGCTGGCGCTCGCGGTCTTCAAGATCGTCTGAGCGACAATTGGCGCCGGCCATCGTGCCGGCGCTATTCCTCGCGCTTCCGCACCACGATGTGCAGCATCGTCGCGGGCGCCTCGTCGAAGCTCTTGATCTCGCTGGTGTCGGACGAGACCTGCGTCCAGGCCCCCGACGCGGCGTAGGTCGCCGCCAGCCAGTCTGCCGCGGGATAATTGTAGTAGCGGCCGATGCTGTCGCGGCCGTCGCCATGGCCAACCTTGTAGCTCGCGTAGAAGATGCCGCCGGGCTTCAGCGCACGATGGATACGGCCGAGAATGCCGGCCAATTCGATGCGCGGCACGTGCAGCAGGCAGGCGCTGGCCCAGACACCGTCATAGGCCGCACGATCCTCGAGTTCATCGAACAGCATCGCCTCGACGGGATGGTTGATGCGGCGCGCGGCGACGTCAGCCATCTCGGGTGAACCGTCGGTGGCGCGCAGCACGAAGCCTTGAGCGAGCATAACGGCGGCATGATTGCCGGCGCCGCAGCCGAGTTCGAGGATCGCGCCGCCCGGCGGCAGCAGTTTGAGAAAACCGATCAGCCGGGTGGACGGTGCTTTCGCCCACCCGGCATAGGCCTCGGCATTGCGCCGGTAGAATTGCAGCGTGGCGTCGTCCACGATGCCCTGCCGTCAGCTGTCGGAAAGCCCGAGCATCAGCCGCATGTTCTGGACCGCGGCACCCGAGGCGCCCTTGCCCAGATTGTCGAGCCGGGCGACCAGCACCGCCTGGCGGTGCTTGTCGCTCGCGAACACATAGAGCTCGAGCTGGTTGGTCTCGTTGAGCGCTTCCGGCTCGATCTTGCCGCCCTTGCTGGCCTCGTTCTGCAGCGGCATCGCCGAGACATATTTGCTGCCGGCGTACCACTTCGCCAGCACGGCCTGCAAATCAGCGCCGGTCGGCTTGCCCGGCAGCGCGTCGAGCTGCAGCGGCACCGAGACCAGCATGCCCTGTCGGTAGTTGCCGACCGACGGGATGAAGAGCGGGCGCCGCGTGAGATGCGAGTAGAGCTGCATCTCCGGTACGTGCTTGTGCTCGAAGCCGAGCCCATAGAGATGGAATGCCGGCGCCGAGCCGTCCTCGAAGCTTGCGATCATCGACTTGCCGCCGCCCGAATAGCCGCTCACCGCGTTGATGGTGACGGGATAGTCGGCCGGGAGCAGGCCGCCGTCGACGAGCGGCCGCAGCAGCGCGATCGCGCCGGTCGGATAGCAGCCCGGATTGGAGACCTTCTTCGCGTTGCGGATCTTGTCGGCCTGGTCGGGCGCAAGCTCGGCGAAGCCATAGGCCCAGTCGGGCGCGACCCGATACGCCGTCGACGCATCAAGCACCTTCGGCGCCGAATTGCCCATCGTGTCGATCAGCGCGACGGTCTCCTTGGCGGCATCGTCCGGCAGGCAGAGGATCACGAGATCCACCTCCTCCATCAGCGCGCGCTTGGCGCCGGCGTCCTTCCGCTTGTCCTCGGCGATGTGCTTCACCGCGACGTCGCCGATGGAATGCAGCCGCTCCTGGATGCCGAGGCCGGTGGTGCCCGAGCCGCCATCGACGAACACGGTGGCCTTGGTCGCACCGCTCCTGGTTTTCGGCTGGTTGGTGTCGGTGACGGTCATGGCATGGTCCTTTCGAGCTCGTTCGTTTCGTTTAACACATCTGGCCGCGCCGGCGCCGCCAACGGGGACGGGCAGCTACCCTTAGATTGAGCGCACCCTCGCCCACGACAACAACCCCTGCTCATGGAAACAGCGCGATCTGCTCCAGCCCGGTGGTCTCGGGCAAGCCGAACATCAGGTTCATGTTCTGGATCGCCTGTCCGGCCGAACCCTTCACAAGATTATCGAGCGTCGAGAGCACGATGGCGCGGTTCTTGATCCGGTCGGCGACGACGCCGATCTGAACGTAATTCGAACCACGCACGTTCTGCGTCTGTGGCAGCACACCCTTCTTCGTCACATGTACGAACGGCTCCTTGGCGTAGGCCCTTTCCAGCTCGGCGCGCAAATCGTCCGGCGTCGCCCCGTTGAGCTTGACATAGGATGTGCAGAACTCACCCCGCGCCATCGGAATGAGATGCGGGGTGAAGTTCACCGTCACAGCCGAGCCAGCGGCCGCGCCGATCTCCTGCTCGATCTCCGCCGAGTGTCGATGGCTTCCGATCGCATAGGGCGACAACCCTTCGCCGGCCTCGCTGAACAGCGTGTTCTGCTTCAGTCCGCGTCCGGCGCCGGTGACGCCCGACTTTGCGTCGATGATGATGTCGTCGACGTCAATCAGCTTTGCCCTCGCCAGCGGAACAAGCGCCAGCAGCACCGCCGTCGGATAGCAGCCGGGACAGGCCACCAGCCGCGCGGCCATGACCTTCTCGCGGTAGAGTTCGGTCAGCCCATAGACGGCCTCGTCCTGCAATTCGAGCGCCCGGTGCTCATGGCCGTACCATTGCGCGTAGCTGTCCTTGTTGCGCAGCCGGAAATCCGCGGACATATCGAGGATCTTGATTCCGGGATTGGCTTTCAGCACCGCGGCGATGATCTCTTGCGTCGTCCCGTGCGGCAGTCCGCAGAACACGGCATCGAGCCGCGTCCAGTCGACCTTTTCCCATTCCACGAGTTTTGGCAGGTCGAGCATGAAGAAGTGAGGAAACACCTCGCTCATCGCCTTCCCGGCATGGGTGTTGGCGGTAAGTGCGGTGATTTCGGCGTTCGGGTGCCGCGCCAACAGGCGCACCGCGTCGGCGCCGGTGTAGCCGGACGCGCCCAAGATTCCGATTTTCTTCTTCGTCATTACTCGCTCCTCGGAAGCGCAGTCATCTCGGTCTGTGTCATCGCGAAAGCCTGCGGGCGCACCTCGCGCATCAAAGCCGCGATGTCCCGGGCACCAGCTTCGGCCTGCAATGCGAGCGTGTTGCCGACCGCCGCGAAATCGGTTTCAGACTTGTGCTGGTTCAGCTTGAAGCTGCCCTCCACCTCTTCCACCATCATCTCGAGACCCACGATGGCCTTCTTCATTGCTTCCAGCCGCGCGGCGGTCATCTTGCCCGACACCCACGGCTTTTTCGGCAGCAGCCGGTCCTCGAACTTGGCGCTCAGTGCGTCGATCTGAACGGCAAGCTCCTCATCCGACAACCTCCGCACCGGCCCGGTCAGATGCACCGCCTGATAGAGCCAGGTCGGCACCTGATCGGGTGACACGTACCAGTCCGGCGAAACATAGGCGTCGGCGCCGTTGACGGCCAGCAGCCAGGACGTGCCACCCGCCAGCTTTATCAGCGGATTGTGACGGGCGGCATGAAACAACGCCCGCGGCGTACCGTCAGCCGTATAGGTCAGATAGAACGGCAGCGCGGAAGCAATCGGCTTGGCACCGTCCCACGCACAGGCAAGACCGAAACCGCGCGCTTCCACGAACGCAAGGCTTGCGGCGCGGTCGGGCTTGAAAGGCGGTGGCGTATACATGGTCGAAAACTCCTGCATGACGAAGGAGCCGCCAGATCGAACCGCGTGTCTTTTTTCAGGAGAGCGCCGCGGGATCGGGTCCGGCGGCAGAGGCGATGGTCTAAACGCGAGCGACCGCCCATACCGCGAGAATGCGGCGGCGGCGGGCGATGATGATGGTCGCGGCGTTGATCATGGGCGCGGCTATAAGGCCGCGCCGGTTTTGCGTCAAGATGTTGCTTGTCATTCCGGGGCGATGCGAAGCATCGAACCCGGAATAACGGCTCACATGACCGGATTCCACGGCGCCGGCACGACGCGGTAGCCGCTGCCGTCCTTGACCACGTTGCCGAGGCCCGGGAACGGATAGTGGAAGCCCTGCACCTGGAGCCGCTCGGCAACCACCATGTCGTAGATGCGGCGGCGGGTCTTCTCCGCGACGTCGCCGTCCTGATCGAAGAACGCATGCCAGCCGGGATTGGCCGCGAACAGGTTCGGATTGTTGGTGACGTCCGACTGGATGAAGACCTTGTCCGAGCCCGACGCCAGCACGTAGGAGGTATGGCCCGGCGTGTGGCCGACGGTCTCGACCGAGGTCAGGCCCGGCGCGATCTCCTTGCCCCATTCGTAGGGCGTGACCTTCTTCTTCAGGCCCGCCTCGAAGATGTTGCGGTTGTTCTTGAACAGGCCCGCCATGCGCCCGGCCGGCGCCCGGCTCATCTCGCCGTCGTCCATCCAGAACTTCCATTCGGTCGCCGGCACCAGCACCTCGGCATTCGGGAAAGCCGGCGTGCCCTCGGCCGTCAGCAGGCCGTTCACGTGGTCGCCGTGAAAGTGCGAGATCACGACCATGTCGACATTCTTGGGATCGAAGCCGGCCGCGACGAAATTGTCGGCGAACAGACCATTGGCCCCCTTCGTGCTGGCCTTCGCCAGCGCACCATTGCCGGTGTCGATCACGACCAGCTTGCCGCCGGTGTTGAGCACCAGGGGCGCGAACCAGATCGACACCATGTCGCGCGGCATGAACGCCTTCTCCAGCGCAGCGTTCACCTCGTCGCGCTTCGCATTCGGGATGAACGAGTCTTCCAGCTTGAAGACGTTCTTGCCGTCGGACACCACGGTGACGAGGATGTCGCCGACCTTGTAGCGATAGAAGCTCGGCGCCTGCTTGTCGGCTGCGGGCGCTGCGGCGGCCACGGGAACGGCAGGCAATAACGGTGCGGCGGCGAGGCCGGCCGCGCCGGCGAGAGCGTGACGTCGTGTCAAATCCATCTGATGTCCTCCCAGTGAATGATGCGCCCGGCGGAGCCGCGTCTGCCGCAGTGAGCTTCGATCAGCTTTCTTACAGTCGCGCGACGACGGCCGCGCAAGCAATTGTTCTTCCGCCTAACCCCTGCACCGCAGCGATATTCCTGACGTCGTTACACCACCCGCCACATCCACTCGACGACCTGGCCGATGACGTCGCCGAACAACAGCAGCGCCGCCGACCAGACCAGGGCTGAAACGAAATTGGCGATCTGGAATTGCCAGTACGACATTTCGAAAATGCCGGCCGCAAGCGGCACCGAGGCACGCAGCGGACCGAAGAAGCGGCCGATGAAGATGCTGGGCACGCCCCAGGTCTTCACGAAGGCCTCGCCGCGCGGCAGGATTTCGGGATAACGCGACAGCGGCCACATCTGCGCGACCTGCTCCTTGTAGCGATAGCCGAACCAATAGGAGACCCAGTCGCCGAGCGCGGCGCCGATGCCGCCCGCGATCCAGATCGGCCAGAAGTTGATCCCGCTGACGCCGATCAGCGCGCCGATCGCAACCAGCGCGCCCCAGGCGGGCACCAGCAATGAAATGAAGGCGAGTGATTCAGCGAACGCCAGCAACATGACGATCGGAGCGGCCCAGGCCTGGTGGTGGCGCACGAATTCGGCCAGGGCCCGCGCAAAGTCTTCCATCTCGTCGAGTGCCTTCCGCTCCGTTGAACCTCGAATGAACCTTTCTAGCCGCATGCAGCCTAAGAACAGGTAAGCCAGCCCATTGCGTGACATCAAGTCACAAAGGCGGGGATCGATCGTGATTTCCGGTAAGGCCCTGCGGTCCAGGCTGGCTGGCATCTCCCTCATAAGAAAAAGGAATCACTTGATGATCGGGTCACTGATGATGTGCGTCGGCGTTCTCGTCTTGTTGTTCGGAATGCTCGCGGGCATCGCCATGGGTATCCAGCACGACTTCACGTTGGGGCCGGCGCACGCGCATCTCAATCTCGTCGGCGGCGTGCTGCTGTTCCTGTTCGGCCTGTACTACCGGCTGGTGCCGGCGGCGGGAACCATGCTGCTCGCCAGGATCCAGGGCTGGCTGCATATCGTCGGCGGCATCCTGTTTCCGGCCGGAGTGGCCGCCGTTCTGCTGAAGGGCCCCTCGTTCGAGGCGGCGCCGATCGTGGGGTCGCTGATGGTGGTCGCCGCCATGGCCCTGTTCACGGTCGTTGTATTCCGCACCTCGCGGGCGTAATCGCAAGGCGCCTATGTACACAGGCGACCGGGCCCTGACGGCGCGGCCGCCCCCATTTGGCAGCCCATCCGTGGCATAGTCAGAGCAACCGATTCGCTGCGCCATGACCGGCGCACCACTTGAAGAACCATGTCCAAGCCGCTGAAATCAAACGCCAAAAGTAAATCTGCTGACGATCTGTTTGGAGCCCCGGAGCCGAAGGGACGCGCCCCGGCGAAGGCTGCTTCGCGGCCCGCGGGAGGCGCCGAAGCCGGCTATACGGCGGCTGATATCGAGGTACTGGAAGGGCTGGAACCGGTCCGCCGGCGGCCCGGCATGTATATCGGCGGCACCGACGAGAAGGCGCTGCACCATCTGTTCGCCGAGGTGATCGACAACTGCATGGACGAGGCGCTGGCCGGCCACGCCACCTTCATCGACGTCGAGTTGACCGCCGACGGCTTCCTGACGGTGACCGACAATGGCCGCGGCATTCCGGTCGATCCGCATCCGAAATTCCCGAAGAAGTCGGCGCTCGAAGTCATCATGTGCACGCTGCATTCGGGCGGCAAGTTCGACTCCAAGGTCTACGAGACCTCAGGCGGTCTGCACGGCGTCGGCGTGTCCGTGGTCAACGCCCTCTCCTCGCGACTCGAGGTCGAGGTCGCGCGCAGTGGGCAGTTGCATCGCATGACCTTCGAGCGCGGCCATCCCAAGGGCAAGCTCGAAGACCTCGGCAAGGTCAACAACCGCCGCGGAACGCGCATCCGCTTCAAGCCGGACACCGACATCTTCGGCGCCAAGGCGGCGTTCAAGCCGCAACGCCTGTTCAAGATGACGCGCTCGAAGGCCTATCTGTTCGGCGGCGTCGAGATTCGCTGGCACTGCGATCAGGAGCTGTTGAAGGGCGTCGAAGACGTCCCGGCGGAAGCCAAGTTTCACTTCCCCGGCGGCCTGAAGGATTATCTCGCCGCCGCGATCCACGCCGACACGCTGGTGCATCAGGATATCTTCTCCGGCAAGTCCGGCCGCAGCGGCGCGCACGGCGCCTGCGAATGGGCGGTGGCCTGGACGGCCGATGCCGACGGCTTCCTGTCGTCCTACACCAACACGGTGCCGACGCCTGACGGCGGCACGCATGAATCCGGCCTGCGCAGCGCGCTGCTGCGCGGCTTGAAGGACCACGCCGAGCGCGCCGGTCAGGGCAAGCGCGCGGCCTCGATCACATCGGAAGACGTGATGGTGGGCGCGGCCGTGATGCTCTCGGTGTTCGTGCGCGAGCCTGAATTCCAGGGTCAAACCAAGGACCGCCTCGCCACCGCCGAAGCGCAGCGCATCGTCGAACAGGCGATGAAGGATCCGTTCGACCATTGGCTGTCGGGCAATCCGAACCAGGCCAACCGGCTGCTCGATTTCGTGATCGATCGCGCCGAGGAGCGGCTGCGCCGCCGCCAGGAAAAGGAAACCGCGCGCAAGACCGCCGGCAAGAAGCTGCGGCTTCCCGGCAAGCTCGCGGATTGCTCCGATGCCGGCACCGAAGGCTCCGAACTCTTCATCGTCGAAGGTGACTCGGCCGGCGGCAGCGCCAAGCAGGCGCGCGACCGCAAGACGCAGGCCGTGCTGCCGCTGCGCGGCAAGATCCTCAACGTCGCCTCTGCCGGCAAGGACAAGCTGACCGCCAACGCGCAGCTCTCTGATCTCGTGCAGGCGATCGGCTGCGGCACGCTCGCCCATTACCGCGAAGAGGATCTGCGCTATCAGCGCATCATCATCATGACCGACGCCGACGTCGACGGCGCGCACATCGCCTCGCTCCTGATCACCTTCTTCTACCGGCAGATGCCGCGGCTGATCGACGAGGGGCATCTCTATCTGGCGGTGCCGCCGCTCTACAAATTGAAGCACGGCACCAAGTCGGTCTACGCCCGCGACGACGCGCACAAGGAAGAGCTGCTCAAGAGCGAGTTCAACGCCAACGCCAAGGTCGAGGTGAATCGCTTCAAAGGCCTCGGTGAAATGATGCCGGCGCAGCTGAAGGAGACCACGATGGATCCGGCCAAGCGCACGCTGCTGCGCGTGGTGCTGCTTGCCGACGATCGGGAGGGCACCGCCGACTCGGTCGAGCGGCTGATGGGCACCAAGGCGGAGGCACGTTTCGCCTTCATCTCCGACAAGGCCGAGTTCGCCAGCGACGACCTGCTCGACGTCTAGCGTCCAACCGGCTGATTTGAAATGACTTTCCGGCCGCCTCCAAATCGGGGCGGCCGTTTTCATTCGCCTTCTCGGAGAGTGCCTGCGGTTTCGTTTTCGGGCGGTTGTGTCTCACCCGCAACAGCATTTCCGGCGGAACCACGTATAGTCCCGAACATGAGTTTCGGGAATCGGTCCCACCGCGCCCCGTCAGCGACCCGATCGAACGCTAAAGTCGAGGATTTGGATATGAAGAAGATTTTGCTCGCTCTGACCGCGGTTGCTGCGATGACGGGTTCCGCGTCGGCTGCCGACTTGGCCGCCCGCCCCTACACCAAGGCTCCGGCCCCGATCGCGGTGGCGCCGAGCTGGACCGGCTTCTACATCTTCGGCGGCGGCGGCGGCGGCGTCTGGGACGCTGACACCGGTGTCCAGTCGACCGTCACGGGCGCGCCGATCCTCGGCTTCAATCAGCGCCAGGGCGGCGATGGCTGGTTCGGCACCGTCGGTGCCGGTTACGACTGGCAGACCGCCAACAGCTGGGTCATCGGCGTGTTCGCTGACGGCCAGTTCGGCAGCCTGAAGGGCACGATCCAGGATCAGGGTCCGTTCCTCGCCGGCAACATCAAGAACGACTACAGCTGGGCTGCCGGTGCGCGCCTGGGCTACCTGATCGCTCCGAACGTTCTGTCCTACGTCAACGCCGGTTACTCCAGCTCGCACTGGAAGGGCACCACGCTGTTCAACACCGCGACCGCCCTCCCGTCCGGCCTGCACACCAACGGCTTCGACCGCAGCGGCTGGTTCGTCGGCGGCGGCGTCGAGAACAACCTGAACATCTTCGGCATCACCGCGCCGGGCTGGTTCATGAAGACCGAGTACCGCGCTGCCTACTACGACAACAGGAACATCTCGGAACTCGCCGACGTCACCAACATCTCGAACGGCCGCGACATCACCTTCAAGCCGTTCGTCCAGACCATCAGCACCTCGCTGGTCTACCGCTTCAACTGGACCGGTCCGGTTGTTGCCAAGTACTGAGCTGAATACTGATCCCTGCTGATTGAGCAGACGAAAAGCCCCGGCGTTGTCCGGGGCTTTTTTGTTGCCTGAACACCTTCGAGACCGATCTCGCGCGCCTCCTGATGCAGGGCCGACCGGCCGCGCCTGATCTGGTCAGCGCTGTGGCGATCGGGCACTCTCGCGACCAGATTCAAACCACAGCGGACAACAACAATGAAAAACGGACAGTTTGATCTCTCGGGCCGGGTTGCGATCGTCACCGGCGGCAATGGCGGCATCGGGCTTGGCATGGCGCGCGGCCTGGCGGACGCCGGCGCGGCGGTTGCCGTGGTCGGCCGCAACCAGGCGAAGTCGAAGGCGGCCGTCGAGGATCTCGGCAAGCGCGGCGTCAAGGCGATCGCGGTGGCTACCGACGTGACCGACAAGGCCGCGGTCGCGGCGATGGTCGAGCGGGTCACAGGTGAGCTCGGCCGGATCGACATCCTCGTCAACAACGCCGGCATGAGCATCCGCAAAGCCCCGCACGAGCTCGAGCTCGACGAGTGGAGCCGCGTGATCGACACCAACCTCACCAGCGCCTTCCTGTGCTCGAAGGCGGCCTATCCGGCGCTCAAGGCGTCGGGCCACGGCAAGATCATCAATATCGGCTCGATGATGTCGATCTTCGGTGCGAGCTTCGCGGCGGCGTATGCCGCGAGCAAGGGCGGCATCGTGCAGTACACCCGCGCCTGCGCCAACGCCTGGGCGCCCGACAACATTCAGGTCAACGCCATCCTTCCCGGCTGGATCGACACCGATTTGACCAAGGGCGCGCGTCAGCAGGTCGCCGGGCTGCACGAGCGCGTGCTCGCACGTACGCCGGCGGCACGCTGGGGTGTGATCGACGACTTCGCAGGCATCGCCGTGTTCCTGGCCTCGCCGGCCTCGGACTTCGTCACCGGCACCGCGATCCCGGTCGACGGCGGCTATTCAGTGATGGCCTGAACCACAGCATCCATGAAACACAAGAGCCCCGGCGCCGGCCGGGGCTCCTGCATCCTGTTCGCCTCAGTGTAGATTCAGTAGCGCGCGATGGTCGGCGCGTCGAACTTGTAGTTCATGCGGACCACCGCCCACTGGATGTCGCGCGGCTTGGCGTCGAACGTGTAGGTGCCCGCCGCGGTGCCGGCGAGCTGATAGGTCTGGCGCTCGAACGCCGCGTAATTGTATTCGACGCCGATGGTCCAGTTGCGGGTGATACCATATTCCCAGCCGGCGCCGACCGTCCAGCCGCTGGCCCAGTGGGTCTGGCTGCCCGAGCCGGTCGCCGGCGGCAGGTTGTCGACCACGGACAGGCGATTATTCACGCCGGCATAGCCGCCCTTGAAGTACAGCAGATTGTTCTGGATCGCGTAGCCGGCACGGCCGACGATCGTCGCCATCGCGTTCGAGCGCCAGCTGAATTGATCGTCGCGGCTAAGGCCGAACACCGTGTTGGTGACGCGGCCGGAATTGTCGAGCGCGGAGATCGTGCCTTCGACGCCGAACACGAAGTTGTTGGCCTGCCAGTTGTAGCCGATCTGACCGCCACCCATGAAGCCCGAGCCGCGCTGCCGAAAGCCCTGGCCAGGTGCGAGATCGCCGAACACAGTCGTGTTCGCGCTATTGACCCACTGCTCGTTGGTCCATGCGCCGCCGAGATGGCCGCCGACGTAGAAGCCGGACCAGTTGTAGACCGTCTCCACATAGGCCGGCGCCTTGGTGTACGGACGGGCGGCAAGGTCGGCCGCCGACGCAGAACTGAAGCCGAGCGCCGTGGTCACGGTCAGCGCGGCAATGAATTTGGCGTGAGACATGGTGGCACCCCCAGATTGTCCGATGGGGATGAGCTTTCCCAGAGAGACCCTTACCAAACGCAAATCGTGGGAACCGGTCGTGCAGAATCCGTGTGCGCCGGGTTCGAATCATGTCTGTCTGTTGCAATCACGCAACGTCTAACGACATTCTTAAGGTGCTGTTATCCTTGATAAATTCCTTCGCTGCACGCAACGCCTGTCAGCTCGCGGCCGGCGAATGGACGTGCTCCGGCCGCACCCCGACCGCGACAAGACGCGCCGTCAGGCCTTGCAGCCAGGGCATTGCAGTGATCAACCGCAACGCGAACGGCACCGGCTGATCGCCGCCCTTCAGCGCGGCGCTGATGATGTTGTCCTGCGCGATCACCTGCATGCGCTGCGTCACCCGCACCGGGAATTCACGGCGACGGCGCACGGCGTCGAGTTCGTCCTCCGGCGGACAACCTTGCACGAGCTTTGCCGCCAGGATGTTGGCGGTCGCGACCGCGTCCTGCACCGCGAGGTTGACGCCGACGCCGCCGATCGGCGACATCGCATGCGCGGCGTCGCCGATGCAGAGCAGGCCGGGACGGGTCCAGCGCTTCAGGCGATTGATCGCGACCGTGAGCAGCTTGACGTCGTCAAAGCTCTTCACATCGGCAATGCCGGCCTTGAGGATCGGCGCCAGCCGCAGCACATCGTCGAGCAGCGCCGGCAGCCCCCTCGCCTTCACGGCCTCGTATTGTCCCTTGGCGATCACATAAGCGCATTGCCAATAGTCGCCGCGATCGAATGTCACCATCATCTTGCCGTGCTCGACGCGGGCGAACAAATTCTCGGTCTCGTCCGGACGCCGCCCGACGCGAAACCACAGCACGTCCATCGGCGCGCCGATCTCCTCGACGTCGAGGCCGGCGCGCTCGCGCACGATCGAATGGCGGCCGTCGCAGCCGATGGTGAGATCCGCCTCGATCTCGACGCGGCCGTCAGGCGTGTTCACATGGACGCCCGCAACGGTGTCGCCACGCCGGATCAGGTCGGTCACCTCGGCGTTCATCAGCACCTGCAGTGATGGGAAGCGCCTGCCGCTCTCGCGCAGGTAATTGAGGAAGTCCCACTGCGGCATCATCGCGATGAACGGATATTTGACGCTGAGCCGGCTGAGGTCGGCGATCCGCACCGAAGTGCCGCCGAACATGCCGTCGAGCGTCTGGATGTCCTGGTGCGGCAGCTTTAGGAAGCCGTCGATCAGACCGAGCTCGTCCATCACCTGCAGGGTCGACGGATGCACGGTGTCGCCCCGGAAGTCGCGGAAGAAGTCGGCGTGCTTCTCCAGCACCACGACATCGACCCCGGCGCGCCCGAGCAGGTAGCCGAGCATCATGCCGGCTGGTCCGCCGCCGACGATGCAGCAGCGCACCTTCATCTGATGCCTGTTCGATCCTGCCGGATTGCCTGCATCCATGATGCCGTCCTTGCCGTTGCCTCGCCGCTCCCACTGTAACGCGGACTGGACGACAAGGATGCAAGGCTATCGCCTGAACGTCTTGATTTCCGACACGCTGCCGTCGCGGTAGGTCAGCTCCACCGAAACCGACTTGGTCTGCGGCGCGAGCTTCAGATAGGGCTGCGCATCGGACGGGATGGCGCTCGGATCGCGCGAATTGCAGGCCGGCATCTTCAACACCTTGTCCGGCACCGCGGTGTCGATGCCGATCCGCACCTCGCGGATCGCGCAGCGATACGACATCAGGTGCGTATAATAGACCAGCAGCCCGTTGAACTCGCGGAACGACAGCCAGCTCGTCGCGGTCATGTCGAGGATCTTGCGCTGATCGCGGATCAGCGCGGCATCGGGATCGAACTTGATCGGGAAAGGCCCCTGCATCTCGCCCTGGGTATCGACATAGCGAAGCTGGATCGTGGCCGCCGGCGCGTCGGCCGGCAGCTCGATCGATGGATTGGGCATCCGCTTGCGGGTGCGCGGATCGAGCGTGTCCATGAAGCCGGTTTCACGGAAATCGCCGCTATCGCCGATCCGCCAGGAAATGCCGAGCGTCGGATCGGCGATCGAGAACACGACGGTCCAGCCGCCATTGTGCCGCGAGAAGCTCGCGATCGGCGCGTTGATGGAGTCCTCCTTCGGCAACTTAGGCACCGATACCGGCGGCAGCGCGGCCACCTGCTGCGGCGGAGCCGACGGCTTGGCCGCCTCGGCCTGCGCCTTTGCGATCCCGTTCAGGAAGACGTCATCGACCATCTGGTCGAAATAGACCGGGATCTGCTTGTGCTTCACGGTCTCGGCCATCTCGCTGACCAGGCGCCGCGTGCGCTGCGCGACCTGCACGAGGTTTTCGCCGGGCTGCAGCAGCTCCCTGGCGAAGGTTCGCGTGAACACCGAATTGGGATTGGCGTCGTCGTTCGACAGACGATCGAGCGCGGTCTGGCGCGGCCCCGCCGAAAACACCGAGAACACGCCTTCCGGCAGCTGCGTCATCGGCGCCAGACCACCGCCGCCGGCAACGGCGCGCGTGCCGGCGCGCTCGAACGGATTGTTGCGGCAGGCGTCGAACACCAGGATCGAGGTACGCGCTCTCTTGTTCTGCAACCGCTCGATGATGCGGTCGGCGAGCACGGAAGCGTCGCGCACCAGCTCCTCCTGCCCTTCGGTGGCGGCCGGTACGTCGGTCGGCAGCAGGAAGTTCTGGCCGGCGATCTCGAAGCCGTGACCGGCATAGAAGAAGAACGCGGTGTCGCCGGGCTCCACGGCGCGGTCGAAGGCGAGCAGCGTTTCGGAGAACGCTTGCCGGTTCAGATTCTCGGCCACCATGACGTTGAAACCGAGCTGCTTCAGCGTGTCGCCCATGGTGCGGGCGTCATTGACCGCCTTCTGCAGCTTGGGCACGTTCCTGTAGTCATTGTTGCCGATCACCAGCGCGACGCGCTTTTCGGCCTGGGCGGGCGCCGCCGATGCGACGAAGGCGACCGCCAACAGGGTCGCTGAAAGTCTCGAAAGCCAGCTCTTCATCCCAATTCCCGCCTGCACGACACCTGCGCCGCTCGTGCGACCGCCGCCTAATAGTCGGACCAGCCGTTTGGCCGGTTCAAGGCCGACGCCGGATCGCCGCCGTGACCGCCCTGTTTTGCGACCGTCTCGGCCACCATGGGGCGTCCCGTCCGCCCCAGGTCAAGTTTCTTTTTACGGCCCGCGTGCTAGATTCGGGCCCTCACTCCCGCGCAAGCTCTCCACAGGTCCCAAGGGCTTTTCCGTGTACACATGGTCCACTGAGCAGGTCGATCCCCGGGATCGCTTCGACTATTGGCGCGAGGTCCGCGCCAAGGGATTGTTCGGCGTCACCGCTGAACTCGAACCCGAGCACCGCCGCGACTTCTTCGGCGAGTTCTCGCTGCGCCAGCTCGGCGATGCCGGACTGGTCGAGCTGCGTGCCTCGCCCTACCGCGTCGAGCGGCGCGCCGGCGACATCGCTGAGGCGGCCAGCGACAGCCTGTGCATTTACCAGCAGCTCGGCGGTGGCGGCTGGTTCGGCGGCGCACGGCTCGACGAATTCGCGGTGCGCGACGGCATGTTCGCGACCAGCTATTCGGACCTGCCTTATCGCACCGTCCCGCTGCACCATGACGGCTTCCACCTGCGCATCATCAAGATCCCGGTGACGAACATCGTCCCGCCCGGCGCCGAGCTCGGCGAACTGGTCCCAAAACCCGTGCAGGATGAGACCGCGCTGCAGCCACTACTGGAATCCTGCTTCCGCGACCTCGTCGAAGGCCACGACGCCAGCGCGGCGGACGCGGCCCCGCTGGTGCAGGCGCTCGCCCATATTGCGCTGATCGAGCGCGGCATCATGCGACCGAAGAGCAGGCTCGCACAGCAGGCGCTGCGAAGCGCCCATCTGTCGCTGGCCCGCCGCCTGATCCGGCGGCATCTGTCGAGTGCGGCACTGACGCCGACGCTGATCGCCGGCCTGCTCGGCATCTCGGTGCGTCACCTGCACATCCTGTTCGAGGAAACGGGGAACACCTTCTCGGAGACAGTCACCGCGCTTCGCCTCGCGCAAAGCCGCCGCCTGCTCCGCGAGCGGTCGGGGCAGACGATCGCCGAGGTCGCCTTTGCCTGCGGCTTCGAGAGCCTCGCGACGTTCTACCGCCTGTTCAATGCGTCCGAATCCATGACGCCGGGCGATTACCGGGCGCGCGTGGCCTGAGCACCCGTTCGGTCCGGCGGCGGCCTAGCCCGTCGCACGATCCAGCATTCTTCGAGCCGAAGTGATCAGCCTGCGCGCATTGAGAAGATAATTTCCGGCGATTTCGCCAGAACCGCGCAGGCGCTTCGCCCGGACCAGACACAGCCAAATTCCTTACCGGCGACGCGCGCTCTGATGCAGAGCGAGGGGTCATGCACGATGCGCGGTAAGCACGAGGATCACAGCACGGAAACGCTGGCCACAGGCCCAGCGTGCGTTGAAATCCCGGCCATCGAGCCTGCCCGCCACGGCTCGCCAACGACAAGCAACCGCGGCTGGGCGCCGTTGCTCGAAGCCTGCCTTGCCGACTTCAAGGACGCCACCGAGGCCGGTGATACCGCGTGCATTCCTGCGCTGGTCAAGATCGTTGCTGACCTTGCGCTGATCGAGCGCGGCGCGATCCGGCCGGGCAGCCGCCGCGCCCAGCAGGCGCTGCGGGTCGGCCGGCTCAGCCTGGCGCGCCGCCTGATCACGCGCCATCTCGAAAAGCCGGCGCTGTCGCCAGGCATGATCGCCGAGATGCTCGGCGTCTCGATCCGCTACGTGCACGTCTTGTTCGAGACGACGGGGGCGAGCTTCTCGCAGACCGTCACCGCCCAGCGCCTGAGCGAGAGCCGCAGGCTGCTGTGCGAGAAGCCGCCGCGGCCGATCGCCGACATCGCCCTCTCCTGCGGGTTCGGCAGCCTCGCGACCTTCTACCGGATATTCAGCACATCCGAGGGCCTGACGCCCGGCGAATTCAGGGGGAAAAGCGGCACGGACGCCCTCGCCGACGCCTCACCATCCGGTCCGGGGGTGGTGATTCATTTGACCGCCAAATGACGGAAATGACGGTTATTTTGGCGAAAACGTTAAGCTTTTTCGGCTATCCGGCCGGTTCCAAGATTGACTTTACCGGTTTCGCCCCTATGTTGCGGGGCAACGCGGCCCTCGGATCGAAACGCGATTCGTCAGGTTTGCCGTCCGTCAGCGTTAGTCAGAGCCCCCGAGCTTTATAGAAAAGCGAGCCGTTTCGGGGCCGAACGCGACAGCCTTTTACCTTCGATTCCGAACGGCGGTTTCGACCAGAGGCTCAATGTCTTTTTCCAATCTAGGCCTGTCCGATAAGGTCCTCGCCGCAGTTGCGGCAACCGGTTACACCAACCCCACTCCCATCCAGGAACAGGCAATCCCGCACGTTCTCGCCCGGCGCGACGTCCTCGGCATTGCCCAGACCGGCACCGGCAAGACCGCTGCCTTCGTTCTCCCGATGCTCACTCTCCTCGAGAAGGGCCGCGCCCGGGCACGGATGCCCCGCACCCTGATCCTCGAGCCGACCCGCGAGCTTGCCGCGCAGGTGAAGGAGCAGTTCGACAAATACGGCGCCGGTCAGAAATTGAACGTGGCGCTGCTGATCGGCGGCGTCTCGTTCGGCGACCAGGACTCCAAGCTGATGCGTGGCGTCGACGTCCTGATCGCAACGCCCGGCCGCCTGCTCGACCACACCGAACGCGGCGGACTGCTGCTCACCGGCGTCGAGCTGCTGGTCATCGACGAAGCCGACCGCATGCTCGACATGGGCTTCATCCCCGACATCGAGCGCATCTGCAAGCTCGTCCCGTTCACGCGGCAGACCCTGTTCTTCACCGCGACGATGCCGCCGGAAATCAGCCGCATCACCGAGACCTTCCTGCACAATCCGGCCCGGATCGAAGTCTCCAAGCCGGCGACCACCGCCGTCACCGTGACGCAATTGCAGGTTCCGGCCGGTCGCGAAGCGCATGACAAGCGCGAGATCCTCCGCCGCCTGCTGCGCGAGGCCAAGGATCTCAACAACGCGATTATCTTCTGCAATCGCAAGCGCGAAGTCGCCGTCCTTCACAAATCACTGCAGAAGCACGGCTTCAGTGTCGGCGCCCTGCACGGCGATATGGATCAATCCGCCCGCACCGCGGCCCTCGATCAATTCCGCAAAGGCGAGATTCCGCTGCTCGTCGCCTCCGACGTCGCGGCCCGCGGTCTCGACATTCCCGCGGTGAGCCACGTCTTCAACTTCGACGTCCCGCATCACCCCGACGATTACGTCCACCGCATCGGCCGCACCGGCCGCGCCGGACGCACCGGCACCGCGATCTCCATCGTCACCTCGCTCGATAGCAAGTCGATGACTGCGATCGAGAAGCTGATCGGCCAGCCGATCCCGCGCGCCGAGGGCGACTACGCCGTTCACAGCGAGGCCTCCGACGAGGACGCCGCACCGCGCCGCTCGCGCAGCCGCGAAGGTTCGCGCGATGGCGCCCGCGGCGGCCGCAAGCCGCGGCGCGAGCGCGAACCACGCCACGGTGAGCGCGAGGCGCGTCACGGTGAGCGCGAGCCGCGTCAGGACCAAGAGCCACGCCAGGAGCGTGCCGCCAAGCCGGAGCGCGAGCCGCGCCAGGGCCGCAACACCACCCCGTCGCATGTGCCGTCGATCGGGCGTGCCGAACCACGCCGGCCGCAGCGCGAGGTCGACCACGAGCCGGCCGATCATTCGCACCTGCCCGCCTTCCTGCTGCGACCTGTCCGCGCACGCGCGTAAGGTCTGCTGTGTTGCCGCCGCGTCAGCGGCGGCAGTCCGTGCGATTTGCGCGACCGCCGGCGAACCACTCCCACCCCGATCCGCCACGTTTGAAGCAAATGCGCACGGTTTTCGCAGCGCCATCGCGCGCAAGGGAAAGGCTTCCGAAAAGCCCCGGTCGATTCGCAACGGGGGAGCGTTCGTACGACGATAGTCGCGGCGAAATCCCCGTAGTTCCACTGTTTACCTTGCTTTCATCCTCGTCCCGTACCGTCGCGCCAATAGTTTAATTATTGCCGCCGGACACGACCGGCATGGGTGCATTGGGGACGTAACAGTGGTCAAACTACTGGACGAACACGAACGTACGTTGGCCTTTGCCGAAGTCGCGCTTGGCCAGATCCGCTCGCTTCGCCAGACCGCCGTCCCGCGCAACTACGAGATCTGGTACGTCTACGCGACCGGATACAACGCACCGCTCAACAAGGTCATCAACGAGACGCTGGCGCGCAGCGGCAAGCTCTCTGAATCCGATCTCGAGCAGATCTACGAAACCTACCTTTCGCACATCAAGACCTCGGACCGCATCGACAAGGTCGGCGCGCGCGTCATCGGCGAGATCGATGCCGTCATGCGGCTGATCACCGATGCGCTCGGCGTGTCCGCGACCTACGACGCCAGCCTGGCCGGCGCCACCGATCGGCTCTCGACTGCGACCACCCGCGACCAGATCAAGGCCATCGTCGAGGCGCTCGCCAAATCGACGCGCGAGATGCGCGAGACCAATCAGGCCCTGGAGAACCGGCTCGCGCTGTCGAAGTCGGAGATCAGCGACCTGCAACACAGCCTCGAGGCGATCCGCGCCGAGAGCCTGACCGATCCGCTCACCGGCCTCGGCAACCGGAAATATTTCGACCGCTCGATCGACATGGCGGTGCAGGCCGCATTGGCCAGCGGCGAGCCGCTGTCGCTGCTGATGTTCGACATCGATCACTTCAAGTCGTTCAACGATTCCTACGGCCATCTCACCGGCGATCAGGTGCTGCGGCTGGTGGCGCAGTCGCTGAAGCAGACCATCAAGGGCCAGGACATCACCGCCCGCTATGGCGGCGAGGAATTCGCGGTCGTGCTGCCGAACACCGCGCTGCGCCAGGCGCTGACGGTCGCCGACCATATCCGGCGCGCCGTGATGGCCAAGGAGCTGAAGAAGAAGTCGACCGGCGAGATCCTCGGCCGCGTCACGATCTCGGTCGGCGTCTCCATGCTGAAGCCGGCCGACGACACGGATTCCCTGATCGATCGCGCCGACGCCTGCCTTTACGCCGCCAAGCGCGCCGGCCGCAACCGCGTGATCTGCGAAACCGACCCGGAATACAGCGCCGAGACCCAGACCCGGGTGGCGTGATCCGCCGCTTGACGTCCTCCACCGTCATTGCGAGCGAAGCGAAGCAATCCATCGCGCCGCATATGCGGAAGAATGGATTGCTTCGTCGCTATCGCTCCTCGCAATGACGTGGATGTATTCAGCCTCGGGATCAGGACCTTTTCGCTGGCGCCCGCTTCTTCCTGGCTGGCGGCCTCCTCGCGGCCGCCTTCTTCAGTGTTGCCTTCATTGCGGCGCTCTTCTTCGCTGCAGCCTTCTTCGCCGGCGTCTTCGCCTTTCCCGCAGCGGCCCGTTTCCTCGGCCGCTTGCGCAGCGCGGCGCGCTGGGCGGCGCCGAGCGCCGAACGTGCCCAGACCGCGAGCTCCTCGGCATCGTCGAACAACCGCGCCGGCAGCTGCCAGTAGGAGTTCACCGTGACGGTCTTCGAACTCGTCTGGTACTGGAACGGCCCGCAGCCTTCGGCCTCGAATTGCGGGATGGTCTCCTCGTCGGCGCGGAAGTAGAGCCCAGCCCGCAAAGCCAGCGCGAAGTTGGTGCCATCAGCGGAGATGCCGTAGCCGGAGAACATCCGGCGCAGCGTGACCGGGCCGAAATCGGCGAACAGGTCGGTCAGGAATTCGCGGTCCATGTGCGTGCCTCGTGCCCCGGCTCTGCAGCGCAGCGTGGAACGATGCGCTGCAGAGCCGGGGCCCATCGGCCTTTGCGCAATTGAGAAATGGGTCCCGGCTCTGCGATGCGGCGTTACACACCGCATCGCGTCCGGGACACGATGTCTAAACCGTGGCCGGCTTGAGCTGAACCGATTCGCCGCAACCGCAGGCGGAGACCTGGTTCGGGTTGTTGAACACGAACTGGGCCTGCATCCTGTCGGCCACGTAGTCCATCTCGGTGCCGAGCAGGAACAGCACGGCCTTCGGATCGACCAGGATCTTCACGCCCTTGTCCTCGACCACTTCGTCGGTCGGACGGATCTCGTGGGCGTATTCGACGGTGTAGGACTGTCCGGCGCAGCCGCCGTTCTTGATGCCGACGCGCAGGCCGACGATCTCGGAATCGGCGCGCTTGGTCAGCTCGGTGATCCGCTCCGCCGCGGCGTCGGTCAGTTTCATGACCTGCGGGCGCGGCCGCTTCGGCTTGGCTGGGGTTGGTGAAGCTTGCGTCATGTCACTCATGTGGTCAGTCCCAGCGGCAATTCAATCTCGAGCTTAGGTTCAATCCCCTAACGCATCACCACATATTGAGGACGAGGCGCGCCTCATCCGACATCCGGTCCGGCGTCCAGGCCGGATCCCACACCAGATTGACGTTGACGACGCCGACGCCGGGAACGCTGGCGACCGCGTTCTCCACCATCTGCGGCAATTCGCCCGCGGCCGGGCAGTTCGGCGTGGTCAGGGTCATCAGGATGTCGACCGAGCGATCATCCTTGAGATCGACCTTGTAGATCAGGCCGAGCTCGTAGATGTCGGCCGGGATTTCCGGGTCGAACACCGTCTTCAGCGCCGCGACGATCTCGCCGCTCATGCGCTCGGTCTCCTCCGCCGGCAGTGCCGAGGTGGTTTCCATGGTGGCCGTCTTGACTTCGGCTGTATCGGTCATGCGAACAATTCCCGCGCCTTGAGCAGCGCCTGCGCCAGATGGTCGACTTCTTCCCGTGTATTATACATCCCGAAGGACGCCCGGCAGGTGGCCGTGACGTTGAACCGCTCTAAAAGCGGCATCACGCAATGGGTGCCGGCGCGCACCGCGATGCCCTGGCGGTCGATCACGGTCGCAACGTCATGGGGATGCGCCCCCTTCATCTCGAAGGAGATCACCGGCCCCTTGTCGCGGGCGGTGCCGATCACGCGCAGCGAGTTGATCTCGCGCAGGCGCTCCTGCGCATAGGTCAAGAGCTCATGCTCATGCGCGGCAATGCGCTCCTTGCCGATCGAATTGACGTAGTCGATCGCGGCGCCCAGCCCGATCGCCTCGACGATCGGCGGCGTGCCGGCCTCGAACTTGTGCGGCGGATCGCCATAGGTGACCCAGTCCCTGGCCACTTCACGGATCATCTCGCCGCCGCCGTTGAACGGCCGCATCGCCACCAGGTGCTCGTGCTTGGCATAGAGCGCGCCGATGCCGGTCGGCCCGTACACCTTGTGGCCGGTGAAGGCGTAGAAGTCGCAATCGAGGTCCTGGACGTCGATCGGAAGATGCACCGCGCCCTGTGCGCCGTCGACCAGCACCGGAATTCCGCGGGCGTGGGCGAGCCGGATCACCTCCTTGACCGGAACCAGCGTGCCGAGCGCGTTCGACATCTGGGTGATGGCGACGATCTTGGTGCGCGCCGTCAGGAGCTTCTCGAACTCCTCGATCAGGAAATTGCCCTCGTCGTCGACCGGTGCCCACTTGATCACAGCACCCTGGCGCTCCCTCAGGAAGTGCCACGGCACGATGTTGGAGTGGTGCTCCATGATCGAGAGGACGATCTCGTCGCCCTCCTTGATGTTTTCCCCGCCCCAGGACGATGCGACGAGGTTGATCGCCTCGGTGACGTTGCGGGTGAAGACGATCTCTTCGTTACGGCCGGCATTGATGAACTGCGCGACCTTGCCGCGGGCGCCCTCATAGGCCTCCGTCGCCGCATTGGCGAGGTAATGCAGGCCGCGATGCACGTTGGCGTATTCGGACTTGTAAGCCTCGGTCATGCGGTCGAGCACCGCATTCGGCTTCTGCGCCGAGGCGGCGTTGTCGAGATAGACCAGCGGCTTGCCGTAGATCTGCATGGCGAGCGCCGGGAAATCCTGCCGCACCAGCGCGACGTCGTAAGAACCGTTGGCGACCGCCTTGTGCATGCTCACGCCCTCGCCTGAAGCCAGCGCTGTGCGGTGGCAATTGCGACCTCGCGCAACGCGTCGCTGGCAATGGTCTCGATCGCCTCGCCGACGAAGGCCTGGATCAGAAGCGCCTGCGCTTCCTTCTCCGGCAGGCCGCGGGCGCGCATGTAGAACAGCAGGCTCTCGTCGAGCGCGCCGGTGGTCGCACCGTGACCGCAGGTGACGTCGTCGGCGAAGATTTCCAGCTCCGGCTTGTTGTCGGCCTCCGCGTCATCGGACAGCAGCAGCGCGCGGGTCATCATCTTGGCGTCGGTCTTCTGCGCGTCCGGACGAACGATGATGCGGCCCTGGAACACGCTATGCGCACGGTCGTCGACGACGGCACGGAAGATCTCGCGGCTCGCGCAGTGCGGCACCGCGTGATCCATGAACAGCGTGGTGTCGGCGTGCTGTGTGCCGTTGATCAGATTGACGCCGTTGGTCTCGACGTTGGAGCCCTCGCCGGCGCAGGTCACCGTCAGCTGGTAGCGGCTGACATGACCGCCCGAGGTCAGGCCGAAGGTGTTGAAATGGGCATGCGCCCCGAGCGACACGGTCGCCGAGGAAATGTTGAAGGCGTCGATGGCGTCCTCGACCAACCTGATGTGATCGAGCCGCGCATTGTCGCCGATCGCGACAACCAGCCCGTCATGGGTCTGGTAGGCCTTGGCGCCCTCGCCGGCGAGATAGCTCTCCACCAGCGTCACGCCGGTATCGCGGCCGAGCCGCAGCAGCGAGCGCGTGAACATCGAGGCCGGCGCCGTGCCCGACGCGACGTGGACGATATGCAGCGGCTGAGCCAGCACCGTGCCATTGGCGATTTCGATGACGACGCCATCGGTCGCCATCGCGCCGTTCAGCGCGATCATTGGATTGGTGATGTCGGTAGCAAAGGCCTGCGCCGACAGCGCGCCGTCGCCGGCGTCGAGCACCTCGCGCAGCAGGCGGATGCCGAGGCCCTTTTCGAGATTGCCGAGATCGGAGAGATCGGGCGCGAACGCGCCATCGACCAGCACCAGGCGGCGCACGCCGTCGATCGCGCGCAGCTTGACGGCAGCGGCGGCACGCCCCAGCGCTGCGGCGTCCGGCGCAGGGGCCAGCGGCAGCACCTCGCGCATCAGCGCGCGCAGGTCGGTGTATTTCCAGTCCTCGATCCGGCGGTGCGGCAGGCCAAGGCGCTCATAGGCCTCGAATGCCTCGCGGCGCTGATCGGCGATCTTGCCCTTGCCCGGCAGACGGTCGCGCGCGACGGCGAATGCATCGCCCAGCGCGCGCCCGGTCTCGGTCTTTGCAACAACGTTCATCTGAGAACCCGTATCTGTCAGGCAGCGTCTTCGAACTGCGCGTAACCGGACTCTTCCAGCTCCAGCGCCAGTTCCTTGCCGCCGCTCTTCACCACCCGGCCCTTCGACATCACGTGCACGACATCGGGCACGATGTAGTTGAGCAGCCGCTGATAGTGGGTGATGACGACCATCGCGCGCTCCGGCGAGCGCAGCGCGTTGACGCCGTCGGCCGCGATCCGCAGCGCGTCGATGTCGAGGCCGGAATCCATTTCGTCGAGGATGCAGACGGCCGGCTCGAACAGCGCCATCTGCAGGATCTCGTTGCGCTTCTTCTCGCCGCCGGAGAACCCGACATTGACGCCGCGTTTCAGCATGTCCTGCGGAATGTTCAGCGACTTGGCGACCTCGCGGACCTTCTTCAGGAAGGCGGGCGACGACATCTCGTCCTCGCCGCGCGCCTTGCGCTGGGCATTGAGCGCTGCGTGCAGGAAGTTCCAGGTGGTCACGCCGGGGATTTCCACCGGATACTGGAACGCCAGGAACACGCCCTTGGCGGCGCGCTCGTTGGGCTCCATCTCCAGCAGGTCCTCGCCCCTGAACAGGATCTGGCCGCCGGTGACTTCATAGCCCGGCTTGCCCGCGATGACGTGGGACAGCGTCGACTTGCCGGAGCCGTTCGGCCCCATGATCGCGTGCACCTGGCCCGGGTTCACCGTGAGCGACAGTCCGTGGAGAATCTCGCGCTCCTCGACACGGACCTTGAGATCTTTCACTTCAAGCAGAGACATCTGATTTTTCCTGAACATCATCCGCAAGGCGCGTCGGCCGCGCCTTCGAGCGGGATGGATTAGCCAACCGAACCTTCAAGGCTGATCGAGATCAGCTTTTGCGCTTCCACCGCGAACTCCATCGGCAGTTGCTGCAGCACGTCCTTCACGAAGCCGTTGACGACGAGGCCGACGGCTTCCTCCTGCGAGAGCCCGCGCTGGACGCAGTAGAACAGCACGTCCTCGGAAATCTTCGACGTCGTCGCTTCGTGCTCGAACGTCGCCGAGGAATTCTTGGCCTCGACATAGGGCACGGTGTGCGCGCCGCATTTGTCGCCGATCAGGAGCGAGTCGCAGGCGGTGTAGTTGCGCGCGCCGGTCGCCTTGCGATGCGCGCTGACGAGGCCGCGATAGGTGTTCTGCGACTTGCCGGCGGCGATGCCCTTGGAGATGATCCGGCTCGACGTGTTCTTGCCGAGGTGGATCATCTTGGTGCCGCTATCGACCTGCTGGAAGCCGTTCGAGATCGCGATCGAGTAGAACTCGCCGCTCGAATTGTCGCCGCGCAGGATGCAGCTCGGATATTTCCAGGTGATCGCCGAACCGGTCTCGACCTGGGTCCAGGAGATCTTGGAATTCTTGCCGCGGCAGTCGCCACGCTTGGTGACGAAATTGTAGATACCGCCCTTGCCCTCGGAATTGCCGGGGTACCAGTTCTGCACCGTCGAATACTTGATCTCGGCGTCGTCGAGCGTGACGAGCTCGACCACGGCGGCGTGCAGCTGGTTCTCGTCGCGCTGCGGCGCAGTGCAGCCTTCGAGATAGGAGACGTAGGAGCCCTTGTCGGCGATGATCAGCGTGCGCTCGAACTGGCCGGTGTTGCGCTCGTTGATGCGGAAATAGGTCGACAGCTCCATCGGGCAGCGCACGCCCGGCGGCACGTAGACGAACGAGCCGTCGGAGAACACCGCCGAGTTCAGCGTCGCGAAGTAGTTGTCCGAGGTCGGCACCACGGTGCCGAGATATTTCTGCACCAGCTCGGGGTGCTCGCGGATCGCCTCCGAGATCGGCATGAAGATCACGCCGGCCGCCTTCAGCTCCTTCTGGAAGGTGGTGGCGACCGAGACCGAATCGAACACGGCGTCGACCGCGATCTTGCGATTGGCCGACGGCGGCCCGCCAGGCGGCGGCTCGACGCCCTCGAGGATCGCGACCTCGCGCAAGGGAATGCCGAGCTTCTCGTAGGTCTTGAGGATTTCAGGATCGATCTCGTCGATCGAGGACAGCGTCTTCTTCGGCTTCGGCGCCGCGTAGTAGTAGATGTCCTGGTAGTCGATCTTCGGATAGTCGACGCGCGCCCAGGTCGGCTCGGTCATGGTCAGCCAGCGGCGATACGCCTCCAGGCGCCATTCCAGCATCCAGGCCGGTTCATTCTTCTTTGCCGAGATGAAGCGGACGGTGTCTTCCGACAGCCCCTTCGGGGCCTTGTCGGACTCGATCTGCGTCTCAAACCCATATCGATACTGGTCGACGTCGATGCGCCGGACGCGCTCGACCGTCTCTTGTACAGCAGGCATTCAATCCTCCGCTCGCGGTTTCAAGGACCGCGGTGGATCTCAAGTTCCGAAAATCTCTTAGCGATGCTTTGAAGACGAAATCCGCTTAGAACAGTTCAAGCTGTGTTTCGTCGTTCCCCCTTAACTAAGGTATCGGCGAGCTTTCGCCAAGCCTTGAGGGTCAAATCCACGTCTGTCTCCGTGGTAGACCAGCCAAGACTGAGCCGCACCGCTCCCTGGGACACCTCCGAGCGGTATCCCATTGCCTCCAGCACGTGGGATGGCTGGACCTTGCCCGACGAACAGGCGGAACCGGAGGAGACCGCGATTCCCCCAAGGTCGAACCCGATGACCGCCGTTTCCGCCTTCATACCGGGCGCAGTGAACAGAACGGTATTTGGTAACCTCTTAACGTCATCGGAGAACACCTGCACGCCCGGCGTCTGCCGCAACCCGTGCTCGAGCCGGTCCCGCAGCCCCCTGACGCGGGCGGCGTCGGCCCTCAGGGCCGCCATTGCGGCGTTCGTCGCCGCACCAAAGCCTGCGATCCCCGCGACGTTCTCGGTCCCTGCCCGCCGCCCGAGCTCCTGCCCGCCGCCGCGCAAGAATGGCTCCAGTCCCTCGATGCCTTCAGCGAGCATCAGCGCGCCTGCGCCCTTCGGTCCGCCGATCTTGTGCGCCGACAGCGTCACGAGGTCGGCTCCCGTCGAGGCGAGATCGAACGGGACCTTGCCGAACGCCTGGATCGCATCGACATGCAGCAGGCCGCCGGCCGCGTGGACGATCGCGGCGACATCGGCCACCGGCTGGATCGCACCGGTCTCGTTATTCGCCAGCATCACCGAGACCAGAGCGGGCGGACCGTCCGCCAGCAGCGCGCGCAGATGATCGAGATCGATCACCCCGGCGCGCGAGACATTGATTGCGGAGATCGCCTCGCGCGCAAACCGTCCGCCCACGAGAACCGACGCATGCTCGATCGCGGACACGAGCAGCCGACCGACCGGCTCGCTCGCTGCGCGGTGCAATCCCGGCGTCAATGCGAGCGCATTGGCTTCGGTCCCGCCGGAGAGAAACACGACGTCCTGCGGCCGGCCGCCGACCGCCTTCGCCACCGCATTGCGGGCATCCTCGACCAGCCGGCGCGCGCGGCGTCCCTCGCTGTGCACCGAGGAGGGGTTGCCGCTCAACTCCCATGCAGCCGTCATCGCCGCCTTCGCCTCCTGGCGAAGCGGCGTGGTGGCATTCCAGTCCAGATAGACGCGATCGGCCATCGAGCTTGTCCGCGGCAACCACCGTGGTTGCGGCCTTCCACTGCGACATAACGACAGTCGGGCAGCGAGGCCAGATCAGAGTCAGCGGCGCGCGAGATTTTTCACGCGCACGGAAACCTCGCCCGTCTTGCCAGGCAAGACATCCGTTCGCGCCGCGCGCGATAGCAATATGACAAAGCAAAACTTCAGGTAGTTAGCGAACTATTCCGCGCGTTGATCCGGATCGCCGCCAATGCGCCGGCTGTGAGCGCGCCAGGAAGCGGATTCGCCTCTGCCAAGCGGCACAATTTCCTTGATTTTTGCCCCTTGCGTCATGCTAGAAGGCCCTCCAGCGTGCCGCCCGGCGGCGCCTGCGCCCGATTTCATCATGAGCCGCTCTGCTCGCGCCCGTCGCCGAAGATGGCTCCAACCGGTTGATTGATCGACGTCAATCAAGGGAACGCGTCAATCAAGGGAACACAATGCCTGAAGTCATTTTCACCGGCCCTGCTGGCCGTCTAGAAGGCCGCTACCATCCGGCCAAGCAGAAGAACGCGCCGATTGCGATGATCCTGCATCCGCATCCGCAGTTCCACGGCACGATGAATCACCAGATCGTCTATCAGTGCTACTACGCGTTCGCGCATCGCGGCTTCTCGGTGCTGCGCTTCAACTTCCGTGGCGTCGGCCGCAGCCAGGGCTCGTTCGATCACGGCACCGGCGAATTGTCCGATGCCGCGAGCGCGCTCGACTGGGCGCAGGCGATCAATCCGGAGGCGCGTGCCTGCTGGGTCGCCGGCTTCTCGTTCGGCGCATGGATCGGCATGCAGCTCCTGATGCGCCGGCCGGAGGTCGAGGGCTTCATCTCGATCGCGCCGCCCGCCAATCTCTACGACTTCTCGTTCCTCGCGCCCTGCCCGTCGTCCGGCCTGATCGTGCACGGCGACAAGGATGCCGTGGTGCCGCCCAAGGACGTCAACACGCTGGTCGAGAAGCTGAAGACGCAGAAGGGCATCGTGATCGACCAGCAGGTCATCCCCGGCGCCAACCATTTCTTCGACGGCAAGCTCGAGCCGTTGATGGAAACGGTGACCGGCTATCTCGACATGCGCCTCGCCAACGTGCGCTGAGCGACACCGCTCTTGTAGCCCGGATGGAGCGCAGCGAAATCCGGGACCATCCTCACCGCGGATAAGAGACCCGGATTGCGCTTCGCTCCATCCGGGCTACGGCACCGACCTACTCCGGCGCGAATTTCAGCGCGGCGATGCCGACCAAGACCAGCGCGATCCCCGCCACCTTCATCGGGTTCAGCGCTTCGCTGAACAGCAGCACGCCCATGGTCAGCGTGCCGACCGCGCCGATGCCGGTCCACACCGTGTAGGCGACGCCGATGCCGAGCACCTGCAGCGCGCGCCCGAGCAGGAATACGAACGCGGCGAGCAGCGCCAGCGAGACCAGCGTCCAGCCGAGCCGCGTATAGCCTTCGGCATATTTCATCGAGATCGCCCAGCCGACGTCGAGCAGACCGGCGACGACCAGCGCGATCCAGGCAATGGAATGCGACATGGCTTACGCGGCAAGCTTCAGCATATGCGCGCGGTGACCGACCAGGAACGCGTGCAACAGCGCGGGATAGTCAGGCGAGACGGCACTGCGCACGCTCGGCCGCTGCGCCAGCGCGCTGCGCCAGGCGCGAAGCTTTGGCGTGTGGGTGAAGACGGAAAGATCGGTCAGCTGGTCGAACAGATCGAAATAGCGGAAGACCGGAGCGAACACCGCATCCACCAGGCTGAACCGCTCGCCGGCGAAGAACGGACCCGCGCCGAGCGCCGCCTCGACGCGCGCGAATTTCGCGGCGACCGCCTGCCGCTTGCTCTCGAAGGTCGCGGCATCGGTCGCGGTCTCCAGCCCCCAGAGGTCGCCGAGAATCGCCGAGCCGAACTCCATCCAGGCGCGATGCTCGGCGCGGGTCAGCGCATCCTGCGGATGCAGTTTCGCGCCGCCTTGCGTCTCCTCGATGTACTCGCAGATCACGTTGCTCTCGAACAGCGCGACCTCCTTGCCGTCGTCGCCGGTCACGACCAGCACCGGCACCTTGCCGAGCGGCGAGATCTTCAGGAACCAGTCCGGCTTGTTGGCGAGATCG
The DNA here is from genome assembly GCF_015291625.1 of Bradyrhizobium sp. CCBAU 53421. Lineage (NCBI taxonomy): Bacteria > Pseudomonadati > Pseudomonadota > Alphaproteobacteria > Hyphomicrobiales > Nitrobacteraceae > Bradyrhizobium > Bradyrhizobium sp. CCBAU 53421. The sequence goes on from NZ_CP030047.1 coordinate 5,325,490, forward strand.
ATGTCGATCCGCTCGAACGGCACGCCCTTCTCGCGCAGCGCGATCACCGCGCGTTGCACATAGGGACAGAGCTTGTGGCTGATCAGCTTCAGGGCGGCCATGACGAACCTCGCGTTCAATGCAACTGCATCCAACTAAATGCAGCGGCATGGAACTGTCAAGGTAGATGCATTTGCATCTAAATCACGGTCGCGCGATGATGCCCCCGGTCATCGGGATCGGCACCCCCGTGGTGGCGGGATAGCTCAGCGGCAACCCCTTCATGCCGCGCGCGGCGAGGAAGCCGAACGCCTGCGCCTCGATCGCATCCGCCGCCCAGCCGAGCGCCTCGGCGGGCTCGACGGTCGCCGGCGCCAGGCGCTCGCGCAGCATCCGCAGCATCGTGAGGTTGGAGGCGCCGCCGCCGCAGATGATCCAGCTCTTCGGCCGTTTCGGCAGCAGCGGCACCACCCGCGCGATCGCCGCCGCGGTGAAGGCGGTCAAGGTCGCGGCGCCGTCGGCCGGCGCCACGGCGCCGAGCTTCAGGCCGGCAAAGTCGTTGCGGTCGAGCGATTTCGGCGGCGGAACCGAGAAGAACGGCAGCCTAAGCGCCTGGGTGATCCAGGCTTCGTCCGGTTTGCCCAGCGCGGCGAACTTGCCGGCGGTGTCGAACGGCTGATGCATCTGGCGGAACATGAAATCGTCGAGCAGCGCGTTGCCGGGCCCGGTGTCGCAGGCGATCAGCGTGTCGGCGCCGTCGATATAGGTGATGTTGGAGACGCCGCCGATATTGACCACGACGATCGGCCCCTCGCGGTTCAGCGATTGCGCCAGCGCGCGATGGTAAACCGGCACGAACGGCGCGCCCTGCCCGCCGGCCTCGACGTCGGCGGCGCGGAAATCATGCATCACCGGGATGTGGATCGCCTTGGCGAGCGCCAGGGCATCACCGATCTGCACCGTCAACCTCCGCTCCGGGCGATGCAGCACGGTCTGGCCATGGAACCCGACGATGTCGATGTCCTGGGCGGAGATCCGAGTCTGCGCCGTGAAGCTGGCGACCGCCTCGGCGTGGGCCGTCGTGACGGCCTGCTCGGCCTGCCGCAAGATCCCCGGCCGGGCGTCGCGCTGCGACAGATGAACGGCCTCGGTCAGCGCATGACGCAGCAGGCTGCGCTCGGCGTCGGTATAGGGCCGATAGCCGGTAGGTCCGAAGGCCTTGATCTGGCGGCCGTCGGTCTCGATCAGTGCCACGTCGACCCCGTCGAGCGAGGTGCCGCTCATCAGACCGAGTGCCGTTAACATCATCGTGGAAGCGCCCCAGCCGGGAACCCCCGGCTTGTCTCAAACAAGTACATCCTATAATGCCACTGCGCGTCCGCCTGCGGCAGCCCACCAAGCATCAAGGTTCCGCAAATAGATGCAAAAACCGTAAAACAAGAATGATCTGGCTCGCCGACAAATGACTGCATTTAAATCGGATTTCCTGAACACTCTACAGGAACGCGGCTTCGTCCACCAGTGCTCCGATTTCGAGGGCCTCGACGCGCTTGCCGCGAAGGGCGAGGCGATCGCCTATGTCGGCTACGACTGCACCGCGCCGTCGCTCCACATCGGCAACTTCCTCACCATGATGATGCTGTACTGGCTGCAACAGAGCGGCAACAAGCCGATAACATTGATGGGCGGCGGCACCACGATGGTCGGCGACCCCTCCGGCAAGGACGAGACGCGCGCGATGCGCACGGTCGCGGAGATCGAAGCCAACAAGGCCTCGATCCGCGGCGTGTTCGCCAAGGTGCTGCGCTATGGCAACGGGCCCTCCGACGCCATCATGCTCGACAACGCCGAGTGGCTGACGAAATTGAACTGGATCGAGATGCTGCGCGACATCGGCCGGCACTTCTCGGTCAACCGCATGCTGACGATGGACTCGGTGCGGCTCCGGCTCGAGCGCGAGCAGGAGATGAGCTTCATCGAGTTCAACTACATGGTCTGCCAGGCCTACGACTTCGTCGAGCTGTCGCGCCGCACCGGCTGCCGGCTGCAGATGGGCGGCTCCGACCAGTGGGGCAACATCGTCAACGGCGTCGATCTCGGCCGCCGCATGGGCACGCCGCAGCTGTTCGCTCTGACCACGCCGCTGCTGACCACCGCCTCCGGCGACAAGATGGGCAAGACCGCCAAGGGCGCGGTGTGGCTCAACGCCGACCAGTTCTCACCATACGACTTCTGGCAGTACTGGCGCAACGCCGAGGACGCCGACGTCGTCAAGTTCCTCAAGCTGTTCACCATCCTGCCGATGAGCGAGATCAACAAGCTCGCGGCGCTCGGTGGCAGCGAGATCAACGAGGCCAAGAAGGTGCTGGCGACCGAAGCGACCGCGCTGCTCCATGGCCGCGATGCGGCCAATGAAGCCGCAGAGACGGCGCGCCGCACCTTCGAGGAAGGCGCGCTGGCCGAGACCTTGCCGACGGTGGAAATTCCGCGCGGCGAGTTCGAAGCCGGCGTCGGCGTGCTCGCCGCCTTCGTCAAGGCCGAGCTCGTCGCCTCCAACGGCGAAGCGCGGCGGCAGATCAAGGGCGGCGGCCTGCGTGTCAACGATGCAGCCGTCACCGACGAGAAGATGCTGCTGACGCCGGCCAATCTCACGCCGGAAGGCGTCGTCAAGTTGTCGCTCGGCAAGAAGCGCCACGTCCTGCTGAAGCCTGCATAGGCGCATTCGGATTTGTCGGTTGCAGGGAGTGCCGAAAGCGCGCTCCCTGCTTTCCAAATGGACCAGATCACGACTCCGAACGACACGCTCGCAACGCCGGCGAAACAGTCGCGCGTCGCGCTGAACGTGCTCGCGCTCTGCTTCGTGCTGTCGGTGCTCGGGCGCGGCCTCAGCGACAGCTTCACGGTGTTCCTGAAACCGATCTCGGAGAATTTCGGCTGGGACCGCGCCTCGGTGGTGTCGGTCTATTCGCTGACCTGGCTCGCCAGCGGCTTGACTGCGCCGCTGGTCGGACGGTTGTTCGACCGCTCGGGCCCGCGCGTGGTCTATGCGCTCGGCCTGTCGCTGCTCGGCTGCGCGTTTCTCATCGCCTCGCGCGCGCAAGCGCTCTGGCAATTCCAGCTCAGCGTCGGCCTCTGCGTCGGCTTCGGCACCGCGCTGATCGGCAACGTCTCGAATTCGATTCTGCTCGGCCGCTGGTTCGGCCCAAGGCTGCCGACCGCGATGGCCGTGATGTATTCGGCGACCGGCGCCGGCCTCCTGTTGTTGCTGCCGCTGTCGCAGGTCTTGATCGACCGGATCGGCTGGCGCGAGGCCTATCAGGTGTTCGGCATCGGTGCGCTTGGCCTGCTCGTGCCGCTTGTCTTCCTGCCGTGGCGGCTGCTCGCCGGCGGATCGCCGCACATCGTCAGGAAGGCGCAAGCCGGACTCGCCGAAGAAGGCTGGACGTTGCTGGCCGCGATGCGCCACCACGCCTTCTGGGCATTGTTCTCTACCTTCTTCTTCACCGCGGTCGCGATGTATGCGCTGACGGCGCAGATCGTCGCCTACCTGATCGATGTCGGCTTCCCGCCGCTGCAGGCCGCCACCGCTTGGGGATTCTCCGGCGTCGCGCTGTTCGTCGGCATGCTCGGCGTGTCGACCCTCGACGGCATCATCGGCCGCCGTCCGAGCGTGCTGTTCAGCTACGGCGTCTCGATCCTCGGCATCGTCCTGCTCTGGCTGTTGCAGTGGTATCCGAACTACTGGCTGCTGACCGGCTTCATCATCTGCTTCGGCAGCATGATTGGCTCGCGCGGCCCGCTGATCACCGCGACCGCGCTGAAAATCTTCCGCGGCGAGCGCGTCGGCACGATCTACGGCAGCATCATGATCGGCAGCGGTCTGGGCTCAGGGCTCGGCTCCTGGGGCGGCGGCCTGATCCATGACTGGACCCACAGCTACAATCCGCTGATTGCCTTCGCGCTGGTCAACGTGGTGCTCGGCCTGATCCCGTTCCTGGTGGTGCCGGCGCTGCGGCGCTGAGCCAAAAAGCGATGGCTTGGACCGGATGTTAGTGAACAGCCTCTCCCCACAGGTACATGGGGAGAGGCCGAAGGCTGCCACATCGGTCGTTCAGTCGGTGTCGCGGCAATCGTCGCTGCGGTGATCACGGCCGCAGGAGCCGCGGTCATGGGCCTCCTCCCGGCCATCGCCGGTGCCCGGCGTGAACGACACGCCACGCAGTGCTTCGCCGGAGTTCGCGGTCCGCAGCGTGACGAAGCGCTCGCCGGCCGGCAGCGTGGTCGCGGAAAGCTTGTCCGTGATCATCACGAGCTTGTTCGGGTCGGCACCCTGGTCGCCGCTGCCGCTCACGGTGGAGGTGATCGCCCAAATCGACACGCTGCCGTCACGATTGACGCGGCCGGTGATGTTGCGCAGGCCGTCGGTCGCCGGCGACCACGGCTTGCCGGTCGCGGCGTTGTTGCCGGTTGGATAGCCCTGCACCGTGTACGGCACGCCGAGGTCGAGTCCCGCCTGCAAGGTATAGACCTGCTTCCACGCGCCGGCAGTGCCGTCGAACACCCACTTCTGCAACCCGGCTGATGTCTGCGCCTTGGCAGCGGTATAGCTGTTCGACGTCGGGTCGAATGTCGCGGTGCCGTTTCCTTCGTCGGCGACGTAGAGCGTGTTCGCGTCGGCGAACCAGATGCCGAACGGGAACGAGGTCGTGCTCTTGAGCGCGGTCGGGAAACCGCTCAGCACGCACATGTTGTAGGGCGTGACGCCCTGCGCCGCCAATTTCGAACCGTCGTAGAATATCTGCGTCGTCGGCAGCGATGCGGACGGGGCCGGCACGCCGACGCCGTTCGGGCACGCCTTCGGGTTGCCATTGGCGGCGTTGCCGGTGGTGTCGATGAAGTAGACGGTGTTGATTCCGTTACCCCCGCTGCCCTTGGTCGTGTAGATCACGTTGTTGAACACGGTGAGGCCGCGGAAATTGGTGTCCTTGCCGATCTTGTCGGCCTTCTGGCCGAGCTCGGTGATGTTGAAGCTGCCGAGCGGGAACGGTCCACCCGGATCCGCCTGCCGCGCGAGCGGCGCGTCGGCCTCTTTCGCGATCTGCATGCCGGCGCCGGTGATGACCCCGGCAGGCTGCGGGTTGCCGCCATTGCCCGCGTTGCCGGCTGTGTAGAACACCCCGGCACCATGCCGGTCGTTGAAGATCGCGGCGCGGCCGTTGTTGCCGCTATAGCCATTCACCTTGGTGAAGTGGAAGTGACCGTTCTCGTCGACCTCGGCGACCAGGCGAAAATAGGTGGCGGGCACCGGATTGGTCGGGTCGATGACGTCAGGCGTGTTGGAGTTCGACACGTCGATGGCGCCGATCGGCGCCAGATAGCCCATGAAGGTCACGCTGCGATGATCGAGCGACAGGTTGAGCGCCAGTTCGGATTTCGACGAGAAGCTGGTGACCATCTGGTCCTTGCTTTGCGACACGCCGCGCTGGGTGCTGTTCGGCACCTCGAGCGACTGCACATGTCTGCCGTCGAGACGCAGTTCGTCGAGCAGGATCTTCGCGGTCAGGCCGAATGAGCCGTCGACAGCGTCGTTGTTGAACACCGTCGGATAGGTGCCATCAGCCGTAGCGGTCACGCAATTGGGCGACACGCAATTCGGCGGCAATTGCGTCACGCCGGGCGTGATGGTGACGGCGTTGTTGACGAACACCGCACGGCTCAACAACAGATGACCCGGCCGGAAATGAACATCGTCGCCGTCGGCGTGCGCAAGACTGCCGGCCAGCGCCGTGGAGGCGAGCAGCGTCAACGCAAGTACCGCACGAGACAGCGGAAGCCCCACAGACGGGCGCAATCCTTTGGCGATCATTGCTTTTCTCCCAATGTAAGATTTTCTCAGAAAGCGAGGGGGCGTATAGCCGCCCGCGATGTCGGCGGTCGGCGCGCGCAATCTGCGGGCGGACTGTTACGGGCGTGCGACAATCCACCACACGTCCACAGCGGCACCACACTCGTCACGATGGATGATGAAGCCGGTCATGCCCGGCAATTTTGTCCAGGCCGTCGGCGGCCGCCGAGAGAATGTGCCGGCGCGCTAGTTGTTCGTCGTCGGCAGGTCGGTCGGGCCGTACTGCTTGAACTCGAAGATCTTGCGCGTGAGGCCGGGCGCAAGCGCCGAGATCGGGTTGACGCGCAGCACCGGCGCGCTCGGCGTTCCCACCACTTCATAGGTCACGCCGATCAGGCCTTCGTTGCTGCCGGCGCCGAGGAAAATCCCGAAGAACGGGATCTGGCCGAACATGTTGTTCAGGCCGTACATCGGAATGAAGGTGCCGTTCATCCGCACTTGGTTGCCGACATAGTCGATGCTGCCTTCGATGGTCGCGCCGATGGTCGGTCCCTTGACCACACCGTTGCGGATCGAGAGCTGGCCGCTCTGGCGCGTGAATTCGGCGCGCAGCGCGTCGAACCCGATGCCGTTCTGGGTGCTGACGGGCCCGCCGGCGACAGCGCGGTCGAGCTGGGTTTCGCCCTTCACCGAGAAGCCGGTGATATTGAGCAGCCCTTCCCTCGGGCCCGGATCGGGAATCGGCGGCTCCATCGCAAGCATGAGCTGGCCGCCGACCACCTTCGAATAAGTGTCGATGAAGCGCAGGAACGCTCCGGCGTCAGCGGTCTGCAGGTAGATCACCTCGCGCGCCTGCTGGCGCCGCAGGTCGGCGCTGACCGGGGTATCGCGGCCGACCCTGCCGCTCAGCGTGAACGTCTTGAAGTACCCGTTGCGACGCGAGACCTTGGCGTCGACGCCGCGCAGCGCTTCTCCGTTGAAGCCGGCCACCGCGCCGAGCTTCAGGTCGACGTCGAAATCGGTGGTCTTGGCCTTGTTCTTGGAATCGTTATCGCGGCCGGAGATCGCCGATTTCAGGAAGCCGCGGCCATCGAACACGTCGCCGCGCATCGTCACCTTGATCACGCCGTCAGGACCGCGATCGGCCCGCAGCGATGTCTTGTCGCCGTCCGACGGCGCATAGGTCGGGAAGTTCGCATTCATCAGGTCGCCGTTCTGGTCGACCTCGAGCGCGCCCTTGATCGAGACACCGCTGCCTTCGATCGAGATATCCTCGAACCGCGTCGACTGCCCCTTCGGCACCACGTTGAAGGTTGCCTTGCCGGCCCTGCCCTGCGCCTTGACCCATCCGGGCAGGATGTTGTCGAGCTTGAGCTGGGTCAGGTCGGCCTCGACGCCCATCTTGGTGGCGGGATTGTCGCCGCTGCCGATCTTGCCGGAGAGCTTGATCGGGATCGCGCCTGACACCGCCGGGCCGAGATCAAGCCCGAGCCGTGCACGGCTCGCATCGTCCAGCGTCGCCTGCAGCTTGACGTCGGCATCGCCGTCGGCCGGCTTGCGATAGTCGAGCGAGGCCGCCTGTCCGTTGATCTTGACGTCGCCCTTGACCTGGAAACCGGCGTTGCTGGCAACCAGCTTCAGCGTGTTGGCTTCGAGCTTCTGGTTCATCACCAGCTTGTCGACGGCGACGCCGGAGATGTCGGCAGCGACGGAATAGGTCGTGTCGGCCTTGGTCAATTCGCCCTTCACCGGCATGCCGAGATTGATCGTCGCGGTGACGTTGCCCTTGCTGGCGTTGGGATCGATCAGCGGACCTGAGAGATCGCTGAGCCGGTCGGATGCAAGGATTTCGGCAGCGGCCGGCACCGGACAGTCGACCCGGAACTTGACCTTCGACGGCGACGGCTTCGGCGCCATGTCCGGCACCTCGAAGGTGAAATCCGACAGCGTGATCTTGCGGCCTGCCGGCGTGTCGGCGATGCCCTGATTGATGGTCACGGTCGCGGTGCGCCCGGTGACCCTCGCCTTCAGATCCGCATCATGGACCGCGGGCATCTGATCCACCGGGCGCACCGTGACGCCCGAGGCGACGATGTTGACCGACAGACCGTCGTCCGGAATCGGCGGTCCCTTGCGCGACAGATTATGCACCGGCGAATTGACGCCGACATCGATGCGCTGGAGCGTGCCGCGGTCGATCCGCTCGAGCACCCATTCGCGCACCTCGGGCACGATGATGATCGGCCACATCCGCTTCAGGGCCGAGGCCGACATCGGCGTGCCGGCGAATCCGAGTTGCAGTCGCGGCTCGCCGGAATAGTCGATGCTGCCGGTGCCGGCGACGCCGATCTCGCCATTGGAGATGTCGGCCTGGGTCAGCAGCACCCGCTTCTTCTCGGTGTCGAACCGGAAGCCGATGTTGATGCGATTGAAGATCAGCGGCGGTTCGTTCTTGTCGGCACCGGCCAGCACGATGGTGCCGCCGGACAGGCCGGCCTGCCAGTCGGTGACATTGTCGTTCGGCGGCTCGAGATGGCCGAGCAGCGTGATGCGGTTGGCACCCGAGACGATCTTGATCGGCGCCAGCAGCACGCGCCGCCCCGAATCCCATTCGACGCTCATCTCGGCCGAATCGACCGGCATCGGGTAGTCCGGCGTGTCGGTATCGATGATGTTGCCGGCGCCGACATTGATCTTGCCGCGGAAATAGGTCGGCAGCCCGTCGCGGCCGAGCTCGCCTTTCATTTCGCCCGACAGTGGCAGGTCGGCGGTGTAGGTGAGATCCTTGGTCCGCATCGCGAGCAGGATGTTCCGGGTGGAAACCTTGTCGGCCTTGACGTCGACCGAGCGCACGCCGTTCTGCTGCGGTCCAATCAGGACGCGGACCGACCAGGGCTTTGCGCCATCCTCGCCGAAGCTGAGCGCAACCCCGCCGCCGTTCGGGCGCCGCAGGCTCAGGCTGATATTCTCAAAGCTCCATTTGTTGCCGCGCTGCTGGTCGTCGACGACGAGATTGCCATTCTTCAGACCGATCTCGTTGAGGTTTTGACCGTCGAGGCCGGTCATGCTGAGGCTGTCGAGCCAGTCGAGGCCGGCGAGCAGCCCGCTCTGGGCCGAATCGGCTGAGGCCGCCGAGGGCTCGGAGGCAACCGGCGGCGCGGCAGCCTGCGGCTGCGGAGCGGCAGGCATCGGACGCGGGAATGTCGGCGGCAGCCCCGCTTCCCGCTTGGAGGCAACGCCGGTGGCGAGCGGCTTTGCGGTGTCGCCGGCAGACACAGTCACGTTGCCGTCGGGTGTGATCCGCACCGACAGTTCCGCATCGACCAGATTGAGGCTCTCCGCCCGCAGCTGGCCCATCAGCAGCGCGGTTCCGGATAGGCGCACTTCGGCTTTCGGCGCGCTCGCAACCACCGCATGATCGCGATCGCGGACGATGATGTCGCGGATGCGCACCGCGATCCTGACCCGGCCGGCGCGCTCGATCTGCGTTCCGCCGACCTCGACCGTATTGCCGTGGCCGATATTCTCCTCGATCGCTGCGGCAAGCCACGGCGTCGCCAGATCGAGATTGATTGGACCCGCGCCGAGCCGCCACCACAATGCGCCGAAGCAGGTCGCGAACATCACGACCAGCACCACGAGCACCAATCCGATGCGACGGATCCAGCGCTCGCCGTGCAGCCAGCGCTGCATGCCGGAGCAGAAATCGGTGAAGCGATGCAGGTTGGTGTTGGAACGCGCCAGCAATTGCCGCGCACGGTTGCCCGCCGCCTCATCCTGCTCGTCCCACGCGGCGTCGCCTTCCCATTGCGAGAAGTCGGTCCCGGCGCGCGGATTTGGACCTTGCGGCGACGTGTTCCTTGCCATTGCCTCTCGGTGCTGACGGCGAAGCTGATCGCCGCCATCGGGGCGCCCGTCGATTCGTATCGAGCGCTCCTGTGCCGGCATCGCCGCCTATCCTCGCCTAATCATGTTACTCGCCGATGGCCCCAAGAACGGACCAAAAGAACGGACCCAACCAACCGATCAAAAGCCAATTCAGCAAGCGGACGGGTAACGCGTCGAATTCCTTGTCACCATACTCCGTGGCCATCAAACTTGCCCAGCGGCCGCTGCGAATCCGGCCGCCGCGAATGAGACCCGCAATACCCCAATGGTTGAGCTTCTGAAAGCGACGAAAGGAAGGCGTATGTCCAAGAAAACGCGCAAGAAATCCTCCAACACAACCGGAAAGCGGGTCGCAACAAAGGTTGCGCGCGCCGCAAGCGCAAGCACTGGGAAGTCCGCGACCAAAACCCGCACAACGGTTGCGAAGAAGGCAGCTGCCAAAACCGCAAAGACCAAGCCCGGAGCGGGTGTTCAAGAGAAAGCCTCGCACAAGGCCGCATCGAAACCGTTAAAGGCGAAGCCGGCCGCGAACGTGACCAGGTCGTCCACCATCACACTCACCGAGGGCGCCGCGGCGCCCGGCTTTGACCTGCCGCGCGACGGCGGCGGCAGCGTGTCGCTGAAGGATTTTGCCGGCAAGAAGCTGGTGCTGTTCTTCTATCCTCGCGCCGACACCCCCGGCTGCACCCGGGAGGCGATCGACTTCACCCGGCTCAAGAGCGACTTCATCGCCGCGGGGGCCGAGGTGGTCGGCATTTCCGCCGATACGGTTAAGGCGCAGGAGTCATTTCGAAACAAACACCAACTGTCGGTGCCGCTCGTCTCGGACGGCGCCCATCAGATGCTGGAGGCGTATGGCGCCTGGGGCGAAAAATCTATGTACGGCAGGACCTTCATGGGAATTATTCGCACCACGGTTCTGGTCGATTCCGGTGGAAAAGTCGCCCGTATCTGGCGCCATGTGAAGGTCGACGGCCATGCCGAAGCGGTATTGGAGGCCGCCCGCTCGCTCTGATCGGAGCGGTTCCGTTTCCTGAAAATTAACCATGGCGGGCTCAAATCGGCCCCGCAAATTAGCCGTACGGAGCTTGGTCCGACCGGCCGCGGGAGTACCGATGTCGAGCCGGTCCGGTCATCACCAGGAATACCAGAAACACCATCATCCTCAGGACCATGGCCGGTCACCGGCGCGCCGTCCGGCAGCCCAGCATGGCGCGGCTGCCGTCGCCGCCTCCGGCGAGGGCTATACCCTGGTCCATGCCGGCAAGCAGGTCCGGATCGGGCCGGTGGTGTTCTGGATCATCGTTGGCACCGTGGTGCTGCTCGGCATGTGGTCGGCTGCGACCGCGACCTATTTCGCGTTCCGTGACGACGTACTCACCCGGCTGATCGCGCGCCAGGCCGAGATGCAATACGCCTATGAGGACCGCATCTCGGAGCTGCGCGCCAAGGTCGACCGCACCACCAGCCGCCAGCTGCTCGACCAAGAGCAGTTCGACCAGAAGCTCGACCAGATCATGAAGCGGCAGTCGACGTTGGAATCGCGCGCCACCGCGCTCGGCGCGATGCCCGATGCGACCTCAACCGGATCGATCAAGCCGCAGGGCCGCGCCGACGCCGCGCCGTCGTCCGGCACGCCGAAGCCCTCCCCGATCAGCGACACCGTGATCTTCGTGGCGCCGCCGGATCGCGAGGCGCGGCTGGAGTCGCGCGCGCCGCTGATCGCCAAGGCGCAGCCGAACCAGTTCGCCAAGGCCCAGGGTGTCGACAACGTCCTGGTTCGTCTGCAGACCTCGCTCGACCAGGTCGAGCGTCGCCAGGTCGCCGCGCTGTCCTCGGTCGAGGACGGCATCGAATCGCGGGTGCGCAGGATGCGCGGCGTGATTTCCGATCTCGGCCTCAACATGGCGCAGCTCGAAGCCGCGACACCCCGCTCCGGCATGGGCGGGCCCTATGTGCCCGTGAAGCTCGCGCCCGACGCCGGTTCGTTCGAACGCCAGCTCTACCGCATCAACATCAACCGCGCGCAGATGCAGCGCCTGAACCAGACGCTGTCGCTGGTGCCTTACCGCAAGCCCGTGGTCGGCGAGGTCGAGTTCACCAGCGGCTTCGGCGTTCGCTCCGATCCGTTCCTCGGTCGTCCGGCGATGCACACCGGGCTCGACTTCCGCGCCGCGCAGGGTGATCCGGTGCGCGTCACCGCCAACGGCAAGGTGGTGTCGGCGGGTTGGGCCGGCGGCTACGGCCGCATGGTCGAGGTCGATCACGGCAATGGGCTCTCGACCCGCTACGGCCATCTCTCCGAGATCGGCGTCAAGGTCGGCGAATACGTCAAGATCGGCCAGGTGATCGGCGCCGTCGGTTCGACCGGCCGCTCCACTGGACCGCATCTGCATTACGAGACACGCATCGACGGCGAAGCGGTCGATCCGCAGAAATTCCTCCGCGCCGGCGTCCGGCTCAGCGCGGGCTAAAACTTTCCGATCGCACCGCGTGTTCTGAAACCGGCGCTGGCCCAAGCCCGCGCCGGTCTTGCTTTTGCCGGATCAGCGGCGACCACCGCCACCCATGCCGCCGGGCGGCCCGCCGCCACCGAATCCGCCGCCGGGTCCGAATGGGCCACCAGCACCGCCGGGACCAAAGGGTCCGCCGGGCGAGCCGAAGCCGCCCGGACCAGGACCGGTCGTTCCGCCATTCAGCGGATCGGGCGCAGGACCGCCGCCAGGCGGTGGCCCGCCGCCGGGCGCACCAGACGGCCCGCCAGGGCTGCCACCGGGACCGCCGCCACCAGGCGCGCCGCGCCTGCCCGGCCCGGATCCATGTCCCGGCCCAGAGCCCCCGCCGCCGGACCCGCGGCCCGGCGTGCCGGGGCTCTTCACCGACGAGCCCGGGAATCTCGTGACCGATTGCACCGACTCGACACGCAGCTCGCGCGTGCCCGACAGCTGCGCGTTGACGACCACGCGCGAATCGGCCGCTGGCGAGAACCGCGAGTTATCACGCGCGACGAAGCCGGAACCGAGCTGCAGGTCGTTGCCGACCCGCCGCACATAGGCCTCGATCAAAAGCCGCTTGGCGCCGACAAGATCGGAGAAGTCGTCGGCGCGGCTGCGCGACACCTGCATCACACCCTGCGCGACATGGCCTTCGGCCTGCACGCGCTGACCGACCAGAGCCGCGTCGACACCGCTCAGCTTGAGCTCGCCGATCCGCAACGCGCCGGCGCGATCGCGCTCCAGCGGTCCTGCGACGCGCATCGCGGTGTCATCGCGTTCCTGCACCAGGCTTGCGACCACGACACCGTCGGTGCGGCGCAGGCCGAACACGGCGACATGCGCGCCCGGCTTGAGCCAGCTCTCGCTGCCGGTCCAAGCGACCTTCTGGCCGAGCACGGTCAGCTCGCCCGCTTTCACCTGCTCGACCGGCCCGGTCACTTCGCTCGCGACGTCGATACGCCTGGTCGACAGCGTGCCGCCGGCATCGCGCTCTGCCACCACGCGCGCGAGCTGGCCGATCCGCAGCGCTTTCGCGCTCGCCGCCTCGCCGTCGATCCGGACCGGCACGTCGGCCGCATAGGAAACCCGCTCCCCATTGACATAGATCGAGCCGAACCGCTGGATCACGCCGACAATGCCGGTGCCGCCGATGCCCTGGTCGGAGCCGGTGATCCCGGTGCCGCCGATGCCCTGATCGTTGCCGCGCTTCTTGACCTGTGCGCCGGCGAGCGAGGTTCCGGCAAGCCAGAAGCCGATCAGCAATGCACGGCGCGAAATGACGGGCGGGCGCTTCATGCCGCACCGCCTTCGTCCGCATCGTCATCGACCGGGCCGTCAGGTCCCTCGCGGTAGATGTAGATGCCGAAATTCCAGCGGTAGTCGCCGCCCTTGTCTTTCGCGAGCGCGCGGTTGGCTTCGCGGTTGGCGACCTTCAGCGCCTCCATCGCAAGCTCGCGCGAGCGGCCCTCGAGCCGCTTGGCGAGCTTGGCCGACAGCCCGTCGTAATGCACCGCGCGTTCGAGGAAGCGCGGCGTCGCCGACGACACGTTCATTTCGGCGGCCGCGACATGGTCGTGCAGGTTACGGCCGAGATAATGCCATTTGCGGTCGTCGTCGCCATGCGGGACGAAGGCCTCCTCGACCAGCATGATCTCATCATCGTCATTGATGGTGACGAGCTTGCGGTCGAGCCATTCGTCGAGCACGGCGCGCGGCCGCACGTCCTTGGTGATCGATTCGACCAGCGTCTCGAACGACGGCGCGCCGCCATCGGCAGTGCGCGGCAACGGCAGCGGATCGCCTTTGGCGTCGGTGAATTCGGGCGCGGCCAGCCAGCGCGCGATGATCGCACTGGTGCGCGACAGCGTCGCCGGCACAGCATTGACCGGCGCGCCGGCGCCGCGCAGCCGCGCCACCTCCTTGCGGTGGATGCCGGTCAGCAGGCTGACGCGGCTGTCGGTCTGTTCCTTGCCTTCGAGCGCGAAGTCGTGCTCGGCCACGTTGACATAGAGCTCGCGCAACAGCTGGGTCAGCGCCGGAAACGTCATGCCGCCGCGGATGCAAAGCCGCACCAGCGGACGCAGCATCCGCGCCAGCGGCGCATGCAGCTTCGCGGCGGCGATCGGCGCGGACGATCCCACCTTCGACTTCGGGCCCTTGGCGTTCATGCCTAACTTTTAGCCGCCCTCCGCGTGGGACACAATCCCACCTTACTTGACGTGTGACATTTTCCCACTTATGGGAAACAAAGTCACCTCTGGACACGACGCGCCCGCTGGCACTGGTGTCACGGGTGCCACGGGCACTGCCGCCATCGCCACGGACCGCTCCATGACTTCAACCCGATTCGACCTTGCGATCGCGGAAGCCTGCCGGATTGCCCAGGTTCCCTACGAGGAGTTCGTGTCGACGGTGATGGCGGGCGGCTATCCCTGCCTGCCCGGCGTGGTGCCAGGCTCGCCGCGCCGCTTCGACGAAACCGATCTGCTGGCGCTGTACATTTATGGCCGCCTGCTCGCCTTCGGCTTCGGCGGCTTGCGCGCCGGCGAATATGCTAGCCGCGCACATGCCGGCCTCACCGCCGAGCCACGCGCGAACTCGATCTCGATCGCGCTGACATCGGACGGCGGCAAGCGTGTCGTGATCGAGCAGTATCTGCAGCGGCCCGCCGCCGCGATGCTGCCCGAGCGGATCCATTTCGACATCCCCGCGATCAGGCGTCAGTTGCAGCAATCGACCGAACGCAGTTCGATCGAACCGGCCTGACACCTCGCTAGCACTCACGGCTCACTCGCCTTGTGCTGTCACGGCGCGATCGCGCCATCGCGCCGTCATGCGCGCCGATCCTCTCCCCTCAAAAAGTTTTCCACCGCCTTACGTGGGACATAATCCCACATTTTAGTTCGGTGCCATTGACGTGTGAAATTTTCCCACGTATCCAGAATCCGTTCAGCAGGGAATCCGACGCAATGTCTCTTCATTCGTTTCGCGAACCCGGTTCATCCTACGAACCCGGTTCGTCTTGCGAACCCGGCCGGTTCGCCGCCACCGCGCTCCGTTTCACGCCGCAGGCGCCCTTCTGTTCCACGCCGCAGGCGCCTTGCGGCCCGATCGAGCCGGTGTTTCCGGCGCTGCTGCGCTCGCTGGTGTTCGCCGCCGCGCTGGCACTGCCGTTCATCGTCGCCCTGTTCGTCGCATGATCCGGATCGAGCCGCCCATGACTGGTCTCAACGCGCCGGCCCGGCGTCCGTCGGTGCTCCACATCTTCAAGGTCTACTACCCCGATCTGTTCGGCGGCACGCTGACCGTGATCCGCGATATCTGCGCCGGCCTGAAGGAGACCTTCAACGCCGCCGTGCTGGTCTGCTCGCGCTCCGGCGGCGAGCAAAAGATCGTGGTCAATGACGTTGCGGTCGAGCGCGTGCGTTCGTTCGGCGACGTGCTGTCGCTGCCGGCGGCGCCGACCTATCCGTGGCGGCTGTGGCGCCGCATCGCCGAGCACGATCTGCTGGCGCTGCACGCCCCCTTCCCGCTCGCCGACCTCGTGTTCGCATTCGGGCTCGGCCGCGCCCGTCCGCTGGTCGTGCACTGGCACGCCGACATCGTCTCGCACGCCGCCCTGCGCTTCCTGGTCGAGCCGATGATGCGGCGGACACTGCGCCGCGCCGCCGCGATCATCGTCTCCGAGCCGGTGCTGATCGAAACCACGCCGCTGCTGCAGGAATTTTCCGACAAGTGCCACGCCGTTCCGTTCGGCGTCGATGTCGAGAAGTATGACCGGCCCGCCGCGCAGGCCGACGACGTCAACACCCGCGGCCGCCTCGTCCTCGCCTGCGGCCGGCTGGTGCCCTACAAGGGCTTCGACGTGCTAGTGCGCGCCGCCCACGCCCGCAATTTCGAGGTCTGGATCGTCGGCGAGGGCCGCGAGCGCGAGCGTCTCGAGCAGCTGATCCGCGACTACGGCTTGCAGGACCGCGTCCGCCTGCTCGGCTCGGTGTCCGAGAGCGAACGCGTCAAGCTGATGCGCATCGCCGACGTCTTCGTGATGCCGTCGGTGACCAATGCGGAGACCTTCGGGCTGGTACAGCTCGAGGCGATGGCGGCGAGCCGCCCGATCGTCAACACCGCGCTCGACACCGGCGTTCCGCATGTCGCCCGCGACGGTCTCGAGGCGATCACGGTGCCGCCCGGCGACCCAACCGCGTTCGCCGACGCCATCGAAACGCTGATCGCCGATCCGGAGCGGCGCCGCCGCATGGGCCAGGCCGCGCGGCATCGCGCGATCACGAAATACTCGACATCAGCCTTCAAGGAGGGAGTGGAAACGGTGTATCGCAAGGTCGTTTCCGAACAGGCCGCCGCAAAGGACGCAGGGTCGTCAGCCCCAGCCCCGCGTCCCCGAACGGCCGGTCTCGTCGGCGCGATCCAGATCGCGGCAGCGCTGGCATGGTCGGACGTCCGCCATCGCTACGTCCGCTCCCTCCTTGGACCTTTCTGGATGTCGATCCAGATGGCGATCATGGTGGCCGTGCTCGGCTCGGTCATCGGCCATCTCTCCAACGCCAGCGCAGTGGCGCGGCTGCCGATGCTGGCTGCGAGCCTCACCGCCTGGACCTTCCTCAACAGCGTGGTGCTCGACGCCACCACCGCGCTGCAAGGCTCGGCCAGCCTGATCAAGGATCGCGCGCTGCCGCCGGTGATCTTCCTGCTGCAATGTACCTTCCGGCAGGCGCTGTTTGCGGCCCACAACGCGGTCGTGCCGCTGATCCTGTGGCTCGCGCTGACGCCGCGGGACGTCGGCGGCGCGATCGCCGCCCTGCCCGGCCTCGTCCTGTTCGTCATCTGCACGCTCGGCGTCAGCCTCGTGCTCGGCGCGCTGGCGACGCGCTACCGTGACATCAAGCCGATCATCGAGTCCTCGCTGACGCTGGCCTTCCTGGCTTCGCCGATCATCTGGACGCCGGAGATGATCGATCGCGGCTCCACCGTGATGCGGCTCAATCCGCTGACGCATCTGTTCGCGGTCTGGCGCGACCCGCTGGCATCGGGTCACGTCGCGATGACGAGCGTGATCTACGTGCTGGCCTGCCTTGCTGCGCTCGCGGTCGCCGCGATCGTGACGGTCGCTCAATTGCGCAAAGCGGCATTCTGGATCTAGGACATGGCAAGCATCCACCTGCGCGACGTCTGCCTCGACTATCCGCTCTACGGCGCTTACGACTTCTCATTGAAGCGCCGCCTGCTCGGCCGCCTGTTCCGCCAGGCCAGCGAGATGCGCACCATCCGCGCGGTCGACAACATCTCGATCGAGGCGAAGGCCGGCGCCCGCATCGGCCTCGCCGGGCCGAACGGCTCCGGCAAGTCCACGCTGCTGCGGCTGGTCGCCGGGGTGTTTCCGGCAACCAGCGGCGAGGTCCGGATCTCAGGCAACATCGTGCCGCTGCTTGGCTTAGGGGCCGGCGTCAATCTCGATTTCGTCGCCGGAGACAATATCAGCCTTCTGTTGCGGATATCCGGCCGCAAGCCGACGCCGGCGATTTTGGACGAGATCTGGGCGTTCACCGAACTGGAGGAGCGCATGCGGCGGCTGCCGCTGCGGATGTTCTCGTCGGGCATGCTGATGCGCGTGCTGTTCGCGACCGCAACCGCGTTTCCCGCCGACATCCTGCTGCTCGACGAATGGCTCAGCGTGGTCGACGAGAGTTTTTCGGCCAAGGCCGAGCAGCGGCTGCGCAAGATGGTCGAGGCCGCGGCGATCGTGATCATCGCCTCGCACGATCACGCGCTGCTGCGCCGGACCTGCAACCGCATCGTCAATCTCGATCACGGCCGCATCGCCAGCACCGTCGCGCTGGATCCGCCCGTTCCGCATCACCTCGAGCTCAGAGAAATAACCGCATGACAAAGATCCTGGTCGTCAGCGAGGCGCTCGGTGAACCCAACCACAAGCGCGGCATCTTCCATTTCACCCGCGAACTGATCCGCTCGCTGGCCGGCGACGGCCACGAGCTGACGCTGCTGGTCGAGACCACGCGCCGCTATCGCAAGCTGCGCCAGCGCCAGCAGCGTACCAGGCTGCTGCCTGACGGCTCGCGGTTGATCGAGCTGCTCGCGCTCTATCGCTTCCTCGACGAGGCCGACATGAATGCGTCGGTCATGCGCAGCAGCGGCGGCCTGCGCCGCACCGTCGACTGGTTCCGCGGCAAGCTACGCGCCGCGACCTCGCTGGAATTCGCCGTCAGCTTCCTGCGCGCACTCCATGTGCTGCCGGCCGGCGTCAGCCTGATCGAGAACCACGCCGACGGTCTGGAATACATCCCGACCGATTTGCGCCATCTCAGGCTGTTCGGCGACTTCCTGCTCGAGCCCGGCTTCTACAGCTATCAGGATACGTCGGCACTGCTGCGGCTGCCGCCGCCGCGGGTCGATGCCCGCGGCTACGATGTCATCCTCGTTGACACCCCGACCCGGGTCGCGATCCAGCGCAAGCGCGGCGCCAAGGTGATCTGCGTCGTGCACGACCTGCTGCCGCTCACCGACCTCAAGCTCAGCGACGTCGCGACCCGGCTGTTCCTGTCGCGCCTGTTCACCAGCCTGCAGCAGGCCGACGAGCTCGCCTTCGTCTCTAATTACAGCCTTGGCCGGTTCCGCGCGTTGCTGCCGCAGTTCGCGCATCTGCCGGCGCGGGTGGTCTATCCCCGCACCCGGTTCGATGCAGCGGCGCTGCCAACGGCAGGGCCCCCAAGCGGGCGGCCGTACTTCGTCGTGATCGTTTCCGCCGAGCCGCGCAAGAACCTCGCTGCTGTTATCCGCGCCTTCCGCAAGCTGCCGCAGGCCGATCTCGTCGTGATCGGCTACACCGGCGCGCCCAGCCTGACCCGCAACGCGCCGCCCAACGTCCGCTTCTCCGGCTATGTCGAGGAGCACGAGAAGGCCGCTCTCATTTCCGATTCCCATGGCTTGATCATGCCGAGCCTCGCCGAGGGCTTTGGCGTGCCGATCATCGAGGCGCTGGCCGCCAACACGCCGGTGTTGTGCTCCGACATCGCCGTGTTCCGTGAGGTCGCGGGCGAGCTCGCCGATTATTTCGACCCGTTCTCGATCGAGTCGATCGGCGCCTCGGTCATCCGGGTTCTGGCAGACCAGGAGCAATGGCGGACCAATATCCGCGCGCGGCGGGCCGAGCTCGCCGATCGCTTCGGCCACCACACCCAGGCGCGCGACCTGCTGTCGCATCGGGCCGTCGCGGAAACTGCGACCGCCGTGCCGGCACCGCCGGCCGCGATGGCGGCATTCAACGGCGCGACCGTGTAGGCCGGCCATGACCAGCGATACCCACGCGATCGGCGGCGCCGTCGAGCCCGCACCACGATGGCGCGACCGCGTCCGTGCCTGGTCCGGCTCGGTCGCCTGTGCCCGGACGACGGACGCTCTAATCGTGCTGGCTGCGGCTTCGCTGCCCTGGTCGACGACCGCACTTGCCGTCTTCATGCTGCTATGGCTCGTCGCGGTGATCCCCACCATTGACTGGGAACAGTTCGTTCTCGACCTCGCGCAGCCGGCCTTTGCATTGCCGGTCGCGCTGGTCACCCTCGCCGTGCTCGGCCTGGCATGGTCGGAGACCGGCTGGGCCGAACGGCTGCAAGGCCTCAAGCCGCTCAGCAAGCTGCTGCTGCTGCCATTCCTGCTCAACCATTTCCAGCGTTCGCAGCGCGGGCCCTGGGTGTTCGCCGCTTTCCTGATGTCGTGCACGCTGGTGATGATCCTGTCCTGGATCGTGCTGTCGCTGCCGCAGCTCAAGCTCGCGCACACCGCCTCCGACGGCGTGCCGGTCAAGAATTACCTCGACCAGAGCCAGGAATTCGTGCTGTGCGCCTTCGCGCTGATGCTGCCGGCGTTGACGGCGCTGCGAGCCCGGCAATGGCGCATCGCAGCCGGCGCCATCGCGCTGATCCTGCTGTTCGTCGTCAACATGCTCTACGTCGTCTCGGCGCGGACCGCGCTGGTCACCATGCCGGTGCTGTTGGTCGTGTTCGCCTCGCTGCATTTGTCCCGCCGCGCCACCCGCCTGCTGTTCGCCGCGTTCGCGCTGGCGAGCCTGCTGGTCTGGACGACGTCCCCCTATCTGCGCCAGCGCATCGCCGATGTCGGTATCGAGTATCGCGCGCACGATATGTCCGGGATCGCCTCCACCGCGCAGCGCCTGACCTATTGGCGGAAGTCGCTGAAGTTCATCACCGAGGCGCCGTTGCTTGGGCACGGCACCGGCTCGATCAGACAGATGTTCACGCGGGATGCAGCCGGGAAAACCGGCCTGGATGCCGAGGTGATCAACAACCCGCACAACCAGACCTTCAATGTCGCTATCCAGTGGGGGCTGATCGGCATCCTGCTGCTCTACGCGATGTGGATCAGCCACGTCATGCTGTTCGCTAGCCGCGATCTCGTGAGCTGGATCGGGCTCGCCGTCGTCGTGCAGAACCTCACGAGCTCGCTGCTCAACTCGCATCTGTCCGATTTCCACGAGGGCTGGATGTATGTGATCGGTGTCGGCGTCGCCGGCGGCATGGCGCTGCGCACCTACCGGCCGGAGAAGATTCTGTAAGCGCGCGGCTCAAAGCCCGTGCCACGCATTCGGCGTCGTCCCTGCGAAAGCAGGGACCCATAACCACGAATGGTTATTGCTGCACGATGTCGGGACGACGAGTCCCGTTCACAACGCGGGCCGCGGAGTATGGGTCCCTGCTTTCGCAGGGACGACAGCAGTGGGTTGGCACGAGCAATCGCCTGACCGGCGAACTCCTACCGCGTTGCCTCGTGCCCGACCTCGCCGGTGATGACGTCGCCGAACAGCTCCCACGCCTCGCCGTTGAACCGCATCAGTTGCATCTGCTCGATCGGGAAGTAGTCATCCGGTGAGGTGTTGACCATGACGCCGGGCAGCATCAGGTCGGAATGGAAGTTCTTCAAATTGGCGGCCTGCTTCATGACGTTCTCGCGCGTGAGGTTGTCGCCGCATTGCTTCAGCACCTGCACCATGGCCTCGGCCTGCACGTAGCCATAGAGGTTGTTGGCGTTGCCCTTGTCGCCGTCGGGATAATACTTGTCCATGAAGGCGCGCCAGTTCTGCACGGCCGGATCCTTGTCCCAGGTGGGATCGGTCGGGTCCTTCAGATAGGCCGTCGAGATGATGCCCTTGGAATATTCGAGCCCGGCCGGCTTCAGCACCGAGGCGACCGAGGTCGCGGTGTTGGCGAGGAAGAATTTCGGCTTCCAGCCGAGCTCGCCCACTTTCCGGATCGCCTGCGCCGAGCCCTTCGGCGCCGCCCAGGAGAAGAAGATGTCGGCGCCGGAATCGTGCAGCGCGACGATCTGCGAATCGATCGAGGGGTCGGAGACCTCGTAGGACTTGTCGGCGATGATCATGCCGACCTTGTCGCCGAGCCCGTCCTTCAGGCCCTTGAACTGATCCTTGCCGGCATCGTCGTTCTGCCAGAACACCGCGATCTTGCTGTCGGGGAATTTGTCGCGAATGTATTTCGCATAGATGCGTCCCTCGCTCTGGTAGTTGGGCTGGAAGCCCATCGTCCAGGGGAAGTTCTTGGGGTCGCCGAATTTGGTGCCGCCGGAGGCGACGAACAATTGCGGCACCTTCTTGGCATTCATGTATTTCATGATTGCCGAATTCGACGGCGTGCCGAGTGCCTGGAAGATCAGCAGCACCTCGTCGCTCTCGACCAGCTTGCGCGCCTGCTCGATCGCCTTCGGCGGCGAATAGGCATCGTCGTAGCTGATGAAATTGACCTTGCGGCCGTTGATGCCGCCCTGCTCGTTGATCATCTTGAAGAATGCGGCCTCGGTCTTGCCGATCACGCCGTAGGACGACGCCGGGCCGCTATACGGCATGATGTTGCCGATCTTGATTTCGCCATCACTTGCGCCGGGATCGTATTTCTTCTGCGCGTGGACCGAGGTCGCGGTCAGTGCGACCGAGGTCGCAACCAATGCGGCACTTGCGAAGGCCACGATCGCGCCAATATATCCAGAACGAGCCGGCATCGTTTTCTCCCGATTTTTGTCGTTGGTTTTGGCGGCAAGTCTCGCAAGAGACGCATGTGCTGGCAAGCGCTGGGTTTTTCCGTTGGGCGAAACGGCATTGTTGCCTGGCGCTATTTGTGATTGAAGGTCGATCTGGGGATCACGAGTCGAGGCGTTCTGATTGCGTAAACCCGACATTCGTACCGGTCCGCGGCATCCGCGTATTGCGGCCGCGGGCTATGGGATCACGCGCCAGCTCAGCGAACGTGCGATGGCGAAGCGTGGCCTGCACAAGCTCAATGGCGAGTTCGCGCAGCGCACGATCGCTTCGATCCGCGAGAAGCTGCAACGCGGCGAGACCGTTTACGTCGCAGGCCTCGCCTGCCCCGGCACGCACAACACCGGCGTCGCGCTGGTCGAGATCACCCAGAAGGACGGGCCGCGCCTGATCGTCAACAACGAGGAAGAGCGCTTCTCCGGCAACAAGCACACCAACGAGTTCCCGCGACACGCGCTCGACGACATGCGCAAGGTGTTGCAACGGATGGGCCGCGACATCGGCGACATCGCCGCCTTCGTCACGACATGGGACTATCCGGCACTGCTGGCGATGCTGATCCGCACCTCACTGGAGGAAGCACCGGCGAGCCTCAAACTGCTGCGCGCCCCGATCGCACCCGCGATCAATCTGCGGCAGCTGGATCAGGTGCGACGGCTGTCGCGCAGGCTCGGCAGGATGTACGGGCTCGGCGAGCAGCTGCCGCTGATCTGCATGCCGCATCACGACAATCACGCCTGGTACTCGTTCACCGCCTCGCCGTTCGCCGACGTGCGCGAGCGTGTCGCAATCGCGGTGCTCGACGGCACCGGCGACGTCGGCTCGATCTCGCTCTATGTCGTCGAGAACGGCGAGATGAAGCAGCTCTACTGCAACGAGAGCCTGTTCGATTCGCTCGGCGCCTTCTACACGGTGATCTCGTCGAGCCAGGGCGGCTGGACCTGGCTGTCCAGCGAGGGCCGCTACATGGGCGCCGCGGCGTGGGGCGACATGAACCGCGCCACCAACCCGTATTATTCGCGCCTGAAAGCCGTTTTGCAGCTCGGGCCCAACGGCAGCGTGCAGCTCAATCGCGCGATGGCCAATTGGTATGCCGATCCCGCCGACAATCCCTACCATCAACCGCTGATCGATATCCTCGGCCCGCCGCTCCGGCCCGACCAGCTGTGGAATCCCGACGCCGTGTTGCGCGTCGAGGACATCCATCACAGCCCCGGCACCAAGGACCGCGTCGACAAGGCCGCCGCGACGCAACTGGTGTTCGAGGACGCGATGATCCATGTCATCGATCATCTCCTGCGCATCACCGGCACCGACCGCCTGGTGCTGACCGGCGGCGTGGCGCTGAACGCGCTCGGCAACATGCGGCTGCTCGAACATTTCGACGAAGCCTGGTTCGAACGCGTGCAGCAGCGCAAGACGCTGCTGCATATGTGGGTGCCGCCGGTGCCCGGCGATCCCGGCGTGCCGATCGGCGCGGCGTGGCTGTTCGCGCATATGGCGGGCGCCGCGCGCGGTGCGCCGCTGTCGCACGCATTCTATTGCGGCCTGCCGCCCGCGAATGCCGACATCACCGCGGCGCTGCGTGCCGATGACATTGCCTCGACCGCGATCGGCAATGTCTCAACGCCGGACGGGCGCGATGCGATCGCCGATCTGATGGCCAGCATGGTGGCGCAAGGCGGCGTGATCGCGATCTATCAGGGCGCGGCCGAGACTGGCCCGCGTGCGCTTGGCCATCGCTCGATCCTCGCCAATCCCTGCGATCCCGAAGTGCGCGAGCGGCTCAACGAGCGCGTCAAATATCGCGAGGCGATCCGGCCGCTGGCGCCGATGGCGACGCTGCAGGCCGCGCGCGACTATTTCGAGCTGGAGGACGGCGCCTCGGACGCCGACTACAACGCGTACAACTACATGGTGCTCACGGCGCATTCGAAGCCGGAAGCGCGCGCGAAAATTCCCGCCGTGGTGCACGCCGACGGCACCGGCCGCATCCAGATCGTGCGCGACGCCGACGATCCCCTCACCTACGCCTATCTGAAGGCGCTCGGCCGCCATATCGGCGTCGAGATGTCGGTCAACACGTCGTTCAATGTCGCAGGTCCGATCGCACAGACGCCGGTGCAGGCGATGGACACGCTGCGCCGCTCCAAGGGGCTCGATGCCGTGGTGCTGGTTGCCGACGACGGAGCGACCTATGCCGCCTGGCACGGCGGCGAGCGCGACAGCGGCCGCTTCACCGGCTGGTATGCGGCGTGGAAGCAGGCGCGCGGCTGAACCAGGTTAGCACGCGCCCGTCGATCAAGAGCAGCGCGCTCGCGATCACGAGCGCGCCGATCACCTCGCGCGGCGCGATCGGCTCGCCGAGCACGAGATATCCGAGCAGCATTGCAGTGACCGGAATCAGCAGCGTCACCAGCATCACATTGGTCGCGCCGGAGCGCTGCAGGATCTGGAAGAACACGATATAGGCCAGCGCCGTTGACAGCGCCGCGAGCCCGAGCACGGCGAGCCATGTCGTTGCGTGCGGCATCGCGAGCTGCCAGGGCCGCTCGACCAGGGCGGTGATCGGCGCCATCATCGCGGCCGACGTGATCATCTGGAACGTCGCCGTGCCCAAGGGCGGCACGCGCTGCGGCAGCCGCCGCCCGACCAGCGCCGCGAGGCCGTAGCTGAAGGCGCCCGCGAGGCACAGCAGGATGCCGATGCCCTGCCGGCTCTCGAAGCCGAGCGCGTCGCCATGCAGGATCGTGACCCCGATCAGTCCGACCACCACGCCCGCCACGCGCCGCGCTTGCAGCCGCTCCTCGCCGGCCGCGGCCATCACGATCACCGCAAACAGCGGCGTCGTCGCGTTGAGGATCGAGGCCAGCCCGCTCGGAATGTAGGTCTGCCCGAATACGATCAGCGAGAACGGCAGCACGTTGTTGAACAGCCCCATTGCGAAGAACGGCGCCCAGCCGGATACGCCGCGCGGGAATTCAATCTTCCGGGACCGCAGCAGCGGCAGCAGGATGATCGTGCCGAGCACGACACGCAGCAGCACCAGCGTCAGTGGCGGCAATTCGCGCAGGATCACGCCGTTGAAGAAGAACGAGCCGCCCCAGAGCACCGACAGCAGACCGAGCAGCCCCCAGTCGCGGCTATCAATGCGGTTGTCGGCGGAAGGCATGTCGGGCACTCACCTGCAGTCGGAAGGTGACTAGCGCAGGCTTGCGAATATTCCCACCCGTTTTCCGTGAATGGTGGCCCTGCCTATTTCGGCCGCGACACGATCTCGATCATCTGGCCTTCGTCACCATCGGGCGCGTGAGCCTTCGCCTTGTCGTAGGCGGTGAGCGCGGCGCGGCTCACGGGCACGCCGGGCAGCAGCGTCTCGGCGAGGCGCACGGCATAGTCCGCATCCTTGTGGCGCAGTGCTGCCGTGAACGACGCGCCGGAGAAGTTGCGGTCGATCATTCGCCTCGAGTGGCGTATCACCTGCGGACTTGCGACTGCGCCGGTGGCGAGCGCCTCGGCGACCAATTGCATGTCGAGGCCGGCCTGCTCGGCGATCGCGACGCCCTCGGCGAGGCCCGCGATCTGCACCGCGCCGATCAGATTGTTGATCAGCTTGAACACGGTGCCGGTGCCGACCGCGCCGAAATGGCGGATCGTGCTGCCGATCGGTGCGAGGAACGGTTGCGCCCGTTCGAGATCGGCCGGATCAGCCCCCACCAGCAACGTCAGCTTGCCGCTAGCCGCCGCCTCCGGCAGCCCGGTGACGGGACAATCGATGTAGATCAGGCTGCGGCTCTGCAGCTCGCGCGCCATGTCGAGCGTGTGCTGATACGAGACCGTGGAGCATTCGATCGCGAGCGTGCCGGCCTTCATGGTGGCGGCGGCGCCATCCTTGGTCAGCCAGACCGCGCGCGAAGCCTCATCGTCGGCGACCATGGTCACGACGGCATCTGCATCGATCGCGGCATCCTCGGGCGAAGTCGCCCACAGTGCGCCGCGCGCGATCAGGTCCTCGGCCTTGGTCTTGCTCCGGTTCCACACAGCGACCGTGAAGCCGGCATCGAGGTAACGGCCGGCCATGCCGTGGCCCATGCGTCCCAATCCGATGAAAGCGACGCGCGGCATGGGCTAATCCACATCCTCGACGGAGCCGGGCCCGGTGCCGAAGGCACGCTGCGCCAGGGTCGCCGCCATGAATTCATCGAGGTCGCCATCGAGCACCCCCGACGTGTCGGAGGTCTGCACACCGGTGCGCAAATCCTTCACCATCTGATAGGGCTGCAAGACGTAGGAGCGGATCTGGTGACCCCAGCCGATATCGGTCTTGGCGGCCTGATCAGCAGCGGCCTGCTCCTCGCGCTTCTTCAGCTCGATCTCGTAAAGCCGCGCGCGCAGCATGTCCCAGGCCTGCGCCCGGTTCTTGTGCTGGGAGCGGCCGGCCTGGCAGACCACCGCGATGCCGGTCGGGATGTGCGTCAGGCGCACCGCCGACTCGGTCTTGTTGACGTGCTGACCACCGGCACCGCCCGACCGCATCGTGTCGGTGCGAACGTCGGATTCCTTGATCTCGATCTTGATGCTGTCGTCGATCACGGGGAAAATCTGCACCGACGAGAACGACGTATGCCGCCGCGCATTCGAGTCGAACGGCGATATCCGGACCAGGCGATGCACGCCGGCCTCGGTCTTCAGCCAGCCATAGGCATTGTGGCCGGAGATCTGGATGGTGGCGGATTTGATGCCGGCCTCTTCGCCCTGGGACTCTTCGAGGAACTCGATCTTGAAGCCGTGCTTCTCTGCCCAACGCGTGTACATGCGCAGCAGCATCTGCGCCCAGTCCTGGCTCTCGGTGCCGCCGGCGCCGGCATGGACCTCGAGATAAGAGTCGAACTTGTCGGCCTCGCCCGAGAGCAGCGCCTCGAGCTCGCGCCGGGCGACCTCCTTCTTGAGGTCCTTGAGCGCCTTCTCGGCCTCGGCAACCACGCCCGCGTCGTTCTCGGCCTCGCCGAGCTCGATCATGCCGACCTGGTCCTCGAGCTCGCGCTCGACCTTGCCGATGCCCGAGAGCGAGTCCTCCAATGAGGTGCGCTCCTGCATCAGGCGCTGGGCCTTCTGCGGGTCGTTCCAGAGATTGGAATCTTCTGCGAGCTTGTTCAGCTCAGCGAGGCGTGCCGTCGACTGTTCGACGTCAAAGATGCCTCCTCAGCAGCCCGACTGACTGCTTGATCTCTTCAACAAGGCGTTCGATTTCCGCGCGCATGGTCTTTCAGGTGTTGGCAAAAAAGGTTCCGGGGGATGTAGCGACCGGCGCGGCAAAGCGCAATCGGCTTGGTCGCACTATCCCGGCGATTTGGCCGGATAGGCGGCTAGTAAAGCCCCCCGGTTCCCGGCCGCATGAAGAAGCCGCCATCCGGCTGGGCCCCATTCTGTGACGGCTGCGGGCCGGGCGCAGGGCCGCGCCCATCGGCATCGGCAACGCCGATGACCGAATAGTTCTCCGGCGGCGCGGTGCCCGGCTTGAAGGCTTCGAGGATGGTGTTGCCGCCGTCGCCGGGGCCGGCACGCATACCGGTCTTGGCATCGACCCGGATCAGCTTGATGCCGGCCGGAACCTTGAACGGGGTCGGCGGCTTGTCGGCGAGCGCAAGCTTGAGGAAGTCGCGGGCGATCGGCGCCGCCACATGACCGCCGGTGGCGGTGCGGCCGAGATTGCGCGGCTTGTCGTAGCCCATGTAGACGCCAACAGCGAGATCCGGCGAGAAGCCGACGAACCAGACGTCCTTCTCGTCATTGGTGGTGCCGGTCTTGCCGGCGATCGGCTTGCCGACCTCCTTTACGACGGTGGCGGTGCCGCGCTGGACCACGCCTTCCATCATCTCGGTGATCTGATAGGCCGTCATCGGATCGAGCACCTGCTCGCGGCGATCGACGAGCTGCGGCTCCGGCTGGCTCTTCCAGCCCCCGGGCGCGTCGCAGCCGCGGCATTCGCGGCTGTCGTGCTTGAAGATGGTATGGCCGTAGCGATCCTGGATGCGATCAATCAGCGTCGGCTTCACGCGACGGCCGCCATTGGCGAACATCGAATACGCCGTGACCATGCGCATGACGGTCGTTTCGCCCGCACCCAGCGCATACGATAGATAGTTCGGCAATTCGTCATAGACGCCGAAGCGTTTTGCATACTCGCCGACCAAGGGCATGCCGATGTCCTGCGCGAGCCGCACGGTGACGGTGTTGAGCGAGCGCTGCAGCGCGTTGCGCAGCGTGGTCGGGCCGTAATACTTGCCGGACGAATAGTTCTCCGGACGCCACACGCCGGCGCCCTGCCCTTGATCGATCTCGATTGGCGCGTCGATCACCGTGGTCGACGGCGTATAGCCGTTGTCCAGCGCCGACGAGTACACGATCGGCTTGAACGACGAGCCGGGCTGCCGGTAGGCCTGCGTCGCGCGGTTGAACTGGCTCTGGTCGAACGAGAAGCCGCCGACCATTGCGAGCACGCGGCCGGTCCACGGATCCATCGCCACCATGGCGCCGGACACTTCAGGCAATTGCCGCAGGCGGTACTGGCCCTCGACCGCCGTGCCCTCCTTGGTCACCAGCGGGTCGGCATAGATCACATCGCCCGGCTGCAGCACCTGCGAGACCGCCGTCGGCGCCTTGCCCTTGCTCTTGGCCCAGCGCACGCCGTCGATCGTTATGATGCCGGTCTGCCGTTCCTTGCTGACCGCGCCACCGAGCTCGCGGCCGGGCTGGAAGCCGATTCGCGCCGACTGATCGCTGGTCTCCAGCACCACCGCCATCCGCCATGGCGAAATGTCGGAGAGCGATTTGACGTCGGCTAGCTTGACGCCCCAATCGCCTGAAACGTCGAGCTTATGAACCGGCCCACGCCAGCCCTGCGCCTCGTCATAGTTCACGAGACCCGCGACCATGGTCTTGCGCGCCATCACCTGGATCTTGGGATCCAGCGTGGTGCGGACCGACAGGCCGCCCTCGTAGAGTTTCTTTTCGCCGTAGCGCTCGAAGATGTCGCGGCGGACTTCCTCGGCGAAATACTCGCCGGCGAAGATGTGCGCGCCATTGCTGCGGTTGGTGACGATCAACGGATCCTTGCGCGCCTTGTCGGCGTCGGCCTGCTTGATCCAGCCGTTCTCCAGCAGGCGGTCGATCACGTAGTTGCGGCGCTCGATCGCGCGGTCACGGTTGCGCACCGGATGCAGCGCGGCCGGCGCCTTCGGCAGCGAGGCGAGATAGGACGCTTCCGCGATCGTCAGTTCGTTGACCGACTTGTCGAAGTAGACCAGCGACGCCGCCGCGACACCGTAGGCGCCAAGCCCGAGATAGATTTCGTTCAAATAGAGCTCGAGGATGCGGTCCTTGGAATAGGCGCGCTCGATGCGCATCGCCAGCAAGGCTTCCTTGATCTTGCGGCTGAACGAGACCTCGTTGGTCAGCAGGAAGTTCTTGGCGACCTGCTGGGTGATGGTCGAGGCACCCTGCGGGCGGCGGTTGGAGCCGTAATTCTGCGCGTAGAGGATCGCGGCGCGCGCCATGCCCTGATAGTCGATGCCGCCGTGCTCGTAGAAGTTCTTGTCTTCGGCAGCGAGGAACGCGTTGATCACGAGCTTCGGCACCGCCTGGATCGGCAGATAGAGCCGGCGCTCCTTGGAATATTCGCCGAGCAGCGCGCCGTCGGCGGCGTGCACGCGGGTCATCACCGGCGGCTCGTAGTCCTGGAGCTGCGAGTAGTCGGGCAGATCCTTGGAGAAATGCCAGATGGCGCCGGCAACGGCGGCAACACCGACCAGGAACACGACGGTTCCGGCGGCGAACAAGAAACCCATGAACCGCACGAGCAGGCGCATTATCGACGTTCCGTTCCTACCCTCCGGCGCTCAGTCGTCAGAAGCGCCTGTCCAAAAGTGCGAAGCTCACACAACAGAGGCTCATACAACGAGGCCTTTGCATCGAGGCCTTCACTTTCAAAGCCTTGGCCCAGCGAGCCGCCTTGCGCACACGAATATACAAGAGCCGCCGGACAATATGGTCGATTCTGCGGACCTACGGTGCCTTGTCTATAGCGTCGCCGCTGTGGCCAAACTAGGGCTTCCGGGCAACGGCCCAGGCTTTTCAGGCGGCCAATTTCACTTTGCCGGTCCGGCGGTTGCCAGCCGTTTGGCGAAGAACGTGTCGATCGCCTGGACCATCGATCCGACGGCCTTGTTCCGCCAGTTCTCGGAAACCAGATGTTCGAGGTCGCCTTTGTTGGAGACGTAGCCGATCTCGACCAGCACGGACGGCACGTCGGGCGCCTTCAGCACCCGGAAGCCGGCCGATTTGAGCGGATGCTTGTGCATCCGCACCGTGCTCTTCATCTCGTCCATCAAGAGACGGGCGAAGCGGTTGGAGAAGGTCTTGGTCTCGCGCTGCGCGAGGTCGATCAGGATGTCGGCGACCTCGGTCGGCTCGTCGGTCAGGTTCACGCCAGCGATCGCGTCGGCCTTGTTTTCCGCTTCCGCCAGCCGCTCGGCCTCGGCGTCGGAAGCCTTGTCCGACACGGTGTAGATCGTGGCGCCCTGGGCGTCGCCTTCGCGACGCGGCAAGGCATCGGCGTGGATCGAGACGAACAGCGCCGCAGATTGCGAGCGCGCGATCTTCACCCGGTCGTTGAGCGGGATAAAGGTGTCGTCGGACCGGGTCATGACCACACGGTATTTGCCCGACTTCTCGATCCGGTCGCGCAAAGCAAGGCCAAAGCCCAGCACCAGGTTCTTCTCGGTCTGGTCGCCGGACTGGGTGCCGTTGTCGATACCGCCATGGCCGGGATCGATCACGATCAGCGGGCGCGGGTCAGAGGCCGCAACCGGCGGCAGCGCCGCCGTGGTGACGGCTGGAATGGTCGCCGTGGTGGAATCGGAAATCGCCGGCTTCAATTCCGGCCGGCTCTCCGGCGCCAGCGACTGCACGAAGCTGGTGCGATCGACCTGCTCGAAGTCGAGCACCAGCCGAGGTGGCTGGTCATTAGCGGCATCGAGCACATAGGAATTGGCGATCTTCACCGGGCCGGTCATGTCGAACACGATCCGGGAGCCGCCGGGCATCACGAGGCCGTAGCGGAACGCCTTAACCAATCCCCGCGCCGCCGAGCCGGTGCCGGCAGCGAGCTGGAAATTGACCTGCGGGATATCGACCACGACGCGGTACGGGGCGGCCAGCGGAAAGGCGCGAAACTCGATCTTGCGGTCGAGATCGAGGATGAATCGGGTCTGCTTGTCGTCGCCGGCGAGCCTGGCGCCTGATGCGACCGGGAAATTCTGGGCGCTGGCGGTGGAGGCGCTTGTGGCCGGAACTGGCTGGCCGTCCTGTGGTCCTTCAGCCGCGCTCGGGGCGCTGGCCACGGCAAGCGCCAATGCTGCAGCGCACAACAGCCCGCATCCCAGGAAAACAAGGTGTTTTGCGCGGTTCTCCACCCGATTCGGAGCCTCCCAGCTGTTTATTATCGCATTAGAACCACACGGTTAATCGCACCCTAATGACGCGCCGGCGAAAAGAAGCGAGTGTTGCGGCGGCGTGACGCTTCCCTTGCACGCGACGGGCAATCCACGTATGTACGGGATGCTGACGGCTAGTACTCCCGGTTGTGTCGCGTTCAGCCTCTCGGTGCAGCGGTGGAACCTTCCAAGTTGAAGATCCCGCCGTGTTTTTCCGGTCCCTCCCCAGCCAGCGCCGCGCGCGGCTGACACGGAGTGGCGGATTCAAGCCCGAGCGGTGTCCGGTCCCAGACACACTCCCTCGCCAGAGGGACGGTTTGAGACACGGCGTAACCGATTATCCGGTCCCCTGGTGGATTCCTTGGGGCTCTCGATATGCGATGGCCGGCAGGCGCTTCGGCGCCGGACGGGGCTTTCAGCAAAAGATACGGCGGTAATTTTCGCCGCCAACATGTTTAGACGGGCCGACGCTTAATGCGCCAGACTGCATTGCCGACCAGGATCCCCCGAATGATCGCGCTGACGCGAGGTGAAAACGTCGCCCGTCGCATCATCCCGGTGAGTTCCCGTCCGGCGCTGTGCCGCGAGACGCGTTTTGGCCTTCCCCTCACCCCCGAATCAGGTGGACCGTCGCGTCACCGGGCGGCGCAGTTTGCGCGCGCCATGATCCGCGCCCGCCGCCGTCAAGAGCTCCAAAATGCCCAACAAGATGTTGATCGATGCCACCCACCCGGAAGAGACCCGGGTCGTCGTGGTCCGTGGCAATCGCGTCGAAGAGTTTGATTTCGAGACCGCCCAGCGCAAACAACTGCGCGGCAACATTTACCTCGCCAAGGTCACGCGCGTAGAGCCGTCGCTGCAGGCTGCCTTCATCGAGTATGGCGGCAACCGTCACGGCTTCCTGGCCTTCAGCGAAATCCATCCCGACTACTACCAGATCCCGGTCGCCGACCGTCAGGCGCTGATCGAGGCCGACGAGCGCGCCCACCGCGAGGCCGAGGAAGAGCACGAGAACCGCGGCCATCGCCGCCGGTCGCGCCATCGCAATGCCCGCCGCCGCGGCCATGGCGACCGCGTCCAGAGCGAGGTGATCGAGGGTGCCGCCGACGCGCAGGCGCTGCCCGTTGCCGAGGCTCACGAACATCCCGTCGATGCCGGGCATCCTGAACATGATGCCGATCATCACGAGCACGGCGTGATCGCCCATGAGGGTCACGAGCATGAGGCGCATGATCATGCGCATCACGAGGACCATGGGCATCATCACGATCACGAGCACGATGACCATGGTCACGACGATCATGGCCACGATGATCACGATCAAGACCACCACGACCACGATCATGCGCACGATCACGACCACGCCCCGGTAACCAGCGAGGTGCCGGCCGCCGAGGCCCCGTCCGACCCTGTCGTCGCGGTGGTCGAAGCCTCCGTTGCATCAGCCGCGCCGGAGGCCTTCGAGGCCCCCGAGGTCAATCATGAGCCCGAGCGGGCCCATGAGGAGCAGGTCGAGGAAAACGCCGCGCATGCCGACGACGCGCCGCATGTGGTGGCCGACGAAGTTCTCGCGGTGGCCGATGAGCACGCCGTCACCGAATATGCGACGCTTGCGGAGGTGGCCGCGCCCGAGGCTCGGCTCGGCGACGAGGCCGGCGAAGATGACGAAGAGGACGACGGCGAGGAAGGCGAGGAAGAGGACGTCGTCGAGTCCGTCGGCGGCGACGACGTGCTCGAGGAGGTTCCGGAGCGCGCGTTCCGCCCGCGTCGCCAGTACAAGATTCAGGAAGTGATCAAGCGCCGGCAGGTGATGCTGGTGCAGGTCGTCAAGGAGGAGCGCGGCAACAAGGGCGCCGCGCTGACCACCTATCTGTCGCTCGCCGGCCGCTACGCCGTGCTGATGCCCAACACCGCGCGTGGCGGCGGCATCAGCCGCAAGATCACCTCCGCCCAGGACCGCTCGCGGCTGAAGGAAGTGGTGCAGGACCTCGACGTGCCCGAGGGCATGGGGATCATCCTGCGCACCGCCGGCGCCTCCCGCAGCAAGCCGGAGATCAAGCGCGACTTCGAGTACCTGATCCGGATGTGGGAGACGGTGCGCGACCTGACGCTGAAGTCGCAGGCGCCGACCCTGGTCTATGAGGAAGGCTCGCTGATCAAGCGCTCGCTGCGCGACCTCTACAACAAGGAGATCGACGAGATTCAGGTGGCGGGCGAAGCCGGCTACCGCGAAGCCCGCGACTTCATGAAGATGCTGATGCCGGCCAATGTGCGGGCGGTGAAGCAATATCGCGACGGCCAGCCGTTGTTCTCGCGCATGGGCGTCGAAAGCCAGCTCGATGCGATGTTCTCGCCGACCGTGCAGTTGCGCTCCGGCGGCTACATCGTGATCAACCAGACCGAGGCGCTGGTCTCGATCGACGTCAACTCCGGCCGCGCCACGCGCGAGCACCATATCGAGGACACCGCGCTCAAGACCAATCTCGAGGCGGCGGAAGAAGTCGCGCGACAGCTCCGCCTGCGTGACCTCGCGGGCCTGATCGTCATCGACTTCATCGACATGGACGAGAAGCGCAACAACCGCGCGGTCGAGCGCAAGCTGTCCGACTGCCTGCGCCAGGACCGTGCCCGGATCCAGGTCGGCCGCATCTCGCATTTCGGCCTCCTGGAAATGTCGCGACAGCGCATCCGCGCCAGCGTGCTGGAGAGCTCGACCGAGCCCTGCCCGCAGTGCGGCGGAAGCGGCCACGTCCGTTCGGTCTCGTCGGTTGCGCTACAGCTGTTGCGCGGCATCGAGGAGATCCTGATGAAGGGCGCGACCCACAATCTGGTGGTCCGCACCCGCACCGACGTCGCGCTCTACGTGCTCAACCACAAGCGCGGCCATCTGCGCGACCTCGAGGACTCCTTCCGAGTCTCGCTGTCGATCGTCGCCGACGCCACGGTGCACGGCCAGCAATCCTACATCATCGATCGCGGCGAGCAGGTGCATACGCTCGAAGCCGCCAAGGCGCTGCTTGCCGCGCAAGCTGCCGCTGCGCCGGCCCAGGTCGAAGAGGCCGATGACGAGGAAGAACTGTTCGAATACGAGGCCGAGATCGAGACCGACGAGACCGAAGGCCTCGCCGACGACCGGGCAGCCAGCGAAGAAGCGGGGTCCGCTGAGGGCGAAGGCGACGGCCAGCGCCGCAAGCGCCGCCGCCGGCGCCGCGGCCGTGGTGGCGCCAATGAGCCGCGTGACGGCGCTCAGCCGCCGCGCGAGGACGGCGATCTCATGCATGTCCTGCCCGAGGGCACCGAGGCGGTTGCCGCGGGCGAAGCCGAAGGCGACGAGGACGAAGGCGACGAAGCACAGGGCGCAGGGCGCGACGACCAGGCTGCCAACGGCGATCGCCGCCCGCGGCGCCGCGGACGTCGTGGCGGCCGCCGCCGTCGCGGCAGTGGCGGACCGGATGACGGTCTCGCCGGATCGATCTCCGACGAGTTGAGCCCGGCGGCAGCGCCCGAGGCCACCGATGCGGTCGCCGATTTCGACAGCCATGACGCGGAGCCGGCTCCCTCGCTTGCGCAGCCGGAACTGTTCGCACCGCCGCCGGAATGGCAGCCGGTCGAGACCGCGCCCATCGCGTCCGCTGCAGCGCCTGCTCCGGAGGCCCCGCCCGCGGCCGCCGAGGACACGGCCGCCGAAAGCGACCGCGCGCAGCGGCGCCGCTCGACGGTGCGCGAAAAGGTCAGCTTCGGATCGAGCCCGCAGCCCGAGGCTGCGGCGCCCGCTCTGGTCCAGAGCCCCGCGGAAGAAGCAGCTCCTGCGCCCGAGCCCGCTGCGGCGGCCCCGGAGCCGGCGCCAGCCGCCGCAGCCGAGGCTCCGGCCCGCAAGGGCTGGTGGTCGCGCCGGTTCGGCGGCGGCAACTAGCACCACCCGCAAGTCAAAACGCCCGGTTCACGCCGGGCGTTTTTATTGGACAGGCCATCCGTTCGTCAGACCCCGGCGTGACGGAGCCTGACGGAGACGGATCCCAATGCAAAGCGCGATCGTTCTTGGCGGCGGCATGGTTGGCGTCAGCACGGCGCTCCACCTGCAACGCCGCGGCTGGTCGGTGACGCTCGTCGACCGCAAGGAGCCGGGCCGCGAAACCAGCTACGGCAACGCCGGCATCATTCAGAGCGAGGCCGTGCGGCCCTACCCGATGCCGCGCGATCCGGCCACGCTCGCGAGGATCGCGATGGGGCGCACCAACGACGTGCGCTATCGCCTGGCCTCGCTGCCGCAGCACGCCGGTCCGCTGCTGCGCTACTGGTGGAACTCGACGCCCGAGCGGCACCGCGAAGCCACCCTCGCCTGGGCGCGCCTGATCGCCTACGCCACGGCGGAGCATGACACGCTGATCCGCGACGCCCATGCCGACAATCTGATCCGCTGCGCCGGCTATCGCCTGCTGCATCGCGACCCGGCGGCACTGGAGCAGGCGATCGCGACCGCCGAAGAGAACCAGCGCGACTTTGGCGTGACGTTTCGCGTGCTCGATGGCCGCGAGCTCGCCAAGGCGGAGCCATTGCTGCGCGACGACCTGCCCGGCGCCATTCACTGGCTCGGGCCCTGGACCGTGTCGGACCCCGGCGGTCTGGTCTCGGCCTATGCCGGATTGTTCGAGCGTCTCGGCGGGACACTGCTGCGCGGCGACGCGCAGACGTTGGCGGAGACCGCAACCGGCTGGTCGGTCGAGACGACCGGCGGCCGGATCGATGCCGCCCATGTCGTCGTCACGCTTGGGCCGTGGTCACCGCAATTGCTGCGCAAGTTCGGCTACCGGATCCCGCTGGTGCGCAAGCGCGGCTACCATATGCACTACCAGGGTGGCCGCTCGCTCGACCTGCCGCTGGTCGATACCGCGAACGGCTATGCCATGGCACCGATGGCCAAGGGGATCCGCATCACGACCGGCGCGGAGCTGACCAGCCCCGACGCGCCGGCGACGCCGATCCAGCTTGGCTATGCCGAAGCCGCGGCACGCGAACTGATCGAGATCGGCAGCCGCGTCGAGCCCGAGCCCTGGTTCGGCACCCGCCCCTGCACCACCGACATGCTGCCGATACTCGGTCCCGCGCCGCGCCATCGCGGGCTGTGGGTGAATTTCGGTCACGGCCATCAGGGCTTTACGCTCGGCCCTGCGACCGCGCGGGTGCTCGCCGAAACGATGAACGGCGAGGCATCCGCGGTGGACACCTCGCCGTATCGGCTCGATCGCTTCTGACTCGGGACGAGAGTTAGTCCGTCGTCAGCGCGGTCTCCATGTCAGTCGGGTCGATCTGCCTGGCGAGATTGGCGTTGAGCTTGTCGCGATCGAGCTCGCCCTCCCACCAGGCGACGATCACGCAGGCGACGCCGTTGCCGCACAGATTGGTCAGCGCGCGACACTCGCTCATGAACTTGTCGATGCCGAGCACGATCGCCATGCCCGGCACCAGCCGCGGATCGACCACGGCAAGCGTCGCCGCCAGCGTGATGAAGCCCGCGCCGGTGATGCCGGAGGCGCCCTTCGAGGTCAGCATCGCGACGACCAGGATCGTGAGCTGCTGGCTGAACGAGAGGTCGTAGCCCAGCGCCTGCGCGATGAACAGCGTCGCCAGCGTCATGTAGATGTTGGTGCCGTCGAGGTTGAAAGAATAGCCCGTGGGCACCACGAGGCCGACCACGGATTTCGAGCAGCCGAGACGTTCGAGCTTCTCCATCAATGACGGCAGCGCGCTCTCGGAGGACGAGGTGCCGAGCACGATCAAGAGCTCATCCTTGATGTAGGCCAGGAACCTGAAGATCGAGAACCCGGCGATCCGCGCGATGATGCCGAGCACCACGAGGACGAACAGCGCGGCGGTCAGATAGAACGTTGCGATCAGCCCCATCAGATTGAGGATCGCGCCGGTGCCAAACTTGCCGATGGTGAAGGCCATCGCGCCGAACGCACCGATCGGCGCCGCCCGCATCACGATCGAGATGACGCCGAATACCGCATGCGCGGCGTCGTCGATGAACGAGCGGATGGTGTGGCCGCGCTCGCCGAGGCCCATGATCGCGAAGCCGAACAGCACCGAGAACAGCAGCACCTGCAGGATCTCGCCCTGCGCGAAGGCGCCGACGACGGTGTCCGGGATGATGTGCAGCACGAAGTCGACGCTCTTCTGCGCCTCCGCCTGCTTGGCATAGCCGGCAACCGCCTGGGCGCTCGCCGCCGCGCCGCCGAAGCCCGCGCCCGGCTTCACGATGTTGCCGACGAGCAAGCCGATCACCAGCGCGAAGGTCGAGACGACCTCGAAATAGACCAGCGCCTTGACGCCGATGCGGCCGACCTTCTTGGCATCTTGTATATGCGCGATGCCTGACACCACGGTGCAGAAGATGATCGGCGCGATCACCATCTTGATCAGCTTGATGAAGCCGTCGCCGAGCGCCTTGATCCACTCGTTGGTAGCGAGCGACGGCCAGAATGCGCCAACCAGCGCGCCGAGCACGATCGCGATCAGAACCTGCACATAGAGAATCTTGTACCACGGCTTGCTGCCGGCAGACGCCGGTGAAGCCGTGGCAACGGTTGCCGTTGCCATGTGTCACTCCCCCTCAGAAATGGCGGAAATAGCCAAGATCAACTTGGCCGTTCAAGTCAAATGGAACTGTGTGGGCCCTGCCGTTTATCCGCGGCGATCTGTCGCGTGCTGCTCTGCCGAAAGCGCGGCCAGCGGCTGCGAAACCGATCCAACCGACGAGGCGGAGGGCTCTTGAAGATTGCCGGCTATTTAAGCCAATGCGCGATCCGCGCAACTGCTTCCTGCATCTCCGCCGCCGAACGCGCATAGGAAAATCGGATGAAGGCGCGGCCGTGGATCGGATCGAAATCGACGCCCGGGGTCGCTGCGACGTGCGCCTTTTCGAGCATCTCGCTGGCGAAGGCGAAGCTGTCGGAGGTGAAGTCGGAGACGTCGGCATAGAGATAGAACGCGCCGTCGGCCGGCAGGAACTTGGTCAGCCCGGCCTTGGGCAGGCCTTCGATCAGGATGCGGCGGTTCTCCTGATAGCCGCGCTTGATCGCCTCCATCTCCTCGCGGCCCTCGAACGCCGCTTCGGCGGCGATCTGCGACAAGGTCGGCACCGAGATCGACAGGTTCTGCTGCAGCCGCTCGATCGGCCGCACCAGCACGTCGGGCACCACCATCCAGCCGACGCGCCAGCCGGTCATGCAGAAGTATTTCGAGAACGAGTTGATCACGAGCGCGTTCGGCGACAGCTCCGCCGCCGTCACCGCGGGGAACGCGTAGTCGAGGCCGTGATAGATCTCGTCGGAGATGAAGCGGATGCCCGCGCTGTCGGCGGCCGCCATCAGGCTCGACAGCGCCTCGCGCGACATCATCGTGCCGGTCGGATTCGCGGGGCTGCCGACCAGCACGCCCTTGAGCGGCGCCTTGCGGTGGGCGGCCAGCAACGCCTCCCCGGTCAGCGCATGGCGGGTGTCGCCGGAGGTCTCGATCAGCACCGGCTCGCAGCCGAGCGCGGTCAGGATGTGCCGGTACGGCGGATAGCCCGGCACGGTGACCGCGACCCGGTCGCCCGGCTCGAACATCGCAAGAAACGCCAGGATGAAACCGCCCGACGAGCCGGTGGTGACGATGATGCGCTCCGGATCGACCGCGCAGCCATACGTGTCGCGGTAATGCCGGGCGATGCGCGCGCGCAGACTGGGAATGCCGAGCGCCGAGGTATAGTCGATCCGCCCGCCGGCAAGCGCGGCCTGCGCGGCCGCGATCGCCTGCTTCGGCGCCCCTTCGGCGGGCTGCCCGACCTCCATGTGGATGACATGGCCGCCGGCGGCCTCGATTCGCGCCGCGGCGGCCATCACGTCCATCACCATGAACGGCGGAACATCGCTCCGGCCGGACGCTGTCAACAGGCTGTTCAGTCGGTCTCTCGGTGTCGCTTCACGCATGGATTTCTGCTATTGCACGGCCGCTGCCGAATTCGGGTTCCCGTTACCGGCTACCGCCCCAGACTGGCCGCATTCGGTGGCTCCTTATAACGCTTTCAGGCCAAGTGAATACCCCAGTGCATACCCGGTTCGCGTGAAGAAGAACTGCAAAAACAACAGACTGTGCCACGCGCCTGATCCGGTCGGGTCGGGAACCGGACTCTGCCGCAGCGCGGCCAGTCATCGCCGATAGATCGCCCATGCTGTTCCGCCTCACGCTTCGCACCAGAACCTTCAAGCTGACCGGGTTCAAGCTGACCGCACTCATGACCGCGGTTGCGCTCGCCGTCGGTTCCGTCGTCCCGGCACGCGCCCAGCAGAAGGGCCCGCCGGTGCTGCGCGACACCGAGTCCGAGCAGCTGCTGCGCGAATACACGAGGCCGATCCTGCGCGCTGCGGGCCTCGAGAAGCAGAACATCCAGATCGTGATCATCAACGAAGGCTCGTTCAACGCCTTCGTTGCAGATGGCCGCCGCATCTTCGTCAATTACGGCGCGCTGCTGCAATCGGAGACGCCGAACCAGATCATCGGCGTGCTGGCGCACGAAACGGGCCATCTGGCCGGCGGCCATCTCGCCAAGATGCGCGAGCAGCTCGCGCAGGCACAGACCCAGATGATCATCGCGATGCTGCTCGGCGTCGGTGCGCTGGCCGCAGGCGCTGCCAGCGGCGGCGTTGGAAACGGCCTCTCCAGCGCAGGTGCCGCCGCGATCTCGGCGCCGCAGTCGGTCATTCAGCGCACGCTGCTCTCCTACCAGCGCCAGCAGGAGGAGAACGCCGACCGCGCCGGCGTCAAGTTCCTCAACGCGACCGGCCAATCCGCCAAGGGCATGTACGAGACGTTCAAGCGCTTCACCGACGAAAGCCTGTTCGCCGCGCGTGGTGCCGACCCCTATCTGCAGTCGCACCCGATGCCGGTCGATCGCGTTTCCGCGCTGGAGGAGCTGGCGCGCTCGAGCCCCTATTGGGACAAGAAGGACGATCCGGCGCTGCAGCTG
Source organism: Bradyrhizobium sp. CCBAU 53421 (assembly GCF_015291625.1). Lineage (NCBI taxonomy): Bacteria > Pseudomonadati > Pseudomonadota > Alphaproteobacteria > Hyphomicrobiales > Nitrobacteraceae > Bradyrhizobium > Bradyrhizobium sp. CCBAU 53421. Next base: position 5,366,297 of record NZ_CP030047.1, read on the forward strand.
CGTCACGACATGATGCGCGCCAAGATCTCGGGCTTCATGGAGCGGCAGGACACGGTCTACCGCCGCTATCCGCTGTCCAACACCAGCCTGCCGGCGCGCTATGCGCGCGCGATCACCACCTATCTGCACGGCGATCTGCGCTCGGCGATCGCGCAGATCGACGGCCTGATCCAGCTCCAGCCCAACAATCCCTATTTCTACGAATTGCGCGGCCAGGCGCTGCTCGAAGGCGGCCGGCCGGCGGAGGCGATCGCGCCGCTGCGCCGCGCGGTACAGCTCTCCGGCAACTCGCCGCTGATCGAGATGCTGCTCGGGCAGGCCCTGGTTGCCTCGGACAACAAGGCCTACACCGACGATGCAATCAACATGCTGCGCGCCGCCGTGGCGCGCGAGCCCGAGGCGCCGCTCGGCTATACCCAGCTCGCGATGGCCTACGGCCGCAAGGGCGACTATGCCCAGGCCGACCTTGCCTCGGCGCAGGCCGCCTATCTCCGCGGCGACAACAAGACCGCCCGCGAGCTTGCCTCGCGCGCCAAGACGCGGTTCGCGATCGGCACGCCCGGCTGGGTCAAAGCTGACGACATTGTGAGCGCCAAGCCGATGCCGGGTCAGAAAAACAACTAGAAATAAACCGTAGTTCCATACAACGATCACCGAAACCGGCCCACGGCCCCGCCGTGTTTTGGGCCACCTCGAACAAGGATTTTGCCATGCCAGCGCTTCGTTTTCTCGCCCCTGCCCTGCTCGCGCTCGGCATTTGCACAGCGCCGCTGACTGCGTCCGCGCAGAGCTTCAACGACACCCAGCGCGGCGACATCGAGACCATCGTGCGCAACTACCTGATCGCGCATCCCGAGGTGCTCGAAGAGGCGATGAACGAGCTCAGCAAGCGACAAGCCGCCGCCGAGGCCGAGAAGCACGAGCAGAGCGTCGCCAAGAACGCCGACACGATCTTCAACTCGCCGCGCGGCGTCATGATCGGCAACAAGGACGGCGACGTCACCTTCGTCGAGTTCTTCGATTACAATTGCGGCTACTGCAAGCGCGCTATGTCCGACATGCTCGACCTGATGAAGTCGGATCCGAAGCTGAAGGTCGTGCTGAAGGAGTTCCCGGTTTTGAGCCAGGGCTCGGTCGAGGCCGCCCAGGTCGCGGTCGCCGTGCGCATGCAGGATCCGACCGGCAAGAAGTATCTCGAGTTTCACCAGAAGCTCTTGGGCGGCCGCGGCGCCGCCGACAAGGCGCGCGCGCTGGCGGTCGCCAAGGAAGTCGGTCTCGACATGACCAAGATCGAGAAGGACATGGCAAGCCCCGAGGTGAAGGCGACCATCGAGGAGAACTTCCGCCTCGCCGAATCCATGGGCATGAACGGCACGCCGAGCTACGTGATCGGCAAGCAGGTCGTGATCGGCGCGGTCGGCGTCGACGGTCTCAAGGAGAAGATCGGCATTGCCCGCTGCGGCAAGGCGACCTGCTGATCGTCCTTTCGACAGCGCTTATCCACTCAGCAAAATCCGGCTGCCTGGCAGCCGGATTTTTTGTTGGCAGCACCGAACCACTTCCGCGCCGGCTGCAACCAAGGGCGGTCACCAACAATGGAAGCCGCACGCCATGCCCCTGGCCCCGCCAACCTTTGCTCCACCAACACTCGGCTACGATCTCACGCTGCTGAAGACGGCGCCACAGCGCGGCACCGACCAGGATCACGGCTGGTGCTACGGCCTGCCGCCCGGCATTGGCAGCGAGCAATGGCCGCTCAGCCCCCACGACGGCTTTCCGATGCAGCACTGCTTCACGCTGCGTGTTCCGCCGCAGTATCGCGTCAAGGGTGAGACCCATGTCGCTCTCGCCATGTTCGCCGATCAGCAATATGACGAGCCCGTCGAGATCGACGCGGTCGCGCAATATCTCGCGGCGGAGACCATCGCGCGTCCATCCGATCCCAACCTGCTGCCGTACTTCGCCTATCGGCAGAACCGTCATCCGATGGAGTTTCGGATGAAGGACATCATCGACCACAATTTCGCGGCGATCTGGCTCACGGAGACCGAATTCGCAGGACCGCTGTGCCGGCCGCCGGAGCTTGCCGGCAATCCGTTGCTGGAAGCCAATTCGCCGCCGCGCTGGCTCGTGAAGGGCGCGGCGCGCACGGCGTTCGACGTCAACGTCGGCCGCACCAGCCGCATCGACGAACTGGAGAAGACGTACTGGTACCGCCTGTTCGGCCGCATCCCCGAGACCGGGCACCACGGTTACGGTATCGGGCTTGCGCTGCGCGACGACGATCCCAATGTCGGCAAGCCGCCGCGCGATCATCTGCTGCACAAGGGCGAGCTCGGCGATTACATCGCGCCGTACGGCGAGCAAGGCAGTGCACGCGGTCTCGAGCGGTTGCACGGGCGCAACCATCTCGGCGGCACGATGTTTCCGAACCAATGGACGCCGAAATACAGCGCGACCTATCTCGAGATCGAGGAGCATTTCGGCGGTTTCAATTTCGGCGGCGGCAACGGCCAGCTCGATCTTGCGAGCATGGAGTTCGACTGGGCCTGCGGTTGAAGCGCTAATTGTTCATCGCGCATTCACCCAGGAAACTAACCGCGGGGAACCGCAAATCAACAGGAACATCGCACATCCTCTCCCGTTGTCGGCGCGGGCAATGCTGAAAAACGAGGAGGAATTTCGATGTCTAAACGCTTTCTGATTTCGGTTGCTGCGGCGGCCCTGATCGCCGGCACCGGTTTCGCGAACGCACAGGGCGCCGGCGGCGCCAACAAGGAGTCCGGGGCCGGCGGTGGCGCGACCGCACAGCACTCTGCACCGTCCGGTGGCGCGTCGTCGGGCACCATGGAGCACGATAAGAGCGGCATGAAGGGTTCCGAGCATTCCACGACTGGTCAGTCTTCTTCAGGCATGAAGGATGACTCGTCCAGCATGAAGGGCGCCGAGTCCGAGAAGTCCGGTACCGCCACCAAGGGTGCCCAGGAGAATACGCAGAAGTCGAAGGGCATGAGCTCGGAGAACGATGCGACCAAGGGCTCCAAGGAAGGCTCGAAGGACATGAAGGCCGAGGGCCGCGACAAGAGCGGCAACATGAAGGCCGAGGAGCGTGACAAGAGCGGCAAGATGAACGCGGAAAGCCGTGAGGGCCGCGATCGCAACAACGCCGCCGAGAGCCGCGACAAGAGCGGTGCCACCACCAACCAGAACGCTCAGACCAAGAGCCCGACCGACACCAACCGCGCCCAGACCAACGACACCAGCCGGACCCAGACCACCACCGGCAACGCGGCGACGTCGGCCACCGCGGCGCCGCCGGCCGAGAAGCGCACCCAGATCTCGACCGCGATCAAGTCGGAGCACGTCACCGAAGCCACCAATGTGAACTTCAACGTGGCGGTCGGCACCCGTGTCCCGGCTGACGTTCACTTCTATCCGGTGCCGGAGCGGGTCGTGACGATCTACCCGCAGTGGCGCGGCTACGAGTTCATCCTGGTCCACGGCCGCTACGTGATCGTGGAGCCGCAGACCCACGAGATCGTCTACATCATCGAGGGCTGACCCGGGCCTCGGCGCGAGGGTGCCATGACGGGCCCTCGCCGCAATCCCAACCCCGCCCCTTTGGGGGCGGGGTTTTGCATTCGGCCACAACCCGGTGGATGGCTCGCCAGGGACAGCCGAGGGGCGCCTTCCGTCAGATTTGGTTAATCAGTAATTTCCGCAGGTTACGCCAACCACCTAACAGGGTGGAGGAAGCTGTTGAAGACGTTCCGATTTCACCTAAAGACTTCCCCTGCGGCCGGTTGTTACCTATAACCCGGCCCACTCCACCCCTCGTCGGACCCCCTCGGACCCCTTGGCCGGACCCCTTGGCAGGAAACTCTGGAATGGCTGCTGCCGGAACGATCTATGTGCTGAACGGCCCGAACCTCAATCTGTTGGGGACGCGCGAGCCGGAAACCTACGGCCATGCCACCCTCGCCGATGTCGAGAAGCTGTGCGTGGACACCGCGCGCCAGTTCGGCTTGACCGCCGACTGTCGGCAGTCCAACCGCGAGGGTGAACTGATCGACTTCATTCACGAGGCCTACGCCAAGAAGGCGGTCGGCATCATCATCAACGCCGGCGGCTACTCCCATACCTCGATCGCGCTGCATGACGCGCTGGTCGCGGTCCGGATTCCCGCCGTCGAAGTCCATGTCAGCAATATCCACGCCCGCGAGAGCTTTCGGGACCACTCGTTCACTGCTAAAGCCGCCTTCGCGTCACTTTGCGGCTTCGGCATCGACGGCTACCGGCTTGCGATCATCGGCCTCGCCACCAGGATCGGAGCGAAGGCCGATGCCAGGACCGATGCCAAGGCAAAGACTTAATCGTCAATCCTGACGTTCCCCGTCACCAGACAGAGATTTCGGATCAAACAACATGGCGCGCCAGCCAGACGACAAATCAGCCGCAAAATCCAAGGGCGACTCCAAGAATGACGACAGCGTGCTCATTCGCGAGCTCGCGCTGCTGCTTGCCGAGACCAACCTCACCGAGATCGAGATCGAGCGCGCCGGTCTGCGCGTCCGGGTCGCACGCAACATCAGCATCGCCGCATCGTTGCCCACCGCCGCCATCCATGCGGTTGCCGCACCGGCCGCCGTGGCGATGCCAGCTACCGCCGTTGCGGCTGCCACCGACCTCGCAAAGCACCCGGGCGCCGTGCCCTCGCCGATGGTCGGTACCGCCTATTGGTCGCCCGAGCCGGGCGCCAAGCCGTTCATTGAAGTCGGCACCAAGGTCTCGGCCGGCCAGACGCTTCTGATCATCGAGGCGATGAAGACGATGAACCAGATCCCGTCGCCGCGCGCGGGCACCGTGACGCAGATCCTCGTCGAGGACGGCCAGCCCGTCGAATTCGGCGAGCCGCTCGTCATCATTGAATAGCTTCCGTCAACCTCAGGCGCTGCGATGTTCGACAAGATCCTCATAGCCAATCGCGGCGAGATCGCGCTTCGCGTGCTGCGCGCCTGCAAGGAGCTCGGCATCTCGACCGTCGCGGTGCATTCCACCGCCGACGCGGACGCCATGCATGTGCGGCTCGCCGACGAAAGCGTGTGCATCGGGCCGCCGCCGTCGAAGGATTCCTATCTCAACATTCCGGCGCTGCTGGCGGCCTGCGAGATCACCGGCGCCGACGCCGTGCATCCCGGCTACGGCTTCCTGTCCGAGAATGCGCGCTTCGCCGAGATCCTCGCCGACCACAATCTGGGCTTCATCGGACCGAAGGCCGAGCACATCCGCCTGATGGGCGACAAGATCGAGGCCAAGAAGACCGCAAAGCGCCTCGGCATTCCGGTGGTGCCGGGCTCGGACGGCGCGGTGACCTCGGAGGCCGACGCGCTGGCGATCGGCAGGGAGATCGGCTTTCCGGTGCTGGTGAAGGCAGCGGCCGGCGGCGGCGGCCGCGGCATGAAGGTCGCCCACACCGAGGCCGACCTCGCGCTGGCGCTCTCGACCGCGGCCAACGAGGCCAAGTCGGCGTTCGGCGACGCCTCGGTCTACCTGGAGAAATACCTGCAGAAGCCGCGCCACATCGAGATCCAGATTCTCGGCGACGGCCGCGGCGGCGCCATCCATCTCGGCGAGCGCGACTGCTCGCTGCAGCGCCGTCACCAGAAGGTCTGGGAGGAAGGCCCCTCGCCGGTGCTCGCGGCAGCGGCGCGCGCCAGGATCGGCGAGACCTGCGCCAAGGCGATGCGGGACATGAAGTATCTCGGCGTCGGCACCATCGAATTCCTCTACGAGGACGGCGAGTTCTATTTCATCGAAATGAACACGCGCATCCAGGTCGAGCATCCCGTCACGGAAAGCATCACCGACATCGATCTGGTGCTTGAGCAGATCCGGATTGCCGCCGGCGGTGACCTTCCGGCCAAGCAGAACGACATCGCGATCATCGGCCACGCCATCGAGTGCCGCATCAACGCGGAGAATCCGCAGACCTTCCGTCCCTCGCCTGGACGGATCACGCAATTCCATCCGCCCGGCGGCCTCGGCGTGCGGATCGATTCAGCAGTCTATCAGGGCTACGTGATTCCGCCCTATTACGACTCGCTGGTCGGCAAGCTGATCGTGCACGGCAAGACCCGCGGCGAATGCCTGATGCGGCTGCGCCGGGCGCTGGACGAGATGGTGGTCGACGGCATCGAGACGACGCTGCCGCTGTTCCGCGCACTGGTGCGCGAGCCCGACATCATCGAGGGCGACTATCACATCCACTGGCTCGAGCAGTATCTCGCCGGCCAGCCAGCCGACGCCCCGAAATAGTTTGGAACTTCGTGGAACCCAAGGCCCCGTTCAAGCGTACTTAAGGGCTATTGGCTTTCCACGGGGACGCATTGAATCCCACTTCCGCAACGAGACCGTCGTGACGGCAGTTTCACGACGCCGGTCCACGCTACAGATCCTGCTGCTTTCGGCGGGATTTTTCGTGCTGGTCGCGGTCAGCGTCGCATCGGTCCTGCTGGTCAACAAGGCGCGTGAGGACAACGCCCTGGTGGTCCATACGGTCGAGGTCGAGAGCCAGGTCGCCAACCTGTTGGTTGACATCAGGCGCGCCGAAAGCGCGACCAGGGCGTATCTGCTGACGTCAGCACCACAATACCTGTCCGAGTACCAGGCCGCGGCAGCAGGACTCCCTGCCGCGCTCGGTCATCTCCAGATGATGACCGTCGACAATCCGGCGCAGGTCGCCAATACCGCGAAGCTCAAGGCCGCCGTCGAGCAGCGGCTGGCGGAGTTCGCCCTCAGCGTCGAGCGCGTCAAGAACAATGACGCGGTGACCAGCATCGACGTGCTGCGCAAGAGCACATCGACCGATGCGGTGCAAGCGATCGCCAGGATCGGCCGCGACATGCGCGCCGAGGAGGCTCGCCTGCTGGCGCTGCGCACCGCGACGGCGGACCGGACCCAGGTGCTGGCTTCCTCCGTCACCATCGCCGGCTCCTGCATGGTGCTGGCGCTCGCCGCCTTCTCGGTGGTGCTGCTGCGGCAATCGTCGCGGGCGCGCGACGAGGCCGAGGCCAAGCTGCGCGACAGCAACCTCAATCTCGAGACCATCGTGGACGAGCGGACCTCCGACCTGCGCGAGGCCAACGAGGAAATCCAGCGCTTCGCCTATATCGTCAGCCACGACCTGCGCTCGCCGCTGGTCAACATCATGGGCTTCACCAGCGAGCTTGAGGAGCTGCGCAGCGACATCTTCAAGCGCATCGCCACGCTCAATCGCGCCGCGTCGCTGGCGCCGGCGATACCGGAAGATGCGACCGACGTGGCCGAGCCCGAGCTCGAAGGCTCCGACAAGCAGCTGTCCGAGGATTTCAACGAGTCGCTCGGCTTCATCAAATCGTCGATCGCCAAGATGGACCGCCTGATCAGCGCGATCCTCAATCTGACCCGCGAGGGCCGCCGCGAGTTCAAGCCGGAGCGGATCGACACGCGCGAGCTGATCGACGGCATCGTCAAGACGGTCGCGCACCAGGCGGCCGAGGCCAATGCGACCGTCGAGATCGGTGCGCTGCCGAATATCGTCAGCGACCGCCTCGCGCTGGAGCAGATCTTCTCCAACCTGATCGACAATGCACTCAAGTACCTCAAGGACGGCGTCCCCGGCGAGATCGCGATCGAGGGCCGCACCAAGCTCGGCTTTGCGATCTTCGAGGTCACGGATAACGGCCGCGGCATCGATCCGAAGGACCACCAGCGCATCTTCGATTTGTTCCGCCGCGCCGGAACCCAGGACAAGCCCGGTCAGGGCATCGGGCTTGCCCATGTCCGCGCACTTGTGCGCAGACTGGGCGGCACCATGTCGGTAGCATCGGAACTTCACAACGGCAGCACGTTCACGATCACGCTGCCTATCAAATGGTCAGGCAAGAACTCAAGCAAGAACCGGGACAAGGAATCATGAGCGATCCAGTCACCATCATCATGATCGAGGACGACGAGGGCCATGCCCGCCTGATTGAGCGGAATATCCGGCGCTCAGGTGTCAACAATGCGATCGTTCCGTTCACCAACGGTACAGAGGCGGTGAACTACCTGTTCGGCAAGGATGGCAGCGCGGTCGAGCGCAAGGGCCAGGCCCTGCTCATCCTGCTTGATCTCAATCTGCCTGACATGACCGGCATCGATATTCTGAAGCGGGTCAAGGAGAACAAGCATCTCAAGTCGACGCCGGTGGTCGTACTGACCACGACCGACGACTCCCAGGAGATCAAGCGTTGCTACGAACTCGGCTGCAACGTCTACATCACCAAGCCGGTGAACTACGAAAGCTTTGCCAACGCCATTCGCCAGCTTGGCCTGTTCTTTTCCGTGATTCAGGTGCCGCCAGCTTCGATATGACCAGCGCAACGCCGACACTGCTCTATATCGACGACGACGCGACGCTGGCGCGCCTGGTCGAACGCGGGCTGACGCGCGCCGGCTACAAGGTCGTGCATGCCGCGAGCGGCCAGGACGGCCTCGAGCGGCTCGCGCAGGGCGGCATCGACGTGGTCGCGCTCGACCAGTACATGCCCGGCCTCGACGGGCTGGAGACGCTGGAGCAGATCCTCAAGATTGCCGACGCGCCGCCGGTGGTGTTCGTCACCGCTTCGCAGGATTCGGCGATCGCCGTCACCGCGCTGAAGGCCGGCGCGGCGGACTATCTGGTCAAGGACGTCAGGGGCGAATTCATCCCCCTGCTCCAGGTCGCGGTAAACGGCGCGGTCAAGCGCGCCGCGATCCAGAAGGCGCGCGACGAGGCCGAGGCCGAGGTGCACGCCTCACGCGACCGCTACGCCGCGCTCGCCGCCGAGCGCGAGGTGCTGCTGCGCGAGGTCAACCATCGCGTCGGCAATTCGCTGCAGATCATTGCCTCGCTGCTGCATCTGCAAGCCAATTCCGCGAGCCAGCAGGATGTCAAGGCGGCGCTCACCAATGCGATGGGGCGCGTCGCGGCCGTCGCGCAGGTGCACCGCCGCCTCTACACCTCGCACGACTTCAAGACGGTGATGCTCAATCAATATCTCGAGGCGCTGCTCGAGGATCTCAGGCGATCGGCCGAAGGCAACAGGATGTCGCGGCTGACGCTGAAGGCCGACCCGGTCGAGATCGATCCCGACCGCGCGGTCGCGATCGGCATCATCGTCAACGAGCTGGTGATGAACGCGGTGAAGTACGCCTATCCCGATGGCGCCGGCCCGATCCATGTCGAGCTGAAGCCGCAGGCGGACGATTTGCAGCTCGCGATCAGTGATGAAGGCGTCGGCTACTCCGACAAGGCCGATCCACGCGGCACCGGCATGGGCCAGCGCATTGTCGCGGCGATGGCTGCCAAGCTCGACGCCAGCGTCGAGCGCGACCCTGGCCACAAGGGCACCCGCTTCGTGGTGCGGTTTGCCCGCGTCAGCCCGGCGCCGGCGAAATCGACCAGCGCCGCCGCCAGCTAGACTGCTGCCGGCTAGCGGATCGGTCGATTTTTCACGTTGGCCTTAACGGCCGCCTCACCCTGTTGTTCGATAGCCGCCGCCTGCCCTGACCGGTTAAGACAAATCTGGGCATTGTTTGCCACGCTTTTCCCCCAGCTTGGCAGGAACGGCACGCAATGTTCGAGCGCAGGGTGGTTTTCGGAAAGAAGCAGGTGATCTCGGGCGACCTCAAGGAGCCCGTGCGTCCGGCGCCGGATGCCGACGCCGCGCCGCCCGCCTTTCACAAGAAGCAGTGGGACGATCCGCGGATCGGGTCGATGTTGCGCGATGCGGGTTTCGCGCCCGATGACACAGCCAGCATCGCGCCGACGGCGGACAATCGCCTCGCCGTGTTCGCGGCGGCCAACCAGCGGCTGCAGCAGCGCACCGAGGCCTTCAACCGCGACATGACGGCGCGCCACGGCCACTGCGATGCGTTGCCGTTCCTGGTCATCGACCAGAAGATCTGGGATGGACCGCATGGCGCGTTTCTCTACGCGCAGATGAATCTGGTCGGCTACGACGAGTGGAACGTGATCATGCTGGCGGGAGATCCGCAGACCACGGAAGCCTGCGGCCTGGCGGGCCATCCCGGCTTCGTTCCGTCGGTGACGCAGGTCATGACCGAGCATGTGATCGCCTGGGAGGCGCGGCACAGCGCGCTGCTCAAGACGTTCGGGATCACCGCGAGCGGCGGCCGCCAGCTCCCGAACGAGCAATACGAGATGGAGAAGGACACGCTGCGCCGGGAGATCATCGACAAGGCCGGCTGGATGAAGCCGCGCATCATCGAAGACCTTCTGCGCAAAGGCTAGAAGCGCCGACCGCCTCCGAACGTCACTCTTGCCGATCGCGGTGCCGCCGCGTGCGATGCGGACGGCAATCCTGACATGGCGCGCCGAAGGTCACCTGCGACGGATAGGGCCGCGCGGAGTGATACGGCGTCGAGCCGAACGGGCCCGCCGCGCCGAAGCCCGCGCTGAAGGGATCGGCGGCAAAGCTGCCCGGAAACGAGCCGTTGCTGCTGAAATCGCGGGCGTCGTCCCGGCCGTCGAAATACGCACCGCCGGTGCTGCCGTAGCGCAGCGGCCGTTGCGGCGTGAAGTCCTGTGCCGAGGCTGCGGCCGTGCCGAGCGCGATGGCGGCGCAGGCGATCAGTGCTCTGATGGCGGTCATGCCCAAGGCCCTCATTGCGGAATGGTTCCCCAATCGCCCTTCCAGGCGATCAGGCGTCCCTTGCCGAATTGCAGATAGAGCCCGTCGCTGCGCCTCGACAATATGCTGCCCCTGACGTTGGGCAGTGCGACGAACAGTTCATTGCCCGGTGTGCCGCGCACGTAGTTCAGGGGAACGCCGAGCGACTGGCTGGCCTGGTCGGGGCTCATGCCGAAGGCCAGCGGAACGCTGTTGGGCGGTCGCTGCTGCGCGCGGGCCACGCCGGCCGGCGCGCCCAGCGCAATGACGAGCGTAACGACGAAGAGCGTGACGAGCCGCTGCATGACCGACCTCATGGCACCGCCGCCGCGAGCGTGCCGGCGGGCGTCCAGCCGCCGCCGAGCGCCTGGAACAGGCTGCTCGCCGCCAGCAGCTTGTTGAGCCTGACCGTGACGAGATTGTTTTCGGCCGTGAACAGCGTCTGCTGCGCCTGCAGCACCGTGATCAGGTTGACGGTGCCGCCGCGCAATTGCGTCTCGGCGACCTCGAACGCCTTGCGCGAGGCGGCGACGACGTCGGACTGCAGGCGCTCCTGCAACGTGTACTTCTGCAACGCGATCAGCGCCTTCTCGACGTCGGCGAAGGCCGACAGCACCGCCTTGCGATAGGCCTGCAGGTTTTGCAGCTGCTGGCCCTTGGCGAGCTTGAGTTGGCTCTCCAGCAGGAAGCCGTCGAACAGCGGCTGGGTCAGCCCTGCGGCGAGGGTGTAGTACCAGGCGCCCGGCGCGAACAGCGAGGCGAGCGCCGCGCTCTGGAAGCCCGTGGTGCCGGTCAGCTGGATCTGCGGGAAGAACGCCGCGCGCGCCGCGTCGACGCTGAAATTCGAGGACGCAAGCTGCGCCTCAGCCTGGCGCACGTCAGGCCGCTGGTAGAGCAGTTCCGACGGCAGCCCCGGCGTCACGCGCGGCACCGCGATCTGCGTGGTGCTGCCGCCGCGCACAGTGAAATTGGCCGGCGCGCGCGCCACCAGCACGGCGAGCGCCGCGCTGTTCTGGCCGACCGTCACTTCGAGCGGCGGGATCGCCGCGCGCTGCGTCGCGACGAGCGCTTCCTGCTGCGACAGGTCGAGCTGCGAGGCGGTGCCGCCGGCGAATTGCGACTTGATCAGCGCAAGGATGCGCTCGGCCGCCGCCAGGTTACGTCGGGTGACCTTGATCTGGTCCTGCGCCGCCAGCACCTGGAAATAGGTGTTGGCCACCGTCGCCATCGTGGTCAGCGCGACGACTTCTCGATTATAGCGGGCGCTGGTGGCGCTCTCCTCCGACGCCGACAGCGTCGCGCGGTTCTTGCCCCAGAAATCGACGATATAGCTCGCGCTTAAGCCCAGACTGTACTGCGAGAACGTCCCGCTGCTGCCGCCGAGCACGGAACTCGATCCCGTCGCGACCTTCTGACGCTCGGCATTCGCCGATCCCGAGATCGACGGCAGCAGTGCGGCGCCGGACACGCCGGCCTGCGCGTCGGCCTGCACGATCTGGGCGATCGCCACCGCGATATCGAGATTGTAGAGCTGCGCCGACTCCATCAGCCCGGTCAGCTCGGGCGAGCGGAAGCCGCGCCACCAGGCCAGCGCCGGGACCGCGGCGTCGGCGTCGCCCTTGGCCGCGGTCTTGTAGCTCGCCGGCACTTCGAGGCTGAGCTCGGGCTTCTCCGCCCCGGGAATGCAGCCGGACAGGCCGAGGCTCAGACCAAGGCTGAGGCCGCCGAGCGCAGCCACGCGCAGAACCCGGACCGGTTTCTGCAACTTCCGAGAATATCGCAACGCTGCACCTGTCGGCATTTACTCGCCCGGTTGAAGTGAGGAGCCCGCCATCCGCACGGCGCCGCCGCGACGGACGCGCTGGGCCCACAAGCGGAACCGGTCGAGATAGAGGTAGATCACCGGCGTCGTGTAGAGTGTCAGGACCTGGCTCAGGATCAGGCCGCCGACGATGGCGATGCCGAGCGGCTGCCGCAGCTCGCCGCCGTCGCCCATGCCGATGGCGAGCGGCACGGCGCCAAGCAGCGCGGCCATCGTCGTCATCATGATCGGGCGGAAGCGCAGCAGGCATGCTTCCCTGATCGCTTCCAGCGGCTCCAGCCCGCGCTTGCGTTCCGCCTCCAGCGCAAAGTCGATCATCATGATGGCGTTCTTCTTCACAATGCCGATCAGCAGGATGACGCCGATCAGCGCCATGATACTGAACTCGGTCTTGAATGCCATCAGCGCCAGCAAGGCACCCACACCTGCGGAGGGCAATGTGGACAAGATGGTCAGCGGATGGACGTAGCTCTCATAGAGCACGCCGAGCACGATGTAGATCGTGACAATCGCCGCCAGGATCAGGAACGGCTGATTGCCGAGCGAATCCTGGAACGCCTTCGCGGAGCCCTGGAAGGTACCGCGGATCGTGGCCGGGACGCCGATCCGGTTCATGGTCGCCTCGATGCTGCTGACTGCGGTGCTCAGCGACACGTTGGGCGGCAGGTTGAACGAGATTGTGTTGGCGACCAGCAGGCCCTGGTGGTTGACCGCAAGCGGCGTCGCGCCCTGCTTGAACGCCGCCACCGCTGACAGCGGGATCATGGTCTCGCTGTTGGTCGAGACGGCCGACCCGGTCGAGGCCACGCCCTTCCCGGTCGAACCGATCGAATTGGTGGCCTGGTTGCGCGCGGCCTGGGCGTTGGCCGAACTGGCCGCGCTCGAGGTTCCCGGCGTCACCACGGTGCCGGCCACCGCGTTGGTCGATTGCGAGCCGCCGACCGATCCGCCCGACGTGCTGATGTAGACGTCCTTGAGCGTCTCGGGGTTCTGCCAATAGCGCGGCGCGACCTCCATGATGACGTGGTACTGGTTGCGCGCGACATAGATCGTCGACACCTGGCGCTGGCCGAAGGCGTCGTAGAGGGTGTTGTCGATCTGGCTCACCGTGATGCCGAGCCGGGCCGCGGCATCACGGTCGATCACGAGGTCGGATTCCAGGCCCTTGTTCTGCTGGTCGCTGTTGACGTCGGCAAGGTTCGGGTCACGCTGCAAGGCCGCCGCGATCTTCGGCGTCCATTCATTGAGCTCTTCCAGCGTCGAGCCCTGCAGCGTGTACTGGTACTGCGCGTTGGACTGACGTCCGCCGACCCGGATGTCCTGCACCGCCTGCAAAAACAGGCTCGCGCCGGGCACCACCGCCATCTCGCGGCGCAGCCGCGCAATCACGCCATCGGCGCCGATCTTGCGCTGGTCGAGCGGACGCAGCGAGACGAACACGAATCCCGAATTGGTCTGGCCGCCGCCGGTGAAGCCGACCACGGTCTCCACCGCCGGATCCTTCTGGATGATGCCGACGAACTGCGCGAGCTTCTTCTGCATCAGCTGGAACGACACGCTCTGGTCGGCCTGGATCGAGCCGACCAGCCGTCCGGTGTCCTGCTGCGGGAAGAAGCCCTTCGGGATCACGTCATAGAGATAGAAGTTGAGGCCGAACACCGTCGCCAGGATCAGCATCACCGACAGCGGGTGCGCCAGCGCCGCGGTCAGCGTCCTGCGATAGAAACTCAGCATCGCCTCGAAGAAGCGCTCGCTGGCCCAATAGAGCCGGCCATGGCCGCCGCGGTCCGGCTTGAGCAGCACCGCGCACATCATCGGGGTGGTCGCCAGCGACACCGCGAGCGAGATCAGGATCGAGATCGAGATCACCATCGCGAATTCGCGGAACAGCCGCCCGACGATGCCGGCCATCAGCAGGATCGGGATGAACACCGCGATCAGCGAGATGCTCATCGACAGCACGGTGAAGCCCACCTCGTTGGCGCCCTTCAGCGCCGCTTCGAGCGGGCTCAGGCCGTCCTCGATGTAGCGGGTGACGTTCTCCAGCACGACGATGGCGTCGTCGACCACGAAGCCGGTCGCGACCGTCAGCGCCATCAGCGACAGATTATCGAGGCTGTAGCCGAACAGGTACATCGCCCCGAAGGTCGCGACCAGCGACACCGAGACCGCCACGACAGGGATGAAGGTGGCGCGCAGATTGCGCAGGAACGCGAACACCACGATGATGACCAGCAGCACCGCCAGCACCAATGTCCGCTCGACATCCCGGAGCGAGGTGCGGATGGTCGTCGAGCGATCCACCGCAAGGCCAATGTCGATCGCCGGCGAAATCGAGGCTTGCAGCTGCGGCATCAGCCCCTTCACCAGGTCGACGGTCGAGATGATGTTGGCGTTCGGCTGCCGGTAGAGGATGAGCAGCACCGCGGGCTTGCCGTTGGCGAGCCCGGCATTGCGCAAATTCTCGACGCCGTCGGCCACCTCGCCGACATCGGACAGATGAACCGGCGCGCCATTGCGGTAGGCCACGATCAGCGATCTGTAGTCGTCGGCCTTGTTGGCCTGGTCGTTGGCATAGACCTGGTAGCGCTGGTCGCCGACATCGATGCCGCCCTTGGGGCTGTGGGCGTTGGCGCTCGACAGCGCCGCTCGGACGTCTTCCAGACCGATGCCGTATTTGTAGAGCGCCTGCGGGGTCAGATCGACCCGGACGGCCGGTAGCGAGCTGCCGCCCACCACGACCTCGCCGATGCCCTCGACCTGCGACAGCTTCTGCGCCAGCACCGTGGAGGCGGCATCGTAGAGCGCGCCGCGGGTCAGTGTATCCGACGTCAGGGTCAGGATCAGGATCGGCGCGTCGGCCGGATTGACCTTGCGGTAGGTGGGATTGCTGCGCAGGCTGGTCGGCAGATCGGCCCGCGCCGCGTTGATCGCCGCCTGCACGTCCCGCGCCGCGCCGTCGATGTCGCGGTTGAGGTTGAACTGCAGCGTGATCCGGGTCTGACCGACCGAGCTCGACGACGTCATCTCGCTGACGTCGGCGATCTGGCCGAGGTGCCGTTCAAGCGGGCTGGCCACCGTGGTCGCAACGTCCTGCGGGCTGGCGCCGGGAAGCGTCGCCTGCACCGAGATGGTCGGAAAATCCACCTGCGGCAGCGGCGACACCGGCAGCTTGAAGAACGCGAAAATGCCGGCCGCCGCAAGCCCGAACGTCAACAGCGTGGTTGCGACCGGCCGGCGGATGAAGGGCGTTGACGGATCCATTGGCGCCCCCTGGCTCAACGCGACCCGCTCGCCTCGCCGACCTCGTCAGCCCGACCGGCAAACCGCAACGCCAGGCGATCGAACCAGAGATAGATCACCGGCGTCGTGAACAGCGTCAGCAGCTGGCTCACCAGGAGGCCGCCGACGATCGAGATGCCGAGCGGATGGCGGAGCTCGGAGCCGGCACCGCTGCCGAGCATCAGCGGCAGGGCGCCGAGGACCGCGGCCATCGTCGTCATGATGATCGGCCGGAACCGCAGCAGACAGGCCTGATAGATCGCCTCCCGCGGCGGCTTGCCCTCGTTGCGCTCGGCGTCGAGCGCGAAGTCGATCATCATGATCGCGTTCTTCTTCACGATCCCGATCAAGAGGATGATGCCGATGATCGCGATGATGGTGAGATCCTGCCCCGCCATCATCAGCGCCAGCAACGCACCAATGCCGGCCGACGGCAGCGTCGAGAGGATGGTCAGGGGATGGATGAAGCTCTCATAGAGCACGCCCAGCACGATATAGACCGTGATGATCGCGGCCAGGATCAGGAACAGCTGGTTGGAGAGCGACGACTGGAACGCCAGCGCCGCGCCCTGGAAGCTCGTGATCATGCCGAGCGGCTGGTTGATCTCGGCCTGCGCCTGCTTGATCGCGGTCACCGCCCCGCCGAGCGAGGCGCCCGGCGCCAGGTTGAACGAGACGGTTGCCGACGGGAATTGGCCGAGATGCGAGACCTGCAGCGGCGCGGTCTCCACCCGCATCTTGGCCATCACGGAAAGCGGCACCGGCGTCGAGCCCACCGATGACGGCAGATAGATCGACGACAGCGAATCCAGCGAGTTCTGCAACGACGGATCGGCCTCGAGGATGACGCGGTACTGGTTCGAATTGGTGAAGACCGTGGAGACGATGCGCTGGCCGTAGGAATCGTACAGCGCATTGTCGATCGTCGCTGGCGTGATGCCGAACCGCGCGGCCTGGTCGCGGTCGATGTCCACGAACACCGAAAGGCCCTGCGCGGAGATATCGCTGCTGACGTCGCTGAGCTCGGGCAACTCCCTGAGCTTGTCGACCAGCTTCGGCGTCCATTCCGCGAGCTCGTTCGGATCGGCGTCCTGCAGGATGAACTGATACTGCGTCCGGCTCACCGTGCCTTCGATGGTGAGGTCCTGCACCGGCTGCATGTAGAGCGCGATTCCGGTCAACGCCGCGGTGCTGGCCTTGATCCGGTCCATCACTGTCGAGACGCTGGCCTTGCGCTGCTCATGCGGCTTCAAATTGATCAGGATGCGGCCGCTGTTGAGCGTGGTGTTGGTGCCGTCGACGCCGATGAACGACGACAGGCTCTCGACGTCTGGATCCCTGAGGATCGCGCTGGCGAGCCGCTGCTGCCGCTCGGCCATCGCCGCGTAGGACACCGATTGCGGCGCCTCCGAGATCGCCTGGATCACGCCGGTGTCCTGCACCGGGAAGAAGCCCTTGGGGATCACGACATAGAGCAGCGCCGTGAGACCAAAGGTGGCGAGCGCGATCAGCAGCACGAAGGTCTGGCGGTCCAGCACCCAGTTGAGCATCCGGGCGTAGATCGCGATGACATGGTCGAAGCCTTCGCGGCTGAGCCGCTGGAAGGTGTTCTCGCGCGTCATGCTCTCCGGCTTGAGCAGTTTTGCGCAAGCCATCGGCACCAGCGTCAGCGACACCACGGCGGAGATCAGGATCGTGACCGACAGCGTGATGGCGAATTCGCGGAACAGGCGGCCGACGACGTCGCCCATGAACAGCAGCGGGATCAGCACCGCGATCAGCGACACCGTCAGCGAGATGATGGTGAAGCCGATCTGCTCGGAGCCGCGCAGCGCCGCCTCGAGCGGCGACTCGCCCTCCTCGATATAGCGCGAGATGTTCTCGATCACGACGATGGCGTCGTCGACGACGAAGCCGGTCGCGATCGTCAGCGCCATCAGCGACAGATTGTTCAGGCTAAAGCCGAACAGATACATGGCGCCCAGCGTGCCGACCAGCGAGAGCGGCACCGACAGGCTCGGGATCAGTGTGGCGCGGGTCGAGCGCAGGAACACGAAGATGACCAGCACCACCAGCACCACCGCGAGCGCCAGCTCGTATTCGACGTCGCGGACCGAGGCCCGGATCGTCACGGTACGGTCGGTCAGGATGTTGAGGTCGATCGCGGCCGGCAGCGTCGCCTGCAACTGCGGCAACAGGTCCTTGATGCCCTGCACCACCGAGATCACGTTGGCGCCGGGCTGGCGCTGGATGTTCAGGATGATCGCCTGCGTCTCGTTCATCCAGGCGCCGAGCTTGTCGTTCTGCGCACCGTCGACGACGTTGCCGACGTCGCTGAGGCGGACCGGCGAGCCGTTCTTGTAGGCGATGATCAGCGAGCGGTAGTCGCTGGCATTGCGGATCTGGTCATTGGCGTTGATGGTGTAGGCGCGCATCGCGCCGTCGAAATTGCCTTTCGGCGTGTTGACGTTGGCGTTGCCGAGCGTGGTGCGGAGATCGTCGATGTTGAGGCCGTAGGCCGCGAGCTTGCGGATGTCGGCCTGGATCCGCACCGCGGGCCGCTGGCCGCCGCTGATGCTGACGAGGCCGACGCCGGGCAGCTGCGAGATCTTCTGCGCCAGCCTTGTGTCGACGAAGTCCTGCACCTGGGTCAGCGGCATCGTCTTCGAGGTCAGGCCGAGGGTGAGGATCGGCGCGTCGGCCGGATTGACCTTGGCGTAGATCGGCGGCGCCGGCAGGTCCGACGGCAACAGATTGCCGGCGGCGTTGATCGCGGCCTGCACCTCCTGCTCGGCGACGTCGAGCGAGATCGACAGGCCGAACTGCAGCGTGATCACGGACGAGCCCGCAGAGCTCACCGAGCTCATCTGGTTCAGATTCGGCATCTGGCCGAACTGCACCTCGAGCGGCGCCGTCACCGACGAGGTCATCACGTCGGGGCTGGCGCCCGGATAGAAGGTCTGCACCTGGATGGTCGGATAATCGACCTCTGGCAGCGCGGCGACCGGCAGGAACCTGAATGCCAGCATGCCCGACAGCATGATGGCGATCATCATCAGGGTCGTCGCCACCGGCCGCAGGATGAATGGCCGCGACGGGTTCATTTCTTCTGCCCGTCCTCGGACCGCTTGTGGTCGCCGCCTCCCGCCTTGTCGGGGTCGGCGCCGCCCTTGCTATCTTTCGCGCTGTCGCCCTTGGCGGCCCCACTCGCCGTCCCCTTGGCGGCGGCGGGGTTCGCGGCGTCGGCGGCGGAACGCACCACCACCTTGGCGCCCTCGCGCAGCTTGTCGGCGCCGTCGATCACGACGCGATCGCCGGGAGTCAGTCCCGAGAGCACCTCGACCCGGTCGCCGTCGGTGACACCGAGCTTGACCGGCTTCACCGAGACCGTGCTGTCGGCGTTGACGAGATAGACGAAGGTGCCGGGAACGCCGCGCTGGATGCCGGCGGTCGACATCGTCGTGGCATCCTTGTGGGTGTCGAGCAGCAGGCGGATGTTGACGAACTGGTTCGGATACAGCGTGCGCTTGTCGTTCACGAACTGGGCGCGCAGCTTGATCGTGCCGGTGGTCGCATCGATCTGGCTGTCGAAAGTCTGCAGCGTCCCCTCGGCGAGCTTGTTGGCGCCGCTGCGGTCATAGGCCGCCGTCGGCAGCACCGCGCCCTCCCTCAACCGCTTCGCGACCGCTTGCAAATTGTCCTCCGGCAGCGTGAGCAGCACGCTGATCGGCTCGAGCTGGGTGATCACGACGAGGCCGTTGGTGTCGCCCGGCGTCACGTAATTGCCGAGGTCGACCTGGCGCAGTCCGACCCGCCCGTTGATCGGCGACACGATGTGGCAATACGCCAAATTGACTTCGGCCGATTTCACCGAGGCGCGGTCGGCCTCGACCGTGCCCTGATACTGCGCGACCAGCGCGACCTGGGTGTCGAGCGTCTGATGCGGCACCGCGTTCTGCGCGGCGAGGTTCTGGTAGCGGGTGAGATCGACCTGGGCGCCCTTCAGCTGCGCCTCGTCGCGGGCGAGCTGTCCCTTGGCCTGCGCCAGTGTCGCCTCATAGGGACGCGAATCGATCTCGGCGATCAGGTCACCCTTCTTGACCTCGTCGCCTTCCTTGAAATCGATCTTCATCAGGTAGCCGCTGATCTGGCTCCGGATGGTCACGGTCGCGAGCGACGTCACGGTGCCGAGCGCATTCAGGCTGACGCCGATATCACCCTTGCCGATCGTCTCCGGCACGATCGACATCGGCCCGGCGTTGCGCCCGCCGCCGGCCTGCGGTGGCGCGGCCTGCTGCCGCGTCCACCAGACGATGCCGGCGAGCACCGCCAGCACGACGCATCCGGTCAGGAACCCCCGCCAGCGCGATGGCCGCCTGGTTTGCCCGGGCGCCACGATCAACGGGTCTTTGACATGCTGGTCCATAACTTGCCCACGAAGAAACACGAACGAGCTCGCGCGGCTCTATGTGTCCCCTGACATCCGCGCGCGCCACATCCGAAGAAGCATTTTGAACGCTTCGGTCGGACAAAGCGCGTTAAGAATCGGAAAGGATGGCCCTCCTTCCCGATCGGCCGCTGTTTCTCGCTGGATTGTGGCTATTTTACCCGATCGTCTGTAACCAGGGCAACACGATCAGCAACAATCCGGCAAAGTAGATCAGGCCGAAGATCAGCCCGAACTTCCAGAAGTCGCCTTTGCCGATATAGCCGCTGCCGTAATACATCGGCGCCGGTCCCGTGGCGTAGGGCGAGATCACCCCCATCAGCCCGAGCGAATAGACGCACAGCAGCATCAAGGTCTGCACCGACAGGCCGGGGATGCTGGAGCCGACCGCGAGCACCACCGGCAGCACGGCGGCAGTATGCGAGGTGATGCTCGAGAAGAAATAGTGGATCCAGAAGAAAAAGGTGACGAGCAGGATCATCCCGACCAGCGGCGACGTGCCTGCGAGCGGCTTGGCATAACCCTCGGCCACCCATTTGATGAAGCCGATCTCGTTGAGACCCGACGACAGCGTGAGCAGCGAGGTGAAATAGAAAAATACCTCCCACGCGCTCTTCTCGGCGACGATGTCCTCGAACGCGATCACGCCCGTGAGCAGCATCAGCGAGATCACGACGAACACGACAGTGGTCGCGTTGATGAAGTTCGAGCCGAGCAGCGGCACGCTGATATTGGGATTGGAGCCGCAGATCCACAGGAACATCGCGAGCAGCACCAGCACCGCCATGATCCATTCGTGGCGCGAAGGCGGCCCCATCTTGGCGAGCTCGCCCTCGCTCCAGGTCACGATCTCCGGGCTCTCCTTGATCTCGGGCCGGCAGACGACGTAGCTCAGCAGCGGCACCAGCAGCAGCAGAAGGATGCCGAGCGGCGCGAAGCCGATGAACCATTGCGACCAGCCGACCTCGATATTGACGAGCTTCTTGGCGATCGACAGCGCGGCGGCGTTCGGCGCCAGCGCGGTCAGAAACAGCGAGCTGGTGACGGCCGTGGTCGCGAACGCCGTCCACATCACGAAGGTGCCGATCTTGCCCGCGGTCGGACCGGGCTCGGAGCCGTAGATGCGGGGGATGTTGCTGACGATCGGATAGATGGTGCCCCCCGAGCGCGCGGTGTTGGACGGCGTCGCCGGCGCCAGCACGAGATCGGAGAATGCCACCGCATAGCCGAGCCCGATGGAGCGGCGGCCGAGCCCGCGCACTAGGAGCAGCGCCAGCCGGCGGCCGAGCCCGCTCTTGCGGTAGCCGATCGAGAACACGAAGGCGCCGACGATCAGCCACACCGTGCTCTCGGAGAAGCCGCCGAGCATCCAGCGCAGCGACTTGTTCGGATCCGGCTCGACATAGCCGCCGACGCCGGCGACCGTCAGTCCGATCAGGCCCACCGCGCCGACCGGCATCGATTCCAGAATCAGCCCGGTGATGACGCCGGCGAACACCGCAAAATAGTGCCACTGATTGGCGTTCAGCCCTGACGGCACCGGCACCAGATAGATCACGAGCCAGACCAGCAACGGCGCAAACGTCCGCCATGACGTCTTCATGGAGCGTCCCCCTCACCCAGTGTTGATTGTCGGCGCGCAAACCGCCATGTCCCGGGCGGCGGCGCCATCTTTTTGCGGCAATGTAGCATGGCCGCGCAGTCCGTCTCGGGAAACTGCGGCGGAATGGCGCGGCTTGTGGAGGAACCAGGGCGTTTCGTCAACACGTAGCGTCCCGGTGGCAGGCCCCATCGCAAGACCGCCCGCGCTTTGCTATCCTCGCCGGCATGACCTCACGCGACTCCGCCTCCTCCGAGATCACGCCCGAGGTGCTGTTGCGCGCCTATGCCTGCGGCATCTTCCCGATGGCGGAGAGCGCCGACGATCCGACCCTGTTCTGGGTCGAGCCGGAATTGCGCGGCGTGATTCCATTCGACGGCTTCCGCGTCGCCTCCCGCCTCGCGCGCACCGTGCGCTCGGATGCGTTCACCGTCACCGTCGATACCGCGTTCAAGGCCGTGATCGCCGGTTGCGCGGCGCCGCAGCCCGGCCGTGACGACACCTGGATCAACAAGCGCATCCGCGATCTCTATGTCGGGCTGTACACATCAGGCCATTGCCACAGCGTCGAGGTCTGGCAGGACGACAATCTGGTCGGCGGCCTCTACGGCGTCAGCCTCGGCCGCGCCTTCTTCGGCGAAAGCATGTTTCACACCGCGCGCGACGCATCGAAGGTCGCGCTGGTGCATCTGGTGGCGCGGCTGATCGCGGGCGGGTTCGAGCTGCTCGATACGCAATATGTGACCGAGCATCTGAAGACGTTCGGCGCGGTCGAAATCTCGCGCCGCCGCTATCGCGCGCTGCTCGACAAGGCGATCGCGGGCGCCCCGGCGGAGTTTCTCAAGCTCGACGCGACGCAGCCGGTCAAGGGTGCCGACGCGCTGGCGATCATCGCCGCGCGCAATTGAACGGTTGATCGCGTAGCCCGGATGAAGCCAACGGGTCGCGCAAACGCGCGCCCGATGACAGGCTCCGCGCAATCCGGGGGCCGGACTATCCACGGAGAACCCGGATTTCGCTTCGCTCCATCCGGGCTACACAGTGCCAATCAATTTCCGAACAAGCCGCCGAACAATCCGCCCGGCCGCTGCTGCTGGGGCGGCGGAGGTGGCGGCTGCTGCTGGTACTGCGGCAGCGGCTGCGGCGGCGGACGCGGCGCGGCCTGCTTCGGCGTCGCGCGCTTCTGGGCCGGCGGCGGAGGCGGCGTCGGCGCCTTCGGTGGATCGGGCGCGGCGGTCACGATGGTCTGGTCCGGCCCTTTGCAGTCGGTCAGCCAGATGTCGTAGATCGGATGCTCGACGCCATGCAGGCCCGGGCTCGCCGCGAACATCCAGCCCGAGAAGATCCGCTTCACCTCGCCCTGCAGCGTGATCTCGTCGACCTCGACGAAGGCGTCGGTGTTGGCGGCTTCCGTCGACGGCCGCGTATAGCAGGCATCGGTTTTCACCCGCAGCGCGCCGAACTGCACGGTCTCGCCGATATCCTCGTCGAAATTGATGATGCGTCCGGTGATCTTGTCGAGGCCGGAGAAGCTCGCCTTCTTGTTGGTGATCTTGGTCGACGGCGGCTCCTGCACGACCTCATCGCCCGGCTGCAACGCGGCCGGCGTCTGCGGCGCCGTGCCCGGAGCCGCGCCCTTCGCGGGCGGACGCTGCCCCGGCGCCGGATTGGCACCGGGCGGCGTGTTGGCAACGGCGGGCCCGCCGGGCTGCGGCGGCTGCACGGCAACGCCGGGCTGGGTGCCCGGAGGAGCCACCGTACTGCCGGGCGGCGGCGCCAGCGGCTGCGACTGCACGCTGCCGGGCGGCGGCACCGCCTGGCCGGGCGGTAACGCCCGCGGCTGCGTCGGCAGCAGGCGGCCGCGCGGCAATTCCGGCACTTCCTCGTCGTCGTCGCTGGGAGGCGCCACCTGACCGCGCGGGATCGCGCCGGGCGGACGCGGCGGCGGATCGGAGAAAATCGTTCCGATCTGCGCGCGCGCGGGCGGCGCAAGCGAGATGGTTGAGGCGGCAACCAAGGCCGCAAAGCCAGTCAGGGCAATGGTTCGAAGCATCTCGCGCGGCTTTAAAGGGCGAATCGGGCTCGCGACAGTCTACCTTGATATCGGCCGCTCGCAGGGCACCGGTTAACACGCCGAATACGGCGGGGAAAGGGCGCCCGGCCGGCCCTCCCCGGCCCACTGGTCACCCACTGGTCACCCTTGGGAACACGTGTGATAGTCCTCACGCTGAAGCCGCGCGGCAGCGCGTGAAAACCTGAGAAAATCCGGATCGAACCGGACCAGCCAGAGGAAACCCAAACATGCCAGATCGCATCAGGCTCGACGGCCGGGTTGCCGTCGTCACCGGGGCTGCCGGCGTCATCGGAACCGCCACGCTCCAGCTGCTCGCCGAGCGCGGGGCGCGGATTGTCGCAGTCGACCGCAAGGGGGCCGATCTTGCGGCCGCCATCAAGGACCTGCCCGCCTCGGCCGAGGCCCTCCCGATCACCGCCGACGTCACCGACGAGGACGAGGTCAGGGACTATGTCCGCGCCGCCGTCGACCGCTTCGGCACCATCGACGCCTTCTACAACAACGCCGGTATCGAGGGCGACATCAAGCCCATCCCGGAATATTCGCTGGAGAGCTTTCGCCGCGTGCTCGACGTCAACGTGGTCGGCGTCTTCCTCGGCATGAAGCATGTGCTGCCCGTCATGCTGAAGCAGAACAAGGGCAGCATCATCAACACCGCCTCGATCGCGGGCCTCGTGGGATCGCCGATGATCGCGGTCTACAGCGCCAGCAAGCACGCGGTGATCGGGCTGACCAAGAGCGCGGCCTGGGAATGCACCGGCACCGGCGTGCGCGTCAATTGCGTCTGCCCCGGCATGATCGAGAGCCGGATGCTGAGCACCATCCTGCAAGGGCGTTCCGGCGGCAACGCGCCGCCGCCGATCGAGAAGATCGTCGACCGCATCCCGGCGCGCCGGCTCGGCCTCGCGAGCGAGGTCGCCTCGATCGTTGCTTTCCTTGCCTCCGACGAGGCGAGCTACGTCTCCGGCTCCGCCTACACCGTCGACGGCGGCCGCACCGCCGCCTGACATTTCAGTTCAGCATCACCAGAAGGTTTATTGCCTATGCCCGTCGTTCTCGATCCCGATGCCGCCGCCGTCTACAAGGCGTTCCAGGAGGCCGGCCGCCCTGCCTATGAATCGCTGACCGCGCCGGAAGCGCGCGAATATTACCGGGCCGCCCGCATCGTCTCCAATCCCGAGCCGCCCGCGCTCGAGTCGAGCAAGGCGCTTGCGATCCCGGCGCCGCACGGCACCATCCCGGCCCGCATCTACACACCGCAGACGCTGCGCAAGAAGGATGGGCTCGCGCCGTGCCTGGTGTTCTTCCATGGCGGCGGCTGGGTGATCGGCGATCTCGATACCCATGAGGTGGTTTGCCAGAAGCTCGCCCATGAAGGCGAGCTGATCGTGATCTCGGTCGACTATCGGCTCGCGCCCGAGCACCGCTTCCCGGCCGCGGTGGACGACGCCGTCATCGCAACCCGATGGGTCGCCGCCAACGCCAAGGATCTCGGCATCGACGCCACGCGCCTGATCGTCGGCGGCGACAGCGCCGGCGGCAATCTGGCGGCGGTCGTTGCCCTCACCGCCCGCGACGGCGGACCAAAGCTCGCGGCCCAGCTGCTGGTCTATCCGGCGACCGATTTCTCGCGGACGCATCCCTCGCACAGCGAGCCCGAGACCAGCATCCTGTTGACGCATTCGGTGATCGGCTGGTTTGGCGATCACTATCTCGGCGGCGCCGACAACAGCGACTGGCGCGCCTCGCCCGCGCGCGCGAAAAGCTTTGCCGGATTACCGCCGGCCTATGTGCTGACCGCCGGCGCCGATCCCTTGCGCGACGAAGGCGACGAGTACGCGAAATTCCTGAAGGAGGCCGGCGTGCCGGTGACCTACCGGCATTTCCCCGGCCAGTTCCACGGCTTCTTCACCATGGGCAAGCTGCTCAACCAGGCCAATGTCGCGGTGACCGAGATCAGCGCCTGGCTGAAGTCGCTCGGCTAGGCGATCTCCGATCGGCGGCGACGTGCGGCGGGAGCGTCGCCACTGATCAAGGCACGGAGCACGTGACAAGCGCAGCTTGCGGCGTTAGCGCGCCTTGAAGTTCCCCGTACCGCGCGATAGTGCGGCCGGACACCCTTCATGCCGCCGGGCGCTCCAGCCAGCGAGATCGTCTTGTTCACGCCACTCCTCGTCTACGGTATCCCGCTCGATTTCATCCTGTTCGCGCTGACGCTGCTCGGCGTCGCGATCTTCCATCACCATACGCTTGCGGTGGCATTGACGGGCCTTGCCGCGATCGTCGCCTACAAGCTGATGTTCGCGGGCTTTGCCAAATTCGGCGCCGGCCTGCCCGGCCTCGTGCACCACATGGAGCATGAGTGGGTCACGCTCGCGAACGTGTTCCTGCTGCTGATGGGATTTGCGCTGCTGTCGCGGCATTTCGAGGAGAGCCGCATCCCGGACAAGATGCCGGCGCTGCTGCCCGACGACTGGAAGGGCGGACTGATCCTGCTGGTGGTCGTGTTCGTGCTGTCGGCGTTCCTCGACAATATCGCGGCCGCGCTGATCGGCGGCACCGTCGCGCGCTACGTGTTCCGCGGCCGCGTCCATATCGGCTATCTCGCGGCCATCGTTGCCGCCTCGAATGCCGGCGGCTCCGGCAGCGTCGTCGGCGACACCACGACGACGATGATGTGGATCGACGGCGTCAGCCCGCTCACCGTCGTCGACGCCTATGTCGCGGCGATCGTCGCCATGCTGGTGTTTGCGGTGCCGGCCTCGCTGCAGCAGCACCGCTTTTCCCCGATCGTGAAGAACGCGCCGTCCGGCCTCGCCATCGACTGGACGCGGGTCGCAATCGTCGCGGTGATCCTGCTGGCGGCGCTCTCAGCCAACGTGACGGCCAATCTGAAATTCCCGGCGCTGCTCGACGCGCTGCCGGTGCTCGGCCTCGCCGTCTGGGCCGCGATCCTCGTCACCTCGCTGCTGCGGCGGCCGGACTGGTCGGTGATGCCAGAGACGCTCAAGGGCACCGTGTTCCTGCTGGCGCTGGTGACGGCGGCCTCGCTGATGCCGGTTGAGAAGCTGCCGGCCGCGTCATGGCAGACCGCGCTCGGGCTCGGCTTCGTCTCGTCGGTGTTCGACAACATTCCCCTGACCGCGCTGGCGCTGAAGCAAGGCGGCTACGACTGGGGCTTTCTCGCCTATGCGGTCGGATTCGGCGGGTCGATGGTCTGGTTCGGTTCGTCCGCGGGCGTTGCGGTGTCCAACATGTATCCGGAGGCCAAGTCGGTGGTCCGCTGGATCACCCAGGGCTGGCCGATCATGGTGGCCTATGTCGTCGGCTTCTTCGCGATGTTGGCCCTGCTCGGCTGGCATCCTGACGCGCCACACTGACGCAAAGGCGGAACTTGTCCTGCTGCACCGCACAATTTTACTGTTTCAAACTTGTGGAAAAGCGAGACAAATCCGTTGACATTGCTAAACTCCATTCGCCGTAACAACTTATGGAGCGTTCGCATGAGTGTTAGTGCAGAAGTCCTCGCCCGCGCCCCGTTGGAAACGACGGAGGG
The DNA here is from genome assembly GCF_015291625.1 of Bradyrhizobium sp. CCBAU 53421. NCBI lineage: Bacteria > Pseudomonadati > Pseudomonadota > Alphaproteobacteria > Hyphomicrobiales > Nitrobacteraceae > Bradyrhizobium > Bradyrhizobium sp. CCBAU 53421. The sequence continues at coordinate 5,393,772 of NZ_CP030047.1, forward strand.
CGACATCGACACGGTGAGCTCGCATCGGCCACGCAGCAATATTCGGCCTCTCTCACCGATGCCGGACTACGTCGAGCATCGCAACGGCGTCAACGAGGTCGGCAAGCTGTCGGCCGAGGCGGTCGTGCGCGAGTACGAAGCAGCGGTGAAGGAGATCGAGGCGCTTGGATCGGAACTGCAACTGGCCGCCAAGAACTGCGAGGTCATGGTGGCAGGCGTCCATGAGATGATCGCGGAAATCAAGGAGTTCGCTGCGGGTTACCGCGATCAGGGCAAGCGTTTCTTCCTGCAGATCGAGGCGGTCTCGTTGATGACCACGGAGGTCAGGGATACCTGCGAAGCACTCAAGAAGAAGATCGCGACCGACACATTGACCCGGTGATAGTCGGCCGGCACGTTTCGTGCTCAGCGCATCCGTGGATTTTCAGCGTGCATAGGTGAACGGCTGCGCTACTCCGGCGCGGCGGAACCGTTAGTTCTATTCGAGACCAGATAGTTCAGCGTCAAGTCGTTCAACGTCAAGTCGTTCAAGATCCTGCCCCGCTTCGGCGGGGACTTTTGTGCTGCAGCAAACCCTGCGCGCCTCGAATGGCCGGGGCTGACCGATTTAACGCGCGTTAGGTGCGCGCTCAGCCGTGTCCGTTGCCGGAGGCAAAGCGGATATCGCGGACCAGCGGTCGCTGAAATCCTTGGCCGGAAGCGCGTCCGCGTCGGAGACGACAGCGCCCTCGGTCCGGGGCATGTGCGACCTGATCGTCGCGGCGGTTGCGGTGACAGCCAGCAGGGCGACGGCCACGAACCCGGTAATCGTTCGATGCTTTGTCATTAGAACCTCCTCGGGTCCCCAACGCCCACTTAACGTGGGTCACAGGAACCTTCGCGCTGGTTCAGCACAAAGACAGCATCGATCGCGCAAGATCGGACAACGAACTTGTCCCAAACTCAAACCGCCTCTGCCGGCAATGCCGATGAGTGTGGCGACGGTCCCTCGACGGCGGCAATGTTCGCTTCGCCGTTGGAATGCACGACCTACCCCGCGCGCGATGCCCGGCGCAGCGATTGCGGCGGCTGGCCGAAGGCGCGGATGAAGGCGCGGCGCATCCGCTCGGGATCGCGGAAGCCGGTGATCTCGGCGACGCGCTCGATCGCCTCGCCAGACGACTGCACGCGCTGGCGCGCGACCTCGATCCGTAGCCGCTCCACCGCTTTCGACGGCGTGATGCCGGTCTCCGCGATGAAGGCGCGGGTGAAATGCCGCGAGCTCATCCCGGCCTTGTCGGCGAGATCCTCGACCGTCAGCGGCGCGTCGAGATGCTCGCGCGCCCAGGCGAGCAGCGGCCCGAACCGTCCGTTCGGCGCCTTCAATTCCAAGAGCGAGGAGAACTGCGACTGCCCGCCGCTGCGCCGATGGTACAGCACGAGCTGCCGCGCGGTGTTCTGCGCGACCTCGTCGCCATAGTCCTCGGTGATCATCGCGAGCGCGAGGTCGATGCCGGCGGTGATGCCGGCCGAACTCCAGATATTGCCGTCACGGACGAATATCTGGTCCGGCTCGAGCCGGATCTTCGGATAGGTCTTCACGAAATGCGGCGTGCGCTGCCAATGCGTGGTGGCACGGCGGCCATCGAGCAGGCCGGCCTCGGCCAGTACATAGGCGCCGGAGCAGACGCTGGCGACGCGGATGCCGCGGTTCGCCATCCGCCGCACGAATGACAGCGTGGTCGGACAGCTCGCCGGCGTGCGCACGCCGTTGCCGCCCGCGATGATCAGCGTCGTGATCGCCGCCGACGGCTTGAGGCCGCGCGCAAGCATCTCGACGCCGGACGAAGAGCGTACCGGCCCGGCCTTCACCGCGATCGTCTTGATATCAGGCGGATTGTTGGCGAAGCGCGCCGCGATCTCGAACGCCGCGATCGGGCCGGCGGCATCGAGCAGCTGGAAGTCGGGAAAGATCAGGATGCCGATCATCTGCCAGATCCTTGCAATGCCAAATCCTTAGGAAGCGACGTCCGTCCGAAAATGAGGGAATTACGCCATTTTGGACAGGAGGCCACCATGGCATCGTGGTTCCGTCAAGCGCTATTTGGAGGTCTCCGATGTCCGAACCCCTGCAGATTGGATTGCTCGTCTTCCCGAAGGTGACCCAGCTCGACCTGACCGGCCCGCTGCAGGTGTTCTCCTCGGTGCCCGGCGCCAAGGTGCATCTGATCTGGAAACGGATCGAACCCGTTCCGTCCGACTCCGTCATGGTCCTGACGCCGACCACGACCTTCGCCGACTGCCCGCAGCTGGACGTGATCTGCGTGCCCGGCGGATCCGGCACCGACGACATGGTCGGCGACACGGAGATCCTCGCCTTCCTGCGCAAGCAGGCCGAGGGAGCGAAATACGTCACGTCGGTCTGCACGGGCTCGCTGGTGCTCGGCGCCGCCGGTCTCTTGAAGGGCTATCGCGCCACCACGCATTGGAGCGCGATCGATTTCCTGTCGGGGTTCGGAGCCATCCCGACCAAGACGCGTGTCTGCGTCGACCGCAACCGCTTCACCGGCGGCGGCGTCACGGCCGGCATCGATTTCGCGCTGACGCTGGTGTCCGAGCTCGTCGACCGCAAGACCGCGGAAGCGATCCAGCTCAGACTCGAATACAATCCGGCGCCGCCATTCAATGCCGGCTCGCCCGACACCGCGCCCGCCGAGATCCTCACCTTCATGAAGGAGCGGATGGGACCGGCCCACGCGCGCCGGGGCGAATTGATGCGCCAGGCGGCCGGACGGCTCGGATCGGGTGCGTCCTGACGGAGCCTGGCGGCAATCGCCGTCAGCCCCTCGCACGGAGCTTCAGGGAGCAATGGGCTCCAACACCTTGCCCCGTATCGCAGCGGCGGCAGCCGGCGAATGCAGGAATGCGATCAGTTGCTCGGCGGCCTTCGGCTCGCCGGCATTGGCGCTGATGCCGACGCTGAACGTGGTGTAGTTCTGCAGCTCGTCCGGTAGCACCCCTGCGAGAGCAACGCCCTCGACCCCGATGATGTTCGGCACGGTAATCACCGTCAGCTCGGCTTCGCCGCGTGCGACGGCATCGACCGGGCTCCGCGCTGCCACAGCCAGGAGCTTCGGCTTCACGTCGCCCGCGATTCCGAGGCGATCGAGCAGATGAAGGAAATAGCTTCCGCTCACGCTCTCGCTTGAATAGGAGATTGATCTCGCCGCCAGCAGCGCTCGCTTCAGGTCGTCGCTGGAGGCGAGCTGGGGCTTCAGTGCACCCGCGCGGATCGCGACGCCCGCGGCCGTGCGGGCGATGTCGGACCGCGAGCCCGCAGCGATCTTGCCGAGCCGCGCAAGATCATCGACCGCCGCAGGCAGCAAGACGGCGGCATCGAACCTCTCGCCCGCCTCGATCTGCCGCTTGAGCACCGGCACGCCCTCAAAGGTGAGGATCAGCGTATGGCCGGTCGCCCGTGCGAATGCTGGCGCAAGGTCATTGAAGACCCCCTTCATGGTCGGCGTACTGAGAACCGCGACCTCGGCCGCACCGCCGGTCGTGGCGCTCATCGCCAAGACAAGCGCGGCGCCCATGACGCGAATGCTCCTCATCACCGCCTCTCCTGCGTCTCAAGCGCACCCTTACCGAAGCTCAGGCCCGGAGCTGGAGTCAGCGTCAAAACAGGAGTATCCACAAGGTCGATTATTCGACAGGCCGGTAGCCATTTAGGTACGTCACGTGCGCTGGGCCGACAGGATTGGGCGTTCTCTCAAGCCTCGCGACCTCCACGTCTTCATGACGGTGGTCGAGGAGCGCAGCATGGCGAAGGCCGCCGAGCGCCTGGCGATCTCGCGGCCGGTGATCTCGCGCACGATCGCCAATCTCGAACACATGCTCGGCGTGACCCTGCTCGACCGCACGGCTCGCGGCATCGCGCCGACGCTGTTCGGCAAGGCGCTGCTCAGGCGCGGTACCGCGGTGTTCGACGAACTTCGGCAGAGCGTCGAGGAGATCGCGTATCTTGCCGATCCCAAGGCGGGCGAGCTGCGCATCGCCTGCACCGAGGTGTGGGCCGCCGGCCTCGTGCCGAAAGCCATCGAGCGGCTGTCAAAGCGACTGCCGCGTCTGCGCGTCAGGCTGGAGCAAGGCACTGCACTCCATCAGTTCAACCTGCTCCGGGAGCGGCAATGCGAGATCGTGATCTCGCGGCTGCTGACGGAGACGCCGGACTCCGACATCGACATGCAGCCGCTGTTCTACGAGCCGCTGGCGGTCGTCGCCGGCCCGCAAAGCTCCTGGTCGCGCCGCCGCAAGCTGACGCTGTCAGAGCTCGTCGACGCACCGTGGATCCTGTCAACGCTTGAAGCGGAACCCGGCTCACCCTTCGTCGAAGCATTCCGTGCCGCGAAGCTGCCGATCCCGACCGCAACGATCTTCAGCAACTCGCTACACCTGCGCATCAGCCTGCTCGCCACCGGACGTTATCTCACGCTCGTGCCGGGCTCGGCGCTGCGATTCGGCCCCGGAGCCGGTCTGCTCAAGGCGTTGCCCGTCGCATTGCCGCGATGGCACCTGCCGACGCGGATTTTCACCCTGAAGGGCAGAATGCTGAGCCCTGTTGCGCAACTGTTTGCCGATTGCGTGCGCGAGGTGGCCATGCCGCTTGCCCAAAACAAGGAGGCGCCCTGACACTTGTCGGCTGGACGGAGCTATCAGGCCGGATTAAGCGCGCTGATGGTGACGTAGTATCCGTCGGGATCCCGGAGTGAAAATTCCATCGTTCCGGTGTTGGGATTTCGATGCGGCTCTTCCTCCAGCCGGCTGACGAGTGCGCGCGCCCTTGGCAGCGCGACGTCAAGATCGTCGACCCGGAAGAACAAGAGGAGGCCGTTGCCGGGCTTGGCGTCGTGGGGACTTGTCAATGAGGGGTGCTCGTGGGCACCCCAGGCGTGCAGACAGAGCAAGACGGTTCCATCGACATCGACGATCTGCCCGAAATAGTCGTGGGCGGGCACCGCGCCCGGCAGGCCGAGCAGCGACTGGTACCACCTGAAGCTCCGGGGTACGTCAGCGACGCCGATGATCGTCCACAACCGCTTCATGGAATGCTCTGCGGTGCGCCGCATTGATTGCAGGAAAGATGCGGGCATGCCGTCCGGCCTGCAACAGAAAAAGGCCGCCCGGTTTCCCGAGCGGCCCTTCCTGTCTCACGGTAGCCTCACATTTGCGGGCGATTTCAGGACGTCTGTGCCGGGGGCCTATCTCCCGGCCGCATCCAACTCGGAGGCCGCTGCTTATCGGGACAGTCGCGATCTGGAGCCCGATCCGACGCGATGGTCTCCCATCTCCGTAAGATGACTACATTGAGCCGCGAAGGAGCCCTCAGCGCAAGCGGGCAGCGCCGGCCGCAGCCCATCTGTCCCCGCTGTTACCGTTGTCCACAGGCACGCACTCGCGTTGCCTCAGGCACATGTGCGCTGCACGCGCGCTGTCGCGCACGTGCACGTCAAAATCAGCAGTTCGTTAAGGTCAGCTTCCCGGCGTCCAGGCGTGGTAGTCGCCGGTCGCCTTGGGGCGGCGGCCGCTCGCCAGGGTCGAGCCGGACGGACGGTAAGCCTGCGCGGTGCCGGTCAGGTTCGGCAGATGCGGCTTTTCCCATTCCCGCGGCGCGTACTTGTCCTCGGTCGGGGGCACATCAACCGTGTGATGCAGCCAGCCGTGCCAGCCGGCCGGGATCCGGGACGCCTCGGCATAGCCGTTATAGACCACCCAGCGGCGCTCGAAATGCAGTGTCGGGTCGATCTCGCCGCCCTTGGTCCGGTAGTAGCGATTGCCCTGCTCGTCCTCGCCGACCAGCTCGCCATAGCGCGAGGTCCACAATTGCGTGCCAAAGGTCTGGCCGTTCCACCAGGTGAAGAATTTCAGCAGGAATTGTTTCATGCGTGGCCGGTCGTCGGTTCGAGGCAGTCAGGCTCTGATGCCACCTGAATCTCCAAATGTCCAGCCGCCGCCAAGGTAGCCCGGCACTCCCGGGAGCGCCCCGGGTGACCGGCCCGTTTGGCGACCAAATGACGCGGTCACAAGGAGTTTTGTTCACCTGCCATACATGCGCCGCTGGCTACGCAAAGATGACGGACAATCAATGTCACGCGCGGGAACGTCCGACCGCAGAGATGGTTAGACATTGTCCGTTTTGATGGAGTCCAAGATGATCAATATGAAGGTTCTGAGCACCGCCGCGGCGCTGGCGCTTGCGCTGCCGTTGGCTGTGGCGCCGACCGTTTCGTTCGCCCAGTCCGCCGCGCAGATGGGCGCGATGGGCGGTGGCGGTGGTGCGCGCGGCGGCGGCGGCGGTGGTGGCGGTGGCCATATCGGCGGCGGCGGCGGTGGTGGCTTCGGCGGCGGCCGTGGTGCTGCCATGGGCGGTGGCGGCGGCTGGCACGGCGGTGGTGGCGGCGGCCAGTGGGCCGGTGGCGGCGGCGGTGGTTGGCGCGGCGGCGGTGGCGGCTGGCACGGCGGCTATCATCGTGGCGGCGGCTTCTGGCCGGGCGCAGTTGCCGGTGCAGTCGTCGGCGGCGCCCTCGCCTCGGGCGCGTATTACGGCGGCTACGGCCCCGGATACGGCTACTACGATGACAGCTACGGTTATTACGACGACAGCGCACCTGTCGCCGTGGAGGCCGCGCCGGGCGGCGATGCGAGCTACTGCGCGCAGCGCTACAGGTCCTACGATCCGGCCTCGGGCACCTATCTCGGCTTCGACGGCCTGCGGCACCCCTGCCCGTAGTGAAGGCGTGAATATCTGAGTCCCGAAGGGCGGCGGCAACGCCGCCCTTTTTCATGTCCGCAATGCCACCGCGACGGCTGCGAACGTCACCACGAGCGCCACGATGTCGCTTCCGCTGAGCGGCTCGCGCAGCATGGCCGCTGCCGCCAGCACACCGACGACGGGCACCAGCAGCGTACCGATCGACGCCGTCGCCGCCGGCAATAGCTCCAGCGCCGCGAACCAGCAGACGTAGCAAAGGCAGAACTGGATCAGCGTCATGTAGAGCATCGACGCCCAGCCGAGCTGCGACAGCGCAGCGAGCTGCGGCTGCTCGATCAGAACACCGGCGATTGCGATCGGCACGCAGCCGATTGCAAGCTGCCAGGCTGCGAGCGACAGCGGCGGCATCGCTAGCTTGAAGAACTTGGTCAGCACCGTGCCGAGCCCGACGCAGAGCGCGCCGGCGAGCGCGAACAGGATGCCCGGCAATTTGCCGAGGCTCGCGTCGATGCCGCCACCGCCGATCAGCGCGGCGATCCCGGCGAGCGCCACGCCGAGCGCGAGCGCACGCGGTAGCGAGACACGCTCGCCGAGCACCGGCCAGGCCACCAGCGCGACCCACACCGGGATCGATATCCCGAGCACGGCCGCCTCGCTGGCGCGAAGCCAGATCAGCGCCAGGCCCATCGACGCGACCCAGCCGCCGATAGAGAGCGTCGACACCAGCGCAAGCCGCAACCACATGCCGTCAGGGACGCGCAGCTTCTGGCCGCGCGCAAGCGCCACGAGACCGAGCGCGATCGCTCCGACCACGCCGCAGAGCCCGCGCGACGACAGCGGCGGCCATTCCGTGAGCAGGAACTTCATGATCGGGAAATTGAGGCCCCAGCCGGTCGATGCGACCACCAGGAGTGCGAGGCCGAGCGGTGACAGCGGGGCGCGGCCGGCGACTGGAACTGCGGTCATGGACCCGTCGTAATGTGAGCGGACAAATACAAGTGATGGCGTCAGGGCTAGCTGGAAATCTGCTTGTCAGCAAACAGCATATGCATTCTATGATACAGACTTTCCGTCCAGGTTCCGCCTTAATCGGCAGACGGGCCAAGCGAGTCGCCGGCACGCGAGGCCGCAGCAAGAGGATGCATCGTGCCGAGCGTTCTCGTGGTCGATGACGACCCGATGGTGTGTGTTGCCATCGAGGTGTGTTTGCAGCGCCAGGGCTTCGACGTCACCGTCGCCGACGGCGGTGAAGCGGGCATGCGTGCGCTGGAACAGGCGACGTTCGACGTCATGCTGGTCGACGTCTTCATGCCGCATATGCGTGGTTTCGAGGCGATCCGCGTCTTCCACGAGCGCGCCCCCGATATTCCCGTCATCGCGATGTCCGGCTATGCCTTCGCCAATGCCGACCGCGCCCCGGACTTCCTGCGGATGACGATCGAGCTCGGCGCGTCGGCCTGCCTGCGCAAGCCGTTTACCCCGCAGGCGCTGATTGCGGCCGTTAACGAATGTCTTGCGAAGTCCGCTCCTTCTGCTCGTCTTTCCAAATAATTGCTCGTACTAATCGTCGATGGCTTCCCAGCGTCTCATTCTCGGCAGCGGCCTTGCGATCCTCCTCGTCATCAGCGCGGCGTCGATCGGGCTGGACGTCAAGTCGCGCAGCGAGATTGATTCGGTCGATCACGCACTCGCCGTCCTCAAGCGCATTTCGGACGCGCGTTCGCTGCCGCGCGGCGTCGAGAGCGCGGCGCGCGGCTTCGCGCTGACCGGCGAAGCGTCCTTTGCCGACGAGTTCCGCGAGCAGAGCAAAGTCCTCACCGCCGCCTTCGACGACTTGATGGCCGCGGTGAAGTCGGCCCCCGACGAAGCGCAGCTGATCGCGGGCACCCGAGGACAGGTCGCGCGCGCCATTGCGCTCGGTGACGAACTGATCAGGTTGCGCACGGCGGGCGACACCGCCGGCGCCGCGGCGCTGATCTCCGCGGGTGAGAGCCGCGCGCTGATGGACAATGTCGGTGGGGCGCTCGACCGCCTGGTTGCCGAAGAGCGCCGCCTGCTCGGGATTCGCACCGAACAATCGAAGACCAATGGCCGGCTGCTGCTGGCCATCGACCTCGCCGGCGTCGCCATGATCCTGCTGCTCGCGGTCGCGCTGACGCTGACGGCGCGGCGCGCCAGCCGCGAACTGCAAGGCGCGCTCAGCGCGACCAAGGCGACCAATCTGTCGCTCGAGGGCAAGGTGGCCGAACGCACCAAGGATCTCGGCGCCGCGCTCGAAGAGCTGCGCCGTTCCACCTCTGTCATGGAGACCACCTTCCGCAGCATGGCGGAGGCGGTCCTGGTGATCGACGGCAGCGGCACCGTGCTGCTGTCGAATCCGGCCGCCGAGAAGATGCTGCGCTACAAGCCGGGCATGACGGTCCGGCAGCTGCGCGCCATGAGCAACGTGTTCCAGGCCGACGGCGTCACGCCGATGCAGGCCGACGACATGCCCTCGGCCAAGGCGCTGCGCGGCGAGGAGTTCGACGGGCTTGAATTCGTCGCCCGGCCGGTGCGCGGCGCGCCGGAGATTCACCTCGTGGTGTCGGGCCGGCCGCTGCGCGACGGCGACAGCACCATCACCGGCGCGGCGCTGATCTATCACGACATCACCGCCTCGCGCGAAACCGAGCACAAGCTGCAGCAGGCGCAGAAGCTCGACGCCATCGGCAAGCTGACCGGCGGCGTCGCGCACGACTTCAACAACATGCTGACGGTCATCACCGGCACCACCGAGACGCTGGTCGACAGCCTGCGCGGCCAGCCGAAGCTGGCGCAAACCGCCGAGCTGATCGACCGCGCCGCCGAGCGCTGCCGCGAGCTGATCCAGCATCTGCTCGCGTTCGCGCGGCGCCAGCCGCTGGAGCCGCGCACCGTCGACATCAACGGCACCGTGGTCGACATCGCCAAGCTGCTGCGGCCGACGCTCGGCGAGCAGATCGAGATCAGCTCGGTGCTGGCGTCCGACGTCGCCAGCGTCCATATCGATCCGTCGCAACTTGCCAATTCGCTGCTCAACATGGCGATCAATGCGCGCGACGCGATGCCGAACGGCGGCAAGCTGCTGTTCGAGACCAGCAACATCGTGCTCGACGATGCCTATGCGGCTGTCAATCCCGACATCACGCCGGGCCGCTACGTGCTGCTCGCGGTCAGCGATACCGGCACCGGCATGTCGCACGCAGTGCAGGACAAGGTGTTCGAGCCGTTCTTCACCACCAAGGAGGTCGGCAAGGGCTCCGGCCTCGGCATGAGCATGGTCTACGGCTTCGTCAAGCAGTCCGGCGGCCACATCAAGATCTACAGCGAGGAAGGCCACGGCACCACGATCAAGCTCTATCTGCCCCCTGCCCGCGGCCAGGTCGAGGTCGAGGCGCCTGCGCCGGAGCCGGTGCGGCGCGGCAGCGAGGTCATCCTGGTGGTGGAGGACGACCAGCTGGTGCGCAACTACGTGGTTACCCAGCTCGGCGCCCTCGGCTACAAGACCATTGCCGTGCCCGACGCCCGCGCGGCGCTGGCGCTGGTCGACAAGGGCGAGAAGTTCGACCTCCTGTTCACCGACGTCATCATGCCCGGCGGCATGAACGGCCGGCAGCTCGCCGATGAAGTCATCAAGCGGCGGCCCGGTCTCAAGGTGCTCTACACCTCAGGCTATACCGAGAACGCGATCGTGCATCACGGTCGCCTCGACGAAGGCGTGCTGCTGCTGGCCAAGCCCTATCGCAAGGCTCAGCTCGCCAGCATGCTGCAGCAGGCGCTCGGCGAGTGATGTGACGCGTGCCTGGATGATCCATCAGCCCCGTCACCCTGAGGAGCGCGCATCGCGCGCGTCTCGAAGGGTCGACGGCCATCAGTCGGGCCGATTCATCCTTCGAGGCTCGCTCCGCTCGCGCCTCAGGATGACGGAACGCATTCCAGTGCGATTCTACGCGGAGCGGGATAGAGCTACCTTGTCGCCAGCGCGACGCCGGCGAGCGTGAACAAGAGCGCCGTGATCTGGGTCGGCCCGAGCGGCTCGTGCAGCGCGACCGCGGAGGCGACCACGCCGATGACTGGCACCGCCATGGTGCCGATCGCCGCCACCGAGGCCGGCAGGCGGGCGAGCGCGGCGAACCAGGCGACATAGGCGACGCAGAACTGGATCAGCGTCGAATAGACCAGCAGCCACCAGCCGACCGTCGTGATGCGATCGAGATGCGTGGTCTCGATCAAGAGGCCGACGATCGCGATTGGCACGCAGCCGAGCCCGATCTGCCAGGCCGCGGCCGGGATCGGCGGCATCACCAGCGGGTATTTCTTCGCCAGCACCGTGCCGAGCGCGAAGCCGAACGCGCCGCCGAGCGCCATGATGATGCCCGGCAGCTTCTCCCTGCTCGCGGAAATGCCGTTGCCGCCCATGATCGCGGCAAGGCCCGCGAACGCCATCACCAGCGCGATGGTCCGCAGCAGCGTCGGCCGCTCGCCGAGCACCGGCCAGGCCAAGAGCGAGGCCCATACCGGCATGGTGTAGGCGATCAGCGCGGTCTCGCTCGCCGGCAGCCACAGCAGCGCCAGCCCCATCAGCACCATCCAGCCGGAGACGTTGAGCCCCGCATACAGCACGAGGCGCGGCCACAGCCTCGCCTCGACCTGCAGGCTCTGGGCGCGGAGCAGCGCCAGCACGGCGAGCAGCACCGCGCCGATCACCCCGGTGATGCCGCGCAAGGTCAGCGGCGGCAGCTCGCTGAGCAGGAACTTGGTGGACGGCCAGTTGAACCCCCAGCCCACCGAGGTGATGGCGAGGAACATCAGGCCGGCGGGCGCAAGGCGCGGCCGCGCGGATGGCTTCTGGTCTGTCATGGAACCCGGCAAGGGTGTGGTGAGGATGTGAGTCGGCCGCAGCTTGCCCGCGATTTTGTCGCCCGACCATCACGCCTCTGACATGCCTGATCCGTAGTTTGCCCGTAGGCCTACGTGAGTCCCCAAAATTCAATCCGGGACGGCGAATAAAAACTTCGCCTGTGAACAGCGGGGCGAAACTCCAATCCACAGGCGATAGGAATATTTTTGGCTTGGGAATCCCTGAGGACTCACCGATAGTTGGCTCGATCACAGGCGCGGCATCGACCCCTGTTATCCCCCTCCTTCCACCATATTTAGTGTTTGATTCAGAAACTCGTACTAGTCCTTGACGGGCGTGACGGACATGGCCTAGCTTTCAACCTGTTCGGCGCGAGTGTGTTTGGGTCCCCGCCGGTCGCTCCCACAAGGGTTCCAAAATGACCACTCCGCCAGGCCTTCGGGCCGCGGGTGAAGGGCTTTTCTGCCCTGATTTTGGGCCGCCGTCAGGGACGACAAACGGGCCGAGAAGGACCCGGAAACAGAGGCCGTAACCGGCCCGCGAGAAGCGTTGGCGTGACGTGTCGCGTGAAGCGTTTTGGGGCGTTGAATGCATGACCCGGAGGACCCGACCAGTCGGGCCCCCTAGGGATTGTGCCGCCGCTGAGCCGGGTCAAACCGGCGCTTGGCGGTTGAGGAGAAAACAGGCCGGATCCACCGGCTGAGCTGCGGATGACGGGAGGCGTGCCGACACGTTTTCCCAGAGTCCGCGAACAGACAACATTCCGGTAACCTGCGGGGAAACGTGGGACCGGGCAGAAGAAGAGACGGGGCTCGACCATGCGAATCGAACGACGCAACACCACCAGCGGACAATCTCCCTACGCCGGGATCAATTTCCGCCTGACCACATCAGAGATCCGCAACCCGGACGGCTCGGTCGTGTTCCGTGCCGAGAACGTCGAGGTTCCGGAGTTCTGGTCGCAGGTCGCCTCCGACGTGCTGGCGCAGAAGTATTTCCGCAAGGCCGGCGTTGCCGCGCGCCTGAAGAAGGTCGAGGAAGAGACCGTGCCGTCGTGGCTGTGGCGTTCGGTGCCGGACACCGAGGCCCTTAGCGCGCTGCCCGAGAACGAGCGCATCGTCGGCGAGACCTCGGCCAAGCAGGTGTTCGATCGCCTCGCCGGCTGCTGGACCTATTGGGGCTGGAAGGGCGGCTACTTCTCGTCAGAGGAAGATGCCCTCGCCTTCTTCGACGAGCTGCGTTTCCAACTGGCAAAACAGATGGTCGCGCCGAACTCGCCGCAGTGGTTCAACACTGGCCTGCACTGGGCCTACGGCGTCGATGGACCGGGCCAAGGCCACTACTATGTGGATTGGAAGACCGGCAAACTGACAAAATCGAAGTCGGCCTATGAGCATCCGCAGCCGCATGCCTGCTTCATCCAGGGCGTCGGCGACGACCTCGTCAACGAGGGCGGCATCATGGACCTCTGGGTGCGCGAGGCGCGCCTGTTCAAGTATGGCTCCGGCACCGGCTCCAACTTCTCGAGCCTGCGCGGCGAAGGCGAAAAGCTGTCCGGCGGCGGCCGCTCCTCGGGCCTGATGAGCTTCCTCAAGATCGGCGACCGTGCCGCGGGCGCGATCAAGTCGGGCGGCACCACCCGCCGCGCCGCCAAGATGGTCGTGGTCGATGCCGATCACCCCGATATCGAGACCTATATCGACTGGAAGGTGAAGGAGGAGCAGAAGGTCGCCGCTCTTGTCACCGGCTCCAAGATCAACCAGAAGCACCTCAAGGCCGTGATGAAGGCCTGCGTGAACTGCGAAGGCTCTGGCGACGACTGCTTCGATCCCGAGAAGAACCCGGCGCTCCGCCGCGAGATCAAGCTGGCGCGCCGCAACCTCGTGCCCGACAACTACATCAAGCGCGTCATCCAGTTCGCCAAGCAGGGCTACAAGGACATCCAGTTCGACATCTACGACACCGACTGGGATTCCGAGGCGTACCTCACCGTCTCCGGCCAGAACTCCAACAACTCGGTGTCGCTGAAGGATGACTTCCTCCGTGCTGTCGAGACCGACGGCGACTGGAATCTGGTCGGCCGCACCACGAAGAAGGTGACGAAGACGCTGAAGGCGCGCGACCTCTGGGAGAAGATCGGTTACGCCGCCTGGGCGTCGGCCGATCCCGGCCTGCACTTCAACACCACGATGAACGACTGGCACACCTGCAAGTCGTCCGGCGACATCCGCGCCTCCAATCCGTGCTCGGAATACATGTTCCTGGACGACACGGCGTGCAATCTCGCCTCCGCCAACCTGCTCACGTTCTACAGCACGTCAACCAAGCGGTTCGACATCGAGTCCTACGAGCATCTCTGCCGGCTCTGGACCATCGTGCTCGAAATCTCCGTCATGATGGCCCAATTCCCGTCCAAGGCGATCGCCGAGCTGTCCTACGAATTCCGTACCCTCGGCCTCGGCTTCGCCAATATCGGCGGCCTGCTGATGACCATGGGCCTGCCGTATGACTCGAAGGAAGGCCGCGCGCTGTGCGGCGCGCTGACCGCCGTGATGACCGGCATCTCCTACAAGACCTCGGCCGAAATGGCGGCCGAGCTCGGCACCTTCCCCGGCTACAAGAAGAACGCCGCGCACATGCTGCGCGTGATCCGCAACCACCGCCGCGCCGCCCACGGCAACGCCACCGGTTACGAAGCGCTCTCGGTCAACCCGGTGCCGCTCGATCACGCCTCCTGCCCACAAGCCGACATCGTCGCGCATGCCAAGCTGGCCTGGGACGACGCGCTGGCGCTCGGCGAGGTCAACGGCTATCGCAATGCCCAGACCACTGTCGTGGCGCCGACCGGCACCATCGGCCTGGTGATGGATTGCGACACCACCGGCATCGAGCCTGATTTTGCGCTGGTGAAGTTCAAGAAGCTCGCCGGCGGCGGCTACTTCAAGATCATCAACCAGGCGGTGCCGTCCGCGCTGCGCGCGCTCGGCTATCGCGAAAGCGAGATCGCCGAGATCGAGGCCTACGCTGTCGGCCACGGCTCGCTGTCCAACGCGCCTGGTATCAACGCCTCGACCCTGAAGGCAAAGGGCTTCACCGATGAAGCCATCGCCAAGGTGGAAAAGGCGCTGCCGACCGCGTTCGACGTCAAGTTCGCCTTCAACAAGTGGACTTTTGGCGAGGACTTCATCCGCGACCAGCTCGGCATCGGCGCGGAAGCGATCGCTGCCCCCGGCTTCGACCTGCTCCAGGCCGTCGGCTTCACCAAGCGCGAGATCGAAGCCGCCAACGTGCACATCTGCGGCGCGATGACGGTGGAAGGCGCCCCACACCTGAAGGCGGAACACTACCCGGTGTTCGACTGCGCCAACCCCTGCGGCAAGATCGGCAAGCGTTACCTCTCGGTCGAGAGCCACATCCGGATGATGGCGGCCTCGCAGCCGTTCATCTCGGGCGCGATCTCCAAGACCATCAACATGCCGAACGACGCCACGGTGGAGGACTGCAAGTCCGCCTACCTGTTGTCGTGGAAGCTGGCGCTGAAGGCCAACGCCCTCTACCGCGACGGCTCGAAGCTGTCGCAGCCGCTGAACTCGCAGCTCATCGCCGACGACGAGGACGAGGACGACGCGGTGGAGGCGCTCTACGAGAAGCCGATGGCCGCGCGTGCCACCCAGGTCTCGGAGAAGATCGTCGAGAAGCTGGTCGAGCGCATCGTCGTGATGCGCGAGCGCGAGAAGATGCCCGATCGCCGCAAGGGTTACACCCAGAAGGCGGTCGTCGGCGGCCACAAGGTCTATCTGCGCACCGGCGAATATGACGACGGCCGGCTCGGCGAGATCTTCATCGACATGCACAAGGAAGGCGCGGCGCTGCGCTCCTTCATCAACAATTTTGCGATCGCGGTGTCGCTCGGCCTGCAATACGGCGTGCCGCTGGAAGAGTACGTCGACGCCTTCACCTTCACCCGCTTCGAGCCCGCTGGTCCCGTCCAGGGCAACGACTCGATCAAGTACGCGACCTCGATCCTCGACTACGTCTTCCGCGAGCTCGCGGTGAGCTACATGTCGCGCTTCGACCTCGCCCATGTCGATCCGAACGAAAGTGGCTTCGACGCGCTCGGCAAGGGCGTCGAGGAAGGCAAGGAGCCGGATGACGGCCCCGCCCAGCAGGCGACGAAGTACGTGTCGAAGGGCCTGACCCGTTCGCGCACCGACAACCTCGTCGTCATGCGCGGCGGCTCGGCGGCGGTCAGCGGCAACGCCGACAACGCGCCCGCCGGCGGCAACCGCGTCACCGCGCTCGCCTCCCACGGCGCAACCGCCCGCGGCGCCTCCGACACCGTCGAAGGCGCAGTCGCCCTGAAGCAGGAAGTCAGCCACGACCTCTCGCCGACCGAGAAGCTCGAGGCCCTGAACTGGAGCAAGCCCGGCACCGCCGCAGCCGCCGCCCCGTCGAAAGCGGAGCGCCGCGCCGAAGCCAAGGCCAAGGGCTACGAAGGCGAGATGTGCTCCGAGTGCGGCAACTTCACGCTGGTGCGGAATGGCACGTGCATGAAGTGCGATACTTGCGGCAGCACGACGGGGTGTTCGTGAGGGCTCACAAACTCCGCTGAAAGCGGACCTTCACTGGGTCTTGAGAGGGGCGGCCGAAACGGCCGCCTTTTTCTTTTGGATTTTCGGCAGAGTATTGCCAACGCCACGTTTGCGGCCGTCGGCTGGAAACTCGCAATCACCCGGTCGATGGCTGCGCAGCGTCGATCCCGCTTTCCACCATCTTGCTCAAAGCTTGGCCTCGGCCAGAGCCGTCACGAAGCCGAGAATGAGAACCGACGCAACGAGCTCGGGCTCGCCGGCGAAGCCGAACACGACAACTGTTGCCGCAATCACCGCAGCGAGGCCCGCAATCGCAAAGCCGACGCCGGCTATCAAATGAACGAGAGCGGACAGGGACGTGAGCATCTTCTGCATCAGTGCCCTGCCAATTCGAAACCAGGCAGCATCATCGGTTTGCGATCCTGTCACGGCAGTCGCCCGGTTCCCTCGGGTTCCGGTCAGCCATGGGTCATAGCGATGTCTGATGAGCAAGACTTGGACAGACGCGACCATCACGTCGGACTACGGCGACATCGCCTGATGCTTCGAACCGATTGCGGATTGCGTGCACATATCAGGATGACCTGCCGCAATTGGAGATTGATGGATGACCTCGACGCGAGCGGAGTGCGATCCCATTCGATTCTCCACCTCCGATTGGGCCGAGCGGGACCGCTTTGCGATGTTACGGGAGCTATGCGGACGCGAGATCATGAAACTCGACCCATTTCCGCTGACCGACGGTCCATTTCATCTCGCAACGACGATGCGTGCGTTTCCAGGACTTGGAACCGGATCCTGGACGGTTACCAACTTGCAGGTGACCAGAACGCGCCAACGCCTTGTTGACGGAGGCTCCGACGATCTCCTGATGTTGCTCGTCAGCGGTGGCGTTCAGATCGTGTCGCAGCGTGGCCGGGAACGGACGCTGCGCGCCGGTGATGCTTGCCTGATGTCGATGGCCGAGACCGCCACGATGAGCTATCCTTCGCCATCGCAGCTGACCAGCCTCCGGCTACCGCGGCGGATGCTGGCACCACTGGTCTCCAACCTTGATAACGCGGTGATGCGTCCCCTACCGCACGACACCGACGCGCTGCGGCTGCTCACTCGCTACATGGGACTGAACGGCGGCTTTGAACTCGCCACACCGGAGCTGCGGCACGTCGTCATCAATCATGTGTACGACCTGGTGGCGCTTGTCATCGGCACGAACGGCGAAGCGGCAGCGCAGGCTAGTGGCCGTGGGGTCCGCGCAGCGCGGCTCACGGCGGTCAAGGCCGACATCATCCAAAATCTCGATCGCCACGATCTGACGATTGGCATCATCGCCGCGCGCCAGGGCCTCACGCCACGCCACGCGCAGCGGTTACTCGAAACCGAAGGCATCACCTTCTCCGAGTTCGTGCTGCGTCAACGCCTGATCCGGGCCTATCGGTTGCTCGCCGATCCGCGCTTCCTCGACCGCAGCATCAGCACGGTCGCGTATGAGGTCGGATTCGGCGACCTGTCTTACTTCAACCGGACATTCCGCAGGCTCTACGGTGCAACGCCATCCGACGTGCGCGCCGCCATGCGAAGGGAGAGCCGTTAGCAAGCGTCGGTCGGAGTAGCCCACCGGGTCTGCGCGAAGCGCGGCCCGATGACGGGCTCCGGCGTAATCCGCCACATCGCTAGCAATGCTCGCGGTGGTTACGCATCGCTAAGCCGCGCTACACAACTGACGACGCGGCGTAGCTCGGCCTACACCTCCACCAACACACCACCGGACGAGACTTCACCCGCTTCCACCCGCCGGTTCCCCTCATCCACCATCACCACGCGCGGCCGGAACCTGCGCGCCTCCTCTGCGTCGAAGCCGGCATAGGCGACGATGATCACCTTGTCGCCGGCCATGGCGAGGCGCGCGGCGGCGCCGTTGAGGCCGATCGTGCCGGAGCCTGCGGGCGCCTCGATCACATAGGTCGAGAAACGCGTGCCGGTGTCGATATTGTAGATGTCGACGCGTTCGTTGATCAGGAACCCGGCGGCCTCGATCAAATTACGGTCGATCGAGATCGAGCCCTCGTAGTGCAAGTCCGCTTCGGTGACGCGCGCGCGATGAATCTTGCCCTTCATCAAAGTCACTTGCATCGAGGCCATCCCGTATCGTTGCGTCGGAATTTTCCGAGGCCGCCAATACGGACCGCGCGGCTCGCGGTCAATACGTGTTGCGCGACCGGCACGTCGCGGCGCCTCCGTGCGTCGACAGGTTTATTCTGGGATCGCCGATTGCGTTGGTTGGATTAGGCTGCCTGTCGCGGCACCGCTGAAATAATCGCGCTGCAATTTGTCCCTCAGGGAGCATGGCATTATCTTGCCATCGATTGGCCGGCAGCGGGCGCTTCTCACTTCAGCCAATCCAGCAAGACAGGCTCTATGAGGACGAAAGTAAGTATTCCGGAGCCAACGACCGCTATCGCCCAGAGCCTGCTCAGTTGGCTGGACCTGAGGTCGCCCTTTTCCCTGCGTGCATCCGCCCAAGGTGTCGCCCACCGTTCGTTCAACATCGCCACTGCGAGCGAAGCAGCAAGGGCGATCAGCACTGCGGTGGTTTTCATAGGGCTCGACACCAATTGCGTTGTTTGTCTGTCGCGCTGCCCGATTGGCTGTTTATGCCGCCTACTGGCTGGCGCGCTTTTCAAGAAGCAGCGTGCGGTCGGCGATGTCCTTCAATTCGAACGCCTGGGAGTCGAGGAACGCGACGGACCCGTTGTCGGGGTCCGCGGCGAGGCGATGGGTTTCACCCAGATGATGCTTCAGCCAGGCCCGCTGCTCGGTCTGCAATTGCGCGTGCGCCTCGCCCTTCGACTTTGCGAGAAGCGCTTGATAGGCGGTGTTGAGCCTGATGTCCCACTGCTCGATTGCGGCCTTGCCGCACGCGAGCATCTTCGTTGACACCCCTTCGGCCTTGTCCATGCACGCATCATACTCAGTGTTTTGCTGCGCGCGCACCGACAAAGTCCCGAGCACGAGCGTAGCTGCAGCAATGACAAGCCTTCGCGACAGCATGACCACGTCCAAATCAACTCACCGGCATCGCGGCGGGTTACGCTTCGCTAACCCGCCCTACTCGCTACTGCTTATTTATGGAAGCGCACGCGCGCGCCTCCGCTCACGCCGCCTTCGCTTCCTTGTCTGCCGGCGCGGTTTCCATGGCGCGCATGTAGAGATCGAGCAGGGATTCACGCTCGTCGCGCTCGTCCTGGTCCTGCTTGCGCAGCTTGATGATCTCCTTGAGGATCTTCACGTCGAAACCCTCGCCCTTCGCCTCCGAGAAGACTTCCTTCTTCTGCTCGCTCAGTTCCGCCATTTCGGTGTCAAGGTTCTCGATCCGCTCGACGAAGGAACGAATTTTTCCGCCGGGAATGGTGATGTCAGACATGGTGCCTCTTTGCTGAATGAGGTCGTGAAAATGAAAGCAAAGAGATGACCAATGTCTTAAGCCACGCGATCGCCACGACGTGTTCATAGCTTGAATCATGCATTGCTTCGCTTCGCTCGCGACGAAACGATGAACGCAGCTCTGATAGATCATGTCGCGAGAACGCAAAGCTGCGCCCTCACCCACACCGTCATCGCCCGGCCTGTGCGCAATTGCGCACATGGACCGGGCGATCCAGTACGCCGCGGCCTCCCGGCTCTAGCACCGGCGTCTCTGGAACACTGGATCGCCCGGTCGAGGCCGGGCGATGACACCGACCTAGCTGTTTGACAGGGTGAATCAGGCGGATCCGTCATCCCCGCGAGCATCGCCCAGCGGCGGAGGTATTTTTGGGACGACGGCGCAAATCGCATCATCGCATGCGAGACAAATCAATCAGGTGCCGCCCGCCACCCGCAGCGTAATCCGGGTCAATTCGGACGGCCGGCCGAGCCGCAAGGCAAAACCCGGCCACAGCGCGGTGCCGTTGTTGACGTAGAGCGTCATGCCGTCGACGTCGTAGCGGCCGGAGACGAAGCCGGCATTGGCGGGCGCGGCGAGGCGATCGATCCCCCAGATCAATCCGCCATGGGTGTGTCCGGAGAGTTGCAGCGCGACGCCGAGCCGGGCTGCGTTGCGTGCGTCACTTGGCTGATGGTCGAGCAGGACGACGGGCGCGCCCTCGGGGGCGCCGTCGAGCACCGCGGCAAGGTCGCGGATGGAATGCCCCCGGTGGCGCGACGCGCGGTCGGTGATCCCCGCGATCACAAGCTTGCCGCCGCCGCGTTCGAGCACGATGTGCCGGTTCTCGAGCGAGCGCAGGCCGAGCGCTTCGTAGTGTGCCATCCACGCGTCATAGCCGAAGATATATTCGTGATTGCCCGAGATCACGTAGACGCCATCGGCGGCCACAAGATCGCGCAACGGCTCGATGTCCTTGCGCCGCGCATCGATGCTGCCGTCGATCAGATCGCCGGTGATCGCGATCAGGTCGGCGCCGAGCTTGTTCGATCGCGCGACGACCTCGCGCGCCCATGGCGCGGGAAACAGCCGGCTGATGTGCAGATCGGTCAGTTGCAGGATGGTGTAGCCGTCGAACTCTTGCGGAAGTCCTGGGATACCGACCTCGACGTTCTTCAGCGGCGGAATGCGCATCGCCTGCTGCACGCCGATCGCGGCGGCTGCGGCCGCCAGCGCCGCGATTGCGTAGCGGACGCCGTCAGGCGCGCCGACGAAGCCGCCGTGGATCAGGGCTGCGACCAGCAGCCCGGCATCGAGCGCCAGTTGCAGCAGCGCCAGCAGCAAGATCGCGCCGAACGCCCAGTTGAACAGCACGACCACCGGACGCGGAAACTCCGGCGCGAATTCCGATCCCGACGACAGCCTGTTCCAGCGGTGAAATTGCAGGGCGACCAGCACCAGCAACGCGGCGACGATCTTTGCCGGCAGCGGCCAGTCGAGCGGCCAGATGAAGCGGGCCAGGATCAGCAGGCTGGTCAGGCCGAAGATGAGTTGGGGAATAGGTCTCGCTCCGGATCGGATCGGTGGGCTGTGCGGTCGGCGCCCAGCAAAGTTAGGGTGGGTCGGCCGCAGGCGTAAGCGGCCATCATCAGCACATTTTCGGCAAGTTGCGCCGCACTGAGGCGCCCTGCGCGCGTGGCCTTGCTGTGGTGCAAGGCTGACGCTGCCGCAGCCCTCGTCCCAGCAACGCCGAAAGCCACGTTGAAGCTTTGGCGGAGGTCTCCAGGCACCTCCCCGTCGCATCATCAGTCGCGCCTTCGGAAATAGAACTTGAACATCGCTCATTTCCATGCCAAATATTGAACATTGTTCATTTTTGGGAGCCGACGATGCACGCGACCTTTCGGATGGACGGATTGACCGGGTCCGAGCGGCCCGTGAAACCGTGGATGAAAGTCGCCCCGGCGATCATCACGATCGGCATCATTGCGGCATTCGCGGTGCACGGACGCATCGCGCAGCCGGCCCACTACAACGATTTCGCCGACCACTCGGCCTTGTTCGGCATCCCCCACGCAGCCGATGTCCTGTCGAACGCAGGCTTCGCGCTGATTGCGATCTGCGGCTGGCTGACGCTGCGCCCTCACCGCAGCAGCGACCGGCTGCGCGCCGGATGGCCGGGCTATCGCCTGTTCCTGATCGGCCTGTTCCTGACCGCCTTCGGGTCCGCCTTCTTTCACCTTGCCCCCGGCAATGGCCGCCTGACCTGGGACATGCTGCCGATCGCGCTTGCCGGCGCCGGCCTGCTGGTCGGCGTCCGCGGCGACACCCAGCCGGGATCGAAGACGAACCCGGGATCGAAGACCAACTTCGAAGCGATCCTTCTCGGGCTTTACGCCACCGCCAGCGTCGCATGGTGGGTTTATACCGACCGGCATGGTGCGGGCGACCTGCGGCCGTATCTGCTGCTGCAGGTGCTCCCGCTCCTCCTGATCCCGCTGTGGCAGGCGATCTATCGTGCGCCGCGCACCGAACGCATCGCGTTCGCCGCCGCGATGGGGCTGTACGTCGTGGCCAAGGTCGCTGAGGTGCTCGACCATCAGATCGCAGACACGCTTCAGTTCGTCAGCGGACATACGTTGAAGCATCTGCTCGCGACGGCCGCCACGGCTGCCATCGTCTGGGGCGTGACGCGACGATTTTCCGGCAGCGGCGGTCGAAAGCGAGCGTAGCGCCAAAGGCGCAATCCACCCTTTCCTCGCCTGGATTGGCCGTTATGCTTCGCTACGAGTCTCAAGCCAATCCCGTCATCCTGAGGTGCGAGCGGAGCGAGCCTCGAAGGATGCACGGCCACCAGCCGGGCCGTCGACCCTTCGAGACGCCGCTACGCGGCTCCTCAGGGTGACGGTGATAGCATGTGGAGCGACTTGTCCGCCGTAGCTCGAAGAGCGAAGGCGATACCCATCGCTTGCTCACCAAGGTCACCCCTACGTGATCTGCATAATTTCGGAATAATGGAAACGTACCGCTGAGTTGCCCGACGCGTCAAGTCGCTTCTCCGGGTCGCCGCGGCGACTGCTACTTTGCATGGGGTTGTTTTCGATATTTTGGGACGGGTAGCTTTGCCGCTTCACGCATCTCGGTCGGATCAGGCGGATTGACCCGGTTGGCGACCGTATCCATATGCATCTGCATGAACCGGCTGCCCGCCGTTTCGCCCCCACCTGGACACAGCCAAATACCACCGGCTCCCGTCCCCAACGTTCCGGAGCCCCCGTGGCCGCCCTCTCCATTCTCGATCTCGTCCGCGTCACCGAGGAAACCGATGCGCGCGGCGCGCTCTACAATGCGCGCGATGTCGCCCGCCATGCCGAGGCGCTCGGCTATCGCCGGATCTGGGTGGCGGAGCACCACAACATGGCGGGGATCGCGAGCGCCGCGACGTCGGTGGTGATCGGCCACATCGCGGCGGGCACCAAGACCATCCGGGTCGGCGCCGGCGGCATCATGCTGCCGAACCACGCGCCCTATGTGATTGCCGAGCAGTTCGGCACCTTGGCGCGGCTGTTCCCTGACCGGATCGACCTCGGCCTCGGCCGCGCGCCGGGCACCGACCAGCTCACCTTGCGCGCGCTGCGCCGCACGCCCGAATCCGCCGAGAACTTTCCGCAGGACGTGCTCGAGGTGCAGGCCTTCCTCGCCGCCGCCGGGCCCAACCAGCGCATCCAGGCGGTGCCGGCCGCGGGCACCGACGTGCCGCTGTGGATCTTGGGATCGAGCAATTTCGGCGCGATGCTGGCCGGCGAGCTCGGCCTGCCCTACGCCTTCGCCTCGCACTTTGCCCCCGAGCTGCTGCTCCAGGCGCTGCAGATCTATCGCGCGCGCTTCAAGCCGTCGGAGCAGCTCGAGCGTCCGTACACCATGGTCGGCGTCAACATCATCGCCGCCGACACCGACGCGGAAGCGCGGCGGCTTGCCACCACGCAGCAGATGTCGTTCACCAACATCTTCCGCGGCGCGCGCGGCCTCAGCCAGCCGCCGATCGACGACATCGAGACCTACTGGTCGCCTTCGGAGAAAGTCCAGGCGATGCGGATGCTGGAGCGCTCCATCATCGGCTCGCCCGCGACGGTGCGCGCCGGCATCGATGCGCTGGTCGCGGAGACCGGCGCCGACGAGTTGATGATCGTGTCCGACGTCTACGATCACCAGAAGCGGCTGCGCTCGTTCGAGCTGATCGCCGAGGCCGGCGGGATCACGCCGCAGGCATAACCCACAACGCGATCACTTCGGCAGACCGGCAGGCGCCTGCGACTGCGCGAGCTGGCCCAGCGTCACGCTCAGCGAGTTCTGCGCCTTGTCGCGCACCATCGAAAGCTTGACCGAACTGCCGGGCGCCGCCGCATAGACCTTCCTGGTCAGTTCGTTCGCGCTCTTGATCGGCTCGTCATTGACCGAGGTGATCGCGTCGCCGCGCTTCAGTCCGGCCTTCGCAGCCGGGCCGCCGCTCTGCACGCCGACCACGACCGCGCCGCGGAGACTGTTCGCGCCCAGGCTCTCGGCAACATCGGGCGTAATCGATTGAACCTGGGCTCCCATCCATCCGCGCGTGACCGCGCCCTTCTCCTTCAGCTGCGGGACCACCGTCTTCACGGTGTCGGCGGGAACGGCGAAGGCGACACCGACAGAGCCGCCCGAGGGCGAAACGATCAGGCTGTTCACGCCGATCACATCGCCATGCGCATTGAAGCTCGGTCCGCCGGAATCGCCGCGATTGATCCGCGCATCGATCTGAACGAAATCTTCCGAAGGTCCGCTCTCAAGATCTCGCGCACGGGCCGAGACGATGCCCGCGTTGACGGTGTTGCCGAGCCCGAATGAATTGCCGACCGCAAGCACCCAGTCGCCGGCGCGCGGCGCTTGATCCGCGAGCCTGACAAAGGCGAAGTCGGTCCGCCCGTCGACCTTGAGCACGGCCAGGTCGCTGACCGGGTCCTTGCCCACGACTTTCGCCTTGTAGACCTTGCTGTCGCTGGTGCGGACGTCGGCTGCATCGCTGCCGCCGAGCAGATGATTGCTCGTCACCGCATAGCCGTCCGCGGAAATGAAGAAGCCCGAACCGATCGAGGTCATCTCGCCCGACCCCGGCATGCTGCCCGGACCGCGCCGGCCGGGACCGGGAGCAAGCCTCGGCGTGTCCTGGTCGGGCGATCCATCCGGCTCGGCGGACTGGCCGGGGGAATTGTCATCGTCAGCCGCAACCACCTTGGCGTTCACGCCGATCACGGCCGGCCCGACCTTCTCCGCAAGATCGGCAAAACCGCCAGGACCATCGCTGCGATGATCCGCGCTCGAATTCAGCGGCTGGGCATGGGCGATGCTTGCAACAACCAGCACTGCCGACGCGAAGGCGGCGCTTGCGACCGACATGCGAGGGCGGACCAAAGCCGGGTTTCCGTGAATCATCTTTCGCATCCATGTTTTGGATCAGCCAGGTTCTGGATCGGCAAAGCGCCGGTAAGGCCGCGATGCCCAGCGACAATTGGCAACGGAAAGCGGGACAGACCGTTCCACCGGCAGCCGCGTTGGGCAGGAAACTCGCCGCCTCCGCGCTCTTGGCAGACAAATCGGCAGGTTTTCGCTTGCTTTGCCCGCACACGCCCCTACGGTGCGCCCGCCACAATGGGGACGATCTCGACTATGGACGCTGCCACGAACTGCCCGAAATGCAATTCCGAGCATGCCTATCAGGATGGTGCTCTCTGGGTCTGCCCGGAATGCGCCCATGAATGGAGCGCCGAGGCGGTCGCGGTAGCCTCGCAGGAGGCAGGCGTGCGTGATGCGCACGGCAATCCGCTGGCGGACGGCGACAGCGTCATCGTGATCAAGGATCTCAAGGTCAAGGGCTCGTCATCGGTCGTCAAGGGCGGCACCAAGGTCAGGAACATCCGCCTCACCGAGGGGAGCGACGGACACAACATCGCCTGCAAGATTGACGGCATCGGCGCGATGAACCTTAAGTCCGAGTTCGTGAAGAAGGCCTAGCGAGCATAGTGTGTGAAGCGGATTAGCCGACTACGTTCGCCGTAGCTCAACCAGCGAAGGCGGAAGGCGCAATCCGCCGTTTCTCGCGTGCCATCGGCGAGTTTACGTTGCGCTAACCCGCCTTGCGCGTTTGGCTACACCCTACTCAACGCCTGCGCGATGTCGGCCACCAGGTCGGACGGATGCTCGATCCCGATCGAGAGCCGGATCGTGGTATCGAGCACGCCGATCTTCTTGCGGATATCGGCCGGCACGCCGGAATGCGTCATCGTCGCCGGCAGGCTCGCAAGCGACTCGGTGCCGCCGAGGCTCACCGCGAGCTTGAATATCTGCAAGCTGTTGAGGAATTTCTCCGCCGCCTGCTGCCCGCCGACGATGTCGAACGAGAAGGTCGAGCCGGCGCCGCTGCTTTGGCTGGCGAACACACGCCCCGCCGGTGACGCCGTGTCGTGATGACCGAGATAATGCACCTGCGCCACCTTGGGATGGTCGCGCAGATAGTCGGCGACGATGTGCGCATTGCGGTCGGCCTTTTCCATGCGCAGGCTCAGCGTTTCCAGCGAACGGCTGATCATCCAGCAGGAATGCGGATCGAGCTGGGTGCCGATCGCGCCGCGCAGCGCCTTGACGTCCTTCATCAGTTTCTTCGAGCCGAGCGCCGCGCCCGCGATCAGGTCGGAGTGGCCGCCGACATATTTGGTCAGCGAGTACAGCGACAGGTCGGCGCCGTGCTCGATCGGGCGCTGAAACACCGGCCCGAGCAGCGTGTTGTCGCAGGCGATGATCGGGGTGAAGCCCTGCGCCTTGCCGATCGCGTCGGCGATGCGCCTGGTGAGCGCGATGTCGACCAGGCCGTTGGTCGGGTTGGCCGGTGTCTCGATGAAGATCATCGCGACGCGGCCCTTCTTCATCGCCTCGTCGGCGGCGGCACGGACGACGCGCTCGTCGAGGCCGTCGGCAAAGCCCACGGCCTGAATCGAGAACGCCGCCAGCGTCCTGGTGAACAGCGTCTCCGTGCCGCCATAGAGCGGCTGCGAGTGCAGGATCACGTCGCCGGGCCGCGCGAAGGCGAGCACCGTGGTCGAGATCGCCGACATGCCTGACGAGAACAGCGCGCAGCTCTCGGTGCGCTCATAGATCGCAAGCCGGTCCTCGACGATCTCGCTGTTCGGATGATTGAAGCGCGAATAGACCAGTCCCGCTCCCATGCCTTCCGGAGGCTCGCGTCGTCCCGCAACGAAATCGAAAAAATCCTTGCCGTCCTCGGCAGTCCTGAACACGAAGGTCGAGGTCAGGAACACCGGCGGCTTGACGGCGCCCTCCGACAGCTGCGGATCGTAGCCGTAGTTGAGCATCTGGGTTTCCGGATGCAGCAGATGGTTGCCGATGTGGGTCTTGGACGGAAACGGTTTTGTCATGGCCGGTCTCCTTGATATCGAAACCTTTCGAGGGACCATCGCACGGGCGGCAGGCCCTTCAGAATCTGCCGCAAGCATACTCCACCTTTGTGCCATTCAGCCAAAGCACGGCGGAAGACATCTCTGGATAACGAACGGCCGGCGTGCGCCCTGCGCCGCCGGCCGTTCGAAAAACCGTTGCCCGCATCGTGCGTGCGTGATGTCACTCAGCTGGCGACGTCAGGACGATCGCCGACACGGCTGCTCACGCTGCGGTGAATACGCGGCTACCAGCCGCGCTCCACGTTGCGCACCTCGCCGGTTCGCGCGTCGACATCGACCTGCATCCAGCGGCCGAGCCGGTCGCGGCCTTCGACTTCCCACTCGTCGCCGAGGAACTTGGTGTTGGACACCGTCACGACGCCGAGACTGGTCGCGACGTCAAGAGCTGCCTCCATCGAGATCTGACTTCCGGAATCATAGGCCATCGCCGGCGTCGCGAAGCCGATCGCAATGGCCGCGATAGCGGGAATAATGAAGTTTCGCATGGTTCACTCCTCATGGAACGGGATGTTATGCCGCGTAAAACGAGCGGCAGACCCGATCAGTTCCAGGAACTGCAACCACGGAGCAGCGCGAAACTTCAGCAGTTGAGACAATTTGGTGACGGTTCCGGTTTCATCGACGCGCGTTGCGCGGCTTGCGCGTCGCGTTCTTCCACATCCGAAAGCCGCCCTCGAATGCGTTGGCGTTGTCGCCGAACCTCACTTTCGGTGGCGGGTTGTCGACCTTGTCGGCATTGCCGCCGCCGAGCACGATGTAGTCGGGCTCCAGCGCTGCCGACAGCCGCGCGATGACGTCGTCGACGCTCTTGCGCCATTTCTTCCGGCCACGCCGCTCGAGGCCTGCGGCGCCGACATAATCCTCGAACGTCGCGTCCTTGCGATAGGGCAAATGACCAAGCTCCATCGGCTCAAACACGCCCTCCACGATCATCGCCGAGCCGAGCCCGGTGCCGAGGCCGAGAAACAGCATCCGCCCGCCCTGATAGCTGCCGATCGCCTGCATCAGCGCATCGTTGACGACTTTCACCGGCCGGCCGAACGCGCTGTGAAAATCGAAGCCGGCCCAGCCACGGCCGAGATTGTGCGGCTCGGTCAGCGGACGGTTGTGAACCACCGGTCCGGGATAGCCGATCGAGATCACGTCATAGGACCAGTCCCTGGTCAACGCCTTGACCTGCCGCACCATCTCGGTGGCGGACAGCGTTGGACCAGACTCGAATTCGCGCTTGATGCGCTCCTTGTCGGTCATGATCTTCACATGCGTGCCGCCGATGTCGATCGCCAGCACCGTCCGCCGTGACGCCGGTGTTGCTGCCGTCTTGCTTGTTCTCTTGCTAGCCTTGTTGGCTTTCTTCTTGGTTTTCCTGGCCATCGATCCGCTCTCCCGCGTGCGCCAAGTGGAGCAGAGAAACGCATCAAGCGCCACAGCCCCGTTCTGCATCTGACTCCAGTTTGTTCGCGAAGAACGAATCGGAATCGAGAAAATCGGCGCGGCTCAAGCATTAACAGGACGTATGCATCCGCAGCATCCGAGCAGCCGATGTTGTACCGAGATGGGATAATTGCTCCCGGCGCGAAATATCCCGGCGTACTCCTGACGCATTGCGTTCGATCGCTTCAGCGATCAAGCGACGACTCGCATCACAATCATGTTCCCCATCCGACTCCAATTTGTTCGCGGGGAACGAATCAGAATCGAAAAATCAGTGCGAAGCGATTCTTAACAACACGTTTGCGCAAAGACGGTGACTCACGCGAAGCCTGTCATCACCCGCGCTTTGGGCGGTGGCGTTTGCTGCCCCGCCCTGCGCGCGGCGAGAGCCGCCAGCCATCCAGATGAAGCCACAGCGCTTCCGCGACCGGTCCGTGCGCACGCTGCCGATGGCGGACCGCCGCCAGATTTTCCTCGCGGCCCGGAAAATTCGGTCCCGCGATGCTGATCAGTTGGCCGTCCCTCAGCTCATCCTCGATCAGCCACGCCGGCAGATGGCCCCAGGCGAGGCGATGCAGGATCAGCTCCTTTTTCATCATCTGATCCGGCACGGTGCACCGATGCGCGCCGTCGATCAGGAAGAAGTCTTCCGATGACGGTCGCCGCGCCGTGTCGCGGATCACGCACTGCGTGAAGGGGCGCATCCGCTCCGGCGTGACCCGCTTGGTCCACGCGAATGGCAAAAATCCGGGAGCGACAACCGGCACCATGGCCGTGGTCGAAAGCTCGATCTGCTCGAAGCGCGGATCGGACGGGTCCGCGCAATGAAATACGAGGTCGGCGTCTCCATCGGCCAAGCGCTCGAGAGGCCCCCCGACGGCCTCATATTCCAGATGCAGGCGTGTGTTGGGATAGCTGGCAAAGAACCCCGAGAGCATTTGCAGGACGGGCGGCCGTGGGCAGAGGTCACCGATGACGACACGCAGAACAACCTCGTCGCCGCTGACAAGCTGGTCCGCATAGGTCTGCAGCAGATCGAGCTCGCGCAGCGTCAGCCGCGTGCGCTCGTGAAACGTCCGCCCAGCCTCCGTCAACCCGACGCGGTATCCGCTGCGATCGAACAGCGTGAGGCCGAGCTGCTGCTCGAGGCGCGCGACCGCCGCGAACACCGACGGGTGCGACCGGTTCAGGGCGGCGCCGGCAGCCTGGAAGCTTCCTTTGGTCGCGACCGCGTCGAAGCAGCGCAGGTCGTGGAGCTTGATCCTATCCATTGTCCGCAAATCCGATAGAGATTGGCCGATCTTAGTAATTTTCTTAGTCCAGCGCGAGCCCTAGCCTGGCTTCACGCGAAGCCGCGGGCTTCTACCAGAAGGAATTGACGAAATGGGCGACGATCAACACTTCACGACGAAGGACGGCTGCCGGATTGCGTACCGGATCGACGGTCCCGACGATCGGCCGGTGCTCGCGCTATCGAACTCGATCGCCACCAGCCTGCGCATGTGGGACGGCTCGGTGCCGGCCCTCGGCCGGTCGTTTCGCCTGCTCCGCTACGACACCCGCGGTCACGGCGGCTCGGACGCGCCCGTGGGAGCCTATTCGATGGACCGACTCGGCCGCGACGTGGTCGAACTGCTCGACCACCTCGCAATCGATCGCGCACATTTCCTCGGCCTGTCGCTCGGCGGATTCATCGGGCAGTGGCTCGGTATCTTCGCCCCTGAACGTATCGATCGCCTGATCCTCTCGAACACCGCGTCCCATCTGGCGTCGGAGTTGCCGTTCGACGACCAGATCCGCGCGGTGCTGGCTACCAGCGATATGGACGGAATCGCCGAAGACTTCATGCGCAACTGGTTTCCCGCGACGATGCTGGCTGCGCCGAACCAGATTGTCGACGAATTCCGCAACATGGTACGCACCACCCCGCCGCGCGGCCTCGCCGGCTGTTACGCCGCCCTGCGCGACGTCGATCTTCGCCGCACCATCTCGCTGATCGCGGCGCCGACGCTCGTCATCGGCGGCGAGAGCGACACTGTCACGCGGGCCAGCCACAGCGAAGCGATCGCGGCGAGCATCACCGATGCAAAGCTCGTTCTGCTGCCCGGCGTTCACATTCTCAACGTGGAGCAGGCGGATCGATTCAACAGCGAGGTCGAGCGCTTCCTGCACGGCGCACCCTAACTGTTCCCCATCCGACTCCATTTTGTTCGCAAAGAACGAATCGGAATCGAGCAAATCGGCGCGAGACAATTCTTAACAACGCGTTTGCAACTTCGATCGTGATCGACTGTGTAGGGCGGATTGGTGCAGGCGTCATCCACCGTCGGTCCGCAGCACGTCGGCGGCGGGTTACGCTTCGCTAATCCGCCCCACGCATTGTCCAACCTCATACGCAAGCTCCGGCCGGAGCGCGCGCATCTTCTCCGCAAGCCTGTGGCTTGAGGTCTCCTTTGCGTGTGCGAGCCGGTTGACGAGCGCGACATAGTCCGCATCGCTCTTGTGCTGGTTGAGTTTCGATTGGCCCTCGATCTCGTCGACGACCAGATCGATCACCCTGATCCCCGCCAGCATCGCCTCGCGCTTGCCGGGCTCCATCTGCGCGAGGTCCCATGGCTGCTTCGGCAGCCGCGCCTCGGAGACCGCGAGCAGCGCGTCGCCGTGGCTGCGGTTGTCGTCGAGCCCGCGCAGATGCGCGATGCCGGACAAATGCACCGCCTCGTAGAGCCAGGTCGAGACGTTATCGCGCGAGACGTACCAGTCGTTCGAGATGTAGGCATCGTCGCCGGCGACGATCAGCAGGAAGCGCCTGACGCCGTCGGCCAATTCGACCAGCGGGTTCTTCGCGGTGAGATGGATCTGCACGATCACGCGATCCTCGCGCCGCTCGATCACGAACGGCACATGCGACGCCCGCGGGCCGCGCGCGTCGGCGGCGACGATGGCGCCGAAACCGCGCGCCGCCGCAAACGCCAGCGCGTGGTCGTCCTCGATGCGAAACTGGGGACGGAGGATGTGCATGGCGGCGGCGCTCGCGGCTGGAGGGAGACGACCCAGCGAAGCTAGCGCAACTTTTGCCGGAGATCACCGCCATGCACCGTCCGGCTCAGCAGATCATCGCATTGTCGCCGTTGTCACAGACGCCGCCGGGCTGATCCCGGGGCAGCGTTTCGAACTCACCGAAGCGCGGCACGGCCACGCGCGGCGGTCCGCCGCCCCAGCGGCCGGCGGCCGCGGCATGTCCCTTCACGAACGCGGATGGGCCGGGCGGGACTTCGCGCGCCATGGCCGATGTCGTCAGCATGCCGAGGGCGAGCAAGCCCGCCGCGACGTATTTGATCGTGGTCATCAAGCGTCTCCTGGTGAATTCAACAGGATGCGATCGTCTCGCCGGCCTGCTGAAGCGCTTTCGCTAGAACCATGACGAGCGGCGCCACCGGATTATTCCGCGACGGCGCAGCGAATTTGCGCGTCCCGCAGTCCGGTTCCACACATTCGGTTGATCGGTGCGTGACCGACCGCCTCGGACAGATCGTGTCGCCAGAATGCAGGTGTGTGACTCACCGGCGGCACCACACACCCAATGTCGTCCCGGCGAATGGGGAGGAACGCGCGCAACTCCCTCACCGTCATCCTGAGGATGACGGGTCTATAAGGACGTAGCGATACCCGAAGGCTCACGTCTACCGTTGAACTGACAGTAACTCGCGGGTTACGCTGTCACCATCACGCCCTCCCGCTGGAAGGACCACCATGAACGGCAATCGATATTATGGCGTCCGCGTCGAGGGTGCGAAATACGGCGTGGGATTCGGCTCGGCGCTGGCGATTGCGATCTCCTACACCAAGAACCATTCGATCCTGTGGGCAATCATCCACGGTATCCTGGGCTGGCTCTACGTGATCTACGCCGCGCTGTTCGGGTGATGCGAACAAGATGACCGTCATCTCGATCCAGTCGCAGGTCGCCTGGGGCCATGTCGGCAACAGCGCGGCCGCCTTTCCGATCCAACTGCACGGCATCGACGTCGTCGCGGTGCCGACCACGCTGCTCAGCAACCGGCCGGGCTATCCGACGATCCGCGGCCGCGTGCTAGACGTCCAACTGGTCGCCGACCTCTTGCGCGGCATCGAGGAGCGCGGCGCGGTCGAAAGTGCCCGGATGGTCCTGTCCGGCTATCTCGGCTCGGCCGACATCGCGATGGATGTCGCCGACTTCGTCGCCCGCGCGAAAGCGGAGAACCCGGCCCTGCTCTATTGCTGCGATCCCGTGCTCGGCGACCGCGACCGCGGCATGTTCGTGCGAGCCGATATCCCGCCGCTGGTGCGCGACCAGCTCTGTCCGCTCGCCGACATCATCACGCCCAACCATTTCGAATTCGAATTCCTCTGCGGCGCGCGCGTGGCGACGATGGATGACGTCATCGCGCAGGCGAGCGTGCTGATGGCGCGCGGCCCTGCGACCATCGTCATCACCAGCGCCGAGCTTGCCGGCACGCCCCACAGTGAGATTGAGACGCTGGCGATCGAACGCACCCAATCCGGCAAGACGTGCGCCTGGCGCGTGCGCACCCCGCGCGTGCCGATCAGCCCGTCCGGCACCGGCGACCTGTTCGCCGCGCTGTTCGTCGCCGCCCGCGTGCGTGGCCTCGCGACGCCGGAGGCGCTCAGCCACGCCGCGTCCGGCATCCACGGCGTGCTGGTGCGCACGGCGGAGCGAGGAACCGAGGAAATGCGCATTGTCGAAAGCGCTGAGGTGATGCTTGATCCGAAGCCGCGCTTCGCGGCGGTCGCCATCCCTGCATCCTGACATCCGGGACATTATTCATGATCGACATCACCACCCTCCTCACCTACGCCGCCGTCGTGCTCGGCCTGTTCCTGATCCCCGGGCCGGCCGTGCTGCTCGTGCTCGCGCGTTCGATCACCGGCGGGCCGCGCGTCGGCATTGCGACCGGGTTCGGCATCGCGCTCGGCGACCTCGTCCACACCGCAATGGCGACGTTGGGCCTGTCGGCCGTGCTGATGACCTCGGCGCTGGCGTTCTCGATCGTCAAATATGCCGGCGTGATCTACCTGATCGTGCTCGGCGTCCGCGCCTTGTTCGAGAAGAATGCCGACCTGCATCTGCCGGCGGCGCAGCCGGTCGACCCGCGTCGCGCATTCCGGCAGGCGATCTGGGCCGAAATGCTCAACCCGAAGACCGCGCTGTTCTTCCTCGCCTTCCTGCCGCAGTTCGTCCATCCCGGCCACGGTTCGGCCGTCGCGCAGTTCGCGACCCTCGGCCTGATCTTCGTCGCGATGAGCGCGGCCTACACCTCACTACTCGCGCTCGCCGCCGGCCAGATCAGCCCGTGGATCCGGCGGCATCGCCGCATCGGCCAGTGGCAGGGCCGCGTGGTCGGCACGATCTACATTGCGCTCGGCGTCCGCCTCGCGTTTCAGGAGCGCTGATGTCTCCGCTCAAGCCGCAAGCCACATATGACGACTTCGCCCGCCTCGATATCCGGATCGGCCAAGTGGTCGAAGTGCAGCCGTTTCCGCGCGCCCGCAACCCCTCTTACAAGGTCGGCGTCGATGTCGGTGCCGGGCGGATCATGTGGTCGAGCGCCCAGATCACGAATTACGAGCCGGCGGCGCTGGTGGGCTCGCAGGTGGTGTGCATCTGCAATCTCGGGCCGAAGAACATCGCCGGCTTCACCTCGGAGCTGCTGATCCTGGGCGCCAAGGACGCCGGCGGCGAGGTGATCCTGCTCGGCCCGCGCAGCGAGGTCGCGATCGGTGAGCCGATCTTCTGACAGCCCGTGCAGATCACGGCCGCGTGATTCAAATTGTCTGAAATCCCCGTAGTTTACCGATGGGGGATCACCCGGATTCTAAGTGCCCGCGCGCGCTGCTATTTCAGCGCACGAGAATCGCTTCGGCATGGGAATCGGAAGATGTCCGCAGTTTTCTTTCACTGCTCTGACGACAAGCACGTCATCCTGGATCGCATCGGCGCCGCGATGGATTTTTCGGAGGCGCGGGTGCATGCGGAGCAGCTGGCGCGCAGCTTTGTCATGACGCCGAGCGCGGAAGATTGGCGCAACTGGGCAGTCCACGTCACCGACGATATCGGGACCGAGATCTTCGAGCTGCCGTTCACCGCCATCCTTGGCGAGCTGCATTGAGGGCGTGCCATGAATTCGATGGAACTCGCCCTGCAGCCGTTGCGCCGCCACCTCGCCCGCCTCGTCACGCGCTGTGTGGCGCTGATCGAGGGCGTCATCAACCCCTATCGCCCCGAGCTGTACTACATGCGTGGGCCCGGCCCGAAATGCCGCGCCAGGCGGCAAGCCACGTTGCGCGACTAGCTCGAGGGTTTGGGTGACGAGAAAAGGCCGATGGGCGTTACGCCACCGGCCTTCTCCTGCGGCTGCCGGTTCCCGGAGCCCGGTTCCACCGCAATTCCACTGGTCCCAAGCTTGCGACGACAGTTTTAATCAAATCTTAACGGCACAGCGGTGAGCTGGCTCACGGGACTCCTTCGCCGTGCGACGCGTGCAGCCTCGTTCATCGTGCTTGAAGCGTTGCACATCGTTTTTGTGCCAATCGCTCGACGATTGTGCGCGATGCATCTTAGGGAATGCTCGACTCAGTGTTACCCTGTGATGCAAACCGAAACGGAGAACTTCGGATGCCGTACTACACCTTCGATCTCGTGGTGGGGGACGAGTTCCGCAATCAAGGAACGATCATCCTCGAAGACATCAGCCTCGCTTCCGATCGGGCCGATCAGCTCGCCAGCGAACTGTCGCAGGTCAAGCCGGAGTTGAAGGCGCGCGGCTGCGCCGTGCGCGTCACCGACATCGACCGGCGCGAGCTGTACCGGACGCCGCTCGATCCCGTGCCGCGCTGGCGCAGGATCGGCTAGCGTCGGCCGGCTTCGGACTCTGCTGACCGCGCTTGTCGGCGCGCGGTCTTGGTTGTGCTACGCACCAGCGGCTTTGGTCTTGCTGCGCACAGCGGCTGATGTTGCCGTAGCTGCGAGATCAATCCACGTGTGGCTCGATCACTTCTTCATATTTAACCGGCCGATGAAGTCACGTTTGCCGAGCGGCGCGCCCTTGTGGCGGAGGATGTCGTAGGCGGTGGTCGAGTGGAAGAAGAAGTTCGGTAGCGAGAACGACATCAGGAATCCCTCGGCGGTGAACGGCATCGACCGCTCGCCGACCTTGAACGTCACTTCGCGTCCGAGCAACGCATTGACCGCGTCCGGCGTTAAGGCCGACAATTCGCTGTAAGCGTCCTTCACCAGCGCCTGCAAGGCGGCGTAATCCAGATCGGGCTTGCCGGACGGCGGGACGAACACGCCGTTCTTGGCGGCTTCCATCGCGCCTCGAGAGTGGTGCGCGAGCGAGACCACCTGAAAGCGGAACGGCAACATGTCCGGAAACAGCCGGGTCTCGACGATCTCGGCCGGATCGATGCCGTTGTCCTTGAAATGCGCGAGGCTCTTCTCGAGGAAGCCCGAGGCGGCACCGAGGATCTGCAGGTAGTTGGCAACGGTCGCGTCGTAGAGTGAAAAGGTCATGGCGAATTCCCCCATATAGAAAATGTTGTCTGCTGCTTGCCGGACCAGAGTTCCCGGAATTTCCGGCAAAGGCAAGCAGCCTTGGGGCTTCGCAAGCTTTGGGGATTCGCAAGTCGAAGGCTCCAGCGCTCAGCGCCGGATCATTCGATCAGGTGTCGCGGCTTCGGCCGTCAGCTCTGATGCGGTCCGCGCATCATTTTCAGCGCGTCCTCGATATGACGCCAGTCACGCGCGTCTTCGGTCTCGCCCTTGGCCTCGCAGGCCACAGCGTTCTGCGCGGCCTGGGCGATAGCCTCGGGGCCGTGCTTCAGCAGCATCTGCCGCGCGATGGTGTGGATCTGCATTTCAGCTATCATGGCGCTCTCCTCGGCTGTCGAGTGCTGACAGCAAAAACCGCCGAACGCCGTATCTGGTTCCCGCAGCGCCGCCGGGCGCGACACAATCAGCGGTTCCCACCCGCCGCGGCGGCGGTTACAGAGAGGCGACTTCCGTTGCTTCCCGGGTTGCCGCAGCCATGGCGCAGAACATCTATGACGATCCCGGCTTCTTCGCCGGCTACAGCCAGTTGCCGCGGCAGGTCCGCGGACTGCTCGGCGCGCCCGAATGGCCCGCAATCCGCGCCATGCTGCCCGACATTGGCGGCAAGCACGTGGTCGATCTCGGCTGCGGCTTCGGCTGGGTGTCGCGCTGGATGCGCGAGCAAGGCGCCACCGGCGTGCTCGGCATAGACCTCTCGCAGAACATGATCGCGCGCGCCACGGCGATGACGCAGGATCCGGCCATCGCCTACGAGATCGCCGACCTTGAAACGCTGGAGCTGCCGAAGGCCACCTTCGATCTCGCCTACAGCGCCCTCACCTTCCATTACATCAGGGACTTCGATCGCCTGGCGCGCATGCTGCACCGCGCGCTGGTCCCGGAGGGGCAGCTGGTCTTCACCATCGAGCATCCGATCTATATGGCGGCCGCCCATCCCGGCTGGGGACACGACCGGGATGGCCGCAAGACCTGGCCGGTCAACCGCTATTTCATCGAAGGCGAACGGCGGACCGACTGGTATGTGAAGGGCGTGCTGAAATATCACCGCACCATCGGCACCACGCTCAATGCGCTGATCGGCGCCGGCTTCACGCTTCGCCAGGTCGAGGAATTCTCCCCGACGCGCGAGCAGATCAAGGCCATGCCGGAACTCGCCGACGAACTCGAACGGCCGATGATGCTCCTGGTGTCGGCGCAGCGCTGACCTTACGCCGCGAGCAGCTTGTCGAATTCCTCGGGCGGGTATGATTTTCCGTCCTTGTCGGTGATCACTACCTGCCACCCCTCGCTCGCCCAGACCTTGGCCTTGGCGATGATGATGAAGGTGCTCTCCCGCTCGATCCTGACCGTTTCGTTCTCGCGTTCTGCGATCATCTTGTAAGCCAACGCTTGTCCCTCGCCGACGTCATTCATTCGGCGGCTTGTTGGCAGCGGCGTTGGGCCGCAATTCGCCGGGAGCGTGACAATTTGGTGGACACACAGGCACCGGATGCGGCAGTGCGCTGCCCGCAAAGAAAAACCCCGCCTCAGTGGAACGCCAAGGCGGGGAAGGTTCATTGGGTAGAAATCCACGCGCCTGGAAGAGCAGAGCGCGGGAAGTAGCGGCAACAATTCTATTGGGACGGGTGGTTCGGACAACAGGATTAATGCGCGCACGGCGCCGGGACTTTTTCCCGATCTGCCCGGCAAAAAATCCCGAATCCACCTCGTTCGATGCGGCCTACTGCACCACGTCGAGCCTGACGTTCGCGACGCCCTTGCCGATCATGCCGAGCGACTGTGCGGCAGAATACGACACGTCGACGATGCGCCCGGGAACGTAAGGCCCGCGGTCGTTGACACGCACGGTGACCGAGCGGCCGGTCTTGACGTCGGTGACGCGCAGCTTGGTGCCGAACGGCAATGTCGGATGCGCGGCGGTCAGTTCGCGCGCGTTGAACTTCTCGCCGCTCGCGGTCTCCTGCTCGTCGCTGTAGAAGCTCGCGACGCCCTGCGATGCAACCTTGGTACCGCCGCCTTTGCGCGCGGCGTAAGGCGCATGCCGCCGCGCGGTTGCGACATGAGTGCGCGTCGCCGCTGACGCAGCCCGCGTCGGCTCGGCCGATACCGGCCGGCTCGCGAGCGCCTGCGAACGCTGGCTGACGACGGAGGACTGCGCACAGGCCGCAAGCGACGCGGCGCCGATCACGACGGCGAACAGCCGCAGCGGCGTTCGGGCATGCGAAAACAGGATCGGAGGCGCAGCGCCGCGCGCGCTGCGTTTGACGCCGACGTACGAGATGACTGCATCGTCGCGTGACATGTTGCACCCCCAACTTGCGCCCCCAGCCCAAGCCGAAAATCCAACAACTGCCTATCAGCCGAATCCAATCGGGGCGGAACGGAGGCGGAATGCGGCGGGACGCACCCCGCACGATGCGATTCCCCCTTGGGTGTGGTGGATCCGCAACACAACCCTCAACAGCGGGACGCTGGAGATGCCGCTCGGGGCCTGGGCTGCGGCCAGCGCTCCGATGCCGGCGTGATCCGCCCCGGCATCGGTTCCCGAAACTCCCCAACCTCTCCACCCTCTCGCCTTGCTTTGGTCAAACCGGACTGGAGTCGTGGGGCCCGGGTCAGGGGTCGATACAGAGCTCAAATTGCCGGCCGCCCATTTGCGGTTGACCTTGGACTGAAACGGGGACCGCCATGCAATCGACACTGAAAGACGCAGATCCGCACGATATTTTCGCGATCGAACCGAGCTTCGCTCCGGCACGCCCGGACAATGCCGCCGCGCCTGCAGCCGGCGCCAAGGCAGGGCCGCGCGAGCCGTGGTTCGGCCCGAGCCTCGCGCCCTCGTCCGCGCCACACGTCGCGCCCGCCGCTACGGTCGCCTCGGCGCCATCAGTCACGCCGACGCCAATGACGCCGCCGCCGGCCGCGCCGGAGTACAGCACGGCAAGCCACGACGGCAGGCTGGACGACATCAGGCTGGAGCGCGGGCCGCGTCCCACCAACAAATGGGCGATCCGCGCCTTCTGGTTCGTGTTCGCGATCGTCGGCGCCATGGGCACCGCGGCGTGGCAACACTACGGCCATCGCGTCAAGCAGGTGGTGGCGGAGTATGTGCCGCAGGTCGAGGCGCTGACGTCGCTGCTGCCGGGCAAGGCCGCTCCCGCTGCCGACCAGACGAGCCCGCCCGCGCAGGCGGCTGCCGCCGATCAGCCGGCTGAGGCTGCTCCGGCGGCTCCGCCGCAAGATGTCGCCACGGCGCAGCCCGCTCCTGCTGCTGCGCCGGCGGCCGCAGCACCCGCTGCCGCAGTTGCGCCGGTTGCGGCCGCCGCCCCGGCAGCGCCGGCCGCCGTGGTACCCGACCAAACGCAATTGCTGCAGTCGATGGCGCGCGATCTCGCCTCGATGGGACAGCAGATCGAGCAACTCAAGACCAGCATCGATCAGCTCAAGGCCAGCCAGGATCAGCTGACGCAGCGGGTCGCACGGACGACCGAGACCCGGGCCGTCGAACCCCGGCCGGTCGCACCGCGCCCACGTGCCGCGATCACCCCGCCGGCAGCACCGCACGCGGCTGTTGCGCCGCCGCCGGTGCGCCGGCCGGCCCAGGCCTATATCCCGCCGCCGCCTGCATCAGCGGCCCCGCTGCCGGCACCCGTTGCGGCCTCCCCGCAGGCGGCCGCGGCACCGCGGCCCGTGCAACCGCAGCAGCAGTCCAATATCGTCGACGCGGATGATGGCGGCCCGGTGGTTCGGCCGCCGATGCCGCTGCGCTGAAGCTGAAAAAGAAAGCGGCCGATCGCGCAATCGCGATCGGCCGCTTTTCAATTGGCGAGCGAATTACGCGCTCTGTCCCGGCGGCAGCACGACCACGGTCGCGCCCGGCTTGACGTGCTGATAGAGATCGATGACGTCGGCGTTGTTCATGCGGATGCAGCCCGACGAGATCGCCTGCCCGATATATTCGGGCTGGTTGGTGCCATGGATACGGTACAGCGTGTCCTTGTTGCCCTGGTAGAGGTAGATGCCGCGAGCCCCGAGCGGATTGGCCGGTCCACCGGCGACACGCTTCGGATACGGCCCCAGCCGCTCCTGGATATCCTGGGTCGGAACCCAATCGGGCCACTCCGCCAGACGGCCAACCGTGGCGACGCCGGAGAAGGCCATCGCCTCCTCGCCGACGGCGACGCCGTAGCGGATCGCCTTGCCGCCGGGCAGCACGTAATAGAGGTAGCGCGCGTCGGTATCGACCAGGATCGAGCCCGGCTGCTCCTTGCGCCTGTAATCGACAATGTGGCGCTGGAACTGATCCGGGATCTTGGCCTCCGCATAGGGCGGATGCGCCAGCAATTGCCGATCGCGCGGCGTCATCGCAGCATCCGTCACCGGCGACAGCGTCGCCTGCATGCAGCCGCCAAGTGCAAGCGAACCCACCAGCACCGCAGCAAGCCCCAACTTCGACACGATCATTCTCCCCTGCGTCAACTTGTG
The DNA here is from genome assembly GCF_015291625.1 of Bradyrhizobium sp. CCBAU 53421. Taxonomy (NCBI): domain Bacteria; kingdom Pseudomonadati; phylum Pseudomonadota; class Alphaproteobacteria; order Hyphomicrobiales; family Nitrobacteraceae; genus Bradyrhizobium; species Bradyrhizobium sp. CCBAU 53421. The sequence goes on from NZ_CP030047.1 coordinate 5,434,454, forward strand.
GCACTTGCTGCCGAAATCGTGCTGAAATCGTGGCAGCTCGAACTGGAACACGGCCGTTTGATCGGTTCCTTCGGCAAGTGTGTCCTTCCGGTTGCAGTCGGTTCCGGCGGACGCTAGCCTTGCGACAAAATGGCTAAAACACCGGGAGGAATTCGATGCGTTACGCTCTGCTGATCGGCGGTCTGGTCGTCGCGGCTACACCGGCCCACGCCGATCCGCGCGCGGCCTATGTCACCATGGTGCTGCAGGCCTTCGCCGCCAAGGTCGAGTGCCCCGGCACCGATCTCGTCTATCAGGACCTCGTGCAGCGCGCGCAGGACATGCACCTTCCCGACGGCACCACCGAGCAGGTGCGCAAGGCGATCGCCTACATGCACACCGGCGGCAAGATGGGCGAGAAGCAGGCTGACGATCTGATGACGGAAGTCGCGATCGCGACCCAGACCACCGACCTCGACCAGCGCCGCGCCGGCAGCATGACGAGCTGGTGCCAGGACCAGAAGACGCGGCTCGCGGGCTACATCAGGACCAAGTAACAAGCTTCGCTCTCAATCGAGCTCCGGCGGCGCGAACCAGTTGGTCAGCGACAGGCCGCCGTCGACCACGATCGATGCGCCGGTGACGTAGCCGGAAAGCTTGTGCGAGAGCACGGCGAGTGCCATCGGCGCAAGATCGTCCGCCTGACCGAGCCGCCCGAGCGGAATATGCCTTGCCAGCGCGGGATCGGCGACGAAGCCGCCGGCCGCGATCGCACCGGGCACCAGCGCATTGACGCGGATGCCGTAGCGGCCCCAGCTCTTGCCAAGCTCCTTCACCAGCATCGCCATGCCGGCCTTCGCCGTCGAGTAATGCGGCAGGTTGCGCGGCGTGCCAGCATGCAGCGAGGTGAGCAGCAGGAACGAACCCGACGTCTTCGCCGCGATCAGCTTGCGCGCCAGCTCGCGCGACAGATGAAAGCCGGCATCGAGATTGACCGCGTGCATCTGCCGCCAGGTCTCTTCGTCGACCGCCATCGCGTGATCGGCCTCGCGGCGCGGCGGCGAGGCGCTATGGACGAAGTGCGTGACCTGCCCGAGCGCGCCTTGCGCATGCGCCAGCAGCGCGTCGCACGCCGCGCGCTGCGCGAGATCGCCGGCCCAGGGGACCGCAAGCTCGGGACGCGGCGCGGCCTTGATTGCGGCCAGGACCTTGTCCTCGTGCAGATCGGCGAACACCGTGCGTACGCCCTCGCCGACCAGGGCCAGCGCGATGGCCCGGCCGATGCCGTTGCCGGCGCCGGTCACCAGGGCGGCCTCGCGCGCGGGATCGAAGGGCGATGTGAAGAGGCTCATGATGCCTGTCTCCAGGGATTGCAGACCGGGGCTCAGTATGGCGGCGCCTTGCGCGCCCGCTGTGCCTTGGCGGCTTCGATCCACCAGGTGAAGTCGTCGGCAAAGCGCGGAAAGGCGCGTTCGAGCGACTTGCCGGCATCGCCGATCGGCTTGCCATCGGCCGAGAGCGTCTGCGCGATCGGCCCGGCGCTGATCGTGCTCGACACCACCACCATTCCCATCTCCGACAGCGTGCCGTGCCAGGCGGTCGCAGCGCGGGCGCCGGCGAACCGCCCGGCCGAGTAGCTTGCGATCGCCGCCGGGCGCCAGAACCATTCCTCGAGGAAATGATCAGTCAGGTTCTTCAAGCCGGGCTGGATGCCCCAATTGTACTCGCCGGTGACGAACAGGAAGCCGTCGGCGTCGCGGATCTTTCCGGCGAGCGTTTCGAGCACGGCCGGCGCCTGACCCTTGGGATGCTCCTTGTACATCCGGTCGAGCATCGGCAGGCCGACCTCCTTGGCGTCGATCAACTCGACGTCGTCGCCGCGCGCACGAAAGCCGTCGACGACGAAATGGGCCAGGCGGATGCCCATGCGATCCGAACGATAGGAGCCGTAGAGAACGAGAATGCGGTGGGTCATGGCGCGATCCTACCACGGCGCTGCGACAGCCGTCTTGCGGCCAGCGCGCAGATGTTAACCGGCCGTCCGGCGCGTTTTCCGACCATTAAGCAATTCGTCGCAGGCGCGGTGCCGCGGCCAAAAATCGCCGGATTTGTTTTCTGGATATGCATTCGCTTCGAGAAGGAGAACCCGATATGCGGATCGCAAAGCTGGTTTTCGCAGGGTCGCTCGCGGCCATTGCTGCCGGGGCAACGCCGGCGCTGGCGAAGAGCGCCGAGCGGCAGAAAGCCGACGAAAAAGCCGCCACCACAACCAATTCCACCGGCTGCCAAGCCTACCAACAGGCCGCCGACGGCACCTGGAACCAGCTTCCCTGCGGCGAAGCGGGCTCGAGCGGCGTGACCCAACACCGTGCCGCGACCAAGGGCGCTGACGACGACGAGCACTGATCGTCACGCCGTGCCGCCCCGCGCGGCCGGGCGACACCGGTCCTTCGACTTTCGGACAATGCGGAATGTGCGGGACCGCCACGGCTCCCGCATCATAAACCCAAGCTTAATGCGCACCCGGTACGGTTGAGGCCTCCCCTCTCTCGTCAAGAAATGGCGCGCATCCCATGAAAATCGGTACTCTCCTGACGGCTGCGATCGTCTCCTTGTCCGCGGTCGGCGGCGGCCTGGCGGCCTATGTCGCTGTCACGAAGTACCAGACCATGGACAAGGTCTCGACCGCGCAGAGCCGGCTCGAGATCGTCCGCGCCGTCGGCGATATCCCGCGTTACATGAACCCCGAGCGTGGCTACGCCACCAACCTGCTGCTTGGGGGAGCCACGATCGATCCGAAGCAGATCGCCGAGCTCGACCGTCAGCGTCAGCTGACCGACGGCGCGCTCGCCAAGGTCAACCAGGTGCGCACCATCCTGCCGGGATCGCTCGACGATGGCGAGGCGGTCGCGCGCGAGATCGACGCGCTGAAGGTGAAGTTTGCCGGGCTGCGCGATGCCATCGCGACCGCAATCGCAGGGCCGGCCGATGCCCGCCGCGCCGCCGCCGGCAAGATCGTCGCCGACAATTCCGTGTTCAACGCCGGGGTCACCACGTTGCTCGACGAGCAGGTGCGCCGGCTCGCCGGCCTCGACGGCAACGCCTATCGCCAGGCCAGCTACGCCAACGTCGCCTGGATGCTGCGCGACACCGGCGGCCTCAATGCCAGCCTGCACAAGGCGCTGGTCGGCGCCAAGCGCGTCGCGACCGAACCGGAGAAGATGGAGCTCTATCGCTCGACCGGCCGCACCGAGCAGATCCTCTCGACCTTGCAGGAACTGCGCAACAATCCGGCGACGCCGGCCAATGTCATGACCGCGCTCGGCAAGATGCAGGCTGACTATGTCGAGCGCTTCGGCAAGGCGCTGAAGCTCGCCAAGGAAGGCGCCGTGACCGGCAAGTACGAGCAGGATCTCGACACCTACTATCCGGAATCGCAGGTCGGCCTCGCCGCCATCATCACCGTGCGCGACGCGTTCTACGAGAATGCCGAGCAGGTGCTCGCGAGCGCCTATTGGTCGGCGCGCCTCAGCTTCGTGATCGCACTGGTCGGGCTGCTCGCGGTCATCGCCGTCAGCGCCGGCCTGATCGTCGTGATCCGCCGCCGCATCCTGAACCCGATCGCCGCCCTCACCGGCCGGATGTCGCGGCTCGCCGCGGGCGAGGTCGCCGAAGCGATCCCCGGCGCCGCGCGCAACGACGAGATCGGCGCGATGGCCGCCGCCGTCCAGGTGTTCAAGGACAATAGGATCGAAGCCGACCGCCTCGCAAACGAGAAGGAAGCCGAGAACGACGTCAAGATGCGCCGCGCCCGCGTGCTCGACGATCTGACCCGCGCCTTCGAAGCTAAGGTCACGGAGCTGGTCGGCGGCCTGTCCGCAGCGTCTTCGGTGATGGAGGACACCGCGCAATCGATGTCCGCCACCGCGGCCGCCACCAACCGTCAGGCCGCGGTCGTCGCGGCGGCGTCGGATCAGACCTCGACCAATGTTCAGACCGTGGCGAGCGCCACCGAGGAACTGACCTCGTCGATCTCGGAGATCGCCCGTCAGGTTGCGACCTCGACCGAGATCGCCGCGCGCGCGGTCGACCATGCCCGCCGCACCGGCGACACCGCGCGCTCGCTCGCCGAAGGCGCCCAGAAGATCGGCGACGTCGTGACGCTGATCCAGAGCATCGCGGCACAGACCAACCTACTCGCGCTCAACGCCACCATCGAGGCGGCCCGCGCCGGCGAGGCCGGCCGCGGCTTTGCCGTCGTCGCCTCGGAGGTGAAGTCGCTGGCCGGCCAGACCGCGAAGGCGACCACGGAGATCTCCGAGCAGATCACCGCGATCCAGACCGCGAGCGACGAGACCGTGACCGCGATCCGGAGCGTCGTCGACGTCATCACCGAGATCGACCAGATCGGCACTGCGATTGCCGCCGCGATCGAGGAACAGGGCTCGGCGACCAAGGAGATCTCGCGCAGCGTTCAGGAAGCCGCGCGCGGAACCCAGGAAGTCAACTCCAACATCTCCGGCGTGCAGCGCGCCGCCGACGACACCGGCGCGGCGGCAACCCAGGTGCTGGGCGCAGCCGAGCAGCTCTCGACGCAGTCCAAGGACCTCGCCGGCCAGGTCAACCGCTTCCTCTCGGACGTGCGGGCGGCGTAGTCGGGGGTCGCTGCGCTCGCAATGGCGACGCTGGATGAGGTCTAGCGATCCGTCTAGCCGCCCCGCAAACCGAGCACGCGGCGGGCGATCGCCTGGCGATGGACCTCGCTCGGGCCTTCGTAGACCCGCATCAGACGGGCCTTCTGCCAGAGCGCGTTGAGCGGCAATTCCAGCGTCACGCCGAGTGCGCCGAGCGTCTGCATGGCGTGGTCGCAGGCGTCATAGGCCATCTCGGTCGCGAACACCTTGATCATCGAGGCCTCGTGTCGGATGTCCTCGCCGCGGTCGGTCTTGTCGGCGGCCTCGCGCACCATCAGCCGGCAGGCGTGCATGCGCGTCGAGATGTCCGCAATCCACCACTGGATCGCCTGGCGCTCGGCGAGCTTGACGCCGAAGGTCTCACGCTGCTTGGCGTGCTCGCACATCATGTCGAGCGCGCGCTTGGTGATGCCGACGCAGGTCGATCCCATCTCGAGCCGCCGTGTGCGCAGCCGCAGCTGCATCGGCGCGTAGCCCTTGCCGACTTCGCCGAGCACGGAGTCCTTCGGGATGCGGCAGTCCTCGAATACGATCTCATAGGTCGAACCGCCGCCGACCATCGGGATCTCACGCTCGATGATGAAGCCGGGCGTGCCCTTCTCGACGATGAAGGAGGTGATGCCGCCCTGGCGCTGGTCGTTGCCGACGCGCGCCATCACGATGATGAAGTCGGCGGCGCGCGCATTGCTGATCCAGATCTTGCGGCCGTTCAAGACCCACTGCTCGCCGTCGAGCACCGCGCGCGTCTTCATCCCTGCGGGATCGCCGCCGGCGCCGGGCTCGGAGATCGCGATCGCCGATGCCATCCGGCCCTCGATATAGGGCTGCAGATATTTCTTCTTCTGCGCGTCGGTGCCGACCGCCTGCAGCATGCGCAGGTTCGGCGAGTCCGGCGGCAGCACGAACGGCACGCAGCTGCGGCCGAGCTCTTCGTGCACCGCCGCCATCGTGCGCGTCGGCAAATCGTGGCCGCCGAGATCCTCGGGCGCATCGAGACCCCAGAGGCCGAGCTCCTTGGAGACGTCGCGCAGCCGCTTGCGTTGCTCCGCGGTGAGCTCGGGATGATCGCTGCCGGGCAGCTTCGATTTCAGATATTGCGGCTCCAGCGGAATGAGTTCGCGATCGACGAATCTCGCGACGGTCTCGCGGATCATGGCTGTCTGTTCATCATCCCTCATCTGGGATTCCTCGCCTGTGCTGTTTCGCTTCACAAAACCAGTAGCGCATTTTTTGTCGGCAGGAATAGCGCAAACGCGCGCTGACACTCACTGTCGCGCAATGGTTTCATGGTGCGGAATTCAATATCCCGCGGCGCGGTCGGCGCGTGCGCAATTGCGCAGAACGCTCGGGCGCGTGAGCAGCCGATCGCGCAGCACGAGGTTATTGGCTGCAAGGAAGCGATCGACGATCGGTGCTCAAATCGCCGATGCTGCCGTGCCTCCGCACTGGTCGGATCATGCGCTACTCGGCAAAGCCGACGTAGCGGACAAAGTCGCTGTTGGCCTCGCGGTCCGACCGCACCGCGTTGGCGGCAAAGCTGTCGTCGGGATAACCCATCGCGACGCAGGTCATGATCACCTGGTCCTCCGGGATGTTGGCGACCTCGCGCACGATGTCTGAACGCATGATGCCCTGGCCGTTGATGACGCTGCCGAGGCCGCGATCCCAGGCCGCCAGCACGATGCCGTAGCAGAGCGCGCCGAGGTCGAAATGGCAGACCGCGCCGGGATCGAGGATCCGGTCGTAGGCCAGGACCAGCGAGACCGGGGCGTCGAACTGGCGGAAGCCGCGCAGCACCCAATCCTGCCGCATCGGCTTGTCGTCGCGGGCAATCCCCATCGCCCCGAACAGCTTCTTGGCGATATCGACCTGACGGCCACGGTGCACGCCCTGGTACTCGCCATGGCTGACGATGTCGCGCTTCGCCTTGGCGCCGGCGATCATCTCCTCCATGTTGCGGCGGCGCACTTCCTCCAGCGGCTCCCCGGTCAGGACGTGGACATGCCAGGGCTGGGTGTTCATCGAGGACGGCGCGCGCTTGGCCACCTCGATGATCTCCTCGACGGTCGCCCGCGACACCGGCTGCTTCTTGAACCCGCGCACGCTTTTGCGTGTCTGTACCAGCGTCTCGAATTCCATTCCCCGCTTCCCCCATTTTGTTCCGCGCTGCACACGGAATTTTCTAACGGCTATCCGGGCATTTTATAGACAAATTCGGTCGTGGGAACTTGATCGGGCCAAGAATCCGATATCCAATCCGGCCACTGGTTTGGTTTAGGGAGAACCCAGATGAAGCGGATTTTCTTGGCGGCCGTGATCGCGACCTTTGCCGCCGGTTCGGCATTTGCTCAGGACGCCTCCTGCGAGACGAAAGCCGTCGGCAAGGACGGCAAGCCGCTGGCCGGCGCGGCCAAGACCTCGTTCATGAAGAAGTGCCAGAGCGGCGCCTGAGCCCCTCGCCGGCGCTGATTTAGCCCCCTCTATCGGGACAGAGCATCGGGTCGCGCAGGGCGCGGCCCGAACGGCTATTGGCGGGTCTCGCGCCCTAAGGCGCTCAGAACGAGACGCCGACCCGGACGCCCCGGCTCCAGACCCGACGGACGCGCTTGCGGGTGTTGCCGTGAAACATCTCAAAGCGTTCGGGCAGCTGGACCGGCTTCGAAAACTCCAGGCAGGCCCCACCGGCGGAATAGTCCACCAGGCGGCATTCGATCAGCGGCGCCTTCGGTTCGAGCTGGAGCTTGACCACGCTGGATACGCATCCTGAGGGACGAACACGCGCAAATCGTCGGGGATGCATCAGGCCGCCTCTGGTGGAATCGTACCAACAGATTCACCGCCGGCCGTTAAGATTCCGTTCAGGCCTATTGTTACGTTTCGTGTCTGCCGGCGGCCGAATCGGCGCGTCCGGCGCCGGGGCGGCGCGAGGCCGCCAGCGTCTCCGACGGCGCTTCCCCGAACTGCGACCGGTAGCTCCTCGAGAAGTCGCTGAGGTGCCAGAACCCATAGGCCAGCGCGCAGGCCTTGACGCTGGGCGCACCGGCAAGCAGCTGCTTGCGCACCAGCCAGAGCCGGCGCAGCCGCAGATAGCGATGCAGGCTCATGCCTCGGTAACGCTGGATCGCGTCGTGCAGCGTACGCACCGACACGCCGATCTGCCTGGCGAGCTCGCCGCTGTAGATCGGGTGAGCGACGTCACCGGCCAGGACGGCGCGCGCGTCGTTGAAGACCTTGAACTGGCGCGTCGTATTGGCCCGCGTCGCCCACTTGGCCGGTACGATCTCGGCGAACGCGTTGTCGATCTCGGCGAGCAGCGTCTCCTTGATCGACGCGCCCGTGGCGAGCTCGGCAATCGTGACCTGATCCGACGTGACGAGCAGAACCTGCCTCACCACCTCTCGCAACCGATCCTGCGCGCGTTGAGAAATCTCGTGAATGCTGAAATGAAGGCCAGGCTTCGGCCAGCCGCGGTCGACGATCTCCGGCGTGAACATCAGCGAGACATATTGGCGGGGCGTCTCCTCCACGGAGGTGTAGAACGCGCCGCCGCCGCCGAGCACGATCACCGCACGATCTCGCTCGACGCCGTTGAACCGCATCGGAACGCCGTCATCCATCGTGAAGCCGACCGCGGTGGTATGCCGCGCAAGCTGCGCGTCGACGATCCGCGGGAACGACTGCGTATAGTTGAGCTCGCATCCCGGCAAACTCAGGATGACCTGCTCGGCCGAAATCTTCCGCGCAAGTGGCGTGAAATCAACATCCAGATCTCGGATCGAACTCCGGAATGCGTCAACATCGTCAAAACGAAAGACTCTCGGCACCAGCAACGGCGCCGTCAAATGACTGCTCCTGTGAAATGGTCTCTAAAACTTGCGCGCGGCGCAGCACAGAGCGCGCCGGCCGGGTTGATAAATCGCGTGCACAAATTGCGAATCGTCCAAAGAAATTCAATCGGGAGAAATGCGGTCCGTCGGCCGAACCGGACAATCTGGCAAAACAGCGCTGCTGCCGAATTTCGATAGTGTTTGCCGGTATATCCACCGGCGGGATCAGCCTCCACAGCAATTTCTATACCCCTATTAAAGATTCGGGGAGCAGATTGATGTCGGGAACGATGATGTTCCCCGTCGCGGACCATTTTAGAGACCGCAATGACAGTCATTGCCTCGCCCGATCTTATTGCCAAGCTCGACCAAGTCTTGAGAGCCGGTCCCCCGGACCTCCGCACACGCATGTTGCAGGAGGTGGCCGGGCTGTTTCTCGACGACGCTCACCGCCTCAGCGAGCGCCACGTCAAGCTGTTCGACGACATCCTGATCCGTCTGACCGAAAGCGTCGAACTGCGGACCCTCACCACGCTGAGCCGCTCGCTCGCCGACTTGCATCTGGTGCCGCGGGAGCTCGCCCGCCGGCTGGCCAACCACGACGATGCCGATGTCGCCGCGCCGATCCTGCGGAAATGCGAGTGCATTCCGGACGCCGATCTGATCGACATTGCCTGGATGCGGGCCGAGGGACATCTCTGCGCAATCGCGGGACGCAAGGCCGTCAATCAGGAGCTCACGGACATTCTGTTGATGCGCGGCGACTGCAATGTGCTGCGCGCTCTCGCGCGCAATCCCGGCGCGGACATGACCAGCGCCGGCCTTGCCATGATGGTCGATGCCGCCGAACACGATGAGGACATCGCAGGCGCCTTGGTGTCGCGCAAGGATCTGCCGCACCGCGTGCTTGCCGACCTCGTGATGCGATCCACGCCGCGCCGGCAGGCCCGGCTGCTCAAGATCGCACGTGCCGAGATCCGGCACGCGATCCGCGCCATCATCCATGCCAGTGCAGCCCGCGCCTCGGCAAGCCCGCCAGCCACGATCGACTATGCGGAGGCGCGGGCCACGGTGATCGCGAAGCGCTCTCGGGCCGTGTGAGTGCTGCAATGACATACGGTGACCGCAGGGCGGATCGCGTCAAGCTCGAGACGCGTCACCCCGTTAATCTGATGGGTGTCGACGGCACGTGGCGGCGGAGCTGCATCCTGCTCGACGTCTCGCAGACCGGCGCCCGGCTCGAGGTCGACGGAACGCTTGATGTGCTGAAGGCGCAGGAATTCTTCCTGGTGTTGTCCTCGCGGGGACTGGCGTTTCGCCGCTGCGAGCTGGTGCGTGTCGACGGCACCGAGATCGGCGTGCGATTCATCGAGGAACGAAAGCGAAAGGGACGCGCCGTCATTCCGAGATGAGGATTGGCGGCAACCGCCCCGAGGGGAAATTGACGACATGACCATGCAGAGAGCGACCAACATCGCGGTATCGGCCGTCTCCGCCGCACCACTCCGCGGCACCATCGCAATCGACTGCGCCGGCACCGTCGCGACGTTCGAGATCGACGAGGAGCTCGCACATCGGCTGTGCGCCGATCTGGAACGGTTCCTGACCCAGGTGCCGCGCCGGTCCCGCGCAGCGCGGTGACCTTGAACGGCGGGCTGCCGCGCCCTACGCGCGCTTGAAGCGATAGTCGAAGCGGTCGCCGTCCGCCGTGATCAGGCCGACCGTCGGGGCCGGAAAATGGATCGGCAGGATCAGCGTGTCGGTCCCGGCAACCGAGGCAAAGAACTTGCGCCGCGAGACCGACGATTGCTTCGGGTCCCAATCCGGCTTGGCCGACCACTCGGGCTCGCGGCACTGGATCGCGTGGTGCATCAGGTCGCCGGCGACCACCGCGCGCTGCCCCTTCGAGAAGATGTTGACGCAGCAATGACAGGGCGAATGGCCCGGCGTCGGCGTCAGCGTCACGGTGTCGTCGAGCGCATAGTCGTCGTCGACCAGCAGCGCCTGCCCGGCTTCGACGATCGGCAGGCAATTGTCGCGAAACACCGTGCCGGGCGGATTGGCGCCCCTGGCGTTCTCGGCCTCCCAGGCCGCGTACTCGCCCTTGTGGAAGACGTATTTCGCGTTCGGGAAAGTCGGCACCCAGCGTCCGTCGCGCAGCGTGGTGTTCCAGCCGGTGTGGTCGATATGCAGATGGGTGCAGAACACGTAGTCGATCTGCTCATAGGAGATGCCGAGTGCGAACAGCTCGTTGCGCCAGCGCTCCTTGCCGGGGAAATCGAACGGCGGCGGGTGTCCCTTGTCCTCGCCGGTGCAGGTGTCGACCAGGATGGTGTAGCGCGGCGTCCGCACCACGAAGGTCTGGTAGGTGATCACCATCATGCCGCGCGCGGCGTCGAAGACCTCCGGCTCCATCGTCTTCAAATGATGCTTGAACATACCGTCGTCATAGGTCGGGAAGAAATCCTGCGGCCGCCGCCACGGCCCTTCGCGCTCGATCACTGCGTCGATCGTGATGTCGCCGATCCTGATCTGCTTCATGCCGTTTCGCTCCCGCTTTTTTGTGAAGCGTAGCGGGCGGCCCTTCGCCCGACAAGCCGAGCACCGCGCAGCGCGCCATGCGGCTTTGCATCACTGGATATCGTCATGCCGCAATTCATCCGAAATGTTGGCCATGCTGTAGGGAACGATCCGGCGCGCGATTGAGATTGCGGAGCCCTATCCAGCAAGGAAACGTATAGCTTGGGCAGGAAATTGAACTACGCGGCAGCGGCGCTCGTTACTGTCGCCGCCGGAATCTACCTCAACAACTCCAGCCTTCTCGCAACCCACCCCGGCGGCAAGCCCCTGCTGCTCGCCCATCGCGGCATGGCGCAGCGCTTCGACGAACGCAACCTCCGGAACGACACCTGCACCGCGGCGCGCATGCTGCCGTCGACCCATGACTTTCTCGAGAACACGATCCGCTCGATGCAGGCGAGCTTCGCGCGCGGCGCCGATATCGTCGAGCTCGACATCCACCCGACGACCGATGGCGAATTCGCGGTGTTTCACGACTGGACCGTCGATTGCCGCACCGACGGCCAGGGCGTCACCCGCGAACAGCCGATGGCGCGGCTGAAGATGCTCGATATCGGCTATGGCTACACCGCCGATGACGGCAAGACCTTTCCATTCCGCGGCAAGGGCATCGGCTTGATGCCGTCGCTGGACGAGGTGCTCGAGACCTTTCCGGACCGCCGGTTCCTGATCAACGTCAAGAGCCGCGATCCCGCCGAGGGCGAGAAGCTCGCAGCGGTCCTGAACCGGCTCCCGGCCGAACGGCGCAAGCTGATCATGGTCTACGGCGGCGACGAGCCGATCGCGGCGATCCGCCGTCTTGCGCCGGAGACGCGGACCATTTCGCGCGCGGCGATCAAGAGGTGCCTCGTTCGGTATCTCGGCTATGGCTGGACCGGCATCGTGCCCGACGCCTGCCGCAACGCCATCGTGCTGGTGCCGATCAACTACGCGCCGTGGCTCTGGGGCTGGCCGGACCGCTTCCTCAACCGCATGGCGGCGGCGAACAGCGCGGTGTTCGCACTCGGGCCCTATCAGGGCGGCGAATTCTCGACCGGCGTCGACGATGCCGATCTGTTGAAACGCCTGCCTGAACACTACTCGGGTGGAATCTGGACCAACGAAATCGAGACCATCGCACGGCTCACCGGCCGGTAAATCCGGCGCCTTCCGTCATCTCGCCGTCATAGAAATCATGCGACTGAAGCGGCTCGTCGCATCGAGGATAACGCTATGAACGCACCGAACCTGATCCGCCCCAAGCTTGCCGAGACCGTCATCGAGCCGACGGTCAAGCTGCGCGAAGTCAAGGTCGGACGTTGCTGCGAAGTGCTCGGCGACACCGCAATCGAATATACCGAGCTCGGCGATTACTCCTATCTCGGCAGCGGCTGCATCGTCGCTGATGCCGTGATCGGCCGGTTCTGCGCGATCGCGGCGCAAGTTAGGATCGGCGCGCCCAACCATCCGGTCGAGCGTCCCTCGCAGCATCGCTTCACCTACTGCCCCGAATATTATTCGGCCTCCGCTGAGCGCGATCATGGCTTCTTCAGCGATCGGCGCGCGGACCGCGTCGTGATCGGAAACGACGTCTGGATCGGCCATGGCGTGATCGTGCTACCCGGCGTCACCGTCGGAGACGGCGCGGTGCTGGCGGCCGGCGCGGTGGTAACGCGCGATGTCGCGCCCTACACCATCGTCGGCGGCGTGCCGGCCCGGCCGATCAAGGAGCGCTTCAACCGCAAGATCGCGGCCGAGCTGTCGCAGATCGCCTGGTGGAACTGGCCGCCCGAGACGATCTGGGAGCGGCTGCCCGAATTCCAGTCCGGCGATGTCGAGGCGTTTTGCGCGCGGTGGGGGGCCTGAGCTAGCTCCGCAATCCCGGCGCTTCCTGCCCGGTACGCGCGACGTATTCGGTGTAGCCGCCGCCATATTGGTGGATACCCGCCGGCGTCAGCTCCAGCACGCGGTTGGAGAGCGCGGCCAGGAAGTGCCGGTCGTGCGAGACGAACAGCATGGTGCCCTCGAACTCGGCGAGCGCGTTGATCAGCATCTCCTTGGTGGCGAGATCGAGATGGTTGGTCGGCTCGTCCAGCACCAGGAAGTTCGGCGGATCGAACAGCATCTTGGCCATCACGAGCCGCGCCTTCTCGCCGCCCGACAGCACCCGGCACTTCTTCTCGACGTCATCACCCGAGAATCCGAAGCAGCCGGCAAGCGCGCGCAGGGAGCTCTGCCCGGCCTGCGGAAACGCGTCCTCCAGCGACTGGAACACGGTGCGCTCGCCGTCGAGCAAATCCATCGCGTGCTGGGCGAAATAGCCCATCTTGACGCTGCCGCCGACCGCGACCGCGCCGTCATCCGGCTCGGTTGAACCCGCAACCAGCTTCAAGAGCGTCGACTTGCCGGCGCCGTTGATGCCCATCACGCACCAGCGCTCCTTGCGGCGGATCATGAAGTCGAGCCCGTCATAGATGCGCTTGCTGCCATAGGCCTTGTGGACGTTCTTCAGGCTGACGACGTCCTCGCCCGAGCGCGGCGCCGGCTGGAATTCGAACGCCACGGTCTGCCGTCGCCGCGGCGGCTCGACTCGCTCGATCTTGTCGAGCTTCTTGACCCGGCTCTGCACCTGCGCGGCGTGCGAGGCCCGTGCCTTGAAGCGCTCGATGAACTTGATCTCCTTGGCGAGCATCGCCTGCTGCCGCTCGAACTGCGCCTGCTGCTGCTTGTCGGAGAGCGCGCGCTGCTGTTCGTAGAACTCGTAATTGCCGGAATAGGTGGTGAGCTGGCCGGCGTCGATCTCGACCACCTTGTTGATGATGCGGTTGATGAACTCGCGGTCATGCGAGGTCATCAGCAGCGCGCCCTCGTAGCCCTTCAGGAACTGCTCGAGCCAGATCAGGCTTTCGAGATCGAGATGGTTGCTCGGCTCGTCGAGCAGCATGACGTCGGGACGCATCAGAAGGATGCGGGCCAGCGCGACGCGCATCTTCCAGCCGCCGGAGAGCTTGCCGACGTCGCCGTCCATCATCTCCTGGCTGAAGCCGAGACCGGCCAGCGCCTCGCGCGCGCGGCCGTCGAGCGCGTAGCCGTCGAGCTCCTCGAACTGGTGCTGCACCTCGCCATAGCGCGCGATGATGTCGTCCATCTCGTCGGCCTTGTCGGGGTCGGCCATTGCGGCCTCGAGTTCCCGAAGCTCGGCTGCCACCACGCTGACGGGGCCCGCCCCGTCCATCACCTCGGCGACCGCGCTGCGGCCACTCATTTCGCCGACATCCTGGCTGAAATAGCCGATCGAGATGCCGCGATCGAGCGACACCTGGCCCTCGTCCGGGATTTCCCGGCCGGAGATCATCCGGAACAGCGTGGTCTTGCCGGCGCCGTTCGGGCCGACAAGGCCGATCTTCTCGCCCTTCTGGAGCGCCGCGGAGGCTTCGATGAAGAGGATCTGGTGGCCGACTTGCTTGGAGACGTTATCGAGGCGGATCATGCTCTAATACTGGGGAATTAGGGGGTTGCGGCCTCTTATTCGATCTGGGACGTGGGTGGAAGCCCATTCCCGCAGGTTTCGCGCCGTGCTCCATGCATGCCACGGTCGCTGCCGATCGAATATGACATGAAATCCTTCGGCGAACGGTTTTGGGGTCTCCTATGCAAGTCTGGTTTCTCTATCTGCTCGCGCTCGGCGCCGGCATCAGCGTCGCCACGCAGCAGGTCCTCAACGGCAATCTGCGCTCCGCGCTGAACTCGCCGGCCTGGGCCGGGCTGATCAGCTATCTCGGCGGCCTCGTGACGATGGCGGTCGTGCTGGTCGCGACGCGGGAGCCGGTGCCGTCCTGGAAACTGGTCTCGGCAGTGCCGTGGTGGGCCTGGAGCGGCGGCGTCCTGGGCGGCGTCTTTATCCTCTTGATGATCCTGCTGCTGCCGTCGCTCGGTGCCGCGACCCTGCTGGCGCTGGTGGTCGCAGGTCAGATGATCGCGGGCATCGCGATGGACCATTTCGGCCTGTTCGGGCTGGCGCAGCATCCGGTGTCGTTTTCACGGCTGACCGGCATCGCACTGATCATCGGCGGCGTGCTCCTGATCAAGGATTGAGGACGCTTTCCAAATCTAGGCGCGGCGCATCAGCCGCAGTTCGGCCGACAAGCGAAGGCTGCGCTTCCCTGCTAGCGCAATGCCCTCGAGCTCGGCGCCGTCCTCGCGGCACGAGCCGGCGAAACCGATGCCGACCTCGTAACCGCCGAACACCGGATACTCGCCCTTCGCCGGCGTGTGCTCCTGGTTGACGATCTCGCCGCGCCAGCGGCCATCCGCGGACGAATAGGCGCCGAGATAATAGAAGAACGCGTCGCCGCCGAGGATGCGGCCGTCCATCAGCAACATCACTCCGGTGAGGCCGGCATCGACACCGTCGAGCGCGCGCAGCTGGATGGAATAGAGGCCGTTGACGATGCCACCTGGCCCGACCTCCCCGCGCGGCGGCAAGGCCTCGTCGTCGAGCGGCGCCAGATTGGCCCAGAACACGCCATCCGGCATGGCGTCCGCTTTGCCCTCGAGCAGGATGGTCGAGCCCTCGGTCCGGCCGCGCACCTTGATGACGGCGACGTCGGCGCCCATCAGCGGCTTGAAGTCGGGATCGTCGTTGTGACGCTCGGTGATCACCTCGGCGATGATCTCGCCCTTCGTCACCTGATAGGTGCCGAGATGGGCGAAGGCGGAATTGCCCCCCATCATCTTGCCGTCGTGCAGGCACATGATGCTGCGGCCGAATGCGCCGCTGATGCCGTACTCGACCTTGTAAAGTCCGTTGAGCACGCAAAAATCCAATAAATAAAATTGATTCTGTTTGCGACATAGCACCGGGCCGAAACCCGCACCATTGGGTCTTTTGGCGCAGGCAAGCCCGCAATGTCCTGATATGGACACCGACCGATTCGTCGCTTAGCTGTAGGCACCGCCCGCATTGTGCCGCGTCACGCGGGATCTACACGCCCTGTTCACTTCTCTCCAGTTCATTGTGTCCAAGCATTTGCGCATTCCGCCAATGGTCGCGCGGCCGCATCCGGCCTCGACCCTGGCGAGGGGCTTCGAGGAGCATCACATGATCAATCGCCTTGGCCTGGCCGCCGCGCTGGCACTGCTGCTCGGCAGCAGTGGCGCGGCGCTGGCCCAGTCGCTGCCCGACTACATGGCACCGATCTCGGGCAAGACCTCGTCGACGCCGGCCGACGTCGCGACCAAGGACGTGCTCGCGCTCAACACCGGCATGTTCGAGCTCTATGGCGATGCGGCGCGGATATTCCAGAAGAACATCCTCGACAAGCACCCGGTGATCCTCGGACTGTTCTCCGGCGCCGGCGGCCGGCTGATCCTTTACCGGCCGGGCAAGCCGCCGACCGAGGCGCCGCAGGTGCCGATCGTCTATCAGCTGCTGAAGTCGGTCGGCCACAGCACAATGGCGCTGGCCGAGGTGGTCGGCCCCTATGTCAACAATCCCGACGACAAGGCTTGGCGGGGCTCGATGCAGGCCTATCGCAGCCGGATGCAGTCGGCGCTCGACGGGCTCGATGCCACGCCGATGCAGGCGGACTGGCGCGACAACAACCGCGCCATCCTCAAGAACAACATCGCCTTCATGGATGAATGCCTCACCGCCGGCGCGATCCCCTTCGCGACGCTCGAGGCGTTCGGCAAGAAGCAGGCGCCGCTGCTCGCCAGGAACGTCGCCTGGGCCGCGCAGACCCAGGTCGCGCACTGGATGACGGTCATGGCCGACTGGAAGACCCAGCTCGGCCCGGACTGGGACAAAACCTATGGGGCGAGCAATACGATCTACGTGGCGCGGCAGAACAACGTGATCTTCAGCGTGCTGGCGCAGTTCTTCGGCCCCGACGCCATCAACAGCCGCCTGATGCTGATCGAGACGATCTCCTTCACCACCACGCCGTCGGACATGCTGGAATCGCTGACCCGGATCATCGCCGACCGCTCGGTCGGCGCGCTGTTCTTCGGCAGCTATCATTTGATGGATTATGAGCTGATGGGAGGCGACGCCCGCGAGGCGATCATCGCCGAGACCAAGAAGCGCGGCATGACGACCTTCCTGCCGCCGCTGGTGCCATTCGGTTCCAAGCAATGGCCGACCCTGATCACATCGGGTCCGGGACCCGCCACCATCGCCGACCTCAAGTGAGGCCAAAGCTACAAGTGAGACAACTACGACCTATTGCGGCATTGCGATTGCACCCGCTTTGCCGCAACACTGAAGCGTGTATTTTTACGGTTCATAAACCGCGGCGCGATACGCCGTTGAAGCGTAGATGAGAGAACGGACCATGCGGCCTTCGCGACGCGAATTCGTGAAGTGGTTGTCGGCAGGCGGCATCTCGGTCAGCCTGTCGCATCTGGCGCTGGCGAAGGAACCGGCCTTCGCGACCCGCGAGACGCTGCCCGGGCGCGGCCATTTCAATCCGGCGACCAAGGGCGCCGGCCGCGTCGACGGCGTCGCCAAGGTCACCGGCGCAAAGCTCTACGCCTCAGACTTTCGTTCCGCCGACATGCCGGGCTGGCCCGCGACCACCTCGCACGCCATTCTGGTCCGCGCCAACGACGCCACGCATGTCTATACCGGCATGGACCTTGTCCGCCTCGATGGTCCGGCGAAGCCCTCGGTCGTCGTGACCGCTGCCGACCTTGATCGGATCGGCACCCGGGTGCCGGAGTTCTACACAGGCGATCTGTTCTGCCCGGTCGGCAAGACGCCACTCTATCTCGGACAGCCGGTCGCGCTGTTGATCTTCGAGCAGTTCGACGCTTTCGACCGCGCGCGCCTTGCGCTGCGCGACGTCGGCTTCGTCAAGTTCGGCGACGAGACCGGGCCGGTGATCCTGCCGGACTTCGGCGCCTATCGCTTCACGCGCGTGGCCGGCGCCACACCTGAGGCGCCCGACGTCTATTCGCCGATCCAGGCCGGCTGGGTCTCGCCGAGCCGGATCCAGAACGCGGCGCTGCCGGTCTGGCTCCCGCTCGCCAAGGAAACCAAGGCCGACTACGCCAAAGCCGCGATCCATGGCGAAGCGATCCGCGCCCAGCTCGCCAAGGACGATCCGTCGCAGCTCGTGCTCGACCGCGAGTTCGAGACCCAGTCGGTCGATCCGATGTTCCTCGAACCGGAGAGCGGGCTCGCCTGGTACAGCGACAGCAGCGGCAATCTCGAACTGGTGCTCGGCGTGCAGTCACCCTATGAGGCGACCGAGTCGATCGCGCATCTGCTCGGCAACGCCCGCCCGCCGTTCCGCCCCTCGCACATCAACGCGCAGTTTGCCCATGTCGGCGGCGGCTTCGGCGGCCGCGACCACACCCCGTTCGTGCTTTACGTGGCGCTGGCGGCGATGTTCTTTCCGGGACGGCCGGTGCGGCTGGCGCACGACCGCTACCAGCAATTCCAGGGCGGCATCAAGCGCCACCCGATCAAGATGCGCTCGCGGATCGGCGTCGATCGCGCGAGCGGCAAGATCGCGGCATTCGCCGCCGACCATGTGCTCGACGGCGGCGGGCTCGCCAACTTCTCCGCCAATGTCGCCGTCGTTGCCGCGACTGCCGCGATCGGCATCTACGACATCCCGAAGGTCGACGTCACCACCGTGGCGGTGCATTCGCGCGGCGTCACCGCTGGCTCGATGCGCGGCTACGGCACCCTGCAGACCATGACCGCGCTGGAAGTGCTGATCGACGAGGCGGCAAGCGAGCTCAAGGTCGATCCGATCGCGTTCCGCCGCAACAATGCGTTGAAGCAGAACGGCCGGACCATGACCGGCAACCCCTACATCGTGTCGGTGCGCACGTCAGATATCCTCGACAAGCTCGAGACGCATCCGATCTGGCAGCAGCGCGCTGTGTTCAAGCAGAAGGCGTCGGAAGGCCGGCTGATCGGCACCGGCGTTGCCTGCGTCACCAAGGACTACGGCTCGGGCGCGGATTGCTCGCTCGGCCGGGTCGAGATCGATCCCGAGGGACGGATCGCGATCCATTGCGACCACGTCGAGATGGGCAATGGCGTCGGCACTGCGCTCGCCAACCGGGTCGCGAGCCATCTCGGCGCCGTCGCCGACGAGGTCGCTGTCTCCCGCGTCGACAGCTACGAGGCGCTCGGGCTCGTCACCTCGGGCGATCCCTACACGATGGATCAGAAGACCCAGGATCTCGCCGAGAAGAATCCGCGCTGGGTGCCCGCGATCAGCTCGGCAACGAGTGCGTCGATCGGCGCCCATGTCGGCACCCATTCGTCGGCCGAGGCGGCCCGCGTCATCTTCCGCTTCGGCCTGTGGCCGGCGGCGCTCGAGCTTTGGCACATCGGCAAGGCCGATCCCCGTGCCCGGCAATGGGACAAGGCACGCTGGAACGATGGCCAGCTCGTGCTCGACGATCTCGCGGCGCTGCCCCTGCCAAAGCTTGCCGCGACCGCGCATGCACGCGGCTTCGTCACCGGCGCGGTGGCGCACAGTTTCTCGCGCTGGGCCTGGTCGCGTGCGCGCTTCCCGCTGTTCGGCGAGCAGTACCGCGCAGAGATCGACGCGCTGGCGATCCGTCATGGCCGCGGCAAATTCGAGCGGATCGATCGCGTCAGCGTCAAGTTTCCGCCGACCGACAACAACCGGATCGGCACCGCCTACACCTCGATGTGCGGCACGCTGGTGCGTGTCGAGATCGAGCGCGCGACCGGCATCTTGCGCATCGCCAAGGCCTACAGCGTGTTCGAATGCGGCCAGGCGCTGGTGCCCGAGGTGGTGCTCGGCCAGTCGCATGGCGGTTTCGCCATGGGCGTCGGCTACGCGCTGCTGGAAACCCTGCCACCGTTCGAGGGCGGGCCCGGCAACGGACAGTGGAATCTTGGCCAGTACCTGATTGCGCGCGGCTCCGACCTGCCGCTGCACGATCTCGAAATCGAAATGCTGCCGCCGTTGACGCCGGACGAACCGCCGAAGGGCATGGCCGAGGTGGTGATGATTCCGATCGTGCCGGCGCTGCTCAACGCCATCAACGATGCCACCGGCCAGCGTTTCCGCTCATTGCCGGTGACAACGAGCCTGCTCAAGGGAGCGCTTGCGTGACGACACTCAATCTCACCATCAACGGCCGGAAGCACGGCCCGATCGAGGTCCGCGACGACCTCTCGATGAACGATTTCCTGCGGGAAATGCTCGGGATGACCGGCACCAAGTTCGGCTGCGGCGCCGCGCAATGCCTGAGCTGCGCCGTGATCATCGATAATCCCGACGGCACCAGCTACACCACCCCGACCTGCGTGGTGCCGGCGGCCAATTTCGATGGCAAGGCGATCCGCACCGTCGAGGGCCACGCCAAGGACGGCGAACTCTCGGCATTGCAGCGCGCCTTCATCGACCATTTCGCATTCCAGTGCGGCTATTGCACGGCCGGCTTCCTCAACGAGGGCCAGGTGCTGCTCGAACTGCTGGCAAGAGAGCCGGTGGCGCGGGATCAGCTCGAGACCGTCATCGCCGACGCGCTCGACGGCCATTTGTGCCGCTGCACCGGCTACATCAAATATCACCAGGCGGTGCGCGACGTGATCCTCGCCGATGCCAACCGCTATCTGACCGCCAGCAAGTGAGCGCGCGCGATGCCATCGGACACGCGATTTCGGATCATGGCCGTGCTGATCGCGTTCGCGACCAGCCTGTGTGCCGGCTATGCGGCATCGGAAAGCGCGAGCCACGCCCTCGCCTCGCCGGAAAGCTTCGCGGGAATTGAGAACGTCGAACAACGCTCGGCGGCGATCTTCACCGAGCTCGGCAAGGTGCTGACCCATCCGCGCTGCACCAATTGCCATCCCGCCGGCGACAGCCCGCGGCAGGGCGACATCAGCCGCATGCACCAGCCGCCGGTCACGCGCGGCGCCGACGGCCACGGCACCGCCGCCATGCGTTGCTCGATCTGCCACCAGCACGCCAATTTCGATCCCGGCCGGGTGCCGGGCCATCCGGAATGGCATCTCGCGCCGCGCGAGATGGCGTGGGCGGGGAAAACCGTCGGCGAGATCTGCCAGCAGATCCGCGACCCCGCACGCAACGGCGGCCGCAAGGTCGAGGAGCTGATCGAGCATATCGGCAAGGACACGCTGGTGGGTTGGGCCTGGCATCCCGGCTTCGGCCGCTCGCCGGCACCCGGCACGCAGGCACAGGCCGGCGCACTGGTCGAGGCCTGGGTGAAGACCGGCGCGGCCTGCCCGCCCTAGACGAGACACGCGGCGTCCGAACTAGTGCCGCTTGAAGTACTGCACGTCGCGCTCGTGCTTCTCCGCCGCGGCGCGTGACTTGAAGGTGCCGAGATTGCGGCGCTTGCCGGTCTTCGGATTGACCTTGCGGGAATACAGCCGGTACTCGCCGGAACGCAGCTTGCGGATCATGACATCGCCTCGCCTGTGCCTTTCGCGAGTCAACGATACGCGAGCGTGAGCGTTCCTGTCTGAAGCGCGATGAGACTAGAAGCAGAGGTTGGTCACGGCATTGCCGCGCTTGTCCTTGATCACGTAGGGACAGCGCGCCCGCTCCAGCGCCTTCTTGGCATCCTCGTCGCCGAGCGCGGCCGCCCGTTCGTAATAGGCTTTTGCCGCATCGCTGTCCTTCGGTCCGCCGCGGCCGGCTTGCGCGAAGGCGCCCATCCGCTCCAGCGCGCCCGGATGGTTCTGCGCCGCAGCCTTCTCGAACAGCGCCCGCGCGGCGGTATCGTCCTGCGCACCGCCCTTGCCTTCGGCCAGCATCATGCCGAGCTGGTACTGCGCCTCCGCATTGGTCTCGGCAGACTTGGCGAGCAGTTCGCGCGCGCGTGCCGGATCGGCCGCCGCGCCGCCGCCGCCGAGCGCGGCGAGATTGCTGACGCCGCGCGCATTGCCGGCCTGCGCCGCGCGCTCGAACAATTTGCGCGCCTGCGCCTCGTCCCTGGCGACGCCGGTGCCATTGCCGTAGAGCACGCCGAGCTCGACCATCGCCGATGTCGAGCCCTTGTCGGCCGCCTTGCGCCAGGCCGACATGGCTTCCGCGGTCTGCCGGTTGGCCGCATAGGCACGGCCGAGCTCATACATCGCGCGGCGCGAGGACTTTGCCGCCACCGCGCAATATTTGATCGCGGTCGCGATGTCAGCCGATGCGACGTCGGGTACGCCCTTCACGTCGGCCGGCTTGTCGGGATCAGAGGGATCGGCGGCGAGCCGGTCGCACAGCACGAGGTCGGCCGATTGCGCGTGGGCAAGCACGGGCGCGGCCAGCGCCGCGGCAAGGACGATTGCATGGAGAGGTCTGAACATGGTCGGCAGGTTGCGTCGCGCTGCGGGCAAATTCAAGGCTCGAGCCCGGTCTCGCGCAGCACCGGCGCGACGTCGGCGGACGAGAGATAGCGCAGCAGATGATCGGCGGCCGCAGCGCGTTTCGAGGCGACCATGCGACCCGCGGAAAACACCGCGGGCGTCTGCAAATCTAACGGAATTGGCCCGACGACCTCGATGCCGTCGATCTGCTTCAACTCGCTGATCTGCTGGATCGCCAGTTCTGCTTCGCCAGTGACGAGCTTTTCCGCGGTGAAACCTACCGGAATGATCACCGCGCGGGTGTTGATCGCCTCCGCAATGCCGAGACGCGCGATCAGCTGCGCGAACAGGATGCCGCTAGCGCCGAGCTGCGAATAGGCCACCGCCCGCGCGGCGAGCAGCGCCGCACGCAACGCGGCTTCGCTCGCGATGTCCGGATGTGCGGCGCCCGCCTTTACGGCGACGCCGACATAGGAGCGTGCGAGATCGACAACGCTGCCCCGCGCAACGCGGCCCTCGCCGGACATCCCGTCGAGGCCCTCGCGGGTCAGGATCACGAGATCGGCGCTCTCGCCGCCGCGCAGGCGTTCGAGCAGCGCCAGCGTCGGCGCGAAATCGGCGTCGATCCCAACGCCGCTTGCCGCATGATAGGCCGCGGCCAGCCGCGCGACCGCGCCCTTCAGCGCCAGCGTCGAGAGCACGCGAACCGTATTGTCCATCCCGCTTACGCCCGCCGCATCAGCTTGAGCGCGGCCCTGAGGCGAAGGCTGCGCTTGCCGGCAAGCGCAGTTGCTTCGAGCACCGCGCCTTCCGCGTCGCAACTACCGGCAAAGCCAATGCCGACCTCGTGGCCGCCGAACACGGGGTTCTCGCCCATCGCCGAGGTGTGCTCCTGATTGAGGATCTGCCCCTTCCAGCGGCCTTTCTCTGACGTGTAGGTGCCGAGATAGTAGAAGAACGCGTCGCCGCCGAGGATGCGGCCGTTGTTTAGTACCATCACACCGGTCAGGCCGCCGTCGACGCCGTCGAGCAGCTCGATGTGGATCGAATAGAGCCCGTTGATGATGCCGCCCTCGCCGACCCCGCCGGCGATCGGGATATCCTCCTCGGTGATCGGCGTCATCACCGACTGGAACGGCACGCCGGGCAATTCCTTCAGCTCGCCCTTGAACCGATAGAGCTCGCCATCGGGCCTGCCCCTTGCGATCAGCGTCGCATCGTCGGTGCCGGCCATCGCGCGGTAGGCCGGATCGGGGTTGTGGCGGACGGTCTGGATCTCGACCGCGACCTCGTCGCCGTCCTTCTCGTAGGTGCCGATATGGGCGAAGGCCGAGTTGCCGCCGAGCATCCTGCCGTCGCCGGCAAACATCACGCTGCGGCCGACGGCGCGGCCGAGCTCGAACCGAACCTTGTAAAACCCTTCAAACAAGCGCCGTGTCCCCGGCAGCGAAGATACAACCGTTGTCTAGCGCGGTTCATAACGCAGCGAAACCGCTTTCGGCGGCAGACCGGCCGCAAAGACTGTCGTCAAAACGCAAAGGTCCGCCAAGGCAGTCGCCTTGGCGGACCCGATTGCGGTACCGGATGGCTCCATCCGGGTCCGATAGCTGCTTAGGCCGCAGCCATTAAGCCCCAGCCCTTTAAGCTGCAGCCTTTTATGCTGCAGCCTTGGCGCCGGTCGGTACCTCGGAGATCGTCTTCAGGATCTGCGAAGCGATCTGGTAGGGGTCGCCTTGCGAGTTCGGACGGCGGTCTTCCAGGTAGCCCTTGTAGCCGTTGTTGACGAAGGAGTGCGGCACGCGGATCGACGCGCCACGATCAGCCACGCCGTAGCTGAACTTGTTCCACGGGGCGGTCTCGTGCTTGCCGGTCAAACGCTTGTCGTTGTCCGGGCCGTAGACGGCGATGTGGTCCATCAGGTTCTTCTCGAACGCCTTCATCAGGCTCTCGAAGTACTCCTTGCCGCCGACTTCGCGCATGTACTTGGTCGAGAAATTGGCGTGCATGCCCGAACCGTTCCAGTCGGTGTCGCCGAGCGGCTTGCAGTGGAATTCGATATCGATGCCGTAGCTCTCGGTGAGGCGCAGCATCAGATAGCGAGCCATCCACATCTGGTCAGCGGCGGTCTTGGAGCCCTTGCCGAAGATCTGGAATTCCCACTGGCCCTTCGCCACTTCGGCATTGATGCCTTCGTGGTTGATGCCGGCGGCGAGGCAGAGATTGAGATGCTCTTCCACGATCTTGCGGGCGACGCTGCCGACGTTCTTGTAGCCGACGCCGGTGTAGTACGGGCCCTGCGGAGCCGGATAACCCTCTTCCGGGAAGCCAAGCGGACGGCCATCCTTGTAGAAGAAATATTCCTGCTCGAAGCCGAACCAGGCGCCGTCGTCGTCCAGGATGGTGGCGCGCTTGTTGGACACATGCGGCGTCTTGCCATCGGGCATCATGACTTCGCACATCACCAGCACACCGTTCTCGCGCGCGGCGTCGGGATAGCAGGCGACCGGCTTCAGCACGCAGTCAGAGCTGTGGCCTTCAGCCTGCTGGGTGGACGAACCGTCAAAGCCCCACAGCGGAAGCTGTTCGAGGGTCGGGAACGACGCGAATTCCTTGATCTGCGTCTTACCGCGCAGGCTCGGCGTCGGCGTATATCCGTCGAGCCAGATATACTCGAGCTTGTACTTGGTCATTGAACCTCTCTGTTGATGATGCAAAACCGTGAGGAACCGAAAGCCAGTCGGCCGCCGCACGCGTACCCGGCCACCATCGGCCGGCTCTTACTAAGCAATTAAAATGCCAGTCGCTGCACTGCGGCACCCGCCTGGCCCGCGGATGTCCACAGCGGAGATCGCATTTTTAGCTGCGACAAAGCAGCGCAGCTGGCATGCGCCACGGTCAGCCAAAATCTTCTCTCAGCCGCCTCCGCCGCCCGTTTCTGCAGCAAATTCAGCTATGGCGCCGGCCGCCGATTAATGCGGCGGCAGCGCAGTGTGACAGTTCGTGTCCGATCATCGGTCGCCTCGCAACCATCGCCCCGGCCCAAGCGTTGGTCATTCGCATCCTGCCTCGCAGGAGGCAAACCGGAATTTGCACATGAATTAGACGGGACGTGACTATTTATTGGTCAACTTGCACCCCGCCGGGCCTAGGCCGATATCAAAATGACGGTAACGACACACGAATGAGTCGGGCGCACCATGGAGGCTCGCTCCGGCCAAAGGAGACTTTGACATGATCACCACGGGCCAAAACCAAGGGCCAATCGAGGGATCGGCAACGATCTACCAATTCCCGGCGGGAGGCCGCGCGGCTCTCGGCGGGCGCCGCTACGGCGAAATCCGATCGGCGCGCGACCTGGCCGCTGAGGTCGAGACTTCGGCGTGCAGCGAGAGCTGGTACCACCAGGCGGCAATCGACGATGCCACGCCGAGCCGCGATCACTGATGTCGATCAGGCAGAGAGGCGCGACGCAAAAACGTCAGACAGCAGCACAGCAGTAAGAGAGGGTCGGAACGAGCGTTTCGGCCCTTTTTTCATGCCAGCTCGCAGGCCGTCACCGGCCGCTTCGCATGCCGCAGCCTGGTAAGCCCGGCCCGGGTGATCTCGAGCGTGACCCCGCCCCCTTTATAGCGCGTGCCCGTCAGTGACAGCCGCTTGGTCAGCGTCACCGCCTTACCGTCGAGTTGCAGATGCGCGCGGGTATCTCCGCCAAAGAACGCCGCAATGAACTGCGTGCCGTCGGCACAGTGATAATTCCGGAAGGCGGACTGCGCCGGCGCTGCCGAGGAACCAACAATCTCGAAAAGAATTGCGCCGACGAGAATGGCGCCTCCGCGATAAGTCATATTCTCCCCCCGACGGGCCGGTTATAGACCTGTCTGCAACGCCCATATTCCTGCGCCGAGATTTCTGCGCCAAGACCTCACCAGCTGCAACAGGCCCGCCCGATGTCAGAAGCCCCTGCCCGTCACCTCAATCTCGCCGGCGCCAGCAATTTTCGTGACCTGGGCGGCTACCAGACCCGTGACGGCCGGACGATGCGCTGGCGGCAGATCTTCCGCTCCAACCATCTTGCCCATCTCACCGAGCAGGACATCGCCGTGGTGCGCTCGCTCGGGGTCAAGAGCGCATTCGATTTCCGCGGCGTCGCCGAGCGCGCCGAGGCGTTGTGCGGCATGAGCGACGTCACCGTGCATTCGCTTCCGGTCGAGCCGACGGTGGTTGCCTCGCTGCGCGCGATCGCCAGCAACCGACAGCTCTCGGAAGCCGATGCGATCGACGTGATGCGGGATTCCTACCGCGGCTATGTCCAGGACAACACGCCGCGCTATCGCACGCTGTTCGCCCATCTGCTCGAGGACCGCGCCCCGCTGGTGATCCACTGCACCGCGGGCAAGGATCGCACCGGCTTTGCCTGCGCGTTGATCCTGCACGCGCTCGGCGTGTCCGAGCAGGTGATCGCGGACGACTACCTCCTGACCAACCAGTACTACAAGCGCGACCCGGCCCACAGCACCGAGTTGCCCGATGACGTCAAGCAGGTGCTCGGCACCGTGCGCGCGGCGTTTCTGGCGGCTGCGTTCGAGGCGATCGATACCGACTATGGCGGCCTCGACGGATATTTCCGCGAAGGCCTCGGGCTCGGCCAGGCCGAGCGCAAGGCGCTTGAAGGCCGCTATTTGCAGGCCTGATCACTTCGCGCGAGAGCGCTTCGATCAGAACCGAAAAAGCTCAGGCCGCGGCGGCCTCGAGCTCGATCTCCGCGTCGAGATCGGCGATCACATCCTCGAACGCCGAGATGGCCTGCTGGATCGCCGCGATCTGCATCAGCTCCCAGCTGCCCACTGGTCCCTTGCGGTTTTGTAGTGCCACCACGAGATCGCGCCGCTGCTCCTTAAGCTGAACAAGCGGTAAACCGTGGTCCGGAAGATTTCCCATTCGCATAACCCCTACCTTGGCTGGAGTTCCGCTTCTAAGGAAAGGGTTCTGAAAACGACTTACGGAACTGCAGCAAATTTTATCCAACCGGCCCTACACCGTAGTCTTACGTAGTCAGGACGACGTGCTCGCGCTGCGTGCCACCGCATCGTTGATCGCACCGAGCAACGCTTGAGTGATACAATCGGTCGCCCACTCGCTCGTATGGAGATGCTCCTGTGCACCATCGTCGAGTTCGGAGAGCGGAATTCCGGCCTCGACCCATTGCTTCATCAGCGCAAAGCGGCGGAACAGATTGACCTTCCTGCTTGCGGCGACGTCGGCGATCATTGGCATGAACTGGTTGGCGAGCTTGAGCACGTCCGGCGCGCCGATGATTGCCTGGGTGTACTGCGAATCCATCACCACGACGTCCAGCGGCAGCACGGCGAGCACATCGAGCCCTGCCTCGAATGTCGCTTGCACCTGATCGAAATTGTAGTTCCTGTACACGGCGTTGGTGCCGACCTGCCAAATCACCATCACCGGTGCTTCAGCGATGACATCGGACTCGATGCGCGAGAACTCTTCCGGCGCCTCTTGCCCGCCGATCCCCCGGTTGACGATGTCGATCATCCGGCCGAAGGACTGCTTCTGGCTTCGCCACAAGATCTCCAGCCGTGGCGGAAACGGGAGTATCTTATCGGCTCCCGCGGTCGATGACGATCCGAGGGCAACGATCTTGATCTTGCGTTCGCGCTTGAGCGCTTCCGCGAGATGCGGCAATCCGTAGCTGAACTTGACGAGTTCGGGATGGGTTTCGCAGGGCCTCGGCGTTGGCATCGCAAACATCCTTGACGCGAATGAACTGATGAATGCGCGCAGTAGGAGACGAAATCGGCGGCATTGCAAATGAAATCCGCCTGATCATAGTGGGCAGCAGCCTGTCGTGAGTACGGAGACCACCATGAAGGGAAAAGCCATTGTCATCACCGGCGCGCTTGGCGCGCTAGGCAAGGTGGTCGCCGAAGAGGCGCTGGCGCGCGGCGCGCGCGTCGCCGGCATCGATCATGCGGCCTCGCAGCTTGCCGCGACGGCCGATCGCATCGAACTCGGCGGTGTCGACCTCACCGACACCGCGCAGGCGACGGCTGCGATCGACAAGGCGGCGGCGCATTTCGGCCGGCTCGACGGGCTGATCAACATCGCCGGCGGCTTCACCTTCGAGGCGGTGAGCGACGGCGATCCCGCGACCTGGCAGCGGATGTATGCGATGAACGTGATGACCGCGTTCAACACGTCGCACGCGGCGATTCCGCACCTCATCAAATCCGGCGCCGGACGGATCATCAATATCGGCGCGCTCGGCGCCTTGCAGGCTGCCTCCGGCATGGGGCCCTATGCAGCATCAAAGGCCGGCGTGCACCGCCTCACCGAGTCGCTCGCCGCCGAGCTCAAGGGCAAGGTCACGGTCAACGCGGTGCTGCCCTCGATTATCGACACCGCAGCCAATCGCGCCGCGATGCCGAAGGCCGACATCTCGAAATGGGTGACGCCGAAGGAGCTCGCCGAGGTGATCCTGTTCCTCACCAGCGATGCCGCCAGCGCCGTCACCGGCGCGCTGCTACCGGTCAACGGGCGGGTTTGAGCCTGTCGTTGCCGATCGGCCCCGCTACCAGAGGTCGCGATAGTTCGCGAACCTCCGCAGGGTCTTGTCGTAGCGGGCCGGAACGATCCAGGGCAGCAGCAGCCGGAAGATCGCGTTCGGAAGCGGAGAGCGCAGACGCGCATAGAGGTCGAGCGGATCGAGCTCATGCCGCATCCGGAATTTCGGCTCGTAGCTGAGACCCGTGCTGCGAAACCACTTGTAACCGTTGGCGATCGCCCAGTTCATCATGTCGCGAATGGTGTAGTAGTAAAGATGGAGGTCGAGGGCGACGGCATAGTCGAGCCCGACATACTCCCAGAACAGACTGTCGCCTTCGACCATGCAGAGGCTGAAGGCAATCACCTTGCCGCCCCGCCGCCAGATGAAGAAACGGACCTTGTCCTTCATGTCGCTGCCGATCCGGCGGAGATAGTCGGCCGTCAGCTTCTCGAAACGGAATTTCGAACGGTCAAACACCTGCAAATAGAGCGGATGGATGTCGTCGACGGCATCCCCGGCGTCGTCGGTGACGGTAAGGACAAGGGGTACGCCGTCGGTCGCCTTGAGTTTCTTGCGAAGCTGCCATCGCGCCGATCGTGGCAGCGCATTTTGCATGTAGGCGTCGAAATCCTCGTGCTCGATATTGAGCACCGTCATCGGCATGCTCGGCGCGCGGGCGAAACCGCGCCGGACGAAGCAATCCAGCACCGGCCGGTAGCGCGCAGGGAATTCCTTCATGACGATGAGCTGCGCCCGGCACGACCTTGCGAGATCGACGATCTCGCGGCAGAGAATCTCCGCCATCTCGCCTGGTGGCACCGTGTCTGATGCGCCGAGGTGTCCCTCTCCGGCGAAGCATCCAACCATCAAGGTGCGCATCTTGAGAAATCGGGGAGCGAAGCGCCGGATGCGCGCCAGCCAAACCTGCCATTCCGTGCCAAGGCCTTCGAGAATGTCCTGGTCGAGAACAAAGAACGGCTGGATGGCCTGGATGCAGCCGGCCCGGTCGACGATCGCGACATAGCGGTACTCGACGCCGTCGCCGAGCGTATCCTCCAGGATTTCGTAGTAGCGATGATCCTTGCGCAGGGCTGCGAAGGTGGCAGCCCAGGCGGGGCAACCGGCGATTTCGCCGCGCGTCACGATCTTCACGCCGAACCGCGCTGTCGCAGCCGCGGCGTCGGCGACACTTGGCGTACCAGACAGGCTGACGGTGTCCGACATCACACTTTGCCCCAGTGATGCTTAACCTTCCAAGTCCGGATTGGAACTTAATCGATCTGGGCTGGGGACCCTGTGCCATCCGCGCAACAAGCAGCAACATTTCGATCGCTGGCGACCAGGCGGACAAGGCCAGCAAGAAGCCGCGGGTCAATCGCGCGCGACCCGGACGCCGCGGGCGGCCGATGTCCCCGACCGCGACCTAGCAAAAGGCCCGGCCTGGATCGGCGCCTCAGTCAGCGACCAGCAGGCGCAGCTTCGACTTGAAGCGAATGCTCTGCTTGCCGGCGAGCGCCATGCCGTCGCCCTCGGCGGTCTGATCGGTGTATGTGCCGGTGAAGCCGATGGTGACCACCTTGCGTTCCCAGACCGGGCGCTCGCCGTAAGTCGGCGAATGCTCCTCGTTGGTCACCTCACCCTTCCACTTGCCGTCGGCCGCGGTGTAGCTGCCATAGGCGTAGAAGAACGAGTCGCCGCCGCGCATCTGGCCGTCGCGCAGCACCATGACGCCCTGGTTGCCGCCAGAGACGCTATCGAGAAATTCGACGGTGATGTGATAGAGCCCGTTCCGGATCATGAGGATGGTTGCGCCTTGTCCCGGCCGCGAGAATAGCCCGTTGGCCGCACTTTGGGCAAATTCCATCAGCCGCGGCAGGCGCAATTCCGCGCTATGCTGGCACCTGAGTCGCGGCCGGACGCCGCAGGAGCCTGCCTGTTGGAAACCGCGCTTTATCTGCCAGTCAAACGCTTCCTCGAAAAGCTCGGCTTCGCGGTCAAGGGCGAGATCGGCGGCTGCGACCTCGTCGCACTGAACGGCAGCGATCCGCCCGTCGTCGTGATCGGTGAACTTAAGCTCGCCTTCAATCTCGAACTGATCCTGCAGGCGGTCGATCGCGCCGGCGCCGCCGACGAGGTCTGGATCGCGGCCAAGGTATCGGCCCGCGGCAAGGGCCGCGAAAGCGATGCGCGCTATCGCAATCTGTGCCGACGGCTCGGCTTCGGCATGCTCGGCGTCACCGATCGCGGCGAGGTCGAGGTGCTGGTGCCGCCGCCGACCACCGCGCCGCGCCGCAATCCGAAGAAGCGTTCGCGCCTGATCACTGAACACCGCAAGCGGAAGGGCGATCCGGCAATGGGCGGATCGACGCGGGCGCCGATCATGACCGCCTACAGGCAGCAGGCGCTGGCCTGTGCCTGCGCGCTGTCGGATGGGCCACGGCGGGTCCGCGACCTCCGCGCCGAGATTCCCGACGCCGGCAAGATCCTGCTGCATAATGTCTACGGCTGGTTCGATCGTGCCGAGCGCGGCATCTATGTACTCAATGATGCCGGCCGCGCCGCGCTGAGGCGCTGGCCGCAGCAGCCGATGAGTGCGTCAGGGGCCGAAGCCGCCCCATAACAACAGGGGGAGATCATGATCGTCGTCACCGGCAGCATCACCGCCCGCCCCGACTCGTTCGACGAGGTGCGGCGATTGAGCCTCGAGCACGTCCATCGCTCGCGCAGCGAGCCCGGCTGCATCTCGCACGCGGTTCATGTCGACTGCGAGAATCCGCTCAGGCTGGTGTTTTTCGAGCAATGGGCCGACCGCGCCGCGCTGGCGGCACATTTCGCGGTCCCCGCATCACGCGATTTCGTCCGCTCCCTGCAATCTCTTGCCGCCGCTGCGACCACCATCGAACTTTATGACGCTCACAAGATTGAGAGACTCTAGCTGCATGGCTGGATTGCCATCTCATATTCATATTGCAATGCAACATTGGGGACCTTACGTATCTCCCGCGATTCAAAGGTGAGGCGGCGATGAGCGGAGACTGGAATACCAAGTACGGCACCCGGCGCGTGCGGCATGATCCGCCGACGCTGGAGGAGGCAATCTTCGCCGCTATCGGCATCACCGATGACGTGGAGGCCCAGGCCGAGATCGCGTCGTCGCTGATGGGGCTGCCCTATGACGAGGTGCTGGCCGAGGTGAAGAAGACGGCGCGCGTCAGCGCCCGCACCGGCACGGCAACCCGCGTGATCGCCGGCGAACAGGGCGCCCAGCGCTCGGTCGTGGTCGAGCGCCGCGTGGTTCGCCGCTTCGCCACCGACAAGCGCACCGGCACCTGAACAACCCCATTCCGCTCCTTAAAGAAAAAGGGCAATCCGCTGAGCGGATTGCCCTTTTTGCATTTGATGCGAATTGATGGCTCAGGCGGCCCGGCCCCAGCCGGACATCTGCATCACCATTCGCCAATAGGCGCGGTTCATGTCGACGATCGCGCGCGCGGCCTCGACCGGCGTAACCGGGCCAACAGCCGGTGCCGGCTGAGGCTGGTGCTGCTCGGTCAGGTCGATGCTGCCGGTCGACTCACCGTGACGGAAGGTCAACTGGGCACCGAACTTGGTGGCGAGCGCACGCATCGCGTCGTTCTGCGCACCGGTGGTGATCCGCAGGCTGATGTAGCCCTTGGCATGCGCCTCCGCGATCAGCTTGCGGAACAGCGTGCTGCCGACGCCCTTGCGCCGCACCGACCGCTCTACGCTGAAGGCGATCTCGGGCTGTGCATCCGGTGACTGCTCCGGCGGATGCAGCTCGGCCGCGCCGCGGACCACGCCATCCTCGAAATAGGCGATGATGACCGTGCCGTCGTTGGCGCAGCGCTCGGCATAGCGGCGGATGAAACTATCATCGATGAAGCCATGAAAACGATCATGTCGGCTGGTACGATCCAGTCGCAGCAGGTGATCGCGCAGCAGAGGAAGCTCTTCCTGCTGGCTCAACGTCCGCACGGTGCCCTTGGCAGACGTCGGACGGATGGAATCATAGTTCATTTCATAACTCCTCTTGGTAGCCCTCGAGGAGGCGTCGAGTCCCTAGCACCCTAATATTGTGCGCCGCACCATGTAATTCAAGTACTTAGATTCATTTAAGTAAACAATGATGTGATTGGCAAATCACATCATTGTCTCATCATAGTACCAATTGTGTTTGGGTCACGACCGCGACCAGCTTGCCGTCCTCGGTCTCCAGCCTGGTCTGCCAGACTTGGGTCCGTCGGCCCCGATGGACGGGTGTGGCCGTCGCGATCACGGTGGTCCCCTCCTTGGCCCCGCCGATGAAATTGGTCTTGCTCTCCAGCGTCGTGGTGCCCTTGGCGTCCTCGGGCAGGTTGATCACGGTGGCGGCGGCACCGACCGAGTCGGCGAAGGCCATCACCGCGCCGCCGTGGATGGTGTTCCGGAGGGTGCAGAGATCCGGCCGCACCAGCATTGTCGCGACCACGCGGTCCTGACCGGCCTCGGTGAAGGTGACGCCCTTCAGTTCCGCAAACGGCATCTTCATCGACTGGATCTTTTCGAGCGGCGTCATCACGTTCCTCCGGTTTTTCTGGGCGTCATACGCGGGCTTGACCCCGCGTGTCCCTCCTTCTTCGCAAAAAGCTTTCTCGGCATGATGGATTGCCGGGTCGAGCCCGGCAATGACGTGCGAGGTAATGGTGCGGATGACGTCATGACATCAGTGACAACGGCGCGCCAAATCTGCATACCGTCCGCGATGCGCGACTTCCCTCCCCGCCGGATCGTCTGCCTGACCGAAGAGACGGTCGAGACGCTGTACCTGCTCGGCGAGCAGGACCGCATCGTCGGCGTCTCCGGCTACGCGGTGCGGCCGCCGCAGGTCCGCCGCGAGAAGAAGCGGGTGTCGGCCTTCATCTCCGCCGACATTCCAAAAATCCTGGCGCTCGACCCCGATCTGGTGCTCGCCTTCTCCGACCTGCAGGCCGACATCGTCGCCGATCTCGTGCGCGCCGGCGTCGCCGTCCATGTCTTCAATCAGCGCGACATAGCCGGCATCTTCGCGATGATCCGCACCCTCGGCGCGATGGTCGGCGCGGCCGATCGCGCCGGGCAATTGGCACAAAGCCTCGAGCAACGGCTGGCCGCGATCGCGGCAACGCCGCGACCTGCGCGGCGGCCAAAGGTCTATTTCGAGGAGTGGGACGATCCCCTGATCAGCGGCATTGGCTGGGTGTCCGAACTGATCGAGATCGCCGGCGGCGAGGATGCGTTGCCGCATCTGCGCGCGCAGAAAGCGGCCAAGGACCGCATCGTCACGCTTGAGGCCGTGCGCGCGGCGATGCCCGACGTGATCCTGGCGTCCTGGTGCGGCAAGAAGGTCGTGCCCGACCGCATCCGCGCGCGTGAGGGTTGGAGCGATATTCCGGCCGTGCGCGATAACCGCATCGTCGAGATCAAGTCGCCGATCATCCTGCAGCCCGGCCCCGCCGCGCTGACCGATGGACTCGATGCGATCGTGAAGGCGTTGTGGGCGGAGCGTATATGAATCTCACCGCCGTCATTGCGAGGAGCGAAGCGACGAAGCAATCCATGTCTCCGCACGTGGTGAAATGGATTGCTTCGCTTCGCTCGCAATGACGGATAGACACCCTACGCCTTCTCCACCCCGCACCACTCCGCGACGAACAGCGCCATCGCCTTGGTCGCCTTGCGCAGCGAGTCCAGTTCGACATATTCGTTGAAGCCGTGCATCGCCGCGCCACTGGCGCCGAAGCAGAGGCTCGGGATGTCGTAGTTCAGGCCGTAGAAGCGCGTATCGGTCAACGCGGTGAAGGCACGGTCTTCCACCGCGCCGCCATAGACCGCCTGATGCGCGTTGGCGAAGGCGGCCTCCGGCGCTTCGGAATTCACCAGCTCATAGCCTTCCGACAGGAAGCCCGACCATTCCACCTGCGGCGGATTGTTGGAGAGGAAGCGATGGTCGCGCGCCGCAGCCGACACGCAGGCCAGGATCTCCTTCTGGCATTCGGCGATCGACCAGCCCGGCAGCACCGCGATGCGGCAGTCGACATCGCACCAGGCCGGCACGCTGGAGGCCCAGTCACCGCCCTTGATGATGCCGGGATTG
Source organism: Bradyrhizobium sp. CCBAU 53421 (assembly GCF_015291625.1). NCBI lineage: Bacteria > Pseudomonadati > Pseudomonadota > Alphaproteobacteria > Hyphomicrobiales > Nitrobacteraceae > Bradyrhizobium > Bradyrhizobium sp. CCBAU 53421. Next base: position 5,469,534 of record NZ_CP030047.1, read on the forward strand.
AAGTTGATCGGGTGATTGACGTCCTTGAAGTGGCGGTCAGCCTTGGCGCGTTCGTTCCAGGCGATCTCGAGCTTCTCCAGCGCGTGCACCAGGTGATACGCCGCCATGATCGCGTTCGAGCCGGCGCCGGCCTCGAACACATGCACCGGGAAGCCGCGCACCTTCAGGCGGAACCAGATCACGCCGACCTGCGAGCGGATCATCTTGCCGTTGGTCGGCTCCGGGATGAAGCAGGCATCGGCGCGATAGCCGCGCTGCAAGGTCGAGAGCGCGCCGACCCCGGTGCTCTCCTCCTCGATGACAGACTGGAAGTGAATCCGCGCCGTCGGCTTCAGGCCGGCCTTCTTGATCGCATCCAGCGCGTAAAGCGCGGCGATGGTGCCGGACTTCATGTCGCAGGCGCCGCGGCCGTACATCTTGCCGTCCTTGATGACAGGCGAGAACGGCGGCGTCTCCCACATCTCGAGCGGGCCGGTCGGCACCACGTCGCAGTGACCCTGCAGGATCAGCGATTTGCCGGCATTGGTCGCCGGGCGGTAGGTGCCGACCACCGTGCGTGCCTTGGAGAAATCATGCTCGATCGGGCCGAAGCCGCGCAGGTCCTTCAGGTCGTCGAGATTGATGTGCCAGTCGTCGACCTCGTAGCCGCGCTCGCGCAAGAGATCGCCGATCATGTCCTGGCACGGCCCCTCGGCGCCGCGGGTCGAGGGGATCGCGACAAAGGCCTGCGTCGTCGCAAGCTGCGCATCGAATCCCTCGTCAACGGCGCTAAGGATTCGTTGTTGCGTCTCGGCAGTCATGCGGCAGCTCCATGGGGACATCAGAAATGGCGGGAGCCGCACCGTAACCCGATTTCATCCCTCCTTGTATTGCGCAAAATAGGCATCCCGCAATGCATCTTCGAGCAGACGGCCTTCCGAATAGCCATCGAGCGTCGCGGGCCGCGTCACGCCGTCGAGCAGCCGCGGGCACGGCTCGGGCGCGCCGAGCACGGTGCGCACCGGAATGCGCTCGGCATAGATCGGCAACTCGTAATCCTCGTCGTCATCGGCGACGCCCTTGGCGCGCACTTTTGCCGAGGCCTCCTCGATCTCCATCGCGATGAACGAGGTCGCCTTGATCTCCTGCTTGTTGCTGGCGCGCAGGCTCGCGGTGCGCTCGGGAAAGAAGCGGTCGACCATCGCGACGATCGCCCGCTCCTTCTCTTCCGGATCGGTGACGAGATAGGCCGAGCCGAACGCCATCACCGCGCGATAGTCGGCCGAGTGATTGAAGCCGCAGCGCGCCAGCACCAGGCTGTCGAGATGGGCGACCGTCAGGCACACGCGCTGGCCTTCCGACTGGTTCTCCAGCATGCGGCTCGCGCTGGACCCGTGCCAGTAGAGCCTGGTGCCCTCGCGCCAGAAGAAGGTCGGCGTGCAATAGGGCTGGCCGTCGATCACGTAGGAGACGTGGCACAGCATCGAGGCGTCGAGGATCTTGTGAACGGTGGCGTGGTCGTAGAAGCCGCGATCATGGCGGCGCTTGACCCGGTTGCGGGACGACATGGGGTAGGACGGAGTGGACGCGCCTTCGGTCACGGCTGTGCCTTTCGAAATCTGGAATCTGTCCAGAGTTGTAGCGGTCCATTTGGTCTGCGATAGTGCCAATTCCATGCGAAAAATTCCGACCAATTCCCGAGGGGCCGCGGCGCGCAAGCCGGAGCTGCCGCTCGACCTCACCGGCCCGCACGTGACGCCGGGCGCGGCCTCGCAGCAGCGGCTCTATCAGGCGCTGTGCCACACGATCGTCGGCGGCCTCGTCAAGCCGGGTGAGCCGCTGCCGCCGTCGCGCGCGCTGGCCAAGCAGACCGGCTTCCGCCGCAACGCTGTCACCACCGCCTATGAGCGGCTGATCGCCGACGGCTTTGCGGTGGCGACCACGGGCTCCGGCACCTTCGTCGCGTCGCGCATTCCGGCCCAGGCCGGCGCGCCGCGACGTGCGAGGGTCGAGATCGAGCCGCCGCAGCACAATGCGCTGTCGCTCGGCTGCACGCATATCGATGACCGCGCGCTGCAGCGCTTCCGCGCCTTTGCCGGCCGCAGGCTGCGCGCCTTCGGCGCCGAGCATCTGCATTACGGCGACCCTCGCGGCAGCAGCGAGTTGCGCGCCGCGATATCAGACCATTTGCTGTCGGCGCGCGGGCTGCGCTGCGATCCCGACCAGATCATGCTGGCCTCGGGCACCTTGCATGCGCTGCGCATCGTGCTCGGGGCGATCCTCAAGCCCGGCGACCAGGTCTGGTGCGAGGATCCCGGCTATCCGGCGGCGCGGCGCGCGATCGAGCATTGCGGCTATCGCCCGGTGTCGGTGCCGGTCGATGGCTCGGGCATGCGCATCGACAGGGGACGCGTATCCGCTCCTGCCGCGCGTGCCGCCTACGTCACGCCCTCGCACCAGTTTCCGCTCGGCGTACAGATGTCGATGCCGCGCCGGCTCGAGCTGCTCGACTGGGCCAGGGACGCCGGCGCCTTCGTGTTCGAAGACGATTACGACAGCGAGTTCCGCTACGACGGAGCCCCGCTGCTGTCGCTCGCCGGCATCGATCATCTGCGCCGCGTGATCTACATGGGCACGTTCGCGAAGACGCTGTTTCCGGGATTGCGGATCGGTTACTGCGCCCTGCCCGAGGCATTGATCGGTCCGGTGACGGCGGCGCGCGCCGCGCTCGATCGCTTTCCGGGCACCCTGATGGAAGGCGCAGTCGCCGACATGCTGAACTCCGGCGCCTTCGCCGCGAACCTGCGCAAATCGCGAAAGCTCTATCGCGAGGCGCGCGACGTGCTGGCGTCGACACTCACCGGTGCTTCCGAGGGCGAGCTCACGGTTCCCGTACCATCGCAAGGCCTGCATCTGGTGGCGCGGCTCGATCCCTTAACCGATCCGCTGATTGCCGCGCAGGCAAAGGCGGCCGCCGGCGTCGGCGGCTGGCTGCTCGCGGAAACCTATCATCGCGCGCCGCCACTGCCCGGCTTCGTGCTGGGGTTCTCGGGTCATCCGGTTCCGCAACTCGTCGCCTCGGCGGAACACCTGGCGAGGACAACGCTAGCTGCGCTGCGCGCAACGCGCAAGATCTCCGTCAAGGCATCCGCCAAGTCATTTGCCAAGCCATCTACCGCGCCGCGGCGCTCTAGGAGAATCGCAGCCACCTGACTAAGGTCGCCAGCGTTCAGTCAGTGTCCGCCTACGGAGATACCGGATGCCCAATCGCAACGTCCTGTATCTCGTGATCGGCGCGCTGATCGTGATCACGGGCATGCTCGGCTACAATTTGTATCAGGCGAAGAAGCAGCCCGAAGGTCTGCAGATCAACGTCGGCCCCGACGGGGTCAAGATCCAGAACAAGTGAGGGAGGCCGCGATGCCGCGCGTCGAATTGGTCGCGTTGATCGGTGCCGTCGCGCTTGTCGCGACGACTCACCCCGCCTCCGCACAGCAGGCTGTCATGCGCGAGGCCGATATCGTCGACCTCCGGGTCGGTCAGCGCGTCCTGGTCGATGACGGCTCCTGCCCGGCCGGGCAGATCAAGCAGGTGATCGGCGCCAGGCTGAGCCAGAACGGCGTGGTGCGGACCCAAAGCTGCGTGCAGCGTCTCGCCAAGAAATAAACGCCCCGCTTCTGCGAGGCGCCTGCTTCATCATTGCATCAACACGCCGCTCAGTTCGAGATCGGCTCGAACATGCATTGCAGCGTCGGCTTGGCGATCTTGGTGAAGGTCGGGCCGATCTCGGCCTGCTTGGACGGCGGCACCCAATCGGTCTCGATGGTCGGCACGCCGGTCTCGCTGATGCCGCGCAGCAGCGCCTGGCGCAGATCGGGATCGTCCACCGTCGCGGCAGCATGGTCATGCAGGCAACCGCAGACAGCCTCGGGATGCGCCCAGCGGCCGAGCATATGCGGCGCGCACTGGCGCACGAACTCGTCGCGCGGTTCAGGCACCCGGTACAGCGACCTGATCTGCATCGACTCCAGCGGAAGTTGGGATTGGGCCTGTGCGGAACCGGCCAGAGCGAGCAATGCCAGGAGCGCGGCGGAGCAGATACGGAGCAACATGGGGAGCCTTTAGCGGCAGTTCTGTTTTTGCGTCGTGCTCAGTTGACCTGCGCCATCACCATCGGGGCCGAGGTGACCACCGGCGAGCCGTTATAGGAGAAGGTGCCGATGCCGGGCAAACCGTTGTCCGGGGTCCCAGCCATCGACGAACCGGCCATCACGAAGGCGAAGGCGAGGATCAGGCTCATGGTCCGCATCTGACAGTCTCCGTCATTCCGGTTCGGCGCCCGGCGCCGTTGTGTTGAGGGTTTGATAACGATCTGCCGTTTCGGGAGTTCTGCGGAACAAGCTGAAAATGGTTTCGTCGGCGCGAGAATTGTTTCGTCGACGAGCGGTCCACGAAACATTGGCCGAAAAACGCCAATGTTTTCAGTAGCCGCGACATTGCAGGCAGCCTGCTCAAAATTTCGAGCGTTCAACCTGCCCGGCTGTGGATGGTTCGATTATGCGTGCAAATTGAGCGCCCTACCGCGCTTTCTTAACTTTCCTCTGCTGAGACAGCAGGCAGCACAGCAAGGACGGCATGAACCGGGCGACGGTTCGGCCGACTCATCTGGGCGCCGTGCAACCATCTTCGCGGTGGCACGTTGTCGTGATTCCCGATCCAACGGCAGTTGTGATCCGATCCAACGAAGGATGTCAGTCGTGGGAAATGGCAACATCGGTGTTGGCAATGAATCCGCGGCCAGCAAATCCGGCCAGCAGCAACAGATGACGGCCGCGATGCCGCAGCAAGGCGCCTATGTGATGGGCGACAATGAGTGCGCGCAGCAGAAGCTGGTCCGCCTCGTCGGCTGCCGCGACTCGAAGGTGAAGCCGGGCCTCAGCCTCGGCACGAAGCAGTTCGGGCAAACCAAGCGCTAACTCGTCCGCCGCTTCAGCCGCCCGGGCCAAGCCCCTGTTACAGCTACTGAATGAACTCACCGCACTTTTGCACCGCGGTGGCATCGGCCGCGCCCCATGGCATGATCGGCACCGAGGACGTCGAGTTCTTCGGCGAGCCTTCGATCAGCTTGTCGGAATAGACCATGTAGACCAGCACGTTGCGCTTGGCATCGCAGCCGCGCACGATCTGCATCTTCTTGAAGAACAGCGATCGCCGCTTGCTGAACATGTCGTCGCCCTGGCCGAGCTTGCTCTTGAAGCGGATCGGCCCGATCTGCCGGCAAGCCAGCGAGATATCAGAGACTTCCTCGGCAAGGCCAAGCCAGCCTTTGAAGCCGCCCTTCTCCGGGACTGTGAAGTGACAGGCGACGCCCTCGACCTCGGGGTCGTCGACGCCATAGGTCGCGAGCTTGTCGTTGGGACTGACCCATTTGAACACCGTCGAGCGGCGAAAGATCAGGTCCGGCTCGTCAGCAGCGACCGCGGGGGCAGCCATCCCCAAGGTCAGCAACATCAGCAGCGCCGCGCAGCCCCATCGAGACAACAGTCGCACGTCACACAAGCTCACATTTCTCGATGTCATCGAAGTCTCCGCGGGGGTGGTTCCCGCCTATGTAGTGCGCAAACGCCGCACAGGAAGGCGCTGACAGTTCGGTGATCAAACCGGGCGCTTTAACCTCCTGTGAGGCTTTTTTGTTACTGTTTCGTCGAAAATTCGCCGCTCACGGAAGGGTTAGATCGCTCGCGCTGGTGAACGCGTTCCGCGTCTGCGACAACCAACAGATAGTTTGGACTGGGATTCGGAATATGCGCGCAAGCGGTCGGATTTCGATTTTTGATTCTGCGAATGGGCGGTTCTGGCGGTTTGCAGTTCTGACCGCGGCCGGCACCGTCGCCGCGTCCTCCCAGGCCAGCGCAGCTCTCTATTACTGGAACCGCGACTCCGCCTATTACGGCGACTATGAGCCGCTGCCGCCGCCACAGCCGCACCGGCAAAAGCCGAAGCGCAATGCGGCCACGAAGACTCCCGCAATCGAGAAGCAGGCCAGCAAGCCGCAAGGTCCCCTGATCATCTCGGTCTCGATCGATCATCAGCGGGTCAGCGTCTACGACGCCAACGGCCTCTATGCCGAGGGCCCGGTGTCGACGGGCATGAAGGGGCATTCGACCCCGATGGGTGTCTTCAGCGTCATCCAGAAGCAGAAGTACCACCAGTCCAACATCTACAGCGGCGCGCCGATGCCGTACATGCAGCGCATCACCTGGTCGGGCATCGCGATGCACGCCGGTGTGCTGCCCGGCTATCCGGCGTCGCATGGCTGCATCCGGATGCCGATGGCGTTTGCGGTCAAGATGTACAATTGGACGCGGATGGGCGCCCGCGTGTTCGTCACGCCGGGCACGATCTCGCCGGAGAGTTTCTCGCACCCCCTGCTGGTGACGCAGAAGGTCACCCCGCAGCAGCCGGTTGCCGACGATATCCTGAAGATGGACGCGCCGCTCGGCGTGAAGAGCGACAAGGGCACGGACAAGCCGCAGACCAATCTCGATCTGCGCAGCAGCGTCGGCCATGCCGCCGCGTCATTGCGCGACAACACCCACACCGCCGACGCGAGCGGCGCGATGCCGGCGGCGAGCGCGTCGGCGACGATGTCCGATGCCTCCTCCTCGGCCGCACGTGACGCCATCGCGGAGAAGATCGCGGCCGACAAGTCCGAGGTGACGGCGACCGGGCCTGCCGCCGCCGACAAGCCGGCCGAGAGCAATTCCGCGGCCACCGACGACAGGACGGTCGGCGAAGTCACCGGCAGTACCGACACGCCGAAGTCCGAAGTTTCCGCAAGCGACCCGGCGAAGGCCGAAGCCAAGGCCGATGAGCCCAAGGCGGATGCCGCCAGGCCCGGCGCTGCCGAGGCCCCCAAGACGGATGCTGCCAAGACGGACTCAGATAAGGCTGACGCGGCCAGGGACGCAGCCAAGGCGACGGATACCGTCAAGCCTGCCGAGGCAGCCACTGCGACCGATGCACCCGACGCCAAGAAGGATCCGGCACGGCTGCCGGGGATCGCCAGGATCGACGTGTCGAAGCGCGCCGGCCAGATCGCGGTGTTCATCAGCCGCAAGGATTCCAAGCTCTACGTGCGGCAGAACTTCGCGCCGCTGTTCGAGGTGCCGGTGACGATCGCGGCGAGCGACCGGCCGCTCGGCACGCATGTGTTCACCGCGGAAGCCGACAAGACCGATGCGAACCTGCTGCGCTGGTCGGTGGTGACCCTGCCGACGCGCAGCGCCGCCCGCATCGACGTCGAGGAGCGCGCCCCGCATCGCCGCAAGGTGGCGGCCGCAGTGCCGGTCGAGGCGAAGCCGCAGCCGGCGACCAACACTCCGGCCGAAGCGCTCGATCGCATCTCGATCCCGGCCGACGTGATGGCGCGGATCAACGAAGCGCTCGGGAGCGGCGGATCGATCATCGTCTCCGACCTCGGCGTGAACCAGGGCGAGACCGGCGAAGGCACCGACTTCATCCTGCCGCTGCGCTAGACCTGCCATAACGCCTTCTTGAAAGCCTGCGCCTCCACTCTGGATTATGATCCCTGTGAGCATCCGTTCCAGGGACGAGCCATGATGGACCGCAGGACACTGATCGTGGCGGCGTTCGCCGCGGCCGCCGGATCCCGTACACTGCATGCCGAGCCGCCGGCAATGAGCCGGATCACCGCGTACGCCTTCGCATTTCCGGCACTCTCTGGCGGCGAGATCCGCCTTGCCGACTATGCCGGCCATCCCCTGATGATCGTGAACACGGCCTCGCTCTGTGGCTTCACGCCGCAATACGCCGGCCTGCAGCAATTGTGGACCGAATTCCGCGATCGCGGCTTCGTCATCATCGGCGTGCCCTCCAATGATTTCGGCGGCCAGGAACCCGGCGGCCCGACCGAAATCGCCGAGACCGCGCAGCACCAATACGGCGTCACCTTCCCGATCGCGGCGAAAGCCGTGGTCAAGGGCGCAAGCGCGCATCCGTTCTACCGCTGGGCCGCGGAGGCACGGCCGAAGGACGTGCCGCGCTGGAATTTCCACAAATACCTGATCGGCCGCGACGGCTACATCGCCGACGTCTTCCCTGAGTCGGTCACGCCGGACGACACCCGGATCAAGACCGGGATCGCCCGGGCACTGGCGGCGGCCTGAGAGGCCACGATAATCCCCGGAATTAACTGGGATTTCGGCCACAACCCGGTCACGTTCATTGCCTTGGCGTCGGCACTGCGACTAGGGTACGATGAGTTGGGGGTGAAGCGGCCCGGTCGCGGCAAAGCGGCGACCTGGAGCGCGATCAGCAGGGAACACGCCATGCGCATAGCGGCAGGTCTGATTTTCGCAGGGACCGTATCGTTGCTCGCCTCGAGCGCAGCCTGGTCGCAGACGCCGCCCGCCAAGGGCGCGGCGCCGGCAGCCGCACCGGCGGCTGCAGCTCCAGCGCCTGCCGCCGCGGCGCCGGCGCCCGCCGCAGCAGCTCAAGTGCCGCCGAAACAACCACCGCAGCCGGCACGCGCCGCCTGCAACAATCCGAATGCGCTCGGCGTCGCCCGCACCGTCGAGATCGACACCACAGGCGGTCCCGGCTTCGGCTTCGAGCATTTCAAGCAGCTCGACTTCCTGCGCGACCATGAGGTGGTGCTGACCTTCGACGACGGTCCGTGGCCGGGCAACACGCCGGCGGTGCTGAAGGCGCTCGCCGACGAGTGCACCACGGGCATCTTCTTCCCGATCGGCAAGCACGCCACCTATCACCCCGAAATCCTGCGACAGGTCTATGCCGCCGGCCACACCGTCGGCTCGCACACCTGGTCGCACGAGAATCTGAACAACAAGAAGCTGACCGAGGATCAGAAGAAGGACGAGATCGAGCGCGGCCTGGCTGCGGTCAAGTGGGCGCTCGAGACCTCACCCTCGCCGTTCTTCCGCTTCCCGGCGCTGCAGCATCCGCCGGAGATGGTCACCTATCTCGGCAACCGCAACATCGCGATCTTCTCCTGCGACCTCGACTCCTTCGACTTCAAGTCGAAGAACTCGCAACAGGTGATCGACACCGTGATGAAGAAGCTCGCCAAGCTCGGCAAGGGCATCATCCTGATGCACGACTTCCAGAAGCACACCGCGGAGGCCCTGCCGACGCTGCTGACGCAGCTCAAGGCCGGCGGCTACAAGGTGGTGGCGATGCGCGCCAAATTCCCGGCGACCGTGCTGCCGCAATACGAGCAGGAGCTCGCCAAGGACGTCAAGCTGCCGACCGTGAGCTCGCGGCCGGTGAACAGCGTCGTCACCACCGTCGATCAGTAAACGCGCCCGCGATAATCCTGGTGTCTGCGTTGCGTATCGAGGGGTTCGTCATCGTCTCCGCCGACGGCCGGCTGGCGAATGCGCACAACGTGATGCCCGACGACCTCAAGATCGAGGGCGACAAGCGGTTCTTCACCGCAGCCCTCGATCGCGCCGACCTTGTCGTCCATGGCCGCCACTCCCAGGAAGAGCAGCCGAACGCACCGAAGCGCCGCCGTTTGATCCTGACCGGCAAGGTCGCGGCCATCGCCCCCGACCCGGACAATCCGAAGGCGCTGTTGTGGAATCCCGCCGGCTGCCCGTTCGAGACCGCGAGCCGCGAGGCCGGCGTCATCTCGGGCATGGTCGCCATCATCGGCGGCCCCGGCGTGTTCGGCATGTTCATGGACCGCTACGACACGTTCTGGCTCTCGGTCGCACCGAAGGTGCGCATCCCCGACGGCGAGCCGTGCTTTCCCGGCGTCCCCGCCCGCACCCCGCAGCAGGTGCTGTCAGCACACGGCCTTCACGCCGGCACACCGCAACTGATCGACGACGCGCACGATGTCAGCGTCACGCCGTGGCGGCGGATGGGTTGAAAGCGGCAATGCCCGTAGGATGGGTAGAGAAACCCATCACTTCTAACTTGCGGCACGATGATGGGTTTCGCTGCGCTCTACCCTTCCTGCGCAGCTAGGCACACGTCCTCCTACACATCCCCATATGCCGGGTCATCGCGGCGCGGGCCGCGGCCGTAGCCGGCGATGATGAACAGCGCGCCGATCAGCGACAGGTTCTTCAGCGCGTCGATCAAGGTCCTGAGATTGTCGGGCGCCGGCTGGTTCCAGAAATCATGAAAGTAGAAGGTCGCGAAGCAAACGAAGATGATCAGGAGGAGCGCGAAGAACCGCGCCAGTACGTTCACCGCGATCATCAGCCCCGCGACGATCTCGAAGCCGCCGATCACGATCGCCAAGAGCTGCATGAACGGCATGCCGACGAAGGTCTCGACCTGCTGCGTATAGGGCGCTGCGATGGCCGGGATCGCCACCTTGGCCGTGAGCAGATCCGCCGTTGCCTGAACGCCGAACAGCTTGCTCGCTCCCGAATAGAGGAACAGAACGGCAAACAGAATCCGTCCGAAGGTGATGAACGCTGGCATGGGTCGGCCTCACTGGATGGCAGAAATCGGACGAAGCAGGCGCAGCGATTATGGTCGCTCCGCCTGCTTCGATCAAATCGAATCCATGTCGGCTCGAGCACGATGCGGAAAACCGCGCTGCGGTCTTCCGAACATAACGTGCTCAAACAACGCCCGTCAGCCGAACAGCGTCGGCTGCGCGCGGCCGGCGCGCTCCTGCGCCTCGACCGCGGCAACCGCGGTCATGTTGAGGATGCCGCGCGCCGTCACGCCGGGGGTGAGGATGTGCGCCGGACGCGCCGGACCAATCAGGATCGGCCCCACCGGCAACGCGTTGGCCAGCGACTTGATCATCTGGTAGGCGATGTTGGCGGCATCGAGGTTCGGCATGATCAGGATGTTGGCCTCGCCTTCGAGCCGCGATTGCGGCAGCACCAGGCGCCGCGCCGCGGCCGACAACGCCGTGTCGCCCTGCATTTCGCCGTCAGCCTCGATCTCCGGATGCTTGTCCTTCAGAAGCTGGGTGGCCCGCCGCATCTTGCGCGAGGAGTCGGTATCATAGCTGCCGAAGTCGGAATGTGACACGAAGGCGACCTTCGGCTTGAAGGCGAAGCGCTGGACGTGGATCGCCGCCAGCGACGCGACTTCCGCCAGTTCCTCCGCACTCGGATTCGGCCGCACCTGGGTGTCGGCGAGGAAGTGCGCGCCGGTGGAGGTGATCATCAGCGCCAGCGCGGCATAGTCGCTGACCCCCGGCAGGAAGCCGATGATCTCGCGGACATGGCGCAGATGGCTCATGTAGCGGCCTTCGACGCCGCATAGCATCGCGTCGGCCTCGCCGCGCGACACCGCGAGCGCCGCGATCACGGTATTGTTGGTGCGGACCACCGTCCGTGCGGCCTCAGGCGTCACACCGCGACGGCCGGCAACGTCGATATAGGACTGCACGTAGGAACGGTAGCGCGGATCGTCCTCGGGATTGACCAGGTCGAAGTCGCGACCGGCCTTGATCGACAGGCCGAAGCGCTTGATCCTGGTCTCGACCACGGACGGACGGCCGACCAGGATCGGCCGCGCCAGCTTTTCCTCGAGCACCACCTGGGTCGCGCGCAGCACGCGCTCGTCCTCGCCCTCGGCGTAGATCACGCGCACCGGCTGGGTCTTCGCCTTGGCGAACACCGGCTTCATGGTGAGGCCGGAGCGGAACGCGAAACGCTCGAGGCTCGCGGCGTATTCGTCGAAATTGGTGATCGGCCGGGTCGCGACGCCGGACTCGATCGCGGCCTTGGCGACGGCCGGAGCGATGCGCAGGATCAGGCGCGGATCGAACGGGCTCGGGATCAGCGAGCCCGGGCCGAAGCCCTGCGTCTCGCCGGTCTCGAGACCATGGGCCACCGCATCCGACGGCGGATCGCGCGCGAGCTGCGCGATCGCGTCGACCGCGGCGTGCTTCATCGCCTCGTTGATCGCGGTGGCGCCGACGTCGAGAGCGCCGCGGAAGATGAAGGGGAAGCACAGCACGTTGTTGACCTGGTTCGGATAGTCCGACCGGCCGGTGCAGATCATCGCGTCGGGACGCGCCGCGCGGGCCTCCTCCGGCATGATCTCCGGCACCGGATTGGCAAGCGCCATCACCAGCGGCTTGTCGGCCATCTGCTTGACCATCTCAGGCTTGAGCACGCCCGGCGCCGACAGCCCGACGAAGATGTCCGCGCCCGGAATGACGTCAGCCAGCACGCGCGCGTCGGTCTTCTGGGTATAGACCGCCTTCCAGCGGTCCATCGTGGTGTTGCGGCCCTCATAGACCACACCGTCGATGTCGCAGACAAAGATGTTCTTGCGCTGCGCCCCCATCGAGACCAGCAGATTGAGGGTCGCGATCGCGGCGGCGCCCGCACCCGAGCAGACGATCTTCACATCGGACAGTTGCTTGCCGTTCAGCAGCAGGGCGTTGACGATCGCGGCCGCGACGATGATGGCGGTGCCATGCTGGTCGTCGTGGAACACCGGGATCTTCATGCGCTCCTTGAGCTGGCTCTCGATCTCGAAGCACTCCGGGCCGCGGATGTCCTCCAGATTGATGCCGCCGAAGGTCGGCTCCAGCGCGGCGACGGTCTCCACCACGCGCTCGATCGTGTCGGCCTTGATCTCGATGTCGAACACGTCGATGCCGGCGAATTTCTTGAACAGCACCGCCTTGCCTTCCATGACGGGCTTGGAGGCCAACGGGCCGATATTGCCGAGACCGAGCACCGCCGTGCCGTTCGAGACCACGGCCACCAGATTGGAGCGGGCGGTCAGCGTCGCCGCCTCGGCCGGGTTCTTGGCGATCTCGGTGCAGGCGGCAGCGACGCCCGGCGAATAGGCCAGCGCCAGGTCGCGCTGGTTGGCAAGCGGCTTGATCGCCTGGATCTCGAGCTTGCCCGGGCGCGGCAGCCGGTGATAGGCGAGCGCGGCATTATGGAGTTCTTCAGACGATGACGACATACGTGCTCCCCGCGTTTCCGGCCCAAATTTCTTGTTTCTGTGCTAATCCAGGCAAAAGTCAGTTGTCCGGCAAATCGAGCCGGATGTGAAGCATGTCCCGCCGCTTGGATGCAACATCCGATCATGTCCCCGTCAACAGGCCCGGGCGGGCCCGTTTACCGATGCTGCACCTTTCGACCGTGGATTGGCAATTTTTTTCCTTTGATGATCCGGAGTTGACCGAATGAAGAAAATTCTGCTCGGCCTGATCGCTGTCGTTGTGATTGCGATCGGCGGCTTCTTCGGTTTCGACTTCTTTGCCCAGCGCCGGGTCACACGCGACGTGGAGGCCGCCTTCGAGCAGGTCCGCGCCACCGGCGCCAAGGCGAGCCACGGCAAGATCGCGTTCGACACCAAGAGCCGCACCCTGACGATTTCCGACATCGCCACCGAGTCCGGCGCGCAGTCCCCGGTCAGCGTCAAGATCGCCAGCCTCACCATGAGAGGCCTCGGCCAGCCGGACGCGGCACGGGTCTCGGCCGATCATGTCGAGTTCAGCGATGTCGAGGTCGGCGTGTCGGGGCCGACGCCGACAATCGCCGCCCTGACCTACAAGGCGCCTCGGATTACGGTGAAGGACTATTCCGGTCCGGCCGCCCTGCCCCGGCTTCCAGCCTCGTCGTCGATCTTCGAGCTATACCGGTTTGCGTTCGCCCAGCTCGCGAGCATCAACGCCTCGTCGGTGACTGCGCCCACATTGAGCGGAACGATAACCTTCAGCGCTGCCGCACATGCCGGCGACGGCGCCGGAGGCACGTTCGACTATTCGGGCCTTGCCATCGAAAACATGAAGGATGGACGGATCGGGTCCAGCAAGACCGACAAGGTTGCGTTCAGGATCAATTCGCAGACGGCAGGCAAGCCGGTCAAGATGACCGGCGACCTCGCCAACATCGCCGCGAGCGATATCGACGTCGGCGCGATGGCGGCGATGTTCGATCCCGCGAAGGCCAACGACGACCGGGACTATCGGGTTCAAGGCCACGTTTCGATCGGCCCCTATTTGATCACCGTGACGCCTGATGCCGCCACCGCCGCGCCTGGTCTGAACATGCGGATCGAGGGCGTCACCATCGATGACGTCAGGATCAACCCGTCGCGGATGCAACTGCCGGCGCTGCTCGCGATGATCCCGCCACAAGGGAGCCCGCCGCCGTCTCCGGCCCAGGCGCGTGAACTGCTTGAGAAGGTCGCCGGCCTCTATTCGGGTGCCGGAATTGGCAATGCCGAGATGCGCGGGCTGGCATTTGATACGCCGCAGGGGCCGCTCAAGCTGTCTTCTTTGCGATTCAACTTCGAACACGGCAAGATCGGCGAGCTTGCCGTCGAGGGGCTTGATGGGCGCGCGCCACAGGGGCCCTTCAAGGTCGGACGCTTCGCGCTGAAGTCGCTCGATGTCGCCAGCCTCATGCGGCTGTCGGCTCAGTTCGCCGGACAGAAGCCGTCGCCTGAACAGGCGCTGGCGCTGATTCCACTGATCGAGGGCGTCGAGGTCAAGGGCGTCACGTCGCCCTACAAGGCCACCGGCAAGCCGGTCAACATCGATGTCCTCAGCCTCGACTGGGGCCAGTTCGTCGGATCGATCCCGAGCAAGCTGCGGCTGGTCGCGAAGATGGCGGCGCCGCTGGATGCGGCCGATCCGCGGCAACAGGCGCTGGTCGCCGCCGGGATCGACCGGATGGCCATCGATGCCGATCTCGGCGCGGCCTGGACCGAGACGTCGCGCTCGTTCGCACTCGAGCCGGTCAAGCTCGACATGGCGGGACTGTTGAATGCGTCGGCCAAGCTCACGCTCGCCAACGTGCCGCGCGAGGCATTCTCGACCAGCGCCGCGGAAGCGATGGGCGCGGCCGCACAGATCGAAGCCGGCACGATCGAGCTCACGGTGCACGACCTCGGCGCCATCGACCTCGCCATCGCCCAGTATGCGCGCTCCCAGAATGTCAGCCGCGACGAAGCGCGCAATGCCGTCCTCAACAGCATCAAGGCGCAGGGCGACGCGGTCAGCGGAGGCAGTGCCGATGTCACGGCGCTCGTCACCGCCGTCAGCCAGTTCATCGAGACGCCGGGGCAGACGCTCGTCATCAAGCTGACCCCGCGGGCGAAAGCGCCCGCGCTTCAGCTGATGCAATTGCTCAAGACCGATCCACAGTCGGCGCTGGCGCAATTCAAGATCGAGGCCTCGACGGGGTTGTAATCAATCTCTCCCGTAGCCCGGATGGAGCGCAGCGCTATCCGGGAACAGTGTTGCCGCCGAAGGACCGCCCCGGATTTCGCTTCGCTTCATCCGGGCTACGCACCTAATCTCCCTCTCCCCGTTCTTACGGGGTGAGGGGCTGCCTCCGCAAACTCGGCAGACGAGCTTATGCGGAAAGAAGCCCCTCACCCGGATTGCTTCGCAATCCGACCTCTCCCCGCAAGCGCGGGGCGAGGTGACTTCAGAGGCTACCCCTTCGCCGGCAGGTTGGTGCGGATATGCAGCTCCTTGAGCTGCTTCGGCGTCGCTTCCGACGGCGCGCCCATCAGCAAATCCATGGCCTGCTGGTTCATCGGGAATAGCGAGATCTCGCGCAGATTGTTGGTGCCGCAGAGTAGCATCACGATGCGGTCGAGGCCGGCCGCCATGCCGCCATGCGGCGGGGCGCCGTACTGGAACGCACGGTACATGCCGCCGAAACGGTCGATGACCTCCTGCTCGCCATAGCCCGCGATCTCGAACGCCTTCACCATGGCTTCCGGCTTGTGGTTGCGGATGCCGCCGGAAGCGATCTCGTAGCCGTTGCAGGCGATGTCGTACTGGAACGCCTTGATGGTCAGCGGGTCCTGCGACTTCAGCGCATCGAGACCACCCTGCGGCATCGAGAACGGGTTGTGCGAGAAGTCGACCTTCTTGTTCTCCTCGTCATACTCGTACATCGGGAAGTCGACGATCCAGGCGAGCTCGAACCGGTCCTTGTCGATCTGGTTCAATTCCTCACCGAGCTTGGTGCGCGCGAGCCCTGCGAACTTCCAGAACTTCTCCGGATCGCCCGCGACGAAGAACGCCGCATCGCCTTCCTTGAGGCCGAGCTGGTCGCGGATCGCTGCCGTTCGCTCCGGGCCGATGTTGTTCGCAAGCGGACCTGCGCCCTCGCCGCCCTCGCGCCACATGATGTAGCCGAGGCCGGGCTGGCCTTCGCCCTGCGCCCACGAGTTCATGCGGTCGCAGAACGCGCGACTGCCGCCGCCGGTGCCGGGGATCGCCCAGACCTGGTTCTTCGGGTCCTCCAGCATCCGCGCGAACACCTTGAAGCCGGAGCCGCGGAAGTGCTCGGAGACTTCCTGCATCACGATCTTGTTGCGCAGATCGGGCTTGTCGGAGCCGTATTTGCGCACGGCTTCCGCAAACGGAATCCGCGGCCAGTTCTTGGTGACCGGCTTGCCCTTGGCAAAGTCCTCGAACACGCCGGTGATGACGGGCTCCATCGCCGCGAACACGTCGTCCTGGGTGACAAAGCTCATCTCGACGTCGAGCTGGTAGAACTCGCCCGGCAGGCGGTCGGCGCGCGGGTCCTCGTCGCGGAAGCACGGCGCGATCTGGAAGTAGCGGTCGAAGCCCGACATCATCAGCAGCTGCTTGTACTGCTGCGGCGCCTGCGGCAGCGCGTAGAATTTGCCGGGATGGATGCGCGACGGCACCAGGAAGTCACGCGCGCCTTCCGGCGACGATGCCGTCAGGATCGGGGTCTGGAATTCGAAGAAGCCCTGCTCCTTCATCCGCTTGCGCATGGAATCGACCACCGCGCCACGGGTCATGATGTTCTGGTGCAGCTTCTCGCGACGCAGGTCGAGGAAGCGGTATTTGAGCCTGATATCTTCAGGATATTCCTGCTCGCCGAACACCGGCAGCGGCAGCTCGGCCGCCGGGCCCAGCACCTCGATCTCCTTGATGTAGATCTCGATCAGGCCGGTCGGCAATTCGGGATTGTCGGTGCCGGCCGGACGGCGGCGCACCTTGCCGTCGATCCGCACCACCCACTCCGAACGGAACTTCTCGACCTCGGCGAACGCCGGCGAGTCCGGGTCGGCCACGCACTGGGTAATGCCGTAATGGTCTCGCAGGTCGACGAACAGCACGCCGCCGTGGTCGCGGACCCGGTGGACCCAGCCTGACAGCCTGGCCGTCTGGTCGATATCGCTCTCTCGGAGCGCGCCGCATGTGTGTGACCGGTAGCGATGCATATTCGTTCCAAAACTGATGTCGGAGAGGAATCGCGATAGGAATTATCCTATCCGCGAAGTTGCGGAGGGTTTACCCGACGAGGCCGGGGGCGGCAACCAATGGAACGCCCGGTTTTCGAGCCAAACGGCAGATTTTCGGAAACCGAAGGCCGCCAATCGTTTGCCTATTCGGCCCGCGAGCCTATCTTCGGGATATGACCGTCCATTTCCCGTTCCAGAACACCTATTCGGCGCTGCCGGCGAACTTTTTTGCCCGCGTCGCGCCGACCCCGGTGGCCGCCCCCCGGCTGATCAAGCTGAACCGGCCGCTCGCGGTCCAGCTCGGGCTGGACCCGGACCTGCTCTCGACGCCGGAGGGTGCCGAAATCCTCGCCGGCAAGCGGCTGCCTGACGGCGCCGACCCGATCGCGATGGCCTATGCCGGCCACCAGTTCGGGCACTTTGTTCCCCAGCTCGGCGACGGGCGCGCCATCCTGCTCGGCGAGGTCATCGACAAGGACGGCGTCCGTCGCGACATCCAGCTCAAGGGTTCTGGCCCCACCCCGTTCTCCCGCCGCGGCGACGGCCGCGCCGCGCTCGGCCCGGTGCTGCGCGAATACATCGTCAGCGAGGCGATGTTCGCCTTGGGCATCCCGACCACGCGTTCCCTCGCCGCGGTCGTCACCGGCGAGGCGGTGATGCGCGAGACCGCGCTGCCGGGCGCTGTCCTGACCCGGGTCGCGTCGAGCCACATCCGCGTCGGCACCTTCCAGTTCTTCGCCGCGCGTGGCGACACCGACGGGGTGCGTGCGCTGGCCGACCATGTCATCGCGCGGCACTATCCCGAGCTGAAGGATGCCGCCCAGCCCTATCACGCGCTGCTCGCCGGCGTCGTCGCGCGGCAGGCCGCGCTGGTTGCGCGCTGGCTGCTGGTCGGCTTCATCCATGGCGTGATGAACACCGACAACACCTCGATCTCGGGCGAGACCATCGACTACGGCCCCTGCGCCTTCCTCGACGCCTACAACCCGGCGCAGGTGTTCTCCTCGATCGACGAGATGGGCCGATACGCCTATGCCAACCAGCCGCGTATCGCGTTGTGGAATCTGACCCGGCTCGCCGAGTGCCTGCTGCCGCTGTTCGACGGCGAGCAGGAGAAGGCGATCGAGCAGGCACAGACGATCCTCGGCGAATTCCCGGAAAAGTTCACCGCGGCCTATCAGGCCGGGCTGCGCACCAAGGTCGGCCTGTTCACCGCGCGCGACGGTGACGAAGCGCTGATCCAGGACCTGCTCGACGCGATGGCCAAGAACGCGGCCGACTTCACGCTGACCTTCCGCCATCTCGGCGCAGCCGCAGCCGATGATGCCGCCGACGTCCGCGCGCAGTTCAGCGATCCTGCCGCGTTCGACGAATGGGCCGGCCGCTGGCGCGCCCGCCTCGCGCTGGAACAGCAGAGCGCCGCCGAGCGCAGGGCCGCGATGGCTGCCGTCAACCCAGCCTTCATCCCGCGCAACCACCGGATCGAGGCGGTGATCCAGGCAGCGGTCACGAGCGACGACTACGCGCCGTTCGAAGAGCTGCTGGCGGTGCTGGCAAAGCCCTACGAGGACCAGCCGCAATTCGCGGCCTACGCCGACCCGCCGCTGCCCGAGCAGATGGTGACGCAGACGTTCTGCGGGACCTGAGGTCTCCACATCGTCGTTGCGAGCGCAGCGAAGCAATCCATCGCGCCACCTGCGCCGAACAATGGATTGCTTCGTCGCTTCGTTCCTCGCAATGACGGTGGGATCGTCAGCAACCACTCACACCGTCACGACAATCTTCCCAAACTGCACATTCGACTCCAGATACCGGTGCGCCTCCACGATCTGCTCGAATGGAAACGTCCGCGCGATGATCGGCTTCAGCGCGCCGTCCGCTAGCCCGTCGAGAATGAACGTCTTCGCCGCGGCGAGCCGAGCGGGATCCTGGACGACCTCATGGACGCGGTAGCCGCGCAGGATCAGGCTCTTGCTCAGCACGGTGAACAGGGGAAACGGCGTCGGCTCCTCGCTGAGCCCGCCATACTCGATCAGGATGCCGCCATGCGCCATCGCTGCCGTCAGCGGCATGAAGATGGGGCCGCCGACCGGATCGAGCACCACGCGAACGCCGTCGGGACCTGCGATCTGCTCCAGCCTCGATTCCAAATCCTCCTCCGCGGAGGCGATCACATGCGCTGCGCCGGCGTCGCGCAGGGCCTGCGTCTTGGCGGAGGTCCGCGTCACCGCGATCGGGATCGCACCGACGCGATTGGCGATCTGGATCGCGGCGAGCCCGACGCTGCTCGATGCCGCCGTGATGACGACGAACTCCGCACGGACGAGCTTCGCGATATCGATCAAGGCGCCGTAGGCCGTGAGATACTGCATCCACACCGCGGCGGCCTGCTGAAACCCCAGCGCCGGGGGATGCTTGACGACCAGCTCGGCCGGGAACGTCGCGAGCTCAGCATAGGCCGGCCAGCGCGCCATCGAGATCGGCGGCACGATGCTGACGGCATCGCCTGGCGCGAAACCGTCGACACCCTCGCCGACCGCCTCGACGAGGCCTGCGGCCTCGAGGCCGAGGCCGGACGGAAGCGCCGCCGTCTCGATATAGGTCCCTGTGCGCATCAGGGCCTCGGCGCGGTTCAGTCCGAGCGCCTTGATCCGGATCTGGACCTCGCCGCGCGCGGGCGGCGCGATCGCCACATCCTCGATGCGCAGCACTTCGGGACCACCGGTTTGATCAAAACGAACCACGCGCGCCATCGGCAACACTCCTGAATTGCAAAACAGTTCAATTGAATGAGCTATGCCAAGGCCAATTTAGCGGATAAACCATCGCACAGACTGAACAGTCAAAACTGCGGGTTTCGAATGATGGACCGCCTCACCAGCATGGCCGTGTTCCTCAGGGCGGTCGATCTCGGCTCTTTCGCGGCTGCCGCCGAGGCGCTCGAGATGTCCGGCCCGATGGTCGGCAAGCATGTCCGCTTCCTCGAGGAACGGCTCGGCGTCCGCCTGATCCATCGCACCACGCGGCGTCAGAGCCTGACCGAGTTCGGGCAAGCCTATTACGAGCGCTGCCGCGCGGTGCTCGCAGAAGCGGAGGCTGCCGACGCACTCGCGGCCGATCAGCTGTCCGAACCGCGCGGACGGCTCAAGGTGACGATGCCGGCGCTATTGGGTCGACACTGCGTCGCGCCGCTGCTGCTCAAGCTCGCGCAAAAATATCCTGCGCTGGAGCTCGACCTTTCGTTCGGCGATCCGGTCACCGATCTGATGGAGGGCGGCTACGACCTTGCGATCAGGACCGGCAATCTCGATGCGCCATCCGGCGTCATCACGCGGCGCATCGCACGCCAGCGCATGGTGGTGTGCGGCTCGCGCGCATATTTGAAGGCGCACGGCAGGCCGCGCTCGCTCGACGAGCTCAGCCAGCACCAGGCGATCGTCTATCGCCGGCTGGGGCGCGCGCGCCCGTGGCTGTTCCCGCGCGACGGCCAGCCGCCGCGCGAGGTCTGGCCCGCCGGGCGGCTCAGGCTCGACGATCTCGAAGCCATCGCCGACGCCGCGGCGCGCGGCATGGGCCTCGCGTGGCTGCCCTCCTGGCTGGTGCGCGACCGCCTCGAGCGCGGCGCGCTGGTCCGCGTTCTCGGCGATGAAGGCGAACTTCCCTACGACTGTCATGCGCTGTGGCTGCCGACACCGCGATTGCCGCCAAAAGTCCGGCTTGTGGTGGACGCGCTTGCAGCCGCGCTGCCGAAGCTCGTGGCCTAGCGCCAACGCGCAGTTCCGGAGCTCCGCCCGCCGTGAGCGTTAACTCACCCTCCACCATGCGCCGAGCCTCGCGGCGGTAACCATAAGGCTTAACAGCGCGTCAACGCTCCCCCAACAAGTCTAACTGTTTCTGATGGGGGAGAATGGCCCGTGGACGCTTTTGCATTCGAATTCATGGGACTGGCGATGATCGCGCTGTGTCTCGTCGTGCTGGCGATGCCGGCGGCGCGGCGGCCGTCGAAGAACATGCGTTACGAGTGAGCCGAGCAGCTGAAGTTGGGGCCGGCCGCTTCGTGCCAGCGGTCGTTTGACCCGCATGAGCCCGGATGACGACGAACGTCATCCTGGCTTCCACTGTCGTCTCGGCCCTCGCCTTCAACATTTGTCTCGCGATGGCCAGATAATATCGCGCTCGCACGTCATCGAATGCCGATATGCTCGCCCTGGTGAGTCCTGACATGGGACGCAAGTCAGGGAATTGACGCTTGAACGACACCGACGTCCGGAAGCCCGACACGCCGGCCTCCACCGCGAGGTCAGCGCATTCGCCGCTCGAGGTGCTGCTGATTTTTCTCAAGCTCGGCGTCAGCTGCTTCGGCGGCCCGATCGCCCATATCGGTTACTTCCGCGACGAGTTCGTCACTCGCCGGCGCTGGCTTGACGAGCAGGCCTATGCCGATCTGGTCGCGCTCTGCCAATTCCTGCCGGGCCCGGCGAGCAGCCAGGTCGGCTTTTCGCTCGGCCTGATGCGCGCCGGCTATCTGGGCGCGCTCGCGGCCTGGACCGGCTTCACGCTGCCGTCGGCAATCGCGCTGGTGCTGTTTGCGTACGGCGCCAGCGGATTGAGCGGTGCGGCCGGCGCGGGCCTCGTGCATGGCCTCAAGCTGGTCGCGGTGGCGATCGTGGCACAGGCGGTCTGGGGCATGGCGCGGTCGCTCTGCCCCGACCGCGAACGCGCATCGATCGCGACGGTCGCGGCACTCGTCGTCCTCACGAGCTCCTCGGCGATCGCGCAGATCGGCGCCATCGTGCTTGGCGCCTTGGCCGGGCTGTGGTTCTGCCGGGCGCAAGCGGCCAACGGCGTCACCCACATCGCGATGCCGGTGTCGCGCCGCGCCGGCCTCTGCGCACTGATCCTGTTCCTTGCGCTGCTGGCCGGACTGCCGCTGCTCACCCGCACCTGGCCCGGCCTCGGCCTGTTCGAGGCCTTCTACCGCTCCGGCGCGCTGGTGTTCGGCGGCGGCCATGTCGTGCTGCCGCTGCTGCGCGAAGCCGTGGTGACGCCGGGCTGGATCGGCGACGACGCATTCCTGACCGGCTACGGCGCAGCGCAGGCCGTGCCGGGCCCACTGTTCACCTTCGCCGCCTATCTCGGTGCCGTGATCGGCGGCGTCCCGGGCGCGATTGTCGGCCTCGTCGGCATCTTCCTGCCCGGCATTCTCGTCCTGCTCGCGGCGCTGCCGTTCTGGGATGGCTTCCGCAAGCGGTCGGCGGCGCAGGCGATGATGCGCGGCGTCAATGCCGCCGTGGTCGGCATCCTCGGCGCCGCGCTCTACAATCCGGTCTGGACCAGCAGCGTGCAGCGTCCGCTCGATTTCGGCATCGCGCTGGCCGGCTTCGTCCTGCTCACGGCATGGCGCGCGCCTCCGCTCGTGGTGGTCGTGCTCAGCGCGGCCGCCGGCATCGCCACGGCGCTCCTGCAATCGTGAACGGCCGCCCCGGCCTTCGCCGGGCGGATTAAGAACGCCTTCATGCCTCGCCGCCATCATCGCGGCCGAATGCCGATCGTACCCAAACAACCGGCTCCGACCCGGGTTCCCGTGCTGGACCTGCTGCGGCTCGCCGCGGTCGGGGCCGTGATCCTGTACCATTACGGCTTCTGGGGCGTGGCATCGCACGGCGCGCAAATGGTGGCGATGCCGTATCTCGCGCCGGTCGCCCAATACGGCTTCCTCGGCGTCCCCGTGTTCTTCGCGATCTCCGGCTTCGTCATCGCCTATTCGGCCGAAGGCCGCACGCCGGTCGGTTTCGCGATCGCCCGCTTCAGCCGGATCTATCCGACCTTCGTCATCTGCATGACGCTGACCTTCCTCGCGACGCTGTTGCTGGGCCATGCGTATTTCCGCGCGACATGGCAGCAATGGTTCGCAAACCTGTTCATCGCAGCGCCGATGCTCGGTCAGCCCTACATGGATGACGCCTATTGGTCGCTGGTGATCGAGGTCGTGTTCTACGGCTGGGTCGCGCTGTTCCTGGCCTGGGGCATCTTCCCGCGGCGGATCGACACCATCATCGTGGCGTGGATCGCCGTCACCTTCGCCAACGAACTGACGCTGGACGTGCCGCTGTTCGAGAAGCTGTTCATGGCCGACGACAGCGGTTTCTTCGCGGTCGGGCTCCTGATCTATGAACATTACCGCGGACGGCGCGATACGCGGCTCTACAGCCTGCTGACATTGGCGATGGGCACCGCGACGTTCCAGGCCGTGCACAAGCTGGAGCGGCTCGGCGTCCACACCCACGGCAGCTTCGATCCGCGCGTCGTCACGATGATCTGCATCGTCTCGCTCGGCATCGTGTTCGCCGCCACCCGCATCAAGACCGTGCCGCTGCCGGACAGCCTGGTCAGGGCCGTGGGCGGCATCACCTATCCGCTCTATCTGCTGCACCTTCAGCTCGGCTATGTGCTCCTGCTGTTGATGACGCCAGTGCCGGACGCACTCTCGACCGCGCTCGTGGTGGCGGGCATGGTCGCGTTGGCATGGTTCGTCTGGTGCTTCCTGGAAAGTCCGACGCATAATCTCGTCAGGGACAAGCTGACGATGCTAGCCTCACGGCACGGCTGGCCGTCGCGCATTCGCGCGCACGAAACGCGGGTCGATCCGGGCCACAGCACCCCGGCGATCGAGGCCGGGCGGATCGCCAATCACTGATTTGCCCGACCGCGCATGTCAGCGCATTGCGCCCATCCAGTCGTTGCAAAGGCACTTCTCTGCTGCTCAGCGCTGCGACCAGCGAGTGCTCGCAAATCCGGCGCAGAACACGGCATCGGCGCTGTCAGAGGCGATTTGAAACAGCTCGCTGGTAGCAGCCCCTGGCAGCGTCGCGATCAAGACAGTTCCTTGTTGCTTATCAAGCTAGTTCGGTCGCCAATCTTCCGTCGAAGCTCTGCATTTGTCACATCGACGAACAAATTCGGAATGTTGTCGGCGCGGTGCAACAGCCACGCCGCGACGATCATGATGGCGATTCCGGCCGCGCTCACCACCAGCTGTGCGATGACCGCACCGCTGTATTGGGTCAAGACCCAATGCGCGGAGAACGAAAGCAGGACCCCGAGGCAAAAGATCGGAAGCGAATGCTCGCCACACAAGGTTAGTGGACGCAATGATCTGAATTTCAGCGGCGGCCAGTCCTGCGGAATCAGGCGATGGACAACGACCGCGAGCGCGAGAAAGTGGGTCAAACGCAACATATCCAGATCTGTCTTGTCGATCGGGTAGATGAGCTTCATCATCCATCGCGGTATGAACGCCTCCAGCGCATGGAAATGCCAGGTCATCACGATCAGGAACGCAAAGATCAGCCAGGCAATCGCCACCGCCGCGACGATCCGCGACTCGATAAATCTGGCGATCTGGGACGATGCGCCAACCCCGCACCACTGGCCGAAGACAAACAGCAACTGCCAGCAAAATGGATTGAAGTACCACGTTGTGCCCGGTGGATAGGATGCGATATTCCAATCGAACCATCGTGCCAGCACGTAGAGAACAATCGAAGCCAGCAAGGTGAGATTGGGACGACGCACCAAGCCCCAGATGACCAGTGGGGAGGCGAGCAGCAAGACAATGAACAGTGGCAGCACGTCGAGATCCACGGGCTTGTACCGCAGGGTGAGTGCCTGCCCGATCAGGATATCCGGATGCTGGAGAAAATTGAAAACGTTGAATTCGTTTTCATACATCGGATTGTCGAGCCGTCGGGAGGTTCTCGCGACCTGGGCCGTGAAGATCAGGAACAGCATGATGTGCGCTGCGTAGATATGCGCAGCCCGCGTCCACAGCCGCTTCGCTGCGGACAGCAGGAAACCTGAAGCGATGATCGGGCCGTATATGAAACCGGCAAGGTAACCCGAGATGAAAACGAAGAACTCCGCGGCGTCGCTGAAGCCGTAGTTGCGTAGCGTAATCCAGCCGATAGCTCCATCATTGGGAATGTGATCCAGAAAGATCATCCACAAGCCGAGCCCTCTGAACAGGTCAAGCCGGACATCGCGCTCGATCGTTTCCTCGATCTGGTTCGCGTAGTGGAGCTCCATCGGAACGACCCTCACTCGGCTGCTTCTGAGATCGCGATAGCTGCATCCGTCGGAGCCTCGCGTCGGGGGCCGGAATAGGTTAGCCGACAGCAAGTCCGGGTCGACAGGGGAAGATCACAGACATCCCTATATACTCCCGCGTGTCATCACCGTCCAAGTGCCGCACCCGCATGCTTGACGTTCGTCGGGTGAGCCGCATTCGTTGAGACTGCGAAAGCTACTCGCGGGGTGTGTCCTAGCGGCAGGTGTCGTTTCGTAAAGCGTGCAAGCGTCTTGCGAAGGCGGCGACAACCAAGCCCAGTCTCACCGGGGAGAGCACGAGCAGGGAAAGCCGGATCGCTCCGGCCAAGTGAGTGGACGGAGCGCCGGGCGATGACATCGAAGGTGGCTTTCGCCAGGACAACCAACGGATTCCCGGCACGACCGGCCCGAAAACGCCCCCGAATCGCGCCCAATCAATTCAAAAATGCCCTGTCCCTCACCCCGTGCAGGGCCAAAATCCCTGCAAGACCCTTGACATAGCTGCCCTTTCGGCAGAACGCGTGTGGTCAAGCCGTTATGGACACTTCATGGATTTGATTAGCACGACCTCCGACCTCGCCGCCGCCTGCGACCGGCTCGCCAAACACAAGGTCATCACCGTCGACACCGAGTTCCTGCGGGAGACGACCTACTATCCCCTGCTCTGCGTCGTGCAGATGGCGAGCGCGGATGAAGCCGTCGTGGTCGACGCGCTGGCGCCCGGCATCGACCTCAAGCCGTTCTTCGATCTGATGTCGAACGAGACCGTGCTGAAGGTGTTTCATGCCGCGCGGCAAGACATCGAAATCGTCTGGCATCTCTCCGGCACGATCCCGCATCCGATCTTCGATACCCAGGTCGCTGCCATGGTGCTCGGCTATGGCGACAGCATCGCCTATGACCAGCTGGTCGATCGCGTCACCGGCCACCGCCCCGACAAGACCCATCGCTTCACCGACTGGTCGCGCCGCCCGCTGACCGAGGAGCAGCTGCACTACGCCGTCTCCGACGTCACCCATCTGCGCGAGGTGTTCGCGGCGCTCGATGCCGATCTGAAGAAGCGCGACCGCAGCGACTGGGTCAGCGAGGAGATGGAGGTCCTGACCTCGCCGAAGACCTACGACTTCCATCCCGAGCGCGCCTGGGAGCGGCTCAAGACCCGCGTCCGCAAGCCGCGCGAGCTCGCGGTGCTGATCGAGGTCGCGGCCTGGCGCGAGCAGGAGGCGCAGAGCCGCGACGTGCCGCGCTCGCGCGTGCTCAAGGACGATGCGGTCGGCGACATCGCCACCCATGCGCCGACCTCGCTGGACAAGCTCGGCAATCTGCGCTCGCTGCCGAAGGGCTTCGAGCGCTCGAAATGGGGGGCAGACATCATTGCCGCCGTGCAGCGCGGGCTGGCTCGCGACCAGGCGACGCTGCCCAAGCTGGAAAAGCCGAGAAACAATTCCAACGGCGCGGCAACCGTCGAGCTGTTGAAAGTGCTGCTCCGCATGACCTCGGAGCGCCACGGCGTTGCCAGCAAGGTGATCGCCACCGTCGACGATCTCGAGCAGATCGCGGCCAGCGATCAGGCCGAAGTCGGCGCCCTGCACGGTTGGCGGCGCGAATTGTTCGGCGAGGCGGCGCTCAAGCTCAAGCACGGCCAGCTCGCGCTCGCGATCGACAAGGGCCGCGTGGTGCGGGTGGATCGGGGCTAGCACGCCGCGTTGCAACGCGAAGGGGAACCCCGACCGTCGGCCAGTGGCCGAACACTTCGCGCCAGAAATCGACCGGCACAGGCTGAGGTTGCGTCTCGCGAAACCACCGCGCTTGCTACGGCGCGGATTTCGTGTTGCAATCCCTTCACAATCGGATTGCGGCCGTTCGACTGTGCGTTTCACGACGTTGATAGCCAAGGCTTCGAGAGGCGAAACTTCGGACTTGAAGACCTTGGATATAGAGACCCGGGAATTGAACAGACAGCGGAAAGCCCGCTTGTGGCGTGGCACGTGGAAAACGTGGCCGCGTCTTTTTTATGTCTAGACTGGGAGAGAGACGATGCCGAAGGGTACCGTCAAATGGTTCAACCCGACCAAAGGTTACGGGTTCATCAAGCCGGCAGTCGGCGACAAGGATGTGTTCGTCCACATCTCGGCGGTCGAGCGCGCAGGCCTCAGCACATTGAACGAGAACCAGACCGTCGAGTACGAGCTGGTGGAGAATCGCGGCAAGGCGTCGGCAGAGAACCTCAAGGTTCACTGAACGCTACGGCTAGCGGGATTCATCCTGATGCCTCCCCCGGCCGCATCACCCCGGGGGACGTTTCGTGCAATCGCGCGCTAAGGCGCCGGCGCGATCAGCGTGCTGTCGGTTGCGGCGCTGCCCTGCGTCTTGCAGAGGTCGCCTTCCAGCTTGAGCCGGCCAGACGCCAGAAGCCGCAGCGCCTCCGGATAGATGCGATGCTCGATGGTGATCACGCGTGCGGCGAGCGTCTCCGCCGTATCGTCGTCGGCCACGGTGACCGCGCCCTGCATCACGATCGGTCCGGCATCGGTCTCCGGGATCACGAAATGCACCGTCGCGCCGGACAGCTTGACCCCTGCACGCAGAGCCTGGCCGTGCGGATCGAGGCCGGGAAAGCACGGCAGCAGCGACGGATGGATGTTGAGCATCCGGCCGTACCAGTGCCGGACGAATTCGGCGGTGAACAGCCGCATGAAGCCGCCAAGGCAGATCAGCTCGACCTGGCTGTCGTCGAGCGCCTTCTGCAGCGCCGCCTCGAAACCTGCGCGATCCTTGCCGAACGGCTTGCTCTCGATCACGAGCGTCGGAATGCCGCTCGCGGCTGCCTTCTCGAGCCCGGGCGCGTTGGCGCGGTTGGAGATCACGGCCACGATCTCGGCCGGAAAATCCGCAGCCTTCGCAGCCTCGATCAGTGCGGCCATGTTGGAGCCGCGGCCGGAGATGAGGATGGCTGTGCGGCGCTTCATCGCGAGAGATCGAGATGACCGTTGTAGACCACGCGATGCTCGCCCTGGTGCGCCCCTTGGGCCTCAATCACCTCGCCCAGCAGCGTGACGGTCTCGCCGCCGGCGGTGAAGGCCTCGGTCACCGCATCGACCGCATCACGCTTGACGATCGCGATCATGCCGATGCCGCAGTTGAAGGTGCGCAGCAGCTCGAGCTCGGCGATACCGCCCTGCTCCGCCAGCCATTTGAACACCGGCAGCACCGGCAGCCGCGCCAGATCGATGCCGACGCCGAGATGCTTCGGCAGCACGCGCGGGATGTTGTCGGTGAAGCCGCCGCCGGTGATATGGGCGAGCCCCTTGACCGCACCGGTCTCTCGGATCGCGCGCAAGCAGGACTTCACATAGAGCTTGGTCGGCGTCAGCAGCGCCGCGCCGAGCGTCATGACCGGCGAGAACGGCGCCGGCGCATCGTAGGCAACGCCGGACTGCTCGACGATCTTGCGCACCAGCGAATAGCCGTTGGAGTGCACGCCCGAGGACGCCAGGCCAATCACGGCATCGCCCGCCGCGATATCACCGGTCGGCAGCAAGGTGCCGCGCTCGGCCGCACCGACCGCAAAGCCGCCGAGGTCGTAATCGCCGTCCTTGTAGAGGCCAGGCATCTCGGCGGTCTCGCCGCCGATCAGCGCGCAGCCGGATTCGCGGCAGCCCTCGGCGATCCCGGCGACGATCTGCGCGGTGGCCTCCGGATGCAGCTTGCCGCAGGCGAAATAGTCGAGGAAGAACAGCGGTTCCGCACCCTGCACGACAAGGTCGTTGACCGACATCGCGACGAGGTCGATGCCGATGCCGCTGTGGATGCCGGTCTCGATCGCGATCTTCAGCTTGGTGCCGACGCCATCGGTCGCGGCCACCAGGACAGGGTCCTTGAAGCCCGCGGCCTTGAGGTCGAACAGCCCGCCGAATCCGCCGATCTCGGCGTCAGCGCCGGGCCGGGCAGTTGCCCGCACCATCGGCTTGATCAGATCGACCAGACGATTGCCGGCGTCGATATCGACACCCGAATCCGCGTAAGTGAGCCCGTTTTTGCGCTCGGTCATGCCCAATTCCAGATGATAAGGGGCTGGTTACGAGGAATTCCGCCCCCGCGCAATGGCTCGCGGGCGGCTAGCCGCGATACTATGTAGATAACACCCGGCCGCCGCGCAAAAGAGCCGGATATCGAGTAAAATCAGGCTTCTAGCCGGGAAGCGATTCAAGTTGAGCATTCCGAACATCATCACCCTCGCCCGCATCATCCTGGTGCCGGTGATCGTCTGGGCCATCGTGTCGAGCCAGATGGAGATCGCGTTCGCGATCTTCGTGATCGCCGGGGTCTCGGATGCGGTCGACGGTTTCCTTGCCAAGCGCTTCAACATGGCGAGCGAACTCGGCGCCCTGCTCGACCCGCTCGCCGACAAGGCGCTGCTGGTGTCGATCTATGTCGCGCTCGGAATCTGGGGCGCGGTGCCGCGCTGGATCGTGATTCTCGTGGTGTCGCGCGACATCATGATCGTCTCCGCCGTGATTGTGTCATGGTTGTTCGACAAGCCGGTCGAGATGAAGCCGCTGATGGTGTCGAAGCTGAATACGGTGGCGCAGGTCGCGTTCGCGGCGCTGGTGCTGGCCTCGCTCGGCTTCGGCTTTCAGCCGCATCCCTACGACCTGATCCTGATGGGCCTCGTCACGATCTTTACTTTGGGCTCGGTGTCCCTCTATCTCGTGGAGTGGGTGCGGCACATGAGCACGATCGAGGCTCGGTAGCGCCTGAACCGGAAAAGTGGAAAGCGGTTTTCCCGCGACAAACGCCAGGCGTTTGCGCTGGGATCATGCTAACATGAAGTGGTTTGGAGATTTGCGTGGCCGGTAGCGTTCAACCTCGTCAATTGGCCTTGGCCCTGCCGCACGAGGAGAAGCTGACCCGCGACGATTTCCTCGAAGGGCCCGCCAACGAGGCCGCGCTGGCGCTGATCGACGGCTGGCCGGACTGGCCGAACCGAATCATGCTGCTGGTGGGGCCCGACGGCTCCGGCAAAAGTCACCTCGCTGCGATCTGGGCCGAGAGCGCCGGCGCGCGCTCGACCGCGGCGCATGCGCTGACCGCCGACACGGTGCCGGCCGCGCTCGCCACCGGCGCGCTGGTGGTCGAGGATTTGAGGCCGT